>NZ_DATGOP010000118.1:0-179305 GCF_035305885.1 Pseudonocardia sp.
CGGTAGCGCGCCACGACGGTCGCCTCGTCGGCGTCGGGGAAGAGCTCGCGCTTGTACGAGGCCAGTCGCGCCTCGGCGATCAGGTAGCGCTGCACGTCGCCGGTCGGGCCGTCGGACTCGACCACGACGTAGTCGATGTCGTCGCCCACCATGACCGCAAGGTTGGAGGGCAGCGTCCACGGCGTCGTGGTCCAGATGAGGGCGAGCACGCCCCCGAGCTCGTCGTCGCCGTCCAGCCGGAAGCCGACGGTCACCGCGGGGTCCTGGCGGTTCTGGTAGACCTCGTCGTCCATGCGCAGCTCGTGGTTGGACAGCGGGGTCTCGTCCTGCCAGCAGTAGGGCAGGACGCGGAAGCCCTCGTAGACCAGACCCTTGTCGTAGAGCGTCTTGAACGCCCAGATGACCGACTCCATGTAGTCGGGGTTGAGGGTCTTGTAGTCGTGGTCGAAGTCGACCCAGCGCGCCTGGCGGGTGACGTAGTCGCGCCACTCGCCGGTGTACTTGAGCACCGACGCGCGGCAGGCGTCGTTGAACTTGTCGATGCCCATCTCGACGATCTCGTCGGTGGTCTTGATGCCGTTGAGGCGCATCGCCTCGAGCTCGGCGGGCAGGCCGTGGGTGTCCCAGCCGAAGCGGCGCTCCACGCGCTTGCCGCGCATGGTCTGGTAGCGCGGGACGATGTCCTTGACGTAGCCGGTGAGCAGGTGGCCGTAGTGCGGCAGGCCGTTGGCGAACGGCGGGCCGTCGTAGAAGACGAACTCGTTGCTGCCGTTCTCGCCGGCGGGCCGGGCCTCGACCGAAGCGCGGAAGGTGCCGTCGCGCTCCCAAGCGTCCAGTACCTCGCGCTCGAGCGCGGGGAAGGACGGGTGGGCGGGGACCGACGGATAACGGTCGCTCATGACGAGTGGTGCTCCTCGTGCGTGGCTCGTGCTGCTGCCGGCACGGGGACGACGCTCACGCGAGCGCCGCGGTACCACCCCGCTTGCCGCCCCGTGGTGGAACGGCCTCTCGTTCGACGGCTGTGACGGGCCGACCCGTCCGGTTCTACTCCGCCCGCGGACGGGCGTTTCTTCCGGAGGCTCCCCGGTGATGGCCGGATCAGTGCCTGTGTGACAAGGGTAGCGCCCCGCCGCCACCCGGTATTCCGCCGGCCTCGAACGCCCGGCGCGGATGCTCCCCCGAGCCGGACCCGGCCGTGCCGACCTCGGATTTCGCGGATCCCCTGCGGTGCAACGGGGCTAGACTCACCTCCGTCCGGGGCCAGCCGGAGAAGGCGGTGGTCGACGATGCCAACCGGCGCGAGCGTGGACCAGGAGGCCCTCCGCGAGCAGGTCCGCGAGAAGTACCGCGAGGTGGCCCGCTTCCCCGGGCGCGGCTTCCACTTCCACACCGGCCGCCCCCTCGCCCGGCGGCTCGGCTACGAGCCCGGCCTGCTCGCGACCCTGCCCGAACCGGCCGTCGAGTCGTTCGCCGGTGTCGCCAACCCGTTCTCGCTGCACCCCCTGCTGCCGGGCGAGCGCGTCGTGGACGTCGGTTCCGGGGCCGGGTTCGACACGGTCGTCGCCGCCTCCCAGGTCGGGTCCGCCGGCAGCGTGATCGGGGTCGACATGACGCCCGACATGCTCGCGAGAGCCGGCGCAACCGCTGCTGCGCTGGGGCTGGAGAACGTCGAGTACCGCGAGGGGCTCGCCGAGGCGCTCCCGGTCGAGGACGGCTGGGCCGACGTGGTGATCTCCAACGGCGTCGTCAACCTGTGCGCGGACAAGCGCGCCGTGTTCGGCGAGATCCGGCGGGTGCTCCGGCCCGGCGGCAGGCTGCAGTTCGCCGACATCGCCAACGGGCGGCCGATACCGGAGGCCGCCGCCCAGGACATCGACCTCTGGACCGGTTGAATCGCCGGCGGGCTGCCCAGGTCGGGCTGGCGTCGGATGCTCGAGGAGTGCGGCTTCGTCGACGTGGTGATCGGCGAACCGGTCGACACGTTCGCGGGCGCCGCGGGCGAGGCGAATGCCAGGACCTTCGAGGTCCACGGCTACGCCTTCCTCGCCCGGCTCCCGGGTGGGGACGCGCGGACTACCGCGTGGCGGGCTCCTGCGCCGTGAGCGCGCGCACCGGCGTGCACCACGCGCACGGGGTGAAGCCCAGTTCGACCGCCTCCCGGACCGGGAGCGGGATCGTCGGCTTGCCCTCGAGGGCCCGGCAACCGCTCATGTGGTAGCGCGGCTGCTCGTCGACGACCAGCACCTCCGACTCCAGACCCGCGACGACCGCGGCCGCCCCGGCGTCCGGGGTCTCCTCCGGCGGCTCCGCGTCGGCCTGCGGTGGCGCGGACTCGGCGCCCGGGTCGGATCCGGACTCCGCGGCGGCGCCGGCAGCGACACCGGCAGCGGCACCGGCCGCACCCGCGGGCTCGGCGTCCTCCTGCTCCGCGGTCGCCGCCTGCCCGTCCGCCGCGTCCTCGTCCTTCGTCGCGTCGGTGGCCTCGGCCGCCGGGGCGTCGCCGGCGGCCTGCGCGCCGTCGCCGGGTCCCTCGGCGGACCCGGCGGTGCCCTCCGGCTCCTGCGCCGCGGGCGAGGTGGTGGTCGAGCCCTGGTCGGAGGCGGCGGCGTCGGTGCCGCCGCTCGCGGCGGCCTCGGTGGGCGGTGCGGCGCCGCCCTGCTCGGCGGCCGCGGGCGCGACCGTCGTGGGCGCCGCGTCGCCGGCGGCGGGCCCCTCGTCCGGGCCCGCTGAAGGTGTGGCCGTGGTAGCCGCGGCACCGGAATCCGTCACGCTGGGTGACGAATCCCCGCCCGACGAGGTGGAATCGCCGGAAGCGCCGGGCGGTAGCCCAGCAGAGGCGGACGGTTGCACGGCGGGCATCACGACGGTCTTGGTCGCGTCCGACGCGTCGTCGAACCGCTCACCGGTCGTCCCCTCGTCACGGCCGGGGTCGTCGGCCGAGCGCGGGATGACCGGCAGCACCTCGGTGACCGGCTCCGGGTCCTGAGAACGCGCGCGGAGCGGTTCTCCGGCGGCGGGGACGGCAGCGGCCTCGGCACCGGCCCGTACCGCGCTCCGTCGCTGCAGCCAGTCGATGAGCAACACCGCCGCGGCGGCGACGCTCACACCCACGGACACCCAGGCCCACAGGACGCTGCCCGAGAGCAGGGCCACGACCAGCAGGCCGAAGGCGATCAGAACGAGGATCAGGACCAGCAGCAGCACGTCTCACTCCGTGTTGCGGAGGTGCGGCGTGACGGATCGGGCCGCACCACCCGGGTCGGTCGAGGTCAGCTCCCGGCGTCGGCGCGCTGGCCGTAGCCGGTGGAGGCGTATCCGCCGTTCGAGCTGGACCGGCTGTCGGACGGCGCTGCGGAGCCACGCTCCCCGAGGTCGCGCAGCTGCGACTCCAGGTACGTCTTGAGCCGGGTGCGGTACTCGCGTTCGAAGGTGCGCAGTTCGTCGATCTTCTTCTCGAGCACCGACTTGTCACGCGTGATGGTGCCGATGATCTCGGCCTGCTTGCGTTCGGCGTCGCCGACCAGCGTGGCGGCCTTGTCGCGCGACTGCCGTTCCAGGGTCTCCGCCCTGGTGCGCGCGTCGTTGAGCATCGTCTCGGCCCGGGCACGAGCGTCGTTGACGAGCGCGTCGGCCTTGCTGCGGGCCTCCGACAGCAGCTGCTCCGACTTGGTGCGCGCGTCGCTGAGCATGGCGTCGGCTTCGCTCTTGGCCTCGGCGGTGAGCCGCTCGGCCATCTCCTGGGCCATGCTCAGGACCTTCGCGACCTGCACGTGGTGGTCGCCGCCCTCGGCCTCGAGCGCCGCGCCCATGGCGCGTCCGGGCTCCTGCCGCTGGATCTGCTGCGTGGGCGGGGACACCGCGCCCATCGCGGCAGGTCGCGAACGGGCCTCCTCCAGGTCGGCCTGCGCGTTCCCGAGGCGCTGCTCGAGCTGAGCGACCTGCTCGCGCAGGTCCTCGTTCTCCTCGATCAGGCGAGCCAGCTCGGCCTCGACCAGGTCCAGGAACGCGTCGACCTCGTCCTCGTTGTACCCCCGCTTCCCGATCGGGGGCTTGCTGAACGCGACGTTGTGGACGTCGGCGGGCGTCAGCGGCATCGGATCACCTCATGCAGTCCTCGGCGGCGGCACCGTGTGACTGGGGCTCACTACGGCGTCGGCTGGGCAACGTTCATCAGTATGAACACCACCAGCAGTAGAACCATAATCGACAGGTCCAGTCCAACGCCGCCGATGCGGAGGACGGGGATCACTCTCCGCAACAACTTCACGGGCGGGTCGGTCGCTGTGAAGATCAGTTCGAGCGCGACGGCGCTCGGGCCCGCCGGTACCCACTGGCGCGCGAAGCTGCGCACGAGCTCCACGACGATCCGGCCCACGAGCATGAGCCAGAAGAAGAACAGCAGGTAGTAGACGACGAACTGGATGGCGAGCACGTCGCGATCCTAGCCGCGGACCACGTCCGTCACTCCCCCCGGAAGCCGCGGTCCGGGTCGGAGGCGCCCGAGACGCTGCGCTGGGCGAGCATCCGCGCGTCCTCCGCCGACACCTCGACGTCGGCCGGGGTCAGCAGGAACACCCGGTTGGTGACCTTGTCGAACCCGCCGTGGAGGGCGAACACCAGGCCGGCCGCGAAGTCGACGAGGCGCTTGGCCTCGGCCGCGTCGAGCTCGGTCAGGTTCATGATCACCGGTACGCCGCTGCGGTACCTCTCGCCGATCGTGCGCGCGTCCCGGTAGCTGCGCGGCTGCAGCGTGGTGATCCGGGCGAGCGCGGACGCGCCGTTCGCGCGGTCGCGCTGCTCGGGCACCACGGCCGGCGCCGCGCCGGTGGGGCGCACCGGTTCCTGCAGGTCAGGCTCCATGGCGAGGGCCCCGCGGACCGGGGATCCCACGGAGCCGCGCGCCTGGCCCCGGTCGGCGGCGGGACGCGCGGGCCGGCGGTCCCACTCGTCGTCGTAGCGGTCGCGCCGCACCGGGTCGGAATCGTCCTCGTAGGCGAACCGGTCGTCCCAGCGCTCGTTGGCGTAGTCGCGCACCGAGCGGTCGCGGCGCGCCCCCGGGTAACGGTCGGCGAGGGGCTCGTCGGCGTACTCGCCCATCTCCTCGGCGGGCACCATGCCGAAGTAGGCCTTGAGCCGGTACATCGCGCCCATCCGCGCTCCCATCATCGACTGCCCCGACGGCCGGTCACAGCACCGGTGACCGACGATCACCGCGAGGTTATCGGTCGGTCCCCCACAAGGGCCGTTCCGACACGCACCACACCCGATCCGTGCCGGATCGCGGCCTCCAGATCGCCGCTCATCCCGGCCGAGAGGACCGTGGCCTGCGGAAATCGATCACGCAGTTCGGCGGCCGCCGCGGCGACGTCGGCGAACGCCTCGTCCGGGTCGGCCCCCAACGGGGCGACGGACATCAGCCCGGCGAGGTGCAGCCCGGCGCACGTGGCGACGTGTTCGGCGAGCGGGAGGAGGTCCGCTCGGGGGACACCCCCTCGCCGTGGGTCACCGTCGACGCTGTACTGGATCAGGATCGGTAACCGATCGGTGCGCCGACCGGTCTCCTGCTCGCGCCGTACGGCCGCATCCAACGCGTCCGCGAGCCGGATGGAATCCACCGACTCCACCCGATCGGCCCAGCGCGCGACGGACTTGGCCTTGTTCCGCTGGAGCGTGCCGACCATGTGCCAGCGCGGCCGCGCCTGCGGGCGCAGCCGGGCCACCGCCTCGACCTTCGCCTCGGCCTCCTGCACGCGGTTCTCCGCGAACGCGGTCAGCCCGAGGTCGATCAGCGTCGCGACGTCCTCCGCGGGCACGGTCTTCGTCACCGCCAGCAGCTCGACGGAGGCGGGGTCCCGGCCGGCGGCGACGCACGCCCGGCGGATCCGCTCCCGGACTGCGGCCAGCCGCTCTTCGAGCTCCGAACGTCGATCCACGCGCTCCATCGAACCCCCTCGCCCGCGCGCGCCCCAACGGGGCCGCGTCACCGCGGGTCGAGCCAGGTGATCGCCGCCTGACGCCCGCTGCGCGGGTCGCGGCGGTGGCTGTAGAGATCGGGGGTCTCCCGCGTGCAGCGCGGGTCCCCGCCGATGCGGGCCACCCCCAGCTCGACGAGCTGGTGGTAGAGGCCGGCGCGCAGGTCCAGCCCCGGCGTGCCCCGCCGGGTCCGCACGGCGCTGCCGGGCAGGCGCGCGTCCACCTCCGCGCGCATCCGCTCGGGCACCTCGTAGCAGCCGCCGCAGATCGCAGGCCCGAGCAGCACCTCGAGGGCGTCGCGGCGGGCGCCGAGCGCCTCCATCGCCTCGACGGTCGCGGGCACCACGCCCGCGGCGGCGCCCACCCGGCCGGCGTGCGCGGCGCCAACGACCCCGGCGGCGGGGTCGGCGAGCAGCACCGGCACGCAGTCGGCGGCGAGCACCGCGATCCCGACCCTCGGCAACGCGGTGACCACGGCGTCGGTGGCGGGCACGTCGGGGGCGTCCGGGTCGGGGACGGCGTCGATGGTGGCGACGTTCGTCCCGTGCACCTGCTCGAGGAACACCACCGGCACCCCGAGCTCGCGGCGCAGCCGCTCCCGGTTGGCCGCGACGCTCGCCGGGTCGTCCCCGACGCGCGGGGACAGGTTGAAGGAGGCGAAGTCACCGCGGGAGCGGCCGCCCGCCCGGGTGGTCACCACCCGTCGGACGCGGAAGCTCACCTCTTCATGAACGGTGGCACGTCCACGTCGTCGTCGAGGTCCGCGACGTCCACCGGCTGCGTGTAGAGGGACGAGGTGGAGCGCTCGGCGGGGTGCGGCCGCTGCGGCTCGGGCACCGGGTCGGCCTGGCGCGGCGCCGCGGCGGAGAACGTGCCGGTGGCCGGCGGCGCGGCGGGAGGCAGGGTGCCCGCCTGGTTGGGGGTGCTGGGCGCGGCCGGCTGGGCCGTCGCGCGCCCGCTGGTGTAGGGCACCGACTGCGCGCCGGACGACTGCGCACCGGACGAGCCGTTGCCGGTGTGCCCCGTGCCGTTCGCGGTGGTGCCGTTCGCGGTGGTGCCGTTCTCCGCGGTGCCGTTCGCGGCGGTGCCGTTGCCCGCCGCGGGCGCGGTGGTCGACGCCGCGGCGGGCACCGACGCGCTCGCGGCGGGTGCGGCCGTCGGCGGGGTCGGGGCGGCGGAGGCCTGCGGCGCGGTCCCCGCGGCGGACCCGGAGGCGGTGGCCCCGGTCGCCCCGTTGCCCTGCGCCGGCGCGCCGCCGGAGGAGCCGCCCGAGGACGTCGTGCCGCTCACCCCCTGCGCGATCACCCCGGGGGAGGCCTTCTCCTTCTCCTGCGACTTGAACGCGGTGGGCTCCAGCTTCTTGTGCGTGGGCCCGCCCGCCTCGAAGCCGGCGGCGATGACGGTGACGCGGACCTCGTCGCCCAGCGAGTCGTCGATCACCGTCCCGAAGATGATGTTGGCCTCGGGGTGCGCGGCCTCCTGCACCAGCGAGGCGGCCTCGTTGATCTCGAACAGGCCGAGGTCGGAGCCGCCCGCGATGGACAGCAGGACGCCCTGTGCCCCGTCCATGGAGGCCTCCAGCAGCGGCGAATTGATCGCCTTGCCCGCCGCCTGCACGGCGCGGCCCTCGCCGCGCGAGGACCCGATGCCCATGAGCGCGCTGCCCGCGCCGGACATGACGGACTTGACGTCGGCGAAGTCGAGGTTGATCAGGCCCGGCGTGGTGATCAGGTTGGTGATGCCCTGCACACCGGACAGCAGCACCTCGTCGGCGGAGCGGAACGCGTCCATCAGCGACACGCCCACGTCACCGAGCTGCAGGAGCCGGTCGTTGGGGATGACGATGAGGGTGTCGCACTCGTTGCGCAGCGAGGTGATGCCCTCCTCGGCCTGCGCGGCCCGGCGGCGGCCCTCGAACGTGAACGGCCGCGTGACCACGCCGATGGTGAGCGCACCGAGCTTGCGCGCGATCGACGCGACCACCGGCGCGCCGCCGGTGCCGGTGCCGCCGCCCTCGCCCGCGGTGACGAAGACCATGTCGGCCCCCTTGAGGACCTCCTCGATCTCCTCGCGGTGGTCCTCGGCGGCCTTGCGGCCGACCTCGGGGTTGGCGCCGGCGCCGAGGCCGCGCGTCAGCTCGCGACCGATGTCGAGCTTGACGTCGGCGTCGGACATCAGCAGGGCCTGCGCGTCCGTGTTCACCGCGATGAACTCGACGCCCTTCAGGCCGACCTCGATCATGCGGTTGACGGCGTTCACGCCGCCGCCACCGATGCCGACGACCTTGATCACGGCCAGGTAGTTGTGCGGGGGCGTCATAAGGGCGCACCTTCCAGTCAAGCTCGGGTCCGTCCCCGGGGGTCCGGGCCATCCGGTGGAGACGCTAGGTCTCGTCCCGGTCTCGGTCCAGCAGGCGCGCCGCTGGCGCGCCAGCCCCCAAAGGGGTCGATCTTCGATGCTGATCTTTCCCTCCGGCCCGGGAGAACGGGCGACCGGGGGCCGGTTCGTCACCTTAGCGGGCGACCCGCGGCCACCCGGCCGGTGTGATCAACGGCGGATCGTCGGCAGGTCGGGGCTCGTCACGTCGTACACGGTGCCGGGCTGCGTGAGCAGCGCGGAGAGCGTCGCGGCCTTCTCCTCGGCCCGCTCCGGGGTGCCCCAGCGGACTTCCTTGCCGTCGGCGAGGCGCAGCGTGACCTGGCCGGGCGCGCCCGGGGACACGACGCTCGCGCCGACGGACTCGACCTGCGCGTGCAGCTCGTCGGGAAGGGAGGTGAGCACGGCGACCGCGGCGAGCGTCGCCGGGTCCCCCGTGCGCGGCGAGGTCACCAGGCGCGGCAGGTCGGGTGCAGGCGCCCCCCGGTAGACGACGCCGGTGCGGTCGACGAGCGCGGGCCCCTGCGAGGTGGACACGGTCGCCACCGGCACCCGCTCGGTGACGGTGACCGCGACCGTGTGCGGCCACGACCGGCCCACGTGCACCGACTCCACCGGGGGCAGCGCGGCGACCCGCTCCGCCACGGCGTCGGTGTCGATGGCGGCGAGCGGGGCGTGCAGCGGCACACCCGCGGCGGCACGCACGTCGTCCTCCTGCAGCGTGACCAGCCCGGCGACCTCGACGGCCTCCACGTCGAACAGGCCGGAGTCGTAGAGCAGCACCCGCACGCCGAAGCCGAGCCCGACCAGCACGACCAGCCCGATCAGCAGCGCCGCGAGGCGGCGGCGCCGGTAGCGCGCCCTCGGAACCGGCCGCCGCGGCGGCTGCGGGTCGCGCGGCGGGCGGGCGGCGGGGCGCTCGGCGACCGCGCGATCGCCCGCTCGGCCGTCGCCGCCGCGCCGTCCGCGACCGGGGCGCGCCATCACTTCTCCCGCTTCTCCAGCTCCAGCAGGATCTCCGGGGCCAGCACGGTGACGTCGCCCGCGCCCATCGTGATGACGAGGTCGCCCGCCCGCGCGATCCCGGCCACGACGGCCGGCACGTCCTCCCAGCGCGGCACGAACCGCACCCGCTCGCGCGGCAGCGGCACCGCGTCGGCGATCAGCGCGCCGCTCACGCCCGGTTGCGGGTCCTCGCGCGCGCCGTACACGTCGAGTACGACCACCTCGTCGGCGAGCCCGAGCGCCTCGCCGAACTCGCGGGCGAAGTCGCGGGTGCGGGAGTACAGGTGCGGCTGGAACGCCACGACCACGCGGCCGCCCTGCTCGGCCTGGCCCTCGACGACCTGCCGGGCCGCCCGCAGCTGCGCGGCGACCTTGCTCGGGTGGTGGGCGTAGTCGTCGTAGACCGCGACGCCCGCGGCGCGGCCGCGGAACTCGAAGCGCCGCCTGACGCCGTCGAACGCGGCGAGCCCGGCCAGCAGCACGTCCGGCGCCGCGCCCAGCTCGACCCCGGCGAGCAGCGCGCCGAGCGCGTTGAGCGCCATGTGCTCGCCGGGCACGGCGAGCCGCAACAGGTGCTCGCGGTCGGCGTGGCGCAGCACGACGCGGGCGCCGGTGCCGTCGGGGCGGAAGTCGACCAGGCGCGCGTCGGCGTCGGCGGCGCGCCCGTAGCGGCGCACCCGGATGCCCCGCGCCTGCGCGCGGGCGGCGAGCGCGGCGGCGCCCGGGTCGTCGACGCACGTCACGAGCGCCCCGCCGGGCACGATCCGGCCGAGGAACTCGTCGAACGCCGCGATGTAGGCCTCGGCGTCGCCGTAGTGGTCGAGGTGGTCGGCCTCGACGTTCGTCACCACCGCCACCTCGGGCGAGAACGCGAGGAACGACGCGTCGCTCTCGTCGGCCTCCACGACGAAGACGTCGCCGCTGCCCTCGTGGGCGCCGGACCCGGACGCGGCCAGGTCCCCGCCGATCGCGAACGACGGGTCGAGCCCGCAGTGCTGCAGCGCCACGGTGAGCATCGACGTGGTGGAGGTCTTGCCCGCCGTGCCGGTGACGGCGGCGAGCCGTCGCCCGGCGGTGAGGGCGGCGAGCGCCTGGGCGCGGTGCACGACCGGCAGGCCGCGCTCGCGGGCGGCGGCGAGCTCGGGGTTGGTCTCGCGGATGGCCGACGACACCACCACGGTGGCGGGCGGCTCGGGCAGGTGGGCCGGGTCGTGGCCGATCGCGACGTCGGCGCCGAGCGCGCGCAACGCGAGCACGGTGCGGGAGTCCTTCGCGTCCGACCCCGACACCGCCACCCCCCTGGCCAGCAGGATCCGGGCGATGCCGCTCATCCCGGCACCGCCGATCCCGATGAGGTGGACGCGCTTCTCGAGCTCGGTCATCGATCCCTCCACGGCGGCAGGACCTGCGTGGCCGGTTCCGGGGTGGCCCCGACCAGCTCCAGGACCATGCGGGCGAGCGTGTCGGCGGCGTCGGCGTGCCCCGACGAGCGGGCCGCGGCCCCGGCCCCGGCGAGCCGGCGCGGGTCGCGCAGCAGCGGCACCAGCTCGGCGACCACCCGCTGCCCGGTGAGCTCGGCGTCCGGGACGAGCACCCCGCCGCCCGCGTCGACCACCGGCCGGGCGTTGAGCGCCTGCTCGCCGTTGCCGTGCGGCAGCGGCACGTAGACGGCGGGCAGGCCGACGGCCGACACCTCCGCGACGGTGGTGGCGCCCGCCCGGCAGAGCACGGCGTCGGCGGCGGCGTAGGCGAGGTCCATGCGCTCGATGTACGGCAGGCCGACGTACCCGGGCGCGGGTGGGGCGGGCTCGCCGCCCTTGCCGTGCGAGTGCAGCACGGCGATGCCGGCCCGCAGCAGCTCGGGCAGCGCGGCGGCGAGGGCGGTGTTGAGCGTGCGGGCGCCGAGCGAGCCGCCGAAGACCAGCAGCACCGGCCCTTGCGGCGGCAGGCCGAAGAACCGGCGGGCCTCCGCGCGCAGGCCCTGGCGGTCCAGGGAGGTGATCGAGCGCCGCAGCGGCATCCCCACCACCCGCTCGCCGGGCAGCCCGCTGCCGGGCACCGCGACCGCGACGACGTCGGCGAACCGGGCGCCGACCTTGTTGGCGAGGCCCGCGCGGGCGTTGGCCTCGTGCACGACGATCGGAACCCGCCCGCGGGCACCCAGGTAGGCGGGCAGCGCGACGTAGCCGCCGAACCCGACCACCGCCTGCGCGCCGACGCCGGCGAGCACCTCGCGCACCCGCCCGACCGCGGTGCGGATCTTGCCCGGCAGCCGCAGCAGGTCGGCGGTGGGCTTGCGCGGCAACGGCACCGGCGGGATCAGCTCGAGCGGGTAGCCGCGCGCCGGGATCAGCGTGGTGTCCAGGCCCTTCTCGGTGCCGAGCGCGGTGATGCGCGCGTCCGGCCGCAGCGCGCGCACGGCGTCGGCGAAGGCCAGCGCGGGCTCGATGTGCCCGCCGCTCCCCCCGCCCGCGACGACGATCGACGGCCCGCCCGGGCCGGGGCCGGGCGCCGGGGTCGACGCCGCGCTCATCGCACCCGTCCCCGCTGCACCGGCGCCCGGTACGGCTGGGGCGGCGGCAGCCGCAGCAGCCGGGCGATGCGGCCCTCCCCGTGCTGCTTGAGCGCCGCGATGGCCTCCGGTTCGTGCCGCGCGGCGTTGGCGAGCACCCCGAAGACGAACATGGTGACCACGAGCGACGTGCCTCCCGAGGAGATCAGGGGGAGCTGCAGCCCGGTCACCGGCAGCAGCCCCACCACGTAGCCGATGTTGATGGCGGCCTGGGTGACGAGCCACGTCGTGGACGTCGCCACGACCAGCCGCAGCCACGGGTCGGCGCTGCGGGCGGCGATCCGGAAGCCGGTGTAGGCGAGCGTGGCGAACAAGGCGAGCACCGCGAACGCGCCGATGAACCCGAGCTCCTCGGCCACGATCGCGAAGATGAAGTCGTTGTGGGCATTGGGCAGGTAGCTCCATTTTGCCCGGCCCTGCCCGAGGCCCTGCCCGAAGAGCCCGCCGTCGGCGAGGGAGTACAGCGCCTGCTGCGCCTGGAAGCCCGCCGCGAGCGGGTCGGCCTTCTCCGGGTTGAGGAAGGCGGTGATGCGGCTCATCCGGTACTCGGCGCTGAACGCGAGCGCGATCGCCCCGGCCGCGGCGCCCGCCGAGAGCGCGAGGATCAGCCCCATCGGGGCCCCGCCGAAGTACAGCAGCGCGACGAGCACGACGCCGAGCGAGATCGTCATGCCCAGGTCGGGCTGCAGGACGAGCAGCGTGAGCAGCACGACCGTGACCGGCACGACCGGCGAGAGCGCGTACTTCCACCGGTGCATGACGGCGCGGCGGGCGACGAGCACGTGGGCGCCCCACAGCGTGAGCGCCACCTTCACCGCCTCGGACGGCTGCACGGAGAACGATCCGATCGCGAACCAGGCGCGCGAGCCGTTGCGGGTCTCCCCCACGAACAGCACCGCGACCAGCGCCAGCACCCCGACGATGAGCGAGGCGGGGGCGAGCGAGCGCAACCGGCGCGGGGAGATGCGCAGCCCGAGGTAGAACATCAGCAGGCCGGGCCCGCAGAACATCAGCTGCCGGGTGAACACCGAGTACGACGAGCCGTCGGCGGTGAACGACTCCACCGACGACGCCGACAGCACCATCACCAGCCCGAACAACGTGAGCAGCCCGAACACGCCGAGCACGAGGTGCAGCGACGTGAGCGGGCGGCGCAGCCACTGGCCCAGCGCCGACGCCGTGCGGGCGACCGCGACGCGCACCCCGTGCGGGCTGAACGCGCCCCGCCCGGGAAGCAGCGCGGCGGCGGCGCCTCTGCCCGAGCCGCGCCCGCCCTTCCCGCGACCGCGGGACGAACCGCCGCGGGAGCCGCCGCCCCGCGACGAGGCGCGCGCCGACCGGCCCCGCTCCCCGCCGGGGGCCCGGTCGCCCGCCCGCTGCCACGGCACGGTCACGGCGCGCCCGTCCCCGCGTGCTCGAGCGCCGCGGCGGCCTCCGCGAACCGCAACCCGCGCTCGGCGTAGTCGGTGAACTGGTCCATCGACGCCGCGGCCGGGGCGAGCAGTACGACGTCGCCCGGGCGGGCGAAGGCGGCGGCGCGCCGCACGGCGGTCGTCATGACGTCGGTCGGCATGGGGGCATCGTCGCCCGGCACGACCTCGGCGACGGGGAGGTCGGGCGCGTGTCGCGCCAGGGCGGCGAGGATCTCCGCCCGGTCGCTGCCGATCACGACGGCGGCCCGCAAGCCGCCCGCGTGCCGCGCGACGAGCTCGTCGACGGACGCGCCCTTGAGCAGGCCGCCGACGATCCAGACCACCGGCGCGGGCGCCTGCGCGGCGAGCGAGGCGGCGGCGGCGTGCGGGTTGGTGGCCTTGGAGTCGTCGACGTAGCGCACCCCGTCGACGGTGGCGACCACGGCGCCGCGGTGCGGGCCGGGCCGGAAGTCGTCGAGGCCGGCGCGGACGGCGTCCGGTCCGACGCCCGCGGCGCGGGCGAGCGCGGCCGCGGCGAGCGCGTCGAGCAGCCCGGGCTCACCCGCGGGGTGCACGGCGGCGGCCGGGGCGAGCGGGCCTGCGCCGAACGCGCGGTCGGTGAGCACGCCGTCGACGATCCCGAGCTGGTCGGGCCCCGGCTCGCCGAGGGTGACGCCGACCCGGCGCGGCGCGCTCGACTCGGCCAGCAGCGCGGCCGCCGCCGGGTCGTCCACGCCGGCGACGGCGACCTCCGCCCGCAGCGCCCGCGCCTTCGCCGCGGCGTAGGCGGCGAACGAGCCGTGCCAGTCGAGGTGGTCGTGGGCGACGTTGAGCACGCAGCCGGCGAGCGGGCGGATCGACGGCGACCAGTGCAGCTGGAAGCTCGACAGCTCCACGGCGAGCACCTCGTGCCCCGCGCGCACCGCCTCGACCACCGGGTAGCCGATGTTGCCGCAGGCCACCGCGTCGCGGCCGGCGGCGCGCAGGATCGCGGCGAGCATCCCGGTGGTGGTGGTCTTGCCGTTGGTGCCGGTGACGGCGAGCCACACCGGCGGGCGCTCCATGCCCTGGCCGAGCCACCACGCGAGCTCGGGCTCCCCCACCAGCGGCACACCCGCGGCGGCGGCCGCGGCGACGAGCGGGTGGTCCGGGCGGCGGCCCGGCGAGGTGACGACGAGGTCGGTGCCCGCGGGCACGGCGTCCGGGTCGCCGCCCGCCTCGGCGCCGGGCGGCAGGTCGGCGAGGGCCGCCGGCCGGGCGTCGGTGACGGTGACCCGGGCCCCGGCCTCGACGAGCGCAGCGGCGGCCGCGAGCCCCGACACGCCCGCGCCCGCCACGAGCACGCGGGCGCCGGACAGCTCGTCGGGCCTCATCGTGGGCTCCCCCTCCCGTGCGTCGTCACCGATGCAACCATGCTCGTCCGGCGGCTCAGCCACCGCCCGCCGCGGTCAGCCACTCCTGGTAGAACAGCCCGAGCCCGAGCGCGGCGCACATGGCCGCCAGCAGCCAGAACCGGATGATCACCGTGGTCTCGGCCCACCCGGCGAGCTCGAAGTGGTGGTGGAACGGCGCCATCCGGAACACGCGGCGCCGGGTGGTGCGGAACACCGCGATCTGCACGGCCACCGACAGCACCTCCACCACGAACACGCCGCCGATCACCACGAGCAGCAGCTCCGTGCGCGTGACGATCGACAGCCCGGCGATCAGGCCGCCGAGCGCGAGCGAGCCGGTGTCGCCCATGAAGATCCGGGCGGGGGCGGCGTTCCACCAGAGGAACCCGATGCAGCCGCCCATCGCCGCGGCCGCGACGAGCGCGACGTCGAGCGGGTCGCGCACCTGGTAGCAGCCCGCGGCGCTGGCGATCGCGCAGTTGTTGCGGAACTGCCAGAACCCGATGATCGTGTAGGTGGCGAGCACGATCGCGCCGGTGCCCGCCGCGAGCCCGTCGAGGCCGTCGGTGAAGTTCACCGCGTTCGACCAGCCCGCGATGATCAGGTTCGCGAGCAGCACGAACCCGACCGACCCGAACGACAGCACCGTGATGTCGCGGACGAACGACAGGCTGTCGGAGGCGGGGGCGAGCCCGTCGGCGTTGGCGAACCGCAGCGCGAGGATGCCGAAGATCGTGGCCGTGAGCACCTGGCCCACGGTCTTGGAGGTCTTGTTCAGCCCGAGGTTGCGGGCCCGCCGCAGCTTGATGAAGTCGTCGAGGAAGCCGACGACCCCCAGCGCGGTGGTCAGGAACAACACCAGCAGGGCCGACGCCGTGATCGGCTCGCCGGTCAGCGCGTGCGAGGCGAGGTAGCCCAGCCAGATCGCGAGCAGGATCGCGACGCCGCCCATCGTGGGCGTCCCGCGCTTGGCCTGGTGGCTCTGCGGGCCCTCGGCCCGGATCTCCTGCCCGAACCCCTGCCGGGCGAAGAATCGGATGAGGTAGGGCGTCAGCAGGATCGAGACCGCGAGCGCCACGCCCGCGGCGATGAACACACCTCTCACCGGGGCACCGGTCCCGGTGAGCGCAGCAGCCCCTCGGCGACCCGTTCCAGCCCGGCCGCGCGGGAGGCCTTCACCAGCACGACGTCCCCCGGCCCCGCCTCGGCGCGCAGCAGCCGCACCGCCTCGTCGACGTCGGCGACGCGCCGCGCGCCCGGGTAGTCCCCGGTGCCGACGGCGACGAGCCGGTCGATGCCGAGGCTGCGGGCGAGCGCGGCGACCTCGGCGTGGACGGCCGCGGTGCCCTCGCCCTGCTCGGCCATCGGGCCCAGCACGGCCCAGGTCCGCCGGGTGCCCTCGCCGAGCGCGGCGAGGGCCGCGAGCGCGGCCCGCATCGAGTCGGGGTTGGAGTTGTAGGCGTCGTTGACGACCGTGAGGCCGTCGGGCCGCTCGGTGACCTCCATCCGCCACCGCGAGGCGGGCTCCGCGGCGGAGAGCGCCGCCGCGACCCCGTCCGGGGTGCCGCCCAGCTCCAGCGCGACGGCCGCGGCGGCCAGCGCGTTGCCCACCTGGTGCTCGCCGACGAGCCGCAGCGCGACACGGGCGCGGCCGGCGGGCGCCACGAGCGTGAAGCGGGCCCGCCCGCCGTCGAGGTGGACGTCCTCGGCGCGGACCGTCGCCGCACCGCGCCCGAAGGTCACCACGCGGGCCGCGGTGCGGGCGGCCATCGCCGCGACCAGCGGGTCGTCGGCGTTCAGCACCGCGACGCCGTCCGCGGGCAGCGCCTCGACCAGCTCACCCTTGGCCCGCGCGATCGCCTCCACCGAGCCGAACTCGCCGAGGTGTGCGCGCCCGACGTTGAGCACCACCCCGATCCGCGGCGGGGCCACCTGGGCGAGCCGCGCGATGTGCCCGACGCCGCGCGCGGAGAACTCCAGCACGAGGTGGCGGGTGCCCGCGTCGGCGCGCAGCGCCGTCCAGGGCAGGCCGAGCTCGTTGTTGAACGAGCCGGGGGGCGCGACGGTCGGCCCGAGCGGGGCGAGCACCGCCGCGAGCAGGTCCTTCGTGCTCGTCTTGCCGGAGCTGCCGGTGACCCCGACGACGGTCGTGGCGGGCAGCGCGCCCACCACGTGCCGGGCGAGCGCCGCGAGGGCGGCGAGCACCGCCGCCCCGGAGCCGTCGCGGTCGGCCTCGGCCAGGTAGGTGCCCTCCTGCCGGGCCACCGGCGGCGCGATGACCGCGGGGGCGTCGACCTCGCGCCCGGCGAGGACGCCCGCCGCCCCGGCGGCCACCGCCGCCCCCGCGAAGTCGTGCCCGTCGACCCGCTCGCCCGGCAGGGCGACGAACAGCCCGCCCGGCCCGATCGCGCGCGAGTCGAACTCGACGGCGGTCACCCGCTCGTCCCCGGAAGCCCGGTGGAGGCGCCCACCGGTGACGGCGGCGACGTCGGCCAGCCGCATCTCGATCATTCTCTCGTCCTGCTCATCGCTCGCCCTCGCTTCGAGGGCACATCCGATCACCCCGGTGCGCGCGGCCGCTCACCGCATCCCCCGCAGTGCCTCGGCGAGCTCCACGGCGTCGTCGAAGGGGTGTTTGACGCCCATGACCTCCTGGCCCGTCTCGTGCCCCTTGCCCGCGACGACCACCGCGCCCCCCGGTCGCGCGTACGCCACGGCGGCGGCGATCGCCGCCCGCCGGTCCCCGATCTCCACCAGCTCCCCCGCCCCGGGCTCGGCCTTCGCGCCGGCGAGCATCTCCGCGCGGATCGCGGCCGGGTCCTCGGTGCGCGGGTTGTCGTCGGTGACGATCAGCACGTCCGCCCGCGCGGCGGCCGCCGCCCCCATCAGCGGGCGCTTGCCCCGGTCGCGGTCGCCGCCGCAGCCGAGCACCACGATCAGCCGGCCCTTCACCTGCGGGCGCAGCGCGTCCAGCAGCGCCGCCACCGCGCCCGGCTTGTGGGCGTAGTCGACGATCGCGAGGAACGGCTGGCCCTCCTCGATCCGCTGCATCCGCCCCGGCACCGCGACCTGGGCGAAGCCCTCGGCGGCCGCCGCGGCGGGCACACCCACCGCGTCGAGGCACGCCAGCGCGACCACCGCGTTGGCGACGTTGAACGCGCCCGGCAGCCGCAGCCGCACCGGGACCCGCTGCCCGTCCGGGGTGATCGCGGTGAACGACTGGGTGCCGTCGTGCCCGGTGGTCGCATCGACGGCGCGCCATGCCGCGTCGGCGCCCGCGGCGGTCACGGTGACCGCCCCGGGTGTGCGGGCGGCGAGGCGCCTGCCCCACTCGTCGTCGACGCAGACGACCGCGTGCTCGGCCCTGCCGTCGAACAGCGCGGCCTTGGCCTCGAAGTAGTCCTCCATGTCGCGGTGGAAGTCCAGGTGGTCCTGCGACAGGTTGGTGAACGCCGCCACCGCGAACCGGGTGCCCGCGACCCGGCCCATGGCGAGCGCGTGGCTGGACACCTCCATCGCCACGTCGGTCACGCCGTCCTCGACCATCACCGCGAACAGCGCCTGCAGGTCCGGCGCCTCCGGCGTGGTGAGCGCGGTGGGCAGGCGGCGGCCGTCGATGCGCGTGCCGACGGTGCCGACCAGCCCCGCCGTGCGGCCCGCGGCGGCGAGCCCCGCCTCGAGCAGGTAGGCGGTGGTGGTCTTGCCGCTGGTGCCGGTGACGCCGAGCACCCGCAGGTGCGCGGTCGGGTCGCCGTGGACCTGCGCGGCCACGGTGCCGAGCACCTCCCGCGGGCGCGGGTGCACGAGCAGCGGCACGCCGGCCAGCGCGGGCCGTCGGGCGCCGTCCGGGTCGGTCAGCACGGCCACCGCGCCCGCCGCGATCGCGACGGCGGCGTGGTCGGCCCCGTGCGCGCGCGAGCCGCGGACGGCGGCGAACAGGTCGCCGGGGCGGGCGTCGGAGGCCCGCAGGGTCACCCCGGTGACGGTCGCCGATCCCCGGGCGGGCACCCCGATCGCCGCGCCGAGCACGTCGAGCGGCACCGGCCGCACCGCCCGCGGCCGCGGCGGTGCGCCGGCCGGGGCGGGTGGAGCTTCGCGCGCGGGCGACACGTCGCGGAAGGCTACCGGCGCGCCGGTCCGCGCCCCTGCGCGCACCGCCCGCGCGTCACCGGTCCGCGCGCCGGGCGGCGCACCGGGCGCGTCGGTCGGCACCAACCGCACACGGAGCGTGATCCGCCCAGGGTCCGCGGCCCGTTGCGGACCGCACGGCGCACGCGGCGGGTCACCCGTCGGAGGTGTGGGTGAGCACCTCGGCGACCAGCTCGTCCCACACCGGCGGTGGCGGCATCCCGTGGCCCATGCCGGGCAGCGCGACCAGCCGGGCGCCCGGGATCTCCGCGGCGAGCGCGACGGCGTGGCCGTAGGGGAACAGCGGGTCGGCGCTGCCGTGCAGCACGAGGGTCGGGGCGGTGATGCTCGAGACCGGCGCGGTGACCGGCGGGCCTGCGTCGGCCACCCAGTGGTTCTTCCAGCTCGCCGCCATGTCCGGGGTGCGGTCGAAGTGCCTGCCCGCGACGGCGGCCAGCCGCTCGGGGTCCGTGGGCAGCGTGCCGGCGAACACGCTCAGCTCGGCCACGACGTGCGCGACGACGGCGTCCCGGTCGCTCCAGTCCGGGTCGGCCTGCGGCGCGGCGAAGTGGGCCGCGACCTCCTCGGTCGGGGGCGGCAGGTCGTCCCACTCCACGCTCGCCGGGCCGCCGAACGACGTGGCGACCAGGGTGAGCGTGCGGACGCGCGCGGGGTCGGCGAGTGCGACCTGCTGGGCGAGCGCGCCACCGGAGGAGACGCCGAGCAGGTGCGCCGCGGCGATGCCCAGCCCGTCGAGCACCCGCAGGACGTCGCCTCGGAGGTCGGCGCCCGTGTAGCCGGGCGCGCCCGCGGGCCACTGCGTCGACCGGCCGGTGTCGCGCGGGTCGTAGCGGACGACGTAGCGGCCGCCCGCGGCCAGGCGCGCGCACAGCTCGTCGTCCCACCAGTCCATCGAGCTCGCGTTGCCCGCGATGAGCAGCAGCGCCGGGTCGGCGGGGGCGCCGAAGCCCTCGACGCACAGCGTGAGCCCGCCGTCCCGGACGAAGCGCTCCACGGCGACCCCCTCCCCCCGGCCTTCGGAGATCCGCGCATGGTGCGCGCCCGGGGCTGCGGGGTCAAGGCCGCCCGCCGGCGGCGCCGCGCTACGGCAGCTGCAGGGTCTGCACCGGCGGTGGCTGGTCGGACACCGGTAGCCGCTCGCGCTGTGCGATGTAGGTGGCGATGTCGTGGAACAGCGGCGCCGCGCTCGTGCCCGGCCGCGGGGCGTCGAGCATGATCGCGATGACGTAGCGCGGGTCCTCGGCGGGCAGCATGCCGGCGAAGTTGATCCAGTGCAGCCGCGACGAGTAGCAGCCGCAGGCCGGGTCCACCTGCTGCGCCGTGCCGGTCTTGCCCGCCACCACGTACCCGGGCACGGCCGCCTGGTAGCCGGTGCCGCGCTGGCCGCGCGCGTCCTGCGTGACCGCGGTGAGCATCGTCCGCAGGGTGGCGGCCGTCTGCTCGGAGATCACCCGCACCGGCTCGGGGGCGGGCGGGATGACCTCGACGCCGTCCGGCCCCGTGGTGCTCGCGATGATCCGCGGCGGGATCCGCAGGCCGTCGTTCGCGACCGTCTGCATGATCCCGGCCATCTGCAGCGTGGTGACGGTGAGGCCCTGCCCGATCGGCAGGTTGCCGAACGTCGAGCCCGACCACGACTCCCGCGGCGGCACCTGGCCCGGTTCCTCGCCGGGCAGGCCGACGCCGGTGCGCTGGCCGAGGCCGAAGCGGGTGAGCATCTCGGCGAACCGCTCCTCGCCCACCTTCTGCGCGGTCATGATCGTGCCGACGTTCGACGACTTCGCCAGCACCCCGGTCAGCGTGTACTGCTCGGTGCCGTGGCTCCACGCGTCCCGGATCGTGCGATCGGCCACCCGGATGCTGCCCGGCACGGTGAGGACGTCGTTCGGCCCGGCCACGCCGTGCTCCAGCGCCGCGGCCATCGTGATGACCTTGTTCACCGACCCTGGCTCGAACGTGTACTGCACGGCCGTGTTGCCCAGCTGCTCCGGCGACGCCGAGGACAGGTCGCGCGGGTCGAACGTGCGGCCGTTGGCCATGGCGAGCACCTCGGCGGTGCGGGCGTCGAGCACGACGGCCGATGACGTCGGGTCCGCCCCGGTGCGCTGCACGTAGTCCGCCAGCGCCTGCTGCACGGTGTACTGCAGGTCGGAGTCGAGGGTCAGCCGCAGGTCGGAGCCCTGCACGGCGGCGCGCTCGAACCGGGTGCTGCCGGGGATCACGGCGCTGGAGTCCTCCGCCGTGTCGACCACGCGCAGCCCGTCGAACCCGGCGAGCAGGTTGTCCTGCGAGCTCTCCAGGCCGACGCGGCCGGTGAGCTTGCGCTCGTCGGCGTTCCACGTGGCGGCGCCGATGACGTTCGCCGCGAGCGTCCCGCCCGGGTACTGCCGGTCCTCGCGCCGCTCCTCGGCGATCTCGGGGAACCGGTCCCGCAGGGCGCGCGCGACGTCGGGGGTGACGAGCTTCGCGAGCACCACGTAGCCGCGGTCGCTGGTGAGCAGGCGCGTGAGGTCGTTCGGGTCCTGCCCGGTGGCCTCCGCGACCGCCGCGGCCATCTCCGCGGCGTACCGGGGTGCGTCGGGTCCGTGGGTCCGGGCGATCATCCGCGGGTTGGCGACGAGCGCGCGGGCGTCGACGCTGAACGCGAGCGGCTCGCCCGCGCGGTCGAGGATCGCGCCGCGCTCGGCGGGCAGGCGGATGTTCGTCGTCGACTGGCGCGCCGACGCGGCCCGCAGCTCACCCGCCTCCACGGTCTGGACGACGACGAGCTTGAGCGTCGCGATCGCCAGCACCGTCACGAGCAGCACGCGGCCGATCCGCAGCCTTCGGGCGGTCAGCGCCGCCGGGTCCGGCGGCCTGCGCCGCGCCGCGGGCCGCGACGACGGCGCCTGGCGGGCCGCCGCTCCGGCGGCCCTGGGCCGGGGCGGGGCCGTCGGCATCAGCCCGCGTCCGTCCCGTCACCGGCGCCGGCCCCCGCCGGGCCGGCCCCCGCGTCCTGGCCCTCCCCCTCCGGGGCGGGCTCGCCGCCGTCGGGTTCGGGCTGCGCCGCCTGCTCCGCGGGCGCGGCGAGCTGCTCGGTGCCCTCGCTCGCGTCCGCGTCCTCGCCTGCGGTGTCCCCGCCTGCGGTGGTCTCCGGGTCGGTGGCCGCCTCCTCCTCGCCCGGCGGCGTGGCCCGACCCGGCTGCTCGCCCTCGACGGCCTCCTCGGGCTGCCCATCGCCCGGCTGCCCATCGCCCGGCGGCGGGGGCGGTGGCGGCGGCGGGACCGCGGCGCGCGGCTCCCCCACGACCGAAACGCTCCCGTCCGGGGCGACCACGAGCCGGGCCGGGTCGCGCACCGGCACCATGCCCAGCTCGCCCGCGCGGCGGGCCAGCTCGGGCGCGGACGCGAGCACCGCGACCTCCTGCTTGAGCCGCTCGGCCTGCTCGCTGAGCACCCGCGCCTCCGCGGTGGCGTCCTGGAGCCGGTACGAGTCGGCCGCCGCGGCCGTCGACAGCCACAGCGTGGCGACCAGCCCGACGACGAGCAGCACCATGATCAGGAGCACGAACTGCGGCCGTCCCGCCGTGGTGGCGGTGCGGGCGCCCGCGGCGCGCCGCATCCGTTCGTCGCGACGCGCGTACGCCTTGCCCGCCGCCGCGGACCGGCGCGCCGTGCTCGGCGGCTCGACCGCGGGCTTCGCGGGTGCGGTGACGCTCGCGGCGGCACCGGCGACGCCCCGCTGAGCGGGGATGGCCGCGGTGCGGCCGCGTACGGCGGTGCGCCCGCGCTCGGTGACTGGAGCACTCATGACACCACCCCGTTCCCGACGACCTGCACTTGCACTTCCTGACTGACGGTCACGCCGCCTCCCGGATGCGTTCGGCGGCACGCAGGCGGACCGGGGCCGCCCGCGGGTTGTCGCGGATCTCCTCCTCGCTCGCCTGCTCGGCCCCGCGGGTGAGCAGGCGCAGCTCGGGACCGTGTCCCGGGAGCTCGACGGGCAGGTCCTGCGGCGTGCGCGAGCGCGCCCGCGCCGCGAACTCCCGCTTGACCATGCGGTCCTCGAGCGAGTGGTAGGCGAGCACCACGATCCGGCCGCCGACCGCCAGCGCGTCGATCGCCGCCGGCAGCGCGGCGCGCAGCGCGTCCAGCTCGCCGTTGACCTCGATGCGCAGCGCCTGGAACGTGCGCTTCGCCGGGTGGCCCCCGGTGCGCCGGGAGGCCGCGGGGACCACCTCGTAGAGCAGCTCGACGAGCTCGCTGCTGCGCCGCAGCGGCGCCTTGGCCCGCCTGCGCGCGACGGCGGAGGCGATCCGGTTGGCGAAGCGCTCCTCGCCGTACTCGCGCAACACCCTCGCCAGCTCGGGCACCGGGTAGGTGTTGAGGACCTCGGCCGCGGTGATGCCCGTGGTGGGGTCCATCCGCATGTCGAGGTCCGCATCGCGGGCGTAGGAGAAGCCGCGGTCGGTCACGTCGAGCTGCAGCGACGAGACGCCGAGGTCGAACAGCACGCCGTCGACCCGGGGAAGCCCCAGTTCCCCGAGCACGTCGGCGATGCGGTCGTACACGGCGTGCACGAGGCGGATCCGGTCGGCGTGGGCGGCCAGCCGCCGCCTGGCCATCTCCAACGCCTCCGGATCGCGGTCGAGCCCCACCAGCGTGAGCCGGGGGTGCTCGGCGAGCAGCGCGGACGCGTGCCCGCCGAGCCCGAGGGTGGCGTCGACGAGCACCGCCCGCCGGTCGGCGAGCGCGGGCCGGAGGAGCTCGGCGACCCGGGGCAGGGCCACGGGGACGTGCCTGGCCCCAGCTGGCCCGTCCTCGTGGTCGTGATGCGTCACCGCGCACCTCCCTGCCCCGTGTCGCCGCCCCCGCGTTGCCCCCCGCGTCGGCCGCCTCGCGACCACGGCGATGCCTCCACCCGGCAGACCTGGCACCGGGGAAGGTGCGCCAGGGCTACCGGGTGGGGACACCGCCGGGTCACCGGCGTTCGCCCCGTGCTCAGATCAGTCCGGGAAGCACCTCCTCCTGCGCCTTGGCGTAGGTGTCCTCGTGCTGCTCCTGGTACCGCTGCCAGGCCTCGGCGTCCCAGATCTCGGCACGGGTGAACGCGCCGATCACCACGCACTCCTTCTTGAGCCCCGCGTAGCGGCGCAGCTCGGGCGTGATGGCGATGCGCCCCTGTGCGTCGGGGTGCTGCTCGTCGGTGCCGGAGAAGAGGTTGCGCTGGAAGACGCGGGCCGCCTCGCTCGTCAGCGGAGCAGACGCCACCTTCTGCGCGAGCTCCGTGAAGGCCTCGCGCGTGAACACGTACAGGCAGTGGTCCTGCCCCTTCGTGATCATCAGCCCGCCTCGCAGCTCGTCGCGGAATTTCGCGGGCAACGTGAGCCGCCCCTTGTCGTCCAGCTTGGGGGTGTAGGTGCCGAGGAACACCGGCCCCACCTCCACCTGCGGCCCCACCCGAGCCCCAGCGATCACCACATTACCCCACTTCGCCCCACCGTCAACTCGGAACGCCGCTCGCCGCGCCGGAAAAGGAAGGGAAAACCCCTGGTCAGCAACGGTGGGGGAAGGTGGGGGACCACCCGCTCGCGCGACGACCGCACAACCCGGACGGTGAGCACCACGAGTGGCCGGGAGCCCCGATCCACCCGGCTGCTGCCCGCATTCCGCCCCCCGTACGGCGCACGAGGGGCGCACGCAGCGACGCGGTGGGGCAGAGTGGGGAGGCTGCCGCCTACCCCATCGGGCGGAGATGCGCGCAGCTGTTTGACAGACTGGGCCTCGCGTCTCGGCCCCCCACGAGGCGCGGGAGACGACCACGGAGGAGGACTCGTGGCCGAGCGTGCGAGGTCACCGGAGGAGCAGTCGTGACCGCCACGAGCAGCCGCCCCGGGATCGACGGCGACACCGGTGCCGGTCTCGGCGACGTGGCGGACCTGTGCGGTCGCATCGCCACCAACGTCCAGCGCGTCATCGTCGGCAAGCCGGACGTGGTGCGCGTCGCCCTGGTCACCCTGCTCGCCGAGGGCCACCTCCTGGTGGAGGACGTGCCGGGCGTCGGCAAGACGTCGCTGGCCAAGGCGCTCGCGCGCTCGATCGACTGCGCGGTCAGCCGCGTGCAGTTCACCCCCGACCTGCTGCCCGGCGACATCACCGGGCTGTCGGTGTTCAACCGGCAGACCGCCGAGTTCGAGTTCCGCCCCGGCCCGGTCTTCGCCAACATCGTGATCGCGGACGAGATCAACCGCGCCTCCCCGAAGACGCAGTCGGCGCTGCTGGAGTGCATGGCCGAGCACCAGGTCACCGTCGACGGCGCCACCTACGCGCTCGCCAGCCCGTTCATGGTCGTGGCCACGCAGAACCCGATCGAGATGGACGGGACCTACCCGCTCCCGGAGGCCCAGCGCGATCGCTTCACCGCGCGCGTGAGCGTCGGCTACCCCGACCCGGCCGCCGAGCTCGCCATGGTCGACGAGCACAGCATGGCCGAGCCGTTGGACATGCTGCGCCCGGTCACCGACGCGCGGCGGGTGCGCATGGTCATCGACGCCGTCCGCCGGGTGCGGGTCGGGCCCGAGGTGCGCCAGTACTGCGTGGACCTGGTGGGGGCCACCCGCCGCATCCCGGACGTGCGGCTCGGCGCCTCCCCCCGGGCCACGCTGCAGTTGGTGCGCGCCGCGCGCGCCCAGGCCGCGCTCGCGGGCCGCGCCTTCGTGGTGCCCGACGACGTGCAGGCCGTCGCCGTGCCGGTGCTCGCCCACCGGCTGCTGCTCACGCCCGACGCGCTGGCCGCCCGCCGCTCGGCCGTCGACATCGTCCGCAGCCTGCTCGGCCGGCACCCGGTACCCGCCCCCCGGGGCGGCTAGGCGTGGCACCCGGCGGCCGCTTCTCCGGTCTCACCACCCGTGGACGCTGCCTGCTCGCGGGCGGCGGTGCCACCTGCGTGTGCGCCATCGTCCTCGACGAACGCGACCTGCTGCGGGCCGGCGTGTTCGTGGCGCTGCTGCCGCTGCTCGCGCTGCTGCTCGCCGCCCGCACCCGCCGCACCGTGCGGGCCGAGCGCACCCTGGACCCGCCGCGGGCGCCGGTCGGCTCGGGCATCGACGTGGAGCTGCAGCTCGAGGGCGGGCCGCTGCTCGGGGCGCTGCGGCTCAGCGACGCCGCGCCGGACGCCGCGGGCCCGCAGGCCGACGCCCCGCCGCGGTTCACGGTGCACCGCCTGTCCAGCCGCGGCACCGCCACCCTCAGCTATCCCCTGCGGCCGGTGCTGCGCGGCGTGCACCGGGTCGGCCCCCTCACCGGCACCGCCACCGACCCGCTCGGCCTCGCCGAGTTCGACCACGAGCTCGCCGGGTCGCAGCGGCTGGTCGTCCTGCCCCGCGTGGTGCCGCTGCGCGGCGTGCCCCCCGCGCTCGGCGCGGGCGAGGGCACGGCGGGCGCCGCGCTCAGCCACCAGGGCCCGGGCAGCACCGACGTGCTGATCCGCCCCTACCGGCAGGGCGACGAGCTGCGCCGGGTGCACTGGCGCAGCAGCGCGCGGCACGGCGAGCTGATGGTGCGGCTCGAGGAACGGCCGTGGCGCGGCGGGATGACCCTCCTGCTGGACCGTCGCGACTGCGCCCACCGCGGGCGGGGCGCCGACTCGAGCCTCGAGTTCGCCGTCAGCCTCGCCGCCAGCGTGTGCGTGCACCTCTTCACCCGCGGGGAACCGGTCACGCTCGTCACCGAGGACGGCGTGGAGCTCACCCCGCCCGGCTCGGCGTCGGGGCGCGAGCAGCTGCTCGACGCGCTCGCCGGCCTGCGCCCCTCGGCCCGCACCGACCTCGCGGGCCCCGAGCTCACCGCGGGCACCGAGGTGCTCGCCGTCCTGGGCGCGATCACCCCGGGGGACGTCGAGGCGCTCACCTCCCGCCACCCCGCCGGGGGGCACGCGGTGCTGTGCGACACCGCCACCTGGGACCCCGCGGGCGGCCGCAGCACCGTCGCCGAGGGCGCGGCAGCGCTGCGCCGCGCCGGCTGGCACGTCGCCGTCGCCGCCGCGCGCCTCACCCCCTCGCAGGTGTGGGACCAGCTCGTCGCGGGCGCGGCTCCCGCCGGGGTGGGGCGGCGATGACCCGCTCGGCCACCCCACCGCCGCGGCAGGCCCGGGGGCCGCGCCGGCCGGCCGAACCGGCCGCGCGGGCGCGGGCACCTCGTCCGCACCCGCCGGCCCCGGACGACGCGGGCCCGGCAGGACCACCGCCTGCGGCGCCACCGGCGGCGCCGCGCGGGCCCGCCCGGCGGGCGCCCTGGATCGCGACCGTCGCATCCGGGCTGGCGGTGCTGCTGTCCTGTGGCCCGATCACCGCCGTCATCCAGGGCGCTTCCTGGTTCGGCCACACGCTCGCCGTGATCGCGGCCGTCACCGCGGTGGGCCTGCTCCTGCCCCGCCTCGGGCCGGTGGTCACCGTGATCGGCCAGTGCGCCGCGGTGCTGCTGGTCCTCACGATCTCCTTCGGCGACGGGGCGCTGCTCGGGTTCCTGCCGGGCCCCGCGGCCTTCGGCCGGTTCGGCGACCTCGTCGCGGGCGCAGGCCAGCAGATCGACACCAGCACCGCGCCGGTCGCCGCCACCCCGGAGATCCTGTTCCTCACCACGGCCGCGTTCGGCCTGCTCGCCATCGGCGTCCACGCGGCCGCGGTGCTCGCGCGCGCCCCGGCGGCGGCCGGCGTCCCGCTGCTCGCGGTCTTCGCCGTGCCCGCGGCGCTGGCCGACCAGCTGCTCCCGTGGTGGGCGATGGCGGGCGCCGCGGTCGGGTTCGGGCTGCTGCTGGTGGCCGCGGGCGGGCTGCACAGCCAGCTGACCGGCGGCACGGCGCTCGTGGCCGGGGCCGTCGTGGTGGCGCTCGGCGTCGGCGTCGTCACGCCGTTCATCGGCACCGCGGGCCGGTTCGCCGGGGGCGGCGGGAGCGGGCCGGTGGGATCGATCGGGCTCACGCCGTTCACGGCCCTGCGCGGGCAGCTCGAGCAGAGCACGCCGATCGAGCTGTTCGAGGTCCGCGGGCTCACCCGCCCCGCGTACCTGCGCGCGCTCACCCTGCGCCAGTACGTCCCCGACCGCGGCTGGGAGGCCACCCGGCCCGCGCCCGGGATCCCGCTGCCCGGGCCGGTGCAGCAGCAGCCGGACGTGCCCGGCGAGTTCGTCGACGTCCGCATCGACAACGAGGCCTTCCGCGACTACTGGCTGCCGCTCTACGGCGAGCCGATCGACGTCGCCGACCTCCCCGACTCCCAGTGGCTCTACGACACCGCCAGCGGCACCGGCTACTCCGGTCGCCCCCGCCAGGAGGACGCGTGGCGGCACCGGGCGATCCTGCTCACCCCGTCCATGCAGGAGCTGCGCGCCGCGCAGGGCATCGCGGGCGTCGGCCTCGAGTACCTCGACACCACCGGGGTCGACCCGCGCGTCGCCGAGATCGCCCAGGAGGTCATCGGCGACGCCGGGCCGGGCTTCGACCGGGTGTTCGCGATCCAGAACTGGTTCGCCGGGCCCGATTCGGAGTTCACCTACTCGCTGCAGACCGCCCCCGGCAACGGCGACGACGCGCTCGTGGAGTTCCTGACCGTCGGCAAGACCGGCTACTGCGAGCAGTTCGCCTCGGCGATGGCGGTGATGCTGCGGACCGTCGGGGTGCCCGCCCGCGTCGCGATCGGGTTCACCGCGGGCACCGAGCAGGGCGACCACCGCACGATCACCACGGCCGACGCGCACGCGTGGGTGGAGGCCTGGTTCCCCGGCATCGGCTGGACCCCGTTCGACCCCACCCCGCTGACCGACGGCCGCCGGATCGACCCGCCCTACGTGCTGGAGGCGCAGGCCGAGCAGGCGGGCCGCGAGCAGGACACCGCGGAGGCCGAGGACGTGCCCGCGCCCGAGGAGCAGGACTCGGGCGACCCGCAGCTCCCCGAGCCCAGCACGCCCGACCCGTCCCGGCTGGAGTCGGCGCCTCCCCCCGAGGCGCCCGGCATCGACATCCCGGTGTGGCCGTTCGTCGCCGCGCTCGCCGCCGCGGCGGTGGCCCTGGTGCCCGCCGCGCTGCGGATCCGCGACCGCAGGCGCCGCTTCGCCGCCGTGGCGCGCGGTGGCGCGGAAGCGGCGACCGCGGGCTGGGAGGAGCTGATGGCGGAGTCGACCGACCGGGGCGCCGACTGCCCGCCGAGCGACACGGTCCGCGCGGCGGCGCGGCGGCTCGTGCGCGAGCACCACCTCGACCCGGACGCGCAGCAGGCCCTGCGGCGGATCATCAGCGCGGTGGAGGCGAGCTGGTACGGCGGCAGGCACCCCGGCCCCGGCGAGCTCGACGCGCCGGTGCGGGCGGTGGCCGCCGGGATCGCGGCGGGCAGCGCGCTGTCGCTGCGGGGCAGGCTGCTGCCGCGTTCGGTGGTGAAGCACGTGCGGGAGCGCCGGACCCGGGTCCGGGCGGGCGGCGACCGGCCGGAGTCCGTCACCCCGGGCTGATCCCGGGGCGGGGCCCTCGGCGGAGGCCCAGAGCGGGTGCGGGGCCGGACCGGGCGCCGGGCGGCGCGGCTCGGCGCGAGCCGAGACGGACGAACCGGCACAGCGCGAACTGGCGCACACACCCTCGGGCGGTGCGTGCGCCAGTCGACGGAGGCCTCTCGGCGGGGCTTACTCCTGCTCGAAGCGGCGGCGGAAGCGCTCTTCCATCCGGCCGGTGAACCGGTTCTTGTCCGGCTCGGCGTCCTTCGCCGGCGCGGCCTGGCTGTTGCCTCCCACGGAGGTGACCGCGAGCACGGCTCCCCCGAGCATCGCGAGGAACCCGATCACGCTGACCACCGGGAAGCTCCCCAGCCACAGCTGCTGCACGGCGACGCCGACGACGAGCAGCACGAGACCGACGACGAACAGCGCAACGCCCTGGAGGCGGCGACGCCGCGTCGGCTTGCGCAACCGTCCACCGCGCACGGTCGACGCGAACTTCGGGTCCTCGGCGTAGAGCGCGCGCTCGATCTGTTCGAGCAGCCGCTGCTCGTGCTCGGAGAGGGGCACGGCTTCACCTCCGGCACTGTTCATCCTGTCGGTCATATTCCATGGTGCCGGAACGACGCGACGAGCGCCCAGGCTGGGCGTCTGGTGATGAGGATACGAGCCTGAGGCCCCGTCGACCACCCGCACTCGTCGAGCGGACGGGTCGATCTCGCCGGATCACCCGGCCGGGCGCGCGACCACGGGGCGTCCGGGGCACCGGAGCGGGCATCGTCGCAGGTGCGCGACCTGGGAACGGATCAGGGAGCGCCCCGGCCACCCCCCGTGCCGACTCGGTCACATCGGGTCCGCCCGACGCGATCAACCCGTGCCCCCCTCGTGATCACACCGTGATCAATGTCGCAGTCGTCGCCGAACGGGCGATCCGGTGCGCCGAACGCGCGGCCGATCGGGCGGCTGCCGGGGTCAGGTGCGGCGGGCCAGCACGTGGAGCCGGGCCGCGACGTCGAGCAGCGGCGCCGCCGCGGCGGCGAGGTGCTCCAGCTCGGCGATCTCCCGCGCGACCGCGGGCCCGCCGTCGCGCACGGCGCCGGGGACCCAGCAGTCGAGCACGCCGTCGCCCTGCAGCAGCTCGACCCGGAGCGCACCGGTGGACTCCAACAGCCCGCGCAGGGACGCCGCGTCGAGGCGCCTGCGCAGCGCGTCGCCGGGCCCGAACCGCCCGTCGGGGTCGGTGAGCAGCGCCCGCGCCTCGGCGAGCTTGCCCGTGAGGGTCCGGGTGAGCACCGCGCCGTAGCGGCCGGCGACGAGCAATGAGACCGCCCCGCCCCCGGCGGTGGCCGTGGCGAGCGCGTCCACCGCGGCCGCGGCGTCGTCGACGACCTCGAGCAGGCCGTGGCCGAGCACCAGGTCCGCTCCCCCGGCCGGGACGACCTCGGCGAGCGCGTCGACGTCGCCCTGGACGGCGGTGACGAGCTCGGCCACGCCGGCCTCGCGCGCCCTGCGCTGCAGGGCGGCGAGCGCGTTCGGGCTGTTGTCGACGACCGTGACCGCGCAGCCGAGCCGCGCGAGCGGCACCGCCCAGGCGCCGCTACCGCCGCCGACGTCGAGCACGTGGGGCGGGCGGCCCGGTCGGTCCTCGCGCACGCGCGTGATCTCGGCGGCGAGCGCGCGCTGGACCACGCCGCCGTCGACGCCGGCCACCTCGGCCGTCGGACCACTCACCATGCGAGCCTCACGGCGGCAGACTAGTCCTCACCCCGAAGAGGTAGGTTGATCGCCGTGCTGGTGGTGGCCACATTGAGCTTGAAGGGCGGGGTCGGCAAGACCACCGTCGCGCTCGGGCTGGCCGGCGCGGCGCTGCAGCACGGCGTGCGCACGCTCGTGGTGGATCTCGATCCCCAGGCGAACGCCACGATCGCCCTCGATCCCGGGCCCACCACGGCCACGGTGGCCGACGTGCTCGACGAGCCGCGCCGCTCGGTGCTGCACCGGGCGATCGCACGCAGCGGCTGGGGCGAGGGCCTCGACGTCCTCGTCGGGGCCGAGCAGACCGAGCGGCACAACCATCCCGAACCGAGCCCCAAGCAGCTCGACCAGCTGCGGCGGGCGCTGCACCGGCTGGTGAACGCCGAGAACCTGCTCGCCGACCCGTCCGCCGACCACGGCGGGGAGCCGTACCGGCTGGTGATCATCGACTGCCCGCCGTCGCTTGGGCAGCTCACCCGCAGCGCGCTCGCCGCCACCCACCGGGCGGTGCTCGTGACCGACCCGACGATGTTCGCGGTGTCGGGCGTGCAGCGCGCCTTCGACGCCGTGCAGACCGAGCGTCAGCGCGGCAACCCCGACCTGCAGCCGCTCGGTGTGCTGATCAACCGGGTCCGGCCGCGCAACACCGAGCACGAGTTCCGCATCAGCGAGCTGCGGGAGCTGTTCGGCCCGCTCGTGCTCTCCGGCGTGCTCCCCGACCGGTCCGCCATCCAGCAGGCCCAGGGCGCGTGCATGCCCATCCAGCGCTGGGACACGCCCGGCGCTCGGGAGGCGTCGGCCGTCTTCACCCTCCTGTTGGGCCGGGTGCTGCGCAGCGAGCGCCGCCCCGACCCGGCCGAGGCGTTCCCGACGCAGGCCGCGGCGCACTGGGACCAGCCCGCCGCGCACTGAGGCCGCGGGTCTGCCTCAGCGCACCGGGATCGACGCGGTGACGAGGCCGACGAATTGCTCGGCCTGGCGCAGCATGTCGTCGGCGTCGCGCCGCCCGACGAGCCGCGCGATGCCCGCCTCGGCCGCGGCCCGGGTGGCCGAGCAGGCCGCGAAGAACGCCGCCCACTCCGCGAGCTCCGGCGCCACCTCGGCCAGCAGCTCCCAGACGTTGCGGCTGGCCCCGCGTCGGGGCTGCGGGCGCGCCCGCACCGCGAGCACGGCCGCCGCCGCGCGCAGCGCCGCGAGGTAGGCCTCCGGGTAGCGGCGCAGCGGGTCGTCGGTGCGGTGGGCCTCGGCGAGCCCGTCGGCGGCCTGGCGCAGCAGGCCCAGCGCCGCGCGCGGGGTGGGCGCGGCGGCCGGTGGGGGCACCGGCCGCCGCGGGACGGGCCCCGCGCGGTGGGGTGGGCGCTGCGCGGGCACCCGCGCCTGGGTGCCGGCCGAGGTGGTGATCGTCATCGTCGCCCTCCATGCCTTGCGGCCGTGATCGTCAGTCGGCAACCCGGACGAGGTCCCACACGCCGGGGCCGGCCCGCATGCGGAGCACGAACTCGCGGGCCGGCGCCTCCGGTTCGCCCGCCGACCGGGCCACCACCCGCCAGCAGCGCAGCCGGTCGCCCCCGACCGGCATGGGCGACGGGAACGGCCACGGCGACTCCTCGATCCACCGATCGCGGACGTCGGTGATCAGGTAACGGGGACCGCGCCGGGAGGGCCTGCGCTGGAACTCGACGGGCTCGCCGTCCTGCCACCGCACCTGCACCGGCGTGGGCTGTCCCGATCCGAACAGGTTCAACGGGCCCATCGCACACCCTCGCTCACCGGCATACGCTCCCTCCCACCGGCAGGTTCGCCGCACCCGGTGGCGGGGTGCTTCCCCCACCCCACCGACCGGGGCGACGAGATCGAACACATGTTCGATCGGTCTCCAGTGAAGCGCGCCCCGGCCTTCGCGTCAAGTCCGGGGCGCCACGGGTGCCTGCGCGGCCGGAACGTGGTGAGATGGACGGGTGACCAGGGCACCGGCGCGTCAGCTCGTCCGGTTCGGACCGGACGACCTCGCCGACCGGCTCACCGAAGCGCTGCACGTCTACGTCTCCGCGATGGGCTACCCGCCCAGCACCGCGCGCCACCGGCGCACGCTGTGGCTCGAACACGTCCGCAGGCCCGGCTGGCGCGCCGTCGGCTGGCTCGACGCGGCGGGTTCCCTCCTGGGGATCGCCTACGGCTACGCCGGTGGGCCCGGCCAGTGGTGGTACGAGGAGGTGCGCCGCGGCCTCGCCGCGGCCGGTCCCGAGGCCCAGCACTGGTTGCAGGACTACTTCGAGCTCACCGAGCTGCACGTCCGCCCGGACGCGCAGGGCCACGGGCTGGGCGAGGCGTTGCTGCGCGCGCTGCTCGCCGACGTCCCGAACGCCCGGGTGCTGCTGTCCACCCCCGAGTACGGGTCCGAGGAACCCGGCCGGGCGTGGCGGCTCTACCGGCGGGCGGGCTTCACCGACGTGCTGCGCCAGCACCGCTTCACCGGCGACGCCCGCCCCTTCGCGGTGCTGGGCCGGCCCCTCCCCCTGCCCCCGCCCCGCTGAGCCGTGCTTGGCCGTGCTGGGCCGTGCTGGGCCGTCCTGGGCCGTCCTGGGCCGTTCGAACGACCCCGACCGTGCGGGCGCGGGTCCGCGGAGGGCCGGTACCGGTTTGGCACGATGCACCCGTGCCCACCTCCCGACGGATCCCGCTGCTCCTCGGACTGCTGCTCGCCGCGTTCGCGCTCGGCGGGTGCGCCAGGGTGCAGGCGGCGCTCGCGGTGCAGCCGGACGACACGGTCACCGGGCAGATCGTCGTGGCCACGCCCGAGAAGGGGCCGGACGACCCGGGGCCCGCGATCACGCTGCCGCCCGACCTGGAGGACGACGTCGACGTCTCGGAGTACCGCCAGGACGGCTACGCCGGGTCGGTGCTGCGGTTCGACGACCTGACGTTCGAGCAGACCTCCCAGCTCACCCAGGCCGTCGGCCCGGAGGGCAGCAAGGTCCGGTTCGAGATGCGCCGGGCGGGCAGCCGGGTGCTGGTCGGCGGGGCCGTCGACCTCACCACGGTGGCGGTCGACCGCGCCGACTTCCAGCTGAAGATGAACTTCCCCGGCCAGATCGTCGAGTCCAACGGCGACGCCGACTCCAGCGAGGTGGCCTGGACGTTCACCCCGGGCGAGGTCGGCGACTTCTCGGCCGTGGTGGCCTACCCCGACCCGCAGGCGCCGTCCCCGGTCAACTGGACGCTCGGGGTGGCCACGCTGGTGGCGCTCGCCTCCGCGGTGGTGGTGCTGGCGGCCCGCCGCACCCGCAACCCGCCGGTCAACTCCCGCTGAGCGCGGGGCGCCGCGCCCCGATGCCGAGCCGCCGCACGAGCTCCACCGTGGCGAGCGACCGGTTGAGCGTGTAGAAGTGCAGCCCGCGCACGCCCTCGGCGAGCAGGCGGGCGCACAGCTCGGCGGTGACGTCCATGCCCTCGGCGCGGAACGCGGCCGGGTCGTCGGCGTAGCGCTCCATCCGATCGACGAGCGCGGGCGGCAGCGGGGCCCCCGACAGCTCGGGGCCGCGGCGCAGCGTGCGCACCGTGGTGAGCGGCATGATGCCGGGCAGCAGCGGCACCTCACAGCCCGCCGCGGCGAGCCGGTCGCGCAGCCGCAGGAAGCCGTCGGGCTCGAAGAACAGCTGGCTGATCGCGAAGTCGGCGCCCGCGCGGATCTTGGCGACGAGCCGGGCGAGGTCGGAGTCGAGGTCGGGCGAGCGCGGGTGGCCGTACGGGAAGGCGGCCACGCCGACGCAGAAGTCGCCCAGCCTGCGCACCAGCCGCACGAGGTCCTCGGCGTAGGTCAGGCCCTGCGGGTGCGGCACCCACTCACCGAGCGGGTCGCCGGGAGGGTCGCCCCTGACCGCGAGGATGTTGGAGATGCCCGCCGCGGCGTAGGCCCCGACCACCTGCCGCAGCTCGGCCACCGAGTGCGAGACGGCGGTCAGGTGCGCCATCGGCACGAGCGTGGTGTCGGTGGCGATGCGCGCGGTGGTGCGGATCGTGCGGTCCCGGCTGGAGCCGCCCGCGCCGTAGGTGACGGACACGAAGGCCGGGTCCAGCGGCTCGAGGCGCCGGATCGCGCGCCACAGCTCCGCCTCCCCCGCCTCGTCCTTGGGCGGGAAGAACTCGACCGAGAACACCGGTCGGTCGCCGCTGATCCGCTGGGTGACCTTCACACACTGGAGCGTAGTCGCTGCGTCCGACGGCCCCGTTCCGCTCCGGCATCGGTCGCTCCGACGACTCGCGGGCCCGGTGACCGGCCGTTACGCTCGGCCCCGTGCCCCGCTCCACCCGATACCCGCTCCCCCGCCCCCGGCCCGCGGGGTGGTCCCCGTGAGCCGCGCGGGCACCGTGCCCCACCCGAGTCCGGGCCCCCCTCCCGACGACGGTACGGGCCCCGCCGACTCGGAGCTCACCGCCGCCGTCGAGGCGGCGCTGACCACCTACTTGCGCAGCCGCACGGCCGATGCCGGCACGATCGACCCGGTGTTCGGGGAAGCCACCGAGGCGCTCGCCGACTTCGTCCTCCGCGGCGGCAAGCGGATCCGCCCCACGTTCGCGTGGTGGGGCTGGCGCGGCGCAGGCGGTGAGGTCGAGGCCCCCGAGGCGCTCGCGGTGCTGCGCGCGATCAGCGCGCTCGAGCTCATCCAGGCGAGCGCGCTCATCCACGACGACCTCATGGACGCCTCCGCCACCCGCCGCGGCCGGCCGACCGTGCACGTCGAGTTCGCCCGCAAGCACGCCGCGGCGCGCTGGCGCGGCCAGCCCGCCCGGTTCGGCGCGGCCGCCGCGATCCTCCTCGGCGACCTCGCGCTCGCGTGGGCCGACGACATGCTGCACGCCGCGGGTCTCCCACCGGCGGCCCTGCGCCGGGCGGCGCCGGCGTGGCGCGCGATGCGCACCGAGGTGCTCGGCGGGCAGTACCTGGACGTGCTGCACCAGTCCACGGGCGACACCTCGGTGCGGGCGGCGCTGCAGATCGACCGCTACAAGACCGCCGCCTACACCGTCGAGCGCCCGCTGCACCTCGGGGCGGCGCTCGCCGACGCCCCGGCCGACCTGGTGAGCGCCTACCGCCGGTTCGGCGCCGACATCGGCGTCGCCTTCCAGCTGCGCGACGACCTGCTCGGCGTGTTCGGCGACCCCGAGGTCACCGGCAAGCCCGCCGGCGACGACCTGCGCGAGGGCAAGCGCACGCTGCTGGTGGCCGTCGCGGTCGAACGCGCCGAGCAGCAGGGTCGGCCCGAGGCGCGCCAGGCGATCCTGGACGCCGTCGGCGACCCCGGCCTGGACGAGGCGGGCGTCGACCGGGTGCGCGGGCTGCTCACCGACCTGGGCGCCGTGCAGGCGGTCGAGCAGCGCATCGCCGCGCTCACCGGGTCCGCGCTCGACGCGCTCTCGGCCGCCGACGTCGCCGAGCCGGCCGCGTCCCAGCTCGCCGAGCTGGCGGTGTCGGCGACCCGGCGCCGCAGTTGAGGCGCGTCCCCGGCCGCACCGACCACGTGGTGGTCGTGGGCGCCGGGCTCGCGGGCCTGTCGGCCGCGCTGCACCTGCTCGGCGCGGGCAGGCGGGTCACCGTGCTGGAACGCGCCGACCACCCGGGCGGGCGCGCCGGGCGGCTCGACCTGCGCTCGGAGCGCGGGACCTACCGGGTCGACCCGGGGCCGACCGTGCTCACCATGCCCGAGCTGGTCGGCGAGGCCCTCTCCGCGGTCGGGGAGCGGCTCGAGGACCGGCTCGACCTCGTGCAGCTGCGCCCGGCCTACCGCGCCCGCTTCGCCGACGGCTCCACCATCGACGTGCACACCGACCCGGAGGCGATGGCCGAGGAGGTCCGCGCCACCTGCGGCCCGGCGGCCGCCGCGGGCTACCAGCGGCTGCGGTCGTGGCTCACCCGGCTCTACGAGGTGGAGATCGACCGGTTCATCGGCGCCAACCACGACTCGCCGCTCGGCCTGCTGGGCCCCGACCTGGCGCGGCTCGCCGCGCTCGGCGGGTTCGGCAGGCTCGGCCCGCGGGTGGCCCGGATGCTGCCCGACGAGCGGCTGCAGCGGATCTTCACGTTCCAGGCCCTGTACGCCGGAGTGCCGCCGCAGCGGGCACTCGGCGCCTACGGCGTGATCGCCTACATGGACACGGTCGCGGGCGTGTACTTCCCCCGCGGCGGGATGCGGCGGGTCGCGCAGGCGCTCGCCGACGCCGCCGCCCGCGCCGGCGGCGCGTTCCACTACGGGCGCACGGTCACCGGGCTGGAACGCCGCGACGGGCGGGTCACCGCGGTCCGCCACAGCGCAACCGACCACCGCGCAACCGGCCACAGCGCAAACGGCCACAGCGCAAACGGCCACAGCGCAACCGACGGCTCACCCGGGGACGCCGGCAGCGAGCGCCTCCCGTGCGACGCCGTGGTGCTCACCCCCGACCTGCCGGTCGTGCACGACCTGATCGGGCGAACCCCGCGCCGGGTGGTGCCGCTGCGGTGGTCGCCCAGCGCCGTCGTGCTGCACGCCGGGCTGCGCACCCCGACCACGGGGCTCACCCACCACACGATCTCGTTCGGCGCGGCGTGGCGCCGCACGTTCGACGAGATCATCGACGAGGGCCGGTTGATGAGCGACCCGTCGCTGCTCGTCACCCGCCCCACCGCCACCGACCCCGGGCTCGCCCCGCCGGGCGGCGACCTGCTGTACGTGCTCGCGCCGTGCCCGAACCTCGCCCGCGGGCGCGTCGACTGGCCCCGGGTCGGTCCCGCCTACCGCGACGAGCTGCTGCGCGTGCTCGCCGCCCGCGGCCTCGACCTCGGCGACGTGGACGTCGCCCACCTGGTGACCCCCGCGGACTGGGCGGCGGCCGGGCACGCCGCGGGGACGCCGTTCTCGGCCGCCCACACCCTCGCCCAGACCGGCCCGTTCCGCCCGCGCAACCTCGTGCGAGGGCTGGACAACGCCGTGCTCGCCGGCTGCGGCACGACCCCCGGAGTGGGGATCCCCACGGTGCTGATCTCGGGCCGGCTGGCCGCGCAGCGCATCACGGGTGCCGCCCGCCGTGCCCCACGGGCGCGCCGCAGGGTACCCACCGGCGCCTGACACGGGTCGTGCGAGCATGGATCGCGTCATGAAGCCACCATCACCGGTCGACGGGTCGACGCTCCCCGACACGGCAGCGGAACGCGCAGCCGCGCCCGGCGGTGCGCCCGAGATCCTCGACGCGCCGCCCTCCGCCGAAGCTCGTCCCGCCGTCCGGCGATCGTGGCGCGACCGGTTCGGCCGACCGCCCCGGCGGCCGCTCCTGATGGGTTTCGCGGCCGCGCTGATGCTGCTCATCGGCGGGTTCGGCGCGGGCGGCGTGCTGGTGCACGACCCGATCCTCACCAACTCGCCGCTCGGCTTCTGGCGCTACGGGCACGGCCGCGACCTCGCGGCCATGCTCATCTACGGCGGCGTCGGGCTGATGGTCTGGGCGTGGATCCGGCTCGGCCGCGAGGTGCTCGCCCGCCGCGTCGGCGGCCGGGCGGTGCTCACCACGGCCGTCGTGTGGATGGCGCCGCTGCTGTTCGCGCCGCCGCTGTTCACCCGCGACATCTTCAGCTACCTCGCCCAGGGCGGGCTCCCGCTCGCCGGCTTCGACCCCTACGAGGTCGGGCCGGAGGCGATGCCGGGGATCTTCGCCGACAACGTCCACTACTTCTGGCAGGACACCCCCGCGCCCTACGGGCCGCTGTTCATCCTGATCGCGAAGGCCGTCGCGTGGGTCACCGGCGATCAGATCATCCTCGGCGTCGTGCTGATGCGGCTGGCGCTGCTGCCCGGCCTGCTGCTGTTCGTGTGGGCGCTGCCCGAGCTCACCCGCCGCCTCGGCGGCCGCGTCGCGGTGGCGCTGTGGGTGGCGGTGGCCAACCCGGTGATGGTCGTCCACATGGTCGGTGGGGGCCACAACGACCTGCTCGTGGTCGGCTTCCTCGCCACGGGGGCGCTCGCCGCGCTCCGCGGCCGCCACGCCCTCGGCATCGCGCTCGCCACGCTGGCGATGGCCGTGAAGGCGAGCGCGGTGATCGCGCTGCCGTTCCTCGTGCTGGTGTGGGCGGCCCGGCTGTCCGGCTCGCAGCGGGTGCGCATCGCGAAGGCGATCGGCGCCGGGGTCGCGGTCTTCGTGGCGGTGTTCGCCGCGTGCACGCTCGCCGCCCAGGTGAACCTGGGCTGGCTGCCCGCGCTGAGCGCGCCGTCGATGATCGTGAACTGGATGTCGCTCCCGACCGCCGTGGGCGAGTTCAGCCACACCCTGGTCAGCATGCTCGTCAACGTGCCGAAGCAGCCGTTCATCAACGTGGCGCGGGTGCTCGGCGCGATCCTCCTGGTCTACATCGCCGTGCGGCAGTGGTGGGCGGCCCGCGACGGCGGCCCGGACGCCGTCCGCCGCGCGGGCGTCGTGCTGCTCGCCACCGCGGTGCTCTCGCCCGCGATGCTGCCCTGGTACGTCAGCTGGGGCATGGCGCTGGTCGCGGCCGCCGCGTGGTCGGTGCGGGCGCTGCAGGTCACCGTGTTCATCTCGGTGATGCTGACGATCTGCTACTACTCCGACGGCGAGGACGCCCTCTACAACCCGCCGTACCTCGTCGCGTGGGCGGTGGTGGGCGTGGTCGCCGCCATCTCGCTGGTGCGCCCCGACCCGCTGCGCCTGTCCGCAGGGGCCCCGGAGCGCTCCCGCCGACCGGCCCCCGTCCCCGTCCCCGACGGTGCCGACCGCAGCCGCGGCTGAGCTCGACGCCGCCGGCATCACCGACCCGGCGCTGCGGGCCGGCTACGCCGTCTGCCGGGCCCTGAACGCCCACCACGGCCGCACGTACTTCCTCGCCACCCGCCTGCTGCCCGCCGCGCGCAGGCCCGCCGTGCACGCGGTGTACGGGTTCGCGCGCTACGCCGACGAGATCGTCGACGACCTCGGCGACGCCCGCCCGGCCGCGGAGAAGGCGGCCGAACTCGACCGGCTGGGCGCCTCCCTGCAGGAGGCGTTCGCCTCCGGCCGGGCGCAGCACCCCGTGCTCGCCGCCGTCGCCGACACGGCCCGCCGCTACGCGCTCGACCCGGCCCTCTTCACCGACTTCCTGCGCTCCATGCGGATGGACACCGAGGTCACCGAGTACGCCACGTTCGACGAGCTGGCCCGGTACGTGCACGGCTCGGCCGCCGTGATCGGCCTGATGATGCTGCCCGTGCTCGGCACCGTGGTCCCGCGGGCGGAGGCCGAGGGGCCCGCCGCGGCGCTCGGCGTGGCATTCCAGCTCACGAACTTCCTGCGCGACGTCGGCGAGGACCTCGATCGGGGCCGCGTGTACCTGCCCACCGACGAGCTCGCGGCCTTCGGCGTCGACCGGGAGCTCCTGCTGTGGTGTCGGCGCACCCGCAGGCCGGACCCGCGCGTGCGCCGCGCGCTCGCCCACCTCGTGGCGCACACGCGCGCGGTCTACCGGCGCGCCGCACCCGGCATCGGGATGCTCGAACCGGTCTCCCGGGCCTGCGTGACCTGTGCGTTCACCCTCTACCAGGGCATCCTCGACCGGATCGAGGCCGTCGACCACGACGTCCTCCACCGCCGGGTCGCGGTCCCCCGGCGCACCCGGGCCGCGGTGGCCGTGCCCGGCCTGGTGCGGGCGCTCGCCGCCCGTGCGACGGCCTGACGCGGGCGCCCGGCGTCAGAACGCCATCGCCTGCGCGCGCCGCTTGACCTCGCGGTGCCGCCCGGCGCGCAGGGACTGCACCGGGGTGCCCGGCAGCGAGTCGTCCTCCGCGAAGAGCCACCGCAGGATGTCCGCGTCCGCATAGCCGCCGTCGCGCAGGACCGTGATGGTGCCCGGCAGGCCCTTGATCACCGAGCCGTCGTCGCCCAGGAAATCGGACGGGATGACGACCTCTCCCTCGCGGCGGAACGACAGCAGGTAGCCGTCGCGGACGAGCTGGTGCACCCGGGACACCGGCTGCCCCAGCCGCTGTGCGACCTCCGCGACGGGCAGGGCGGCGATGTCCTCGGACAGCCCGACAACCTCGTTCACGGGGCGATACGATGCCACAGGCGCGCCGCCCGGGAGAAGCGCCAAACGCACCCGGTACCGTCATCGCGTGAACGCCCCGCCTGCCGCGCTCCTCGACGCGCGATACCGGGTGGGCCCGCTCATCGCCCGCGGTGGGATGTCCACGGTCTACCGGGGCACCGACACGCGGCTCGACCGACCGGTCGCCATCAAGGTGATGGACCCGCGGCTGGCGGTCGACCCCGCGTTCCGCGGACGGCTCGAGCGCGAGGCCCGCTCGGCGGCGCGCATCGACCACCCCGCCGTCGTCGACGTGTACGACCAGGGCCAGGCGCCCACCGTCGCGGGTACCGGGTTACCCGGGGACGGGCCGCTGCTGTTCCTCGTCATGGAGCTGGTGGAGGGCGGTACGCTGCGCGACGTCCTGCGCACGCGGGGCGCCGTCGGGGTGCCCGCCGCGTTCGCCGTGATGGAGCGGGTGCTCTCCGGCCTCGCGGCCGCCCACCGGATCGGGCTGGTGCATCGCGACGTCAAGCCGGAGAACGTGCTGATCAGCCGCACCGGCGAGGTCAAGGTCGCCGACTTCGGCCTGGTCACCGCGAGCGCGCGGGCGGGGGCCACCACCGCCGGGATGATCATGGGGACGGTCGCGTACCTGTCCCCCGAGCAGGTCGCCACCGGCGACGCCGACCCGCGCAGCGACGTCTACTCGGCCGGCATCGTCTTCTACGAGCTGCTCACCGGCGCGCCGCCGTACCACGGCGACACCGCGCTCTCGGTGGCCTACCAGCACGTCAACTCGGACGTTCCGCCGCCGTCGGAGATCGCCGGCGACGTGCCGCCCGAGCTCGACGAGCTCGTCCTGCGCGCCACCCGCCGCGACCCCGCCCAGCGGCCCGCCGACGCGAGCGCGATGCTCGCCGAGCTGCACCGGGTGGCCGCGCTGCTGGAGGTCCCCCGCGTGCCGCCGCCGGTGCCGCCGCCGCGCCCGATCGAGGAGCAGGACACGGTGCCCGCGGCGCCCCAGCGGCTCACGCCGGGCCCCACCGCGCACCCGGCAGCCCCCGCGGCCCAGGGCCCGCGCGGCACCCGCGCCCTGCCGCGCCCGGAGCACGACACGCCGCCGCACGTGCGGCTGCGCAGGCGGAGCCGCCGGGCCTTCGCGGCGTGGACGGCCGTGGTCGTGGTCCTGGCGGTGCTGGTCGGCGTCGGGGCGTGGTGGCTCGGCAGCGGGCGCTGGACCGAGGTACCGAGCATCGTCGGGTTGGACGCGGCGGCGGCGCAGCGGCTGCTCACCGACTCCGACCTGGTCGCGCGGGTGGTGGAGGCCTACGACGACGAGGTCGCCGACGGGATCGTCAGCGCCACCGAGCCGGCGCCCAGGGCCCAGCTGCTGCGCGGCAGCACGGTGGTGGTCACGGTGTCCGCGGGCCGCCCCACCGTGCCCGAGATCGCGCCGGGCACGCCCCTGGCCGATGCCGAACGCGCGCTGCGCGAGGCGGGCCTCACCCCCGTCCACGGGCCGGACGACACCGACGACAGCGACTCGGTGCCCGAGGGCGCCGTGCTGCGCACCGAGCCGGACGCCGGCACCGAGCTGCGCGTCGGCGGGCGGGTGACGCTCGTGGTGAGCAGCGGCAAGTCCGACACCGTGCGGGTGCCCGACCTGATCGGCAAGGACTTCGACGACGCCGAGGACATCCTCGACGAGCTGGACCTGGACGCGAAGGGCCGCAGCGCGATCCCGTTCCTCGGGCGCCGCGACGGGCGCGTGGTCGACCAGAGCCCGCGCGCGGGCACCACGGTCGAGCGGGGCACCACGGTCACGCTCACGACCGTCTGACGGGCCTGCTGGAGGGTGCGGGGCCGCTCCTCGCCGGCGGGCGGCTTTCCGACGAGCGGCGCGTTCGTCGGATGGGTTGCGACGAACCCGCCGTTCGCCGGTATCCCACGGGCTGCTAGCCCCGGAGCATCTCCGCCACGAGGAAGGCCAGCTCGAGCGACTGCTGCGTGTTCAGCCGCGGGTCGCAGGCGGTCTCGTACCGGCCGGCGAGGTCGGCGTCGGAGATCTCCTGCGCGCCGCCGAGGCACTCGGTGACGTCCTCGCCGGTGACCTCGACGTGGATGCCGCCCGGGTGGGTGCCCAGGGCGCGGTGCACCTCGAAGAAGCCCTGCACCTCGTCGACGATCCGGTCGAAGTGGCGGGTCTTGTAGCCGGTGGTGGACTCGTGGGTGTTGCCGTGCATCGGGTCGCACTGCCAGATGACCTTGTGCCCCGACGCCTCGACCTTCTCCACGATCCCCGGCAGCACGTCGCGCACGCGCCCGTTGCCCATGCGGCTCACGAGCGTGAGCCGGCCGGGGGTGGCGTTCGGGTCGAGCCGCTCGACGTACTCGACGGCCTGCTCGGGCGTGGTGGTCGGCCCGATCTTGAGCCCGATCGGGTTGGACAGCAGCTCGGCGAACGCGATGTGGGCGCCGTCGAGCTGGCGGGTGCGCTCCCCGATCCACAGGAAGTGCGCCGACAGGTCGTACAGCCGCGGCTCGCCGTGGCTGGTGTCCAGGCGCAGCATCGCGCGCTCGTAGTCGATGAGCAGCGCCTCGTGGCTGGCGTAGAACTCGACGCTGTGCAGGTTGTGGTCGTCGACCCCGCACGCCCGCATGAAGCTCAGCGCGCGCTCGATCTCGGTGGCGATGTCCTCGAACCGCTCCCCCGCCGGCGAGGTGCGCACGAAGTCCTTGTTCCAGTCGTGCACCATCGTCAGGTCGGCCATGCCGGTGGCCGTGAGCGCCCGGACCAGGTTCATCGCGGCGCCCGCGTTGGCGTAGGCGCGCACCATCCGCGACGGGTCGGGCACCCGCGCCTCGGGCGTGGGGTGCAGCGAGTTGACGATGTCGCCGCGGTAGGACGGCAGGCCCAGCGCGTCGATCGGGGAGCTGCGCGGCTTGGCGTACTGGCCCGCGATCCGGCCGACCTTCACCACCGGCATCGACGCGCCGTAGGTCAGCGCGACCGCCATCTGCAGCAGCGTGCGGATGGTGGAGCGGATGTGCGGCTCGGTGTTGTCGATGAACGTCTCGGCGCAGTCGCCTCCCTGCAGGAGGAACGCCTCGCCCCGTGCGACCGCGGCCAGGCGCTCCTGCAGCCGGTCGACCTCCGGCGGGAGCGTGACGGGCGGCACGCTCTCCAGGACGGCCCGGACGTGGGCGACCTGCTCCGGGTCGGGCCACTCCGGCTGCTGCGCCGCGGGACGAGCGAGCGCGTCGTCGAGGCGAGCCCGCAGGTCAGCGGGCAGCGGCGGCAACTCGGGGAGCACCTCGACCGGTGCGTCGACCGTCCAGTTCACGGTGTCCAAGGGTAGGCCGTGGGCCTGCGAGCACCCGCGCCGGATCCCGGGCGGCCGGCTTCGGCGCACTGATCACCCATTCGGCCCGATTCCGGAGTGGACGGTTGCGGGCACAGAGTCGTCATGGCAACCCTTTTGTGGATCCTGGCAGTGATCCTCGTCGTCGCAGGCGTCTTCGCGATCCTCCGGCGGCAGCTGATCTGGGGGATCGTGCTCATCATCGTCGGCCTGCTGGTGGGGCCCGGCGGCGTGAGCATCTTCGTTTGACCGGTCCCTTCAACCCGTCCGTGATCCGCCGCGGCGGTGGTCGCCCTCGTCTGCGCACCGTCGCCGGCGGCGGTGCGCTCAGCGGGCGGCCACCGCCGCTTCGATCGCCTCCCACCGGCGCCGGTTCAGCCGCGCGTCGGCGAGCGCGTCGTGCGCGTCCGCGGTGGGCGGCGGGAGCGGCGGCCTACCCGCCTCCTCCCACCGCTGCCGCAGCTCGCGCGTGAACCGGGGCAGCGCCCGGGGCAGCGCGGGCATGGCACCCCACAGCTGGCAGAGCGCCACGTGGTCGTAGGCCGCGATCCAGGCCCACAGCTCCACCTCCCCGGGCGCCGAGGTGAGGAACTCCAGGAGCTCGGTGCGCAGCTGGACGCGCGACCGCCACGCCGGGTCGGCCGGTGACGGCAGCTTCGGCAGCACGTTGGCGCGGACCCACGGCCCGGCCCGCTCGGGGTCGAACTCGGTGGAGACCGCGTAGAACTCGCGCCCGTCCTCCCCGACCACGCCGATCGACACCAGGTCGATCGTCGTCCCGTCCTCGATGAACTCGCAGTCGTAGAAGAACCGCACGTCGGAAGGGTAGTTGACGATGGCGCCCCTGCGGGCGCCCCTCGTCGTCAGCGGTCCTCGTCGTCGTCCTCGTCCCCGGCCTCGTTCTCGTCGCGGTCGCGGTCCTCGTCGTCGTCCTCGTCGGCGGGCGGGTCGCTCGCGCCCGGGTCGGCCGCCACGACGGGCCCGCTCTGCGTGGGCGGCTGCCCCTCCTCCGGCGGCTCCCCCGTCGGTTCCGCGCCCCCGGTGGAGGGCGCGTTCACGGTCGCCGCGGGCGGGGGCGGCGAGGCGGGCTCCTGCGCCCTGGTCGTCGGCCGCGGCCGCTGGGTGGGCCTCGCCGCGGGCTTGCGCTCCGGCTCGGGCTCCGGTTCGGGCGTGGCCTCCGGGGTGGGGGACGGCTCGGGCGCGGCCTCGGCCGGCGGGGCGGGCGCCGCGGTGGTGGCGGTCGGCCACGGCTGGTTCAGCCCGGTGAAGCCCTGGCGCGCGGACGTGGGCCCCTGCAGCCAGGACGCCACCGTGGTCGTCGCCGCGATGACCACGACGGCGACCGCCGCGAACACCGCCCACTGCACCATGCCGGACCACCGGCGGCGCGGCGCGGGCGCGGGGCCGACCACGGCCGGGATCACGGTGGTGGGGCGGTCCTCCAGGTCCGCGACCGACGTCGCGTCCCCGTCGGGGTCCTCCCGCGGGGCTTCGTCGGCGACGGGCTTCTCGTCGTCCGCCGCGGCGGACGGGAGCAGGACGTCCTCGTGCTCCGCCCCGGCGAGCGGGTCGTCGGGGCGCAACGGATCGTCCGGCTCTCCCACACCCGACCATCGCGTCACGCCAGAACGGTATTACTCGCCCGTAACGACCTCGTGCGCGGGTGGGTGTCGGGCGCGCTAGCCGGCCCGGGTGTCCGGCAGGCGGCTCGCGTCCCGGCCGTCGGCGCTGCCGTCGCCGTCGGTGGGGATCGCGGGCTCGGTGGCGCCGAGGGCCTTCTGCCCGCTGCCGGCCGCCATCGACTTCTCCATCGCCGCCTTGGCCGCCTTCTCCTTGACCGACGCCGCGTACACGTCGACGTAGGTCTGGCCGGACAGCTCCATGAGCGCGTACATGATCTCGTCGGTCATCGAGCGCTCGATGAACCGGTCACCGGCCATCCCGGCGTAGCGGGAGAAGTCGAGCGGGGCGCCGATCTTGATGCGCACCTTGCGCGGCCGCCAGATGCGCGACCCGATCGGGTTGACCTTGTCGGTGCCGATCATGGCCACCGGGATGACCTTCACGTTGGCCTCGAGCGCCATCCGGGCCACGCCGGTCTTGCCCTTGTAGAGCCGTCCGTCGGGGGATCGGGTGCCCTCCGGGTAGATGCCCAGCAGGTTGCCCTCGCGCAGGAGCCGCACCGCGGTGTCCATCGCCGCCTGCGCCGCCGATCCGCCGGACCGGTCGATCGGCACCTGCCCCATCCCGGTGAAGAAGATCCTCTTCAGCCAACCGATGAAACCCGGTTGGATGAAGTACTCGCGCTTGGCGAGGAACGTGATGCGCCGCGGCACGAGCAGCGGCAGGAAGAACGAGTCCGCCACGGCGAGGTGATTGCTCGCCAGGATCGCCCCACCCCGCTCGGGTACGTGCTCGAGGCCCTCGATCGATGGCCGGAACAGCAGCCGCAGCAGCGGGCCGAGGAGCACATATTTGGACCACCAGTACAACACCTGGGCGTGCCCCCTCCAGCTCGACTGCGCCAGCCTACGGATCGGTAGGGAGCGTCGACAACGGGCTCGGTGCCATCGCCGCCCGAACCGGCCGTCAACTCCTCCCCTTCCCCGGTCGGATCGTGTCAGGATGGTGTCCCCGCCGCGCCGGCCCGCACCGAGGGAGGAGGCCGCGTGAACCGAGATCCCGACGAGCGCCCCCAGCCCGACGGGGCGGCGCCCGACGAGTTCGAGGCGATCGTGGCCCTCTGGCGCAGCGAGGGCGACGTACCGCAGTGGCCCGAGGACGAGGCCGAGGCGGCCGCGCTCGCCGACGACGACGACCCGCCCGCGGCGCCCGCGACGCCGCCGCGCTCCTGGTCCCCGCCCCCGCTGCCGGAGGACGAGCACTTCATCCCGCCGGAGCCGCCGCCCCTGCCGCGCCCCGGCCCGCCCGCGCTGGTCGGGCTCACGCTGATCGCCATCGGGCTGGTGCTCGTCATATCCCCCGGCTGGCTGGGCATCGCCACCCCGTACGGGCTGCCGCTCGGCCTGGTCGGGCTGGCCGCGGGCCTGGGTTGGCTGGTGCTGCGGCTGTGGCCGGACCCCCCGGACCAGCGCGACGAGGACGACGACGGCGCGGTGGTGTAACCCGGGCCCTCGCCGCCCTCGTCCGTCAGCAGCCCTTCGCGAGCTCCCGGGCCAGCTGGGCGGCGCCGACCACCGCGGCGGCCTCACCCAGCTGCGCCGTCCGGATCCGGGCCAGCGGGCGCCTGCCCGCCCCGGTCACCGACGCCGCGTAGTGCTCGCGCGCCTCGTCGAGGAACAGCGGCGCCGACACCGACACCCCACCGCCGATCACCACCAGCTCGGGGTCGAACACGTCGGCCACCAGCGCGAGGCCCTCGCCGAGCCAGCGGGCGAGCTCGTCCATCGCCGCGATCGCCACCGGGTCGCCGTCGCGCGCGGCCACGGCCACCCGCTGTCCGGTGACCCGGCCCGGATCGCCCGCCACGAGCCGGCGCAGGAGCGGCGACTTCCCCGGGTCGCGGGCGAGCAGCTCGACGGCGGTGGTGGCCAGCGCCGTGCCGCTGCAGTAGCGCTCCCAGCAGCCGTTCTTCCCGCACGGGCACGGCCTGCCGTCCGGCACGACCCGCAGGTGGCCCAGCTCCGGCGCCACCCCGAACGCCCCGCGGTACAGCTCGCCGTCGATCAGCAAGGCCGAGCCGATGCCGGTGCCGAGCGCCACGAACACGACCGTGCCCGCCCCGGAGGCGGCCCCGAAGTGCCGCTCCGCGAGCGCCGCCGCGTTCGCGTCGTGCTCGACGACGACCGGCAGGCCGATCCGCTTGGCGATCCGGTCGGCGACCGGCACGTCCCGCCACGACAGGTGGGGTGCGAACCGCACGCCCCGCCGGTCCGGCGTCACGAAACCGGCGAGCGCGAGCCCCACCGCCCCGATCTCGTGGCGCGCTGCGAGCTCACCGATCACGCCCGCGAGCGCCGCCTCCAGCGCCGCGTCGCTGCGCGGCGTCGGGGTGCGCGCGGTGTCGTGGACGTTGCCATCGGCGTCCACGACACCGGCCCGCACGCTGGTCCCGCCGACGTCGACGCCGATGGTCAGCTCCGTCACGAGTTCACCGTCACGACTTCACCATCACGTAGTCACCGTCACGAGGTCCGCCGTTCGACCGGGATCCGTTGGACGCGCCGCGGAGGAGGCCGGTCCGCGGCCGGGTCCGGTTCCGCACCACTCGCAGTCCCCCCTTCTGCGCCCTCCAGGAGCGCGGTCCGCAGCACGGCCACGAGCCCCGCCGCGTGCTCGGCCAGTCGCACCGCGAGCTCGGGGCGTTCCCCGCGCAGCGCGGCGATGATCGCGCACACCGGGCACGACGCGCACGCCTCGGGGGCGTCGGTCACCGGCCCGGCGCGCAGCCGGGCGAGCACCGGGTCGACCCGGTCGAGCGCGGCGAGGGCGAGGACGCGCAGCTCCTCCCCGATCCCCTCGTGGCCGCCGCAGCCGCCGGGCCCCGTCACCGGAGCCAGACCGCCGGGTCGGGCACGAACGCCACCGACAGCTCGTCGCCCGCCACCTGGGCGCCGGTGACCTCGCAGCGGCGCAGCACGGGCGGCAGGGCGATCATCCGGCGCGTGCCGCCGGTGGTGACGGCGAGGTCGTCGTCGAGCCGCACCAGCTCCACGGGCCCGCTCGCCACCCCGGGCAGGCGCAGCACCAGCTCGAACGCCGAGTCCAGCGACGTGCCGCTGCCCGCGGTGCGGTTCACCTGCAGCAGCGGCGCGGCGGGCGGGCCGGGCGGGGCCGCGGGGTCGTCGTCGCCGTAGAGGCCGCTCGCGAGCTCGCGCAGCGCGGCCAGCCCGATCGGCTCGGCCGCCGTGTGCCCGACCACCCGCAGCGGCACCGGCAGCGCCTTCAGCTCGGCGAGCACCGCGCTCTGCTCCGCGTGCCGCTCGCGCAGCCAACGGCCCGCGGGCCCGCGCAGCGACGACGGCGCCTCCGGCACGAGCCGGTTCGCGACGAGGGCGTCCACCCGCAGGCCGTGCAGCGCGAGCGCGGTGAGCGTGCGGCGGGTCTCGGCGGCGACCACCCGCTCCGGGGTGAGCACGAGCCGGATCGAGGTCGTGTCCTGGTCGGCGAGCAGCCCGCGCAGGCCCTGCAGCTGCTCGGCGAGCCCGTCCAGCGCGGCGATGGCCCGCTCCCACGCGGGCTCGCTGCCCCGGCGGCCGGCGAACCCGCTGATCAGGCCGCGAACCGCCCGCCGGTGGGCGGGGAACAGCCGCTCCAGGTAGGTCGAGAGCGCCTCCGGGAGTCCGAGCAGCCGCAGCGTCTCCGCGGTGGGCCCGCAGTCGACGACGACGACCTCCCACAGCCCGCTCTCGGCGAGCCTGCGCACCTCGCCGAGGGCGAGCAGGTCCTCCACCCCGGGCACGACGGTGAGCTCGTCGGCCACCAACTCGTCGACGCCCGCACCGGCCAGCAGCGTTCCGAGGTGGTCCTGCAGGCGCGCCCACGCACCGTCCACCAGCGCCCGCGTGTCGACGTGCGCCGCCGACAGCCCCGGGTCGAGCTCGGTGGGCTCGGCGCCCAGCTCGGCCTCGAACGCGTCGCCCAGCGAGTGCGCGGGGTCGGTCGAGACCGCCAGCACCTTGCGCCCGGAGCGCGCGAGGAGGGCGGCGGTGGCCGCGGCGAGGGTGGTCTTGCCGACGCCTCCCTTGCCGGTGAACAGGACGACGCGCACGACGCGGAAGGGTAATCGCGGGATCAGGTCGGACCTGTCGGCGGGGCCGTCACGAGAGGCTCTCGACCCGCCGCTTGAGCCCTTTGAGCGCGGTGTCGATGATCACCTTCTCCGCCTTGCGGCGCAGCATGCCGATCATCGGGATGTTCAGGTCGACGGCGAGCGAGTAGGTCACCGTGGTCCCCTCCGGGGCCTCGGCGAGCGTGTACGAGCCGTTCTGCGCCTTCTGGATCTGCCCCTTCACGAGCGTCCAGCTCACCGACCGGCCGCCCGGGTCCCAGGTGTAGTCGAGGGTGTAGGAGTCCTTGATCGGGCCCGCGTCCATCGTGAACCTGACCCGCTGCGCCCGCCCGTCCTCGCCGCTGCTCAGCACCTCGACGCTCTTCACCTGCTCGGCCCACTCGGGGTAGGCGCGGAAGTCGGCGATCACGTCCATCACGCGCTCCGGTGGGGCGGCGATGGTGATCGATGAGGTCGTCGCGTCGGCCATGGCGGGCACGTTACTGGGCCTCACCAGCGGAGCACGTACGGAGTGCCGGTGGCGCGGAAGTGCCCGACGTTGACGCACTCGGTTCGGCCGACGCGCACCCGCGGCGCGAGCGGCTGGTGGACGTGCCCGAAGAGCGCGGCGCGGGGCCGGTCGCGCTGGATCACGTCGAGCAGCTCCGGCGAGGACGCCTCGGCCCGCCGGGTGACGACGTCGTAGGCGAGCTCCGGCACGGCGGGCGGGGTGTGGCTGCAGAGCACGTCGACGCGGTCGAGGGCCTTGACCGCCGCGGCGTACTCGTCCGCGGGCAACAGGTGCGGCGTCCAGGGGCCGCTCGCGCGCCGCTCGACGCCGGGCGGGAGCGGCACCCCGCCCACGAACCCGAACCGCAGGCCGCCGATCTCGAGCACCTGCCCGTCGGCGAGCGTGAGCCCCGGTCGGGCGTAGCGCGGCCACAGCCGCGGCATGTCGACGTTGCCGGGGATCGCATACGTCGGAGCGGTGAGCGCGCCGAACAGGCGGTCGTACTGCTCCAGGACGGCCTCCTCCACCACGGCGGGCGCGTCGGGGATCCGCGCCCACGCGTCGCGGATGAAGCGGATCAGCTCGTCGCGCCCGCCCGTGCGGCGCAGCCGGGCGAACTCCGCGCTCACCTCGGGGCCGAGCACCCGCCCGAGGATCCCCGACTCGGGGTCGCGGTAGTCGACGTAGTGGACGAGATCGCCCAGCACGATGAGCGCGTCGGCCCCGTCGCCCGCCCGCGCGAGCGCCTCGGCGGCGCCGTGCACGTCGGAGACCACGTGCACGCGCATGCAGATCACGCTACCTCGCGGGCGGCTCCCCCGGCTCGCGACCCGCCTCGAGCCGGTCCTTGCTGGCGAACGCGATCGCCTTGGCGGCCCGCTGGCGCCGGGCGGTCTCCGCCGCGGCGCGCCGCCGCGACAGCGGGCGCGGCCGCCCGTCCGGGCCCGCCGGGTCGGCGCGCAGGTAGTAGTGCAGCAGGGTGCCGTCCAGCACCGGCTCGAGCCACACCTCCATGCTGCCGACGAGCGCGCCGCCGACCGTCCACCGGATGCCCTCGACGCCGCGGTCGGCCATGACCTCGAGCTCCAGGTCGGGCCACAGCTGCGGCCACCGCGACGGCACCGCGAACTCGGCCGCCACCACCGCGGGCGGCACGGCGAGGAACGTCTCGTCCACCACATCCACCGACGGCACCGCGCCAGCGTAGTGACGCGTCCTGACGGCAGCCGCTACTGCGAGGTAGGTTTCGGGAAACGGAGCCAGTGCCGGCCAGGAGGTCCGACCGTGCGCGAGTACAGCGTCCCCGCCACGTACCACGTGGGTGACGAGGAGAACCTCCTCGACGCGGTGTACAGCAACGCCGACGAGCACGGGTCCGCGGTCGTCTACCGGCGCCAGGACGCCCCGGGCCGGTGGTCCGACATCACCTGCGCGCAGTTCGCCGAGCAGGTCGTGGCCGTGGCCCGCGGGCTCGTCGCCGCCGGCGTGCAGCCCGGCGACCGCGTGGCGCTGCTGTCGCGCACCCGCTACGAGTGGACCCTCGTCGACTACGCGATCCTGGCCGTCGGCGCGGCCACCGTGCCGATCTACGAGACCTCGTCGGCGGAGCAGATCCGCTGGATCCTGTCCGACTCCGAGGCCGTCGCCGCGGTCGTCGAGTCGGGCAAGCACACCGCGCTCGTCGACAGCGTGCGCGCCGAGTGCCCCACGGTCCGCCACGTCTGGCAGATCGAGCCGTCGGACGGCGGGCCCGGCGCCGTCGAGGCGCTCACGGCGCTGGGCGCGCAGACCCCGGCCGAGGAGGTGCGCAAGCGCAGCGCCGCCGTGCGCGCCGACGACCTCGCCACGCTGATCTACACCTCGGGCACCACCGGACGACCCAAGGGCTGCGAGCTCACCCACCGCAATCTGCTCAGCGAGGTGAAGGGCACCGTCGGCATGCTGCCCGAGCTGCTGAGCGAGCAGGGTTCGGTGCTGCTGTTCCTGCCGCTCGCGCACGTGTTCGGCAAGGTGATCCAGTGCGGCGCGCTCTACTCGCGCACGGCCGTGGGGCACACCCCCGACGTCAAGCAGCTGACCGCCGACCTCGCGTCGTTCCGGCCCACGTTCATCCTGTCCGCGCCGCGGGTGTTCGAGAAGGTCTACAACAGCGCCCGCCAGCGCGCCCACGACAGCGGCAAGGGGAAGGTCTTCGACCGCGCGGCCGAGGTGGCCATCGCCTACAGCCGCGCCCGCGACACCGGCGGGCCCGGGCTCGGGCTGCGGCTGCAGCACGCCCTGTTCGACCGGCTCGTCTACCGCAAGCTGCGCGACGTCGTCGGCGGGCGGGTGGTGGCCGCGGTGTCCGGCGCCGCGCCGCTGGGCGAGCGGCTCGGTCACTTCTTCCGCGGCATCGGCCTGCCGGTGCTGGAGGGCTACGGCCTCACCGAGACCACGGCCGGGGTCACGCTCAACACGATGAGCGCGCAGCGCATCGGCTCCGTGGGGCGGCCGGTGCCCGGCCACGCCGTGCGGATCGCCGACGACGGCGAGGTGCTGGTCAAGGGTCCCATCGTGTTCCGCCGGTACTGGAAGAACGAGGCGGCCACCGCCGAGGCGCTCACCGACGGCTGGTTCCACACCGGCGACATCGGCGAGCTCGACGACGCGGGCTTCCTGCGCATCACCGGCCGCAAGAAGGAGCTGATCGTCACCGCGGGCGGCAAGAACGTCGCCCCGGCCGTTCTGGAGGACCGGCTGCGCGCCCACCCGCTGGTGAGCCAGTGCATGGTCGTCGGCGACGGCCAGCCGTTCGTCGCCGCGCTGGTCACGATCGACTCCGAGGCCCTCCCCGGCTGGCTCGAGCGAGCGGGCAGGCCGGCCGACACCCCGATCGCCGACCTCGTCGACGACCCCGATCTGCGCGCCGAGATCGCCCGCGCGGTCGACGACGCCAACCAGGCGGTGTCGCGGGCCGAGCAGATCCGGGAGTTCCGCATCCTCCCCGTGGACTTCACCGAAGCCGGCGGGGAGATGACGCCCACGATGAAGGTGAAGCGCGCGGTCGTGGCCAAGACGTTCGCCGCGGAGATCGCGAGCATCTACAGCGGGACGAAGACCCCCGCCTGAGCCGCGGCTCGGGCGGGGGTGGTCGACGTGTCGCTCGCTCGGGACGCGGGTAGGCCCGCGGCATGGACGACCGTCGCGCCACCACCGAGCGGGCGACCGAGCCGCCGCTGCCGGGCCCCGGCCCGCAGCCCGAGCCGCCGGTCCCGCCGACTCCGCCGCCGGGGCCGGAGCCGTCGCCGCCGTTCCCCGAGCCCGAGCCGATGCCCGGTCCCCCGCCGGATCCGGCACCGCCCGTCCCCGGCCCGCCGCCGGAGCCGGAGCCGCGGACCCGCCTCAGCGCGCGGGTCAGGCCTCGTCGCGGAGGCGGTGGGTCACGTCGTCCTCGCGGACCGTCCGCCCGGTGCGGGCCAGGTGCTCCACCAGCGGCACGGCGACCCGGCGGGTGGTGCCGAGCGCCTGCCGCGCCTCGCTGAGCGTGAACCCGCCCCCGATGCCGCGCAGCACCTCCACCGCGCGGTCCGGCGCGTCGGGCAGCAGCACGACCCCGTCCGCGATCGCGATCAGCTCACCGGCCCGGACCAGCGCGGCGAGCTCGCGCGGGCCGAGGCCGAGCTCGGCGAGGCGGTCGGCCTCCGGCGCGCGGAACGGGTGCGCCACGAGGTCGGCGCGCAGCTCCTCCATCGCCGCGCGCACCCGCTCGGGGAGCCCGCGGCCCCGGCCCAGGTGCACCCGGCCGTCGCGCAGCTGCGGCACGACCCCGCCGGCCTGCGCCGCGGCGAGCACGGCCGTCACCACGCCGGTGGTGGGCAGGTCCGCGCAGCGGCGGGCGGCTTCGAGGGGCAGCCCGGGTTCGAGCGGTTCCGCGGCGTCGTGGTCGCGCACCGCCGCGACGATCGCGGAGACGCCAGCCCGGGCGCGCGCGGGCGCGACGAGCCAACCGTCCGCCCGCACCGCGGGCACGGCGTCGATCTCGGCGCGGGGCACCCCCATCGCCACCAGGTCGGCCTCCCGGACGATCCCGCGGCGGCCCAGCTCGACCTCGGCCGTGCCGGCGCCGGGTTCGGCGAGTTCGGCCGCGCGGCGGGCGGCGGCCCCGCGGCGGCGCAGCACCGGCGGGAGGACGTCGAGCACCTCCAGCCCCGCGACGACGGCCCGCCGGCCGGGGTCGCGCAGCACGGCGCGGTCCCCGATGCGCAGCGGCAGCGGGCGGGAGGGCCGCAGCCGCGCGTAGCCGGGCCCGAGCGGGCGCACCCGCACGGCGACGGCGGCCGAGCCGACGTGCAGCACCACCTCGCGGGGCAGCGGGCCCAGCTCGGCGCCCCGCACCCCGCGCAGCGCCACGTCGAACTCGGCCGGGGCGAGCCAGGCACCCGGTGTGAGCAGGGCGTCGCCCCGGGCGACCTGCTCGCGGGGCACGCCGCGCAGGTTCACCGCGACCCGCGCCACCCCGGTGACCGACGGCACCGGCTCGCCCAGGCTCTGCAGCCCTCTGACGTGCACGGTCCGCCCGCCGAGCTCCAGCTCGTCGCCGACGCGGATGGTGCCTGCCCCGAGGGTGCCGGTGACCACCGTGCCCGCGCCGCGGATGGTGAACGCGCGGTCGACCCACAGCCGCACGTCGGCGGCCGGGTCGGGCTCGGGGACGGAGGCGACCAGGTCGTCGAGGGCGGCGCGCAGGGCGTCGAGGCCCTGGCCGCGGGGCGCACACACCTCGACCACCCCGACGGTGCCCAGCGACGACGTGGCGATCTCGGCGAGCGCGTCCTCGCGGGCGGGCTCGGGGTCGAGCAGGTCGCACCGCGTGATCACGAGCAGGCCGCGCGGCACCCCGAGCGCGTCGATCGCGTCGAGGTGCTCGCGCGACTGCGGCATCCAGCCCTCGTCCGCGGCCACCACCACCAGCACCGTGGGCACGGGTCCCGCGCCGGCGAGCATCGTCGTCACGAACCGCTCGTGCCCGGGGACGTCGACGAACGCGAGGTCGGTTCCGGAGGGCAGGCGCGTCCAGGCGAACCCGAGGTCGATGGTGAGCCCCCGGCGCCGCTCCTCGGCCAGCCGGTCCGGCTCCATGCCGGTCAGGGCGCGCACCAGCGTCGACTTGCCGTGGTCGACGTGCCCCGCCGTGGCGATGACGCGGCTGGTCACGGCCCCGCCGCCCGGACGCGTTCGGCGATGGTCGGGTCGTCGGCCGGGTCGACCGCGCGCAGGTCGAGCAGGCACCGCCCGCCCTCGAGCCGGCCGAGGACCGCGGGGGTGCCCGTGCGCAGCGCCGCGGCGTAGCGCTCGGGCAGCGAGAGCGCGGCGCTGGGCAGGACGACGCCGGGCGCGCCGCCGCCACCGACGGTCGACTGCGAGGCCACGACCTGCACGTCCACCCCCGGCAGGCGGGCGGCCAGCGCCTCGGCCCTGGCCCGCAGCTCGGCGGGCGTCGCGTCGAGGGCGGCGTGCACCGGGGGCGCCGGGCCGCGCAGGGTCGCCTCCAGCGCGGCCAGCGTCAGCTTGTCCACCCGGACGGCGCGGGCGAGCGGGAACCGGCGGATCCGCCCGACCAGCTCGGCGTCGCCGAGGATCAGCCCGGCCTGCGGGCCGCCCAGCAGCTTGTCGCCCGAGGCCGTGACCAGCGACGCCCCGGCGGCGAGCACGCTCGCGGCGTCGGGTTCGTCGGGCAGCAGCGGATGCGGGTGCAGGAGGCCGGAGCCGATGTCGACGACCACCGGCGGCCCGAGCCCGGTCAGCGCGCCGGGCGGGACGGAGCTGGTGAACCCGGTGACCGTGAAGTTGGACGGGTGCACCTTGAGCACGAACCCGGTGTCCGGGCCGATGGCGCGCTCGTAGTCGGCGAGGTGGGTGCGGTTGGTGGTGCCGACCTCGCGCAGCCGCGCGCCGACCGACTCGATCAGGTCGGGGATGCGGAACCCGTCGCCGATCTCGACCATCTCCCCGCGGGAGACGACCACCTCTCGGCCGGCCGCCAGGGTGGCCGCGACCAGCGCGAGGGCGGCGGCCCCGTTGTTGACCACGTGCGCTCCCCCGGCGCCGGGGACGGCGGCGAGCAGGGCGTCCACGACCCCGGCGCCGCGCCTGCCACGGGCGCCGGTGGCCAGGTCCAGCTCGACGTCGCACGTCCCGGCCGCCACGGCGACGGCCTCGCGAGCGGCCGCGGAGAGCGGGGCGCGGCCGAGGTTGGTGTGCAGCACCACCCCGGTCGCGTTGAGCACCGGGCGCAGCGTCGTGGGGGCCTGCGGCAGCGCGGCGAGGGCGGCGTCGGCGACGGCCTCGGGCGCGAGGCTCCCCTCGCGGACCCGCTGTTGGGCCGCGGCGACGGCCTGCTTCACCAGCGGCCTGCCCAGCCGGGCGATCGCCGCCGCGATCCGGGGGTCGGCGAGCACGGCGTCGGTGCGGGGCACCAGGCGGCGGGGGTCGGAGCCGGTGCGGGACACGGCCAGAGTGTGGCACCGCCCGTAGGATCCGGCTGTGGCGGATGCAACGGCGGACCCCGCGACCGACCCCCACCGGCTCACGACGTTCAGCCACGGCGCCGGCTGCGGCTGCAAGATCGGACCGGGACGCCTGGCGGAGATCCTCGCGACGGTCACCCCGGCCGCCCACCCCGACCTGCTCGTCGGCACCGAGACCGGCGACGACGCCGCCGTGTGGCGGCTCGACGCCGACCGCGCGCTCGTCGCCACCACCGACTTCTTCACCCCGGTCGTCGACGACCCGCGCACGTGGGGGCGCATCGCCGCCACCAACGCCGTGTCCGACGTCTACGCGATGGGCGGGCGCCCCCTGTTCGCGTTGAACGTCGTGGCCTGGCCCGCCGAGGTGCTGCCCGCGGAGATGCTCGGCGAGGTGCTCGCCGGCGGGGCGGACGTCGGGCGCGAGTGCGGGTTCGCCGTGGTCGGCGGCCACTCGATCGACGACCCGGAGCCGAAGTACGGGCTCGCCGTCGTCGGGGAGGTGCACCCGGACCGGATCCTCACCAACGCGGGCCTGCGGCCCGGCGACGCGCTCGTGCTCACCAAGCCCCTCGGCGTGGGGATCGCCACCACGGCGGTGAAGGCAGGCACCGCGAGCGAGGCGCTGGTCGACGCCGCGGTCGCCGCGATGTGCACCCCGAACGCCGACGCGGCCGCCTCGGCGCTCGCCGCGGGCGCGATGGGCTGCACCGACGTCACCGGCTTCGGGCTGCTCGGCCACCTGCGGAAGATGGCCGCGGCCTCCGGGGTGGACGCGGTGGTCGAGGTGGCTTCCGTCCCGCTGTTGCCCGAAGTGCGGGCTCAGGCCGACGCCGGGGTCGTGCCCGGCGGCACCCGGCGCAACCGGGAGTGGGTGGACGAGGTGCTCGACGCCGCGGCCGGGGTCGGGGAGACCGACGTCGTGCTGCTCGCCGACGCCCAGACCTCCGGCGGGCTGCTGTTCGGCGCCGCGCCGCACGAGGCGGCCGCGGCCGTGGACCGGCTGCGCGGGCAGGGGCACGCCGCCGCGGTGATCGGCCGTGCCGTCCCGGGCCGGGGGCGCATCACGGTGCTGCCCTGACCGGCGCGCGGGACGGGCGGGATGGCGGAGGCGGACGGGAATCGAACCCGCCTGACCGAGTTGCTCGGCCACGTCGGTTTTGAAGACCGCGGGGGCCACCAGGCACCCAGACGCCTCCCTCGTCCCTCCGCCCGGCGAGCATAGCCACCGGCGTCAGCGCTCGTTGACCACCGGGCGGCCGGCGAGCAGGGCGCGCAGCCGCGCCACCCGCGCCTCCCACGTCCACTCCCGCTGCATCCAGGCCCGGCCTGCGGCGCCCATCACCCGCGCCCGGTCCGGGTCGGCGAGCAGGTCGGCCACCGCGGAGGCGACGGCCGCGACGTCCCGCCCGTCGACGACGTGGCCGGTGCGGCCGTCCTGGACCGTCTCCGGCGCCCCGCCGGAGCGGCCCGCGACGACCGGGAGCCCGCACGCTGCGGCCTCGAGCAGCGCGATGCCGAGCCCCTCCACGTCGAGCCCGCCGCCGCGGGTGCGGCACGGCAGGGCGAACACGTCACCCACCGCGTGGTGCGCGGGGACCTCGGCCGCTGGCACCGCCCCGGTGAACACGACGTGGGGGTCCATGCCCGCGGTCCGGGCGAGCCTGCGCAACCTCCCGGCCGCCGGGCCGTCGCCGACGACGAGCAGCCGCGCCCCCGGCACCCGCTCCCGTACCAGCGGGAGGGCCCGGATGAGCGCGTCCTGCCCCTTGCGCGCCACCAGCCGGGACACGCACACGACGAGCGGGGCGTCGCCGATGCGGTAGCGCCTGCGCAACTCGGCGCGGGCACCCGGGTCGGGGCGGAAGCGCCCGGTGTCGATCCCCGACGGCAGGACCTCCAGCGCCGCGAGCGGCCCGAACGCCGCGGCGATCCGCCCGCGGGTGTAGCGGGAGATCGTGGTGAGCACGTCGCAGTCGGTGCCGATGCGGCGCAGGGCCTGCCGCCCGCCCGGGACCATCGACCAGCCGACCTCGTGGCCGTGGGTGCTCGCGACCACCCGCTCGACGCCCGCCCGCCTGCGCAGGTGCGGCCCGAGCAGCGCGAGCGGCGCGGCGGCGCCGAACCAGACGGTGGTGGCGCCGTGCTCGCGGGCCAGCGCGACGGCGCGGGCGGCCACCGCGGGGACCGGGAGCATGAGCGACGTCGGGTGGCGGTGCACCGGGAACGGCAGGGCCGCGTCGTGCTCCGCCGCGCCCGGCCACGCGGGCGCGTAGACGACGAGCTCCCCCGGTGGCAGCCGCTCGGCGAATCCCTGCAGGTAGGTCTGGATGCCGCCGGTGCGCGGCGGGAAGTCGTTGGTCACCAGCAGCGTGCGCGCCACCGGCCGACGTTATCGCCGCCGGTGGTGCGATCGGGCGGCGGCCGGTCACCCGGCCGGCCGCCGCCCGTTCCGGGGAGCGGACGAGGTCGCCCGGCTACAGCCTGCGGGCGCCGGTGATCGGCCGGCTGGAGATGTCGGAGTACTTCACGACATCGCCCGTCTGCGGTGCGTTGATCATCATGTTGTTGCCGACGTAGATGCCGACGTGGCTCACCGGCTGGTAGAAGAACACGAGGTCACCGGGCTGCAGCTGGTCGCGGGAGACCGGGGTGCCCACCCGCGCCTGCTCCCGGCTCGACCGCGGCAGGGTGACGCCGACCTGCTGGAACGCCCACGAGGTGAGCCCCGAGCAGTCGAAGGCGTTCGGGCCCTCCGCGCCGTAGCGGTAGGGCTTGCCGAGCATCTTCATGGCGGCCTTGGCCGCCTGCACCCCGATGCCGCTGCCCGAGAGGTTGGTGGGCCCGGTCAGGGTGGGGCCGTTGCGCGCCCGCCGCTGCTGCGGGGTGAGCCGGTCGAGCAGGCGCTGCGCCTCGTCGATCCGCCTCTCGGCGTCGCGCTTGCGGGCCTCGACCTCCTGCTCGGCCTTCGCGGCCTCGTCGGCGGCGGCCTGGGCGCGCGCCACGGCGGCGTCGACCTCGATCCGCCGCTGCGCGGTCTCGTCGACCTTCGCGAGCAGCTGGTCGAGCTTGTCGCGGTACTCGGTGGCGAGCGCCTCGAGGGCCGACATCTGGTCGAGGAACTCCTGCGGCGACCGGCTCGCCAGCAGCGCGCTGAGCTGGTCGAGGTTGCCGCTCTCGAACGTCGACAGCGCCACGCCGTCGATCTCCTGCCGGAACTGCTCCTCGTCGAGGATCGCCTCTTCGAGCGCGACCCTGGCCGGCTCGACCGCGGCCTGGAGGGTCTCCAGCTCCTCCTGGCGCGCCGCGAGGGTGTCCTTCGCGGCGTGCCACTCCTCGGTGAGGGCCTCGGCCTCCCGGTTGACCTCCTCGAGCCGCTTCGCGGCGTCCTCGGCGTTGTCAGGCGGGTCCTGCTGCGCCGCGGCGGGGGACGCGCCGACCAACAGCGAGGTGATCACGATCAGGACGATCGACGCGGCCGCGGACGCCGACCGGACGCGGTGACGGGGGCGACGCACGACCGGGGACACGGGCATCCGAAGGCCCGAGAAGGTACGTCGACGCGACTCCACGCGGACGGAACTCCTCTCGCCTCCCCGCCGATGACTCGATCGGGGTATGGGGGAGCGCCGATCGGACCATCGTGCGGTGACCTCGCGTTGCCATTCGCGGTCGAACGGCTGACGCGCCGCAAGGTCTCGCGGAGATTACGGATCTCCGCGCGAGCCGTCCAACCCGGGGTCCCCCTCGTGCGGCGCGTCCCGTGAGGTCACTCACATGCACGGAGCGCAGTGGAAATGTGCCCTGTGCGGGCTTGTCGTCACCCTGCGTCACGGACCGCTCCCCCGTTGCCGGGATTGCGCCGCGCTCGGCGCGACGGAGCGGCCACCAACCGCAATTTCGGCACCAGACCTTGATCGGCGAGCACGGCGAGCGCTCGCCGCTCCGGTGCGTCGAGTTGCACGATCGGCGCGCCGGACGGCACCTCCGTCGCCCCGTCCGGGCCGCGTTCGGCCGCTTCGGCGGGCGCCGGGGACCCCAGCAGCACGCCGATCACGCAGTCGCCACAGGCCACGCCGCGCACCGCGCAGCCGTCACAGTCGATGATCATCCCTGCTCCCTCGACGGTTCGGACGGGCCTGTCGCCGTCCGGTGCGCGCGACGTTAGGGACGACCCCCGACAGTTCCCGGCGGAAGCGGGCTCCGCGGCCTAACCGCGCACCAATCGGGTGAGCAGCAGCTCGGACGACACGGTGTGCGCGCCGTAGCGGCGGACCGAGTCGGCCACCGCGCGGTCGGCGGTGGCGACCAGGACCGGCCTGCCCTGCGGCTCGGCGGCCACCAGGTCGCGGATGACGTCGTCGGCCAGCACGCCCGGGTCGCTGAACAGCACCCGCACGCCCCGCGAGCCGCGCGGCGGGGCGGTGATCACCCCGGCGCCGTCGAACACCACGGTGATCTCCACCCCCGTGCGCGCGGCGAGCGCGCCGAGCTGGCCGACGAGCCGGGACCGCTGGTCGGCGAGCGGGAGCTCGGGGTAGCCGGTCTTGCTCACGTTGTAGCCGTCGACCACGAGGTGCAGCGCCGGGACGGCGAGCAGGGCGTCCAGCTCGGCTCCGGTGCCGACGGCGGTGCCACCGCGCACCGCCCGAGCCCCCGCGACCAGGTCGCCGGGGCGGGGCCCTCCCCCGCCGAGCGCGAGCTCGCGCCGCAGCCCGGTGAGCGCGCCGCCGAGGGTCTCGATGAGCAGCGACAGCCGCACCTCGTCGGCCTTGCGCGCCTCCCGCGCCGCCTGCCGGGCGGCGGCCACCTCGGCCACGGCCCGTTCGGCGCGCCTGCGCTCGGCCTCCGCGCGCTCCCGCTCGCGGTCCCGCTCCGCGATGGCCGCGGCGAGGTCGCGCTCGGCGGCGCGGCGCAGCTCCTCGACCGCCCGCTCCGCGGCCGCCTGGGCGTCGCGCGCGGCGCGCAGCTTCGCTCCCTGCTCGGAGACGCGGCGGCGCAGCTGCTGGTACTCGTGGTCGCGCTGCTGGCCTGCGGTGCGGGCCTGGGCGCGGGCCTCGGTGAGCTCCCCGCGCAGCCGCTCGAGCTCTGCGGTGAGCTTCTCGACCCGCGAGAGGGCCGCGTCGCGTTCCGCGCGCAGCTCCGCCGCCTCGCTGCGGCGGGCGGCGGCCGCCACCGCCTCGGCGGCCTCGGGGTCGTCGTTCAGCAGGGCCGCGGCGGCGGCCGTCAGCGGGTCGTCGGCCGCGGTGGTGAGCTCGCCGGGACGCTGGTCCTCCCACCACGCGACGACCGCCGTGCGGAACGCCGCGGACGCGGCCAGCTCCGCCGTGATCGCGCTCGCGCCGAGCTTGGCCCGCTTGGCCGGGGTGAACCGCGCGAACCTCCGCAGCGGCACCGGGATGTCGGCGGCCGGCATCGACCCGAGCGCGGTGGCCGCGATCTCGGCCAGCCGGGAACGCAGCGGGTCCGGCAGCCGGGTCCAGTCGACCTGCCCAGGCGACGACCCGGCCGCGCCCCGCTCGGGCGGGCCGTGGTGGGCATCGGGCCTGGACATCACTACAGGTTATCCGCCGTGGCGCCGGTTCACCGGTGACGCCGCGGTCACAACCCGTGCCGGGCGGGAGTTGTCGGGGCCCCTCGCTAGCGTCCGCGCCCGTGCCCGTCCGCTCCCCTCAGCTGACGTTCGACGAGCTCGGCACCCCGCTGCGCGAGGTCACCTTCGTCGTGCTGGACCTGGAGACCACCGGTGGCTCCGCGGGCAGCGACGCGATCACCGAGATCGGCGCGGTGAAGGTGCGGGGCGGCGAGCAGCTCGGCGAGCTCGCCACGCTGGTCGACCCGGGTACGGGGATCCCGCCCGGGATCGTGGCGCTCACCGGGATCACCACCGCGATGATCACCGGCGCGCCCCGGTTGGGGCAGGTGCTGCCGCCGCTGCTGGAGTTCCTGCGCGGCTCGGTGCTGGTCGCCCACAACGCCCCGTTCGACGCCGGCTTCCTGCGGGCGGCGTGCGAGCGGCACGGACACGTGTGGCCCCGCCCTCCGGTGCTGTGCACGGCGCGGCTCGCCCGGGCGGTGCTCCCCCACGACGAGGCCCCGAGCGTGCGCCTGGGCGCGCTCGCCGAGCTGTTCGGCACGACCACCCGCCCCACCCACCGGGCGCTCGCCGACGCCCGCGCCACCGTCGAGGTCCTGCACCGGTTGCTGGAGCGCGTCGGCAACCTCGGGGTGCAGAGCCTCGAGGAGCTGCTCGCGCTCGCGAAGGACGCAGCGGCCCACCGGCCCACCGAGCAGCAGCGGCGCAAGCGGGTGCTCGCCGAGGGTGTGCCGTCCGCCCCCGGGGTGTACCTGTTCCGCGGCCCCAACGACGAGGTGCTCTACGTCGGCACCAGCGGCGACCTCAGGCGCCGGGTCCGCAGCTACTTCACCGCCGGCGAGCGACGCAGGCGCGTGCGCGACATGGTGGCGCTCACCGAGCGCGTCGACACCGTCGTCTGCGCCCACGCCCTGGAGGCGTCGGTGCGGGAGCTGCGGCTGATCGCGGCGCACCGCCCCCGCTACAACCGCCGCTCCACCCGACCGAACCACACGTGGTGGGTCGTGCCCACCGCCGAGGCGTTCCCGCGGCTGTCGATCGTCACCACGCCCCGCGACGGCGCGCTCGGGCCGTTCCCGTCCCGGCGGGCGGCCGCCGCGGCCGTCGACACGGTGCTCGACGTGGTGCCGCTGCGGCCGTGCACGCAGCGGATCCCGGCGAAGGGGGCCTCGGCGAGCCCGTGCGCGCTGCACGAGCTGGGCCGCTGCAAGGCGCCGTGCGCGGGCCTGCAGACGCCCGAGGAGTACGCGCCCGCCGTCCGCGCGCTCGCCGACCTCGTCGACGGCCGCGACGACGCACCCCTGCGCGGAGCCGCCGCCGCGATCGACGAGCTCGCGGCGAAGGAGCGGTTCGAGACGGCCGCGCGCAGGCGCGACCAGCTGGCGGCGCTGGTCGTCGGGCTCGAGCGGGTGCAGCGGCTCGCCGCGCTCGCCGCGCTGCCCGAGGTGGTCGGCGCCCGACCGGACGGCAACCGCGGCTGGGAGATCGCCGTGGTGCGCTACGGGCGGCTCGCCGCGGCGGGCGTCGCGCGGCGCGGGGTGGCGCCGATGCCGGTGATCGAGGCGCTGCGGCTCGGCGCTCAGACGGTGCTGCCCGGGCCCGGCCCGCTGCGCGGGGCGCCCGTCGAGGAGGTGCGGCTGCTGCACCGGTGGCTCACCACCGGCGGCACCCGCCTCGTCGTGAGCGAGCCGGCGTGGACCGAGCCCGCCCGCGGTGCCGGCCGCTGGCAGTCGTGGGCCGAGCGGGCCCGGCCGCTCGAGGTCGACCGCTGACCCGGCCCTACCGGGCGAGGTGGCGGCGGATGGCGGAGGCGGTGATCCGCTCGCCGTAGCTCAGGTCCGTGCCGAGCCCCTCGAGGCCGAGGTCGGTCAGGATGTCCAGGGCGCGCCGCAGGTGCTGCCGCGCCCGGTCGGGCTGCTGGAGCAGCCGGTGGGCGTGCGCGAGGCCGTCGTGGGCGCGGACCTCGGCCACCGGGCGGCCGAGCCGGGTCGCGAGGTCGAGCGCCCTGCCGAACAGGGCCACCGCCTGCTCGGGCCGCCCGGTCGCGCAGGCGAGCCTGCCGAACCCGTGCACGGCCTCGCACTCGGCGTTCGGGTTGCCGATCAGCCTGGCCAGCTCGACGGCCTCCTGGTACCGGGAGGCCGCCTGCGCACCGCGCCCCTCCGCGCGGTGGACGGACGCGATCCCGATCAGGCAGCCGAGCGTGCCGCGCCGGTCGCCGACGGCCCGGCAGGTGCGCAGCGCCCTTTCGAAGCACCGCAGCGCGGGCCCGCCCCGCTCGCCGGCGAGGTGGGCGTAGCCGAGGCCGTGCAGGGCCAGCCACTCGCCGTTGCGGTCGCCGCGGGCGCGCGATTCGGCGAGGCACCGCTCGAACCCCCGGTGCGCGGGCTCCCCGCAGCGCAGGCGGTGCCAGGCGTGGAAGTAGCGCACGTCGAACTCCGCGCCGGGGTCGCGCACCTCGCGGACGACGGCGCGCGCGGCCGCGAAGTGCCGCGGCGCGCGCTCGTGCGCACCTCGCAGGCTGCACACCGCGCCGAGGGCGGTCAGCGCCTGCACCTGCCCGAGGCGGTGGCCCGCGACGCCGGCGACGTCCGCGGCGTGCTCGAACAGCTCGGCCGCCCGCCGCAGCCGGTTGTGGAACCACCAGTGCACCTTGCCGAGCAGGACCAGCGCGTCGGCCTCGCCGGCGGCGTCGCCCGCGGCCCGCGCGGCGTCCAGCGCGTACCGGTGGACCGCGAGCGCCTCCGCGCTGCGCCCCTGCTCGTACAGGTGGCGGTGCAGCGTGGCGGCGAGGTGCGCGGCGTGCCGCGGCAGGTCGTGCCCGGCGGCGTGGCGCGCGGCGGCGACGAGGTTGGGCAGCTCGCGCTCGAGCCAGGCGCTCGCGCCCGCCGCATCGGCGAACCCGGGGGCGGGCACGCCGGCCGGGGGGACGTCCGGGCGGCGGCTGCGCTCGTGCGGGTAGGCGACGTCCATGGCCACCGCGGCCGCGTGCCGGTAGAGGTCGCAGAGCCGCGTGCGCGCCGCCCGGCGCTCCGCCTCTGCGTCCGCCCGCGCCGACGCCGCCCGCGCGTGCGCCCGGACCAGGTCGTGGAAGGCGAACCGGCCCGGCGAGGGCTCCGGCAGCAGGTGGGCGTCGATGAGGTGCTCGAGCAGCCGGTCGGCGGCGCCGGGGGAGGAGTCGAGGAGGACGGCCGCGGCGTAGCGGTCCAGGTCGGCCCCGGGGTGCAGCGACAGCAGCCGGTAGGCCCGCTGCAGCGGCGGGGGCAGGTCCCGGTAGGAGGCCTCCAGCGCGGCCGCGACGCTGCGCGAGCCCGCCTCCAGCTCGGCCAGGCGCTGCCCGTGGTCGCGCAACCTGCCCACGAGGTCGGCCACCGACCAGGCGGGTCGGGAGCGCAGCCTCGCCGCGGCGATCCGCAGCGCGAGCGGGAGCCGCCCGCACGCCTCGGCGACCTCGGCCAGCACCGCGTCCGGCGCGCCGGTCGTGCGGCCCTCGCCCGCAGCGGCGGTGAACAGGGTGATCGCGTCCCGCAACGGAAGCACGTCGAGCGACACCGCGCGGGTCTGGTCGAGGCCGACGAGGCGCCGCCTGCTGGTCACCAGCACCAGGCAGCCCGGGGTGCCCGGCAGCAGCGGCGCCACCTGCGCCTCGCTCGCCGCGTTGTCCAGCAGGACCAGCACCCTGCGCCCGGCGACCCGGCTGCGGTAGAGCGCGGCGCGGTCGTCCGGGTCGTCCGGGATGTGCTCGCCGGGCACCCCGAGCGCCCGCAGCACGCGGTCGAGCGCGTCGGCGGGGTCGACCGGCGCCACGCCCTCGGTGTGCCCGTGCAGGTCGCAGAACAGCTGCCCGTCCGGGTAGCGGTGGGCGAGCCGGTGCGCGACGTGCACCGCGAGCGCCGTCTTGCCGACGCCCGCCATCCCGTCGATCGACGTGACCACCACCGATGCGGGGTCGGCGACCTGCCCGAGGTCGGCCAGCTCGGCCGCGCGGCCGGTGAGCCCGGGCGGCGGAGCGGGCAGCTGGCGCGGCACCACCCCCGGGGCGGGCGGCGGCGCCGCGCCGGTCAGGAGCGCCCGTTCGGCCGCGGAGAGCCCCAGCGCGGCCGCGAGCAGCTCCACCGACGAGCTGCGGGGTCGAGCCGCCGCGCCCGACTCCAGCCGCCGGATCGACCGGACGCTCATGCCGGACCGCTCCGCGAGCTGCTCCTGGGTCAGCAGCGCGCGTTCCCGCCACGCCCGCAGGCTCCCGCCGATGGCCACGTGATCCCCGTCCCTCGGGGTGTCAGGCTACGGCTCCGGCGGCAACGACTAGTGTCGCGTTCAGTCCGAGACCCGAGGGAGCCGTCGTGATCACCGCGATCGTCCTGGTGCACACCGCCGCCGACCGCATTCCCGAGACGGCGCAGGCCATCGCCGACCTCGACGGCGTGTCCGAGGTCTACTCCTGCGCAGGCGACGTCGACCTGATCGCCATCGTCAAGGTCGCCGAGCACGAGCAGCTCGCCGACGTCATCGCCGGACGGCTCAGCAAGATCGAGGGCGTGGTGCGCACCGACACCCACATCGCGTTCCGCTCGTACTCCCGGGCCGACACCGAGGCGACCTTCTCCGTCGGCCTCGACTGACGGCGCCCCCTACCGGGGCCGCTGGGCCGAGGAGACCTCGACCCAGCGGGCGAGCAGCCGCTCGGCGGCCCCGGAGTCGATCGCCGCGGCGGCGCGCTCGAGTGCGGCCGGGAACGCGTCGGCCACCGGCGCGGGCGGGCCGTCGAACGCGACCAACGCACCCGCCGCGTTCAGCAGCACCGCGTCCCGCACGGGGCCGCGGCGGCCACCGACGAGCGCGCGGAAGACCTCTGCGTTGTCGGCCGGGCTTCCACCGCGCAGCGCCTCCCGGGTGGCGGGCGCGAGGCCCAGGGCCGCGGGGTCGATGCTCTCCTGCCGCACCTGACCGCCTGCCACGACCCACACGGTGCTGGTGGTCGTGGTCGTGAGCTCGTCGAGGCCGTCGTCGCCGCGCACCACCAGCGCGGACGCCCCGCGCTCCGCGAGCACCTCGGCGATCACCGGCGCGAGCCGCGGGTCGGCGCACCCGACGAGCGCGGCGGGCGGCTGGGCCGGGTTGGTGAGCGGGCCGAGCACGTTCATCGCGGTGGGCACGCCCAGCTCGCGGCGCGGGGCGGCCGCGTGCCGCATCGCCGGGTGGAACACGGGCGCGAAGCAGAATCCGATGCCCGCCTCCGCCACGCACGCCGCGACGCCGTCCGGTGGCAGGTCGATCGCGACGCCGAGCGCCTCGAGCACGTCCGCGGCGCCGCTGGACGACGACGCGGCGCGGTTGCCGTGCTTGACGACCGGCGCGCCGGCCGCGGCGACGACGACCGCGCTCATCGTGGAGATGTTGACGGTGTGCGCCTGGTCGCCGCCGGTGCCGACCACGTCGACGGCCCGGCCGTCGACCGTGACGCGGTGGGCGTGGCGCAGCATCGCCTCGGCGAGCCCGGCGATCTCGGCCGCCGTCTCCCCCTTCGCGCGCAGCGCGACCAGGAACCCGGCGAGCTGGGCGGGCGTGGCCTCGGCCGACAGCACCCGGTCCATCACCCAGGCGGTGTCGGTGGAGCTCAGGTGGTCGCCTCGGATCAGCCGGCCGATGAGGCTGGGCCAGCTGAGGCTCGTCTCAGCCACTGACCGTACCCGCGTGCCTGCGCGCGGGGAGCACGTCGCGCCGCAGCACCTCGGCCACCGTCTCGGCGGCGGTGAGCGGGTCGAGCGGGTGGACGAGCACCGCGTCCGCCTGGGACCAGGTGGCCAGCCAGCGGTCGTCGCGCCTGCGCACCGCGACGATGAGCGGCGGGCAGTCGTCGATCTCGGTCTTCAGCTGGCGGGAGACGCCCATACCGCCCGTGGGCTGGGCCTCGCCGTCGAGGATCGCGAGGTCGAACTCGCGGTCGTCGGCCGCCTGGATCACCTCCGCGATCCCGCTCGCCTCCTGGAAGCGCACGCGGGGGAGGTCGGGTGCCGGGCGCCTGCCGACGGCCGTGATGATGGCCTCCCGGGTCTCGGGGCGATGGCTGTAGACCAGCACGGTCAGGGTCTCGTGCGCGACGGGGCTGCTCACATCGGGGAACTGTAGTGCGACGTGCTCGTCCGCCCCGCCCCGCCTGCCCCCGGGGGTAAAGACGACAGCCTGTAGAAGATGGGTCATACTGCCCCGGTGACGACTGCGGCTCCCACCATCAGCGCGCGCATCCACTCGCTGAACCGCCCCAACCTGGTCAGCGTCGGGACCATCGTCTGGCTGTCCAGCGAGCTGATGTTCTTCGCCGGGCTGTTCGCGATCTACTTCACGGCGCGCGCCCAGAACCCGCCGGATCTGCCGTGGCCGCCGCCGCCGACGCACCTGAACGTCCCCTACGCGCTCGTCGTCACGATCGTCCTCGTGGCGTCGTCGTTCACCTGCCAGTTCGGTGTGTTCGCGGCGGAGCGCGGGGACGTGTTCGGACTGCGCCGCTGGTACCTGCTCACGCTCATCATGGGCACGGCCTTCGTGATCGGCCAGGGCTACGAGTACGTCCAGCTGGTGCACGAGGGCACCACGCTCGCGTCGAGCGCCTACGGCACGGTGTTCTACCTGACCACCGGCTTCCACGGCCTGCACGTCACGGGCGGGCTCATCGCGTTCGTCTACCTGCTGATCCGCACCAAGCTCAGCAAGTTCACGCCGCAGCAGGCCACCGCTGCGATCGTCGTGTCGTACTACTGGCACTTCGTCGACGTGGTGTGGATCGGCCTGTTCACCGTCATCTACTTCATCCGCTGATACCCGACCGTTAGGGCTGGACGACGCCGACGATGACCACCACACCCCCTTCGAGGAAGCCCCGCGGGCCGCGCAGCCGGTTCCGCCGCCGCGTGGCAGGCGCGCTGGCGCTGGGGATCGGCCTGCTCACCGCGGGTGGCCTGTACACCGCCTTCACGCCGGAGCCGCAGGTGGCCACGGCCCAGGAGGGCGACGCAGCGCTGATCGCCCAGGGCCAGGAGCTCTACAACAACGCCTGCGTGACGTGCCACGGCTCGAACCTGCAGGGCGTGCAGGACCGCGGGCCCAGCCTGATCGGCGTCGGCGACGCGGCCGTGTACTTCCAGGTCGCCACCGGGCGCATGCCGCTGGCCCGCCAGGAGGCGCAGGCGAAGCGCAAGCCCCCGGTGCCCCAGTTCAACCCGGAGACCGAGGAGGGCGCGCGCAACATCGACGCGCTCGGGGCGTTCATCCAGGCCAACGGCGGCGGCCCGACGCGGCCGAACGCGGAGGGCCTCGCCCTGCGCGGCGACAACCCCGCGCGCGGCGGCGAGCTGTTCCGCCTCAACTGCGCGTCCTGCCACAACTTCACCGGACGCGGTGGGGCGCTGTCCTCCGGCAAGTTCGCGCCGACCCTCGACCCGGCCACCGAGCTGGACATCTACACGGCCATGCTCACCGGCCCCCAGAACATGCCGAAGTTCTCCGACCGGCAGCTCGCGCCGGACGAGAAGGAGGACATCATCGCCTACATCAAGTCGGTGACCAACGGGAACAACAACCCGGGCGGCCAGGCGCTCGGCGGGATCGGGCCCGTGTCGGAGGGTCTGGTCGCCTTCATCGTCGGCATCGCCGCCATGGTCGGGTTCGCAATGTGGCTGGGAGCCAAGTCATGACCACCTCGAGCCAGCATCCACCCGCGCTCGGAACGGAGAACCCCAAGCCGCCCGCGCCCACGGCCGCCGAGGTCGAGGACATGACCATCGAGCAGCGGGCGCGGCTCGCGGGCGACCTCGACGACGTCGAGGTCGTCCACAACCAGCCCAAGTGGCCGATCCGGGGCACCCGCGCCGAGAAGCGCGCCGAACGGTCCGTCGCGCTGTGGTTCGTGATCTCCGCGCTGTCGGGCCTCGCGTTCGTCGTCGCGTTCGTGGCCTGGCCGTACGAGTACGTGCCGCCCGGTGAGCCGGGGTACCTGGTGTACTCGCTGTACACCCCGGTCGTCGGTGGCACGTTCGGCCTGTCGGTGCTCGCCATCGGCATCGGCGTGATCTCCTACATCAAGAAGTTCTTCCCCGACGAGGTGTCGGTCCAGCAGCGCCACGACGGCGCGTCCGACGACGTCGCGCGGCTCACCGTCACCGCGCAGCTGGTCAAGGCCGCCAAGGACACCGACATCGCACGGCGCAAGCTGATCGTGCGGGCCGCGGGCGGCGCCGCCGGCGTGCTCGGCCTCGGGCTGGGCGTCGCCGCCGTCGCGCCGCTGGTGCGCGACCCGTGGAAGGGCGGCGACGAGGCGGCGCTGTGGGTCACCCCGTGGAAGCCGGTCAACGGCGAGACGGTCTACCTGCGCCGCGACACCGGCGACCCGCACGAGATCTCGCTCGTGCGGCCCGAGGACCAGGCGCCCGGGTCGATGGAGACGGTGTTCCCGTTCCGGGAGTCCGACCGCGGCAACGAGGAGGCCCTGATCCGCAGCCTGCGGGCCTCCGACGCCCCGGTCATGCTGATCCGCCTGCGGCCCGGTGAGCGCGTCGTGAAGCGCAGCGGGCAGGAGGACTTCAACTACGGCGACTTCTACGCCTTCTCCAAGATCTGCAGCCACCTGGGTTGCCCGACCTCGCTGTACGAGGCGCAGACCAACCGGATCCTCTGCCCGTGCCACCAGTCGCAGTTCCTGGCGACCGAGTACGCGCGGCCGGTGTTCGGTCCGGCGACCAGGCCGCTGGCCCAGCTACCGATTACAGTGAACGACGAGGGATACCTCGTGGCCACCGGCGACTTCGCCGAGCCCGTCGGTCCGGCCTTCTGGGAGCGGAGGTACAACCCGTGAGCGCCCTGACCACACCGACAGGCTCCGGCTCCAACGCCAAGGTGATCGGCGCCCTCGACGAGTTCGACCAGCGCTACCACCCGGCCGCCGGGCTGCGGAAGCAGTTCAACAAGGTCTTCCCGACCCACTGGTCGTTCATGCTCGGTGAGGTCGCGCTCTACAGCTTCATCGTCCTGCTGCTGTCGGGCGTGTACCTGGCGCTGTTCTTCGACCCCTCCATGGAGGAGGTCGTCTACGACGGCCCGTTCGAGAACCTGCGCGGCATCCACATGTCGCGCGCCTACGAGAGCGCGCTCGAGCTCTCCTTCGAGGTCAGGGGCGGCCTGTTCGTCCGGCAGGTCCACCACTGGGCCGCGCTGCTGTTCATGGCGGCGATGGTCGTGCACATGTTCCGCACGTTCTTCACCGGCGCCTTCCGCAAGCCGCGGGAGGCCAACTGGGTGATCGGCGTGCTGCTTCTGTTCCTCGGCTTCTTCGCCGGGTTCACCGGCTACTCGATCCCCGACGACCTGCTGTCGGGCACGGGGCTGCGGATCGCCTCCGGGTTCATGCTGGCGGTCCCGGTGATCGGCACCTGGAGCCACTGGGCGATCTTCGGCGGGGAGTTCCCCGGCACGGAGATCATCCCGCGCCTCTACATCGTGCACGTGCTGCTCATCCCGGGCATCCTGCTCGCGCTGATCGCGCTGCACGTCGGGCTGGTCTGGTACCAGAAGCACACCCAGTTCCCCGGCCCCGGCCGGACCGAGGGCAACGTCGTCGGCGTGCGGATCCTCCCGCAGTTCGCGGCGAAGGGCGGCGCGTTCTTCGCGGTCACGGTCGGCGTCCTCGGCCTCATGGGCGGGCTGCTGCAGATCAACCCGATGTGGAACTTCGGCCCGTACAACCCGGCCCACGTCTCCGCGGGCTCCCAGCCCGACTGGTACGTGCTGTTCACCGAGGGCATGCTGCGGATCTTCCCGCCGTGGGACATCTACCTCGGGGACTACAACATCCCGCCGGCGTTCTGGGCGAGCCCCGCGTTCCTGCCGATCCTGTACGTGCTCGCCGGCGCGTACCCCTGGATCGAGCGGAAGTTCACGAAGGACAACGCCCTGCACAACCTGCTGCAGCGGCCGCGCGACGTGCCGGTCCGCACCTCGCTGGGCGTCATGGGCATCTCCTTCTACGCGGTGCTGGTCCTGTCGGGCAGCAACGACCTGATCGCGTACTTCTTCGACATCTCGCTCAACGCCACCACGTGGGCGGGCCGGATCGGGGTCCTGGTGGTCCCGCCGATCGCCTACTGGGTGACCTACCGGATCTGCATCGGGCTGCAGCGCTCCGACCGCGCGGTCCTCGAGCACGGCATCGAGACCGGCATCATCAAGCGGCTGCCGCACGGTGAGTTCATCGAGGTCCACCAGCCGCTGGGCGGCGTCGACGAGCACGGGCACGCCATCCCGCTCGAGTACCAGGGCGCCCCGGTGCCCAAGCGGATGAACCAGCTCGGCCTGGGCGGCGCACCGGTGCCCGGCTCGCTGCTCACGCCGGACCCGCCGGAGGAGACCGAGGCGCTGGAGCGGGCCCGCCGGGAGGCGGCCGAGCGGGAGGCCGCGGCCCGCGACGGGCAGCAGCCCGCCGAGGTCGCCACCCGCACCGAGGAGCGCGAGGCGCTCGGCCAGCAGTAGCGACCAGACCGAACGAAGGCCCCGCCGGGAAGCCGACCCGGCGGGGCCTTCGCCTTTCCGCGGCGCGGTCCGGGTTGGGCCGCGTGGTGGGCCGGTGTTGGGTCCGGTGCCGGACGACGGCGCGGCGGTACGAGCGGAGACCGGCCGGGGCCGCACCGCGGCCGGGTCACGCACCGAGACGGCGACCACCAGCCGCCGGTCCCACCAGCGCGACGCGACCGGCGCACCGCAGCGCGAGCGACCGCAGCACCGAACCGGACGTCGTCAGGAGGCGCACGATGTCGCTGCCCACCGAACCCACCTCAGCCCCCGCGGGCACCACGGCGCCCCGCATCCGCCCGTTCGAGGTCCACGTCCCGGAGGAGCAGCTCGGCGAGCTCCGCAGGCGGGTCGGCGCGGCGCGGCTGCCCTCGCGGGAGCTGGTCGCGGACCGCGCGCAGGGCGTCCAGCCGGCGACGGTGCGCGAGCTCGCCCGCTACTGGGCCGACGGCTACGACTGGCGCGCGTGCGAGGAGCGACCGAACGCCCTGCCGCAGCACACGACCGAGATCGACGGCGTCGAGATCCACTTCGTCCACGTCCGGTCGCCGCACCCGGACGCGTTGCCGTTGATCATGACCCACGGCCGGCCCGGCTCCGTGGTCGAGCTGCTGGAGACGGTCGGCCCGCTGACCGACCCGACCGCGCACGGCGGCACCCCGGCGGACGCGTTCCACCTCGTGCTGGCATCCCTGCCCGGCTACGGCTTCTCCGGCGAACCGACCGAGCTCGGGCGGGAATCCGGCCGGATCGCCCGCGCCTGGGCGGAGCTGGCCGCCAGGCGCCCGACGGGCTGAGCGGCATCCACGTCAACCTGCTCACCCCGGCGCTCGGTCTCAAGGAGCACCTGCCGGCGGCGTCGGCGCAGGAGCGCGCGGCGCACGAGGCCGTCGAGGCGTTCCTGACGGACGCCTTCGGCTACTTCCTCGAGCAGTCCACCCGGCCGCAGACCATCGGCTACTCCCCGCTGGACTCCCCCGTCGGGCTCGCGGCGTGGATGCTCGACCACGACACCGACAGCTACCGGAAGATCTCGCGGGCGTTCGTGGACGGCGAGCCGGCGGGCAACCTCACCCGCGACCACGTCCTCGACGACATCACGCTGTACTGGCTGACGGGCACCGGGGCGTCGGCCGCGCGCTGGTACTGGGAATTCGGGCAGGCCATCGCCGCGGCGCGGGCGGCGGGCGCCGCCCCTCCCCGGTCGCGGTGCCGGTCGCGTTCACGACCTCCCCCGGCGAGCTCCGGGCCGCGCCGCGCAGCTGGGTGGAGTCGGTTCACCCCGGCCTCGCCTACTTCAACGAGGTCGACAGGGGCGGGCACTTCCCCGCGTGGGAGGAGCCCGAGCTGTTCAGCGACGAGCTCCGGGCGGCGTTCCGACCGCTTCGGTAGCGGGGGCTCGGCATGCCGGCGGCGCCGCGCAGGGCGCTCGCCGCCATCCGGCGGTGGCGGCGAGCGCCACCAGGAACAGCAGCAGATAGGCGTCCTGCCACACCGAGACCAGCCCCGTGGCGGGGATCGGGCCGACCCGCGGGCCGGGCAGCGCGGTCACCACCGCGACGGTCGCGACGAGCACCCCGGCGAGCCCCGCCGCGGCCCGCCGGTCCCCCGCGACGGCGCGGGTGCCGAGGTGCACGGCGAGCGGGACGACCCACACGTAGTGGTGCGACCACGCGAACGGCGCCAGCGCGGCCGAGGCGAGTCCGCACAGCGCCACGGCGAGGACCTCCTCGCCGGCGCCGTGCGCCCGCGCGGCGGCCACGATCGTCGCCACCCCGAGCCCCGCGGCCGCCGCGAACCAGGGCAGCCCCTCGGCGCCGAGCCGCGCCATCAGGCCGCTGAGCGAGTGGTTGCTGGGGCCGGCGACGTCGGAGATCCGGTCGGCGGCGAGGAACGTGCCGTCCCACCAGAACGCCACCGAGTCGGCCGGCGCGAACAGGAACCCGATCCCGGCCGCCGCGGCGAACGTCGCGAGCGCCGTGCCCGCGGCCCGCCACCGCCGCGTGGCCGCCAGGTACACCACGAACAGCAGCGGAGTAAGCTTCACGGCGGCCGCGAGGCCGACCCCGACGCCGCGCAGGCGGCCCTCCGGCCTGCCGAGCAGGTCGCAGGCGACGAGGGCCAGCAGCACGATGTTGATCTGCCCGAGGTAGAGCGTGGTGCGCACCGGGTCGAGCGCGGTCGCGGCCACCGCGGCGAGCGCGACCGCGGGCCACCCCGCGCGGGGCGCGCAGCGGTGTACGACGAGGGCGAGCAGGGCGACCCCGGCGGTCGTCCACAGCGCCTTGAGCACGCCCAAGGGCAGCAGCGCGAGCGGCGCGAACAGCACCGCGGCGAACGGCGGGTAGACGAACGGCAGGTCCAGCAGCACGCCGCCCGTGTACAGCGGGTCGCCCGCGAGGACGTGCTCGCCGCCCGCCCGGTAGACCTGCAGGTCGATCAGCAGCGTGTGCGCGTCGGGCCACAGCGCGAGGACGGCTCCCTGCGCGACGACCACCGACGCGGCGGCCCCGAGGAGCGGGCGCACCTACTCGGGCAGGTCGAACTCGCCCGCGTCCACGCCCTTCACGAACGCCTCCCACTCGGCAGCCGTGTAGACGTGCGGCTCGCAGTCCGGGTCGCCCGCGCGGCGCAGCGCCGCCCCGCCGTCGGGCAGCCGGGCGATCTCGACGGCGTCGTCGCCGGTGCTGGTGCTGCTGCGCATCCAGACGACACCCTCGGGCACGCGCGATGTCATGTGCGGTCGAACTCCCGGTTCCGGATGTGGCGGCGAGGACCCGACGGATCGGACCCGCGACTCGCCGGGCGCCGGCGCGGTGCGCAGCCGGTCGCGCGGAAGTCTATCCAGCACATGCCGCCCCAACCCGCAGGTGGGCCCCCGCGGCCGACGTCAGGAATGTGGCTTTCCTGAAGCCCAGCGTCATGGATGTGGCTTTCCTGAAGTTCGCGGAGGCGACCCCGAGGGGCCTGCCGCCACGCAGGGTGAGCAGCACCGCCACCTGGACCACCGGGTCGTGGTGATCTTCCGACCGTAGCGGTATTGACCTGCGGTGCTTACCGGATCACTCTGGGTGCCCACACATGACGGGGGTCGAGCGAGAAGGGTCCGATTCGGGTGTTCGTGGCCGAGGTCGAGGGTTGCCCGGGCGGGTACGTCGCCGTCCGGGTCGCCGGCGACGTCGACACCGGCACCCGGGACGCGCTCACCGAGGCGCTCGAACGCGCCCTCGCCCTCGGCTCCTCGTCGATCCTGGTCGACCTCACGGGCGTGCAGTTCTTCGCCGCCGCGGGCGTGCACTGCGTCGAGCGGGTCGTGGGCGCGGTCCAGGCGCGGGGCGGCGTCGCGCACGTCGTGTGCCCCCGGCCTGGGGCGGCGTGGCGCGTGGTGTCGCTGCTCGGGCTGCAGCGGCAGTGGTTGGTGCACGAGGACCTCGAGACCGCGGTCGCGGGGTGCACCGCCGGTGCGGTGACCGAGCGGCTCGCCATACCGGCGCAGGACCGCGGCGCGGCTCGTGCTCCACTGACCGGATGAAGGTCGACGCGTTGCTGAAGGGCGCCGGGCTGGCCGAGCTGGCCGCCGAGGCGAAGGAGCAGGAGGCGGCCGGCTTCGACGGCCTGTGGAGCCACGAGGGCCCGCACGACCCGTTCCTGCCGCTCATGCCGGTGGCCGAGCACACCTCGCGGGTGGCGGTGGGCACGGCCATCGCCGTCGCCTTCGCCCGCAACCCGATGACCACGGCCTACCTCGCCAACGACCTGCAGCTGCACTCGGAGGGCCGGTTCGTGCTCGGGCTGGGCAGCCAGGTCAAGCCGCACATCGAGCGCCGGTTCGCGATGCCGTGGAGCCACCCGGCGCGCCGCATGCGCGAGTACGTGCAGGCCCTGCGCGCGATCTGGACGGCGTGGAACGCCGGCGAACGGCTGGCGTTCCGCGGCGAGTTCTACTCGCACACGCTCATGACGCCGTTCTTCTCCCCCGGGCCCAACCCGTACGGCCCGCCCGCGGTGTACCTGGCCGCGGTCGGCGACCTGATGACGCGCGTGGCCGGCGAGGTGTGCGACGGGCTGATGCCCCACCCCTTCACCACCGAGCGCTACCTGCGCGAGCAGACCCTCCCCGTGGTCGAGGAGGGGCTCGCCGCGAGCGGGCGGACCCGCGCCGACTTCACGATCGCGTTCTCCGGCCTCGTCGTCACCGGCACGACCGAGGAGGAGATGGCCGCGGCCGCGCGCGCCGTGCGCGAGCAGATCGCCTTCTACGGCAGCACCCCGGCCTACCGGCGGGTGCTCGACCTGCACGGGTGGGGCGAGCTGGGCGTCGAGCTCAACCGGCTGTCGCGCAGCACGGACGACGACCGCTGGCGGCGGATGGGCGAGCTGGTCGACGACGAGGTGCTCGGCACCTTCGCCGTGGTCGCCGAGCCCGATCGGCTGGGCGAGGCGATCCTGCAGCGCTTCGGTGGCCTGGTGGACCGGTTCAGCTTCTACACCCCCTACGAGACCGCGCCGTCGCTGTTCGCGCCCGCGACGCAGGCCCTGCAGCGGGGGTGACCCGGCAGGCGGTCAGGGCTCGACCAACCCCGCGCGGATGGCGAAGCGGGTGAGGTCGAGCCGGTCGCGCATGCCGAGCTTCTGCAGGATGTTGGCCCGGTGCCGGTCGACGGTCTTGACGCTGATGACCAGCGTCTGGGCGATCTCCTTCGACGAGTGGCCCTCGGCGATCAGCTTGACGATCTCCTCCTCGCGGGGGGTGAGGATGCTGTCGGGCAGCCGGTCGTTCTGCCGCTTGCGCTGCAGGTAGTCCCGGATGAGCGCGGTGACGGCGCCCGCGTACAGGAACGGCTCGCCGCGCATCGCCGCCCGGCAGGCCTCGACCAGGTCCCGGTCGGCCACCGACTTGAGCACGTACCCGGAGGCGCCCGCCTTGAGCGCCTCGAAGAAGTACTGCTCGTTGTCGTACATCGACAGCATCAGGATGCGCACGTCGGGGGCCCGGCGCGACATCTCCCGCGCGGCCTGCAGGCCGGTCATCCGGGGCATCGCGATGTCGAGGATGGCCAGGTCCACGTCGCCGCGGCCGGACAGCTCGAGCGCCTCCGCGCCGTCGCCCGCCTCCGCGACCACCTCGAGGTCCGGTTCGCCGTCCAGGATCAGGCGCAGCCCGCGCCGCACCAGGGCGTGGTCGTCGGCCAGCAGGATGCGCGTCTTGCCGGATTCCAACTCCGCCTACCCCCGCCGCGTTCTGTCCGGGATGGTCAAGCGCACCTCGGTGCCGCCGGTCGGGCCCGGACCGAGGGTGAGGTGGGCACCGATCAGGATGGCCCGCTCCCGCATGCCGCGGATCCCGGCCCCCTCGGCCGCCCCGTCCAGGCCCCGCCCGTCGTCGATGATGCGCAGCACCACGCCCTCGGGTTCGCGGGTCAGGGAGAGCTCGACCTGCGAGGCGCCCGCGTGGCGGGCGATGTTCGTGAGGCTCTCCTGCGCGATCCGGTAGAGCACCAGCTCGGAGTCCTTGCCCAGCTCGGGCAGGTGCGGGTCGACGCGGCGGGTGATCGTCACGTTGCTGGCCTCGGTGAAGTCGGTGGCGAGCGCGCTCATCGCGCTGTGCAGGCCCAGGTCGTCGAGCACCCCGGGGCGCAGCCTGCGGGCGACCTGGCGCACCTCGTCGAGGCTGCCGCGGATCAGCTCCTGGACGCTGCGCAGCTCGTCGCGCAGGTCCTCGGGCGCGCGGTCCACGGTGCGCTTCAGGCTCAGCAGCACCGCCGTGAGGCTCTGGCCGATCTCGTCGTGCAGCTCCTGCGCGATCCGCTTCCGCTCGCCCTCCTGCGCGGCGAGCATCTGCGCGCTGCTCTCGCCGCGCTCGGCCTCGAGCCGGTCCAGCATCTCGTTGAACGTCCGGACCAGGTGCGAGACGTCGCCTGCTCCCCGGACCGCGAGGCGCTCGCCGGGCCGCAGCAGGTCGACCCGCTCCATGAGGGCCGACAGCCCGTCCAGCGGCCGGAGGCTGCGCCGCAGCAGCATCGCGTTCACCACCAGCATCGCCACCAGCAGCGTGGCCAGGACGACGACCTCGCGGATCGCGGTCTGCGCCGAGACGGTCGCGGGCGTGAGCACGAGCACGCCCGCACCGGCCACGAACACCATCGTGTTCAACCCGAACAGCCGCCAGAACAGCGCCGTCGCCGGTGTTCCACCCGCCCGGCTGTCGCCTCGGGGCTGCGCGGGGTGCCGATCGACGATCGCGGGCATGCCGCAAGCGTCACCTCGCCGTCGCGGTCTGTCCATGGTGGCTGGACCCCACTTCTCGGCGACACCGGCGGGACGCGCGTCGCACGATCACGAATATGGGTGTTGGGCCCGATGGTCGACCGGTCCGCCGATTGACATCCTGAGCCCATGGGGAACGGCCGCGGCGCGCGAATCGACGGATCGCCGCGGCACGTCCGTGCGCCGCTGTCCCGGTCACGGTCGGTCCTGAAACCTCCCGACGACGTAGGCACCCCTCGGCTCCTGCGCCGGTTCCTCGGTGACCGGCGCGGATGGGCACGACCAGGTGGTGTTGCCGGCGTCGCGGCGAACTAGGCGGGTTGATCAGGACCATGAGGAGAGCACCTTCGCGCTCCCACCGTGCGGACAGCGGATCCCACCGGTGCTCGAGTGGCACGGCGGAAGGTCTGCCCGGCCGCGGTGCAGGTCGACCCGCTGATCGCCGCGGTCCCGCCGCCGGACGACCCGGCCCGTGGGGCCCGTGAGCAGGACCACGGGCGATCGCGGTGACGACCGGCGGGGCGGGGTCCGGAGGGCGGCCGCGACGGCGCTCCGGCCGCCCGCGGTGCCATCGCTTGCGGGGGCGCCCGTGCGCTGACGTCGCCGTCCGCTCGACCGCCCGCCACCCGGAGCCCCCGCTCCGCTGGTTCTCGTCGCGCGCAGTGCACGCCGCCCGCCGGACGTGGTGTGACCCCGCGCTGCGCCGCTCCCCCGACCCGGAGGCCCCATGCCGATGACCGTTCTCGCCGTCGCCATCTTCGTCGTCGCCTACGCGCTCATCGCCACCGAACGCGTCGACCGCGTCGCCGCCGCCCTCGGCGGCGTCGCGGCCATGGTCCTGTTCGGGATCGTCGACGCGGAGACGGCCTTCTACTCCGACGAGACCGGCGTCGACTGGAACGTCATCTTCCTGCTGCTGGGGATGATGATCATCGTCAGCGTCTTCAAGCAGACGGGGTTCTTCGAGTACCTCGCGATCTGGGCGGCGCAGCGTTCGGGGGGACGCCCGTTCCGGCTGATGGCGCTCCTGGTCGTGATCACTGCGGTCGCGTCGGCGGTGCTCGACAACGTGACCACGGTCCTGCTGGTGGCGCCGGTGACGTTCGCCGTGTGCGCGCGGCTCGGGCTGCCGGTCGTCCCCTACCTCATCGCGCAGGTGTTCGCGTCGAACATCGGCGGCACGGCCACCCTCATCGGCGACCCGCCGAACATCATCATCGCCAGCCGGGCGGGCCTGTCGTTCAACGACTTCCTGATCCACCTCACGCCGATCGTGGTCGTGATGGTGGCGGCATTCCTGGTCGTGTGCCGGTTCATGTTCCGCGACGCGTTCCGCACCGTGCCGGACGCCGCGCAGATCGCCGACCTGCGGCCGACCGAGGCCATCACCGACCGGCGGCTGCTCGTGCGCTGCCTGGTGGTGCTGGGGCTGGTGATCATCGGGTTCGTGCTGCACACCGTGCTGCACCTGGAACCCTCGATCGTGGCGCTGTTGGGCGCCGGCGCCATCGTGCTCGTCTCCCGCACGAAGGCCTCCGAGTTCCTCGAGGAGGTCGAGTGGCCGACCCTCGTGTTCTTCATGGGCCTGTTCGTGCTCGTCGGCGGCCTGGTCCAGGTCGGCGTCATCGGCGCGATCGGGGAAGCGGCCGCGGCCGCCGTCGGGGACCGGTACTTCCTGACCGCGACCAGCCTCATCTTCGGTTCAGCGGTGCTCGGCGCGTTCGTCGACAACATCCCCTACACCGCGGCGATGGCGCCGATCGTGGAGAACCTCGTCGCGGTGGCGCCCGACCCCGCGCAGGGGCAGGCGCTGTGGTGGGCGTTCGCGCTGGGCGCCGACCTGGGCGGCAACACCACCGCGGTCGCGGCGGGCGCGAACGTCGTGGTCATCGGCATCGCGGCCCGCCACCGTCAGCCCATCGGGTTCTGGGAGTTCACCAAGTACGGGCTGTCCGTCGCCATCATGACCCTCGTCCTCGCGTGGGCCTATGTGTGGTTGCGCTACTTCGCTTTCGTCTGATGACCCTCTCGCAGCTCTACGTCGTGTTGCTCGCCGGCGGGGCGGTGGTGCTGGCCAGCATCGCCGCCGCCCGTGCGGCGGCCCGGCTCGGGCTGCCCAGCCTGCTGCTGTTCCTCGCGCTCGGCGTCGCGATCGGCGAGGACGGGCTCGGGATCGAGTTCGACGACGCGCAGCTGGCGCAGAACCTCGGTGCGGCCGCGCTGGCCGTCATCCTCGTCGAGGGCGGGATCACGACCAGGTGGTCCGACGTGCGCTCGGTGCTCGCCCCGTCGGGTGTGCTCGCCACGGCGGGCGTGGGCATCTCCGTGGTGGTGACCGCCGCGGGCGCCCACCTGCTGCTCGGCATGGACTGGCAGCTGGCCCTCCTGATCGGCGCGATCGTGTCGTCCACCGACGCTGCCGCGGTGTTCGCCGTCCTGCGGGGCATCCCGGTGTCGCGGCGCATGGCGGGTCTGCTGGAGGCCGAGTCCGGGTTCAACGACGCCCCCACCGTCATCCTGGTGACGCTGTTCGCGACCACGCCCCTGCAGGAGGCCGGGATCGGCGGGGTCACGCTCAACCTGCTCTACCAGCTCGTGGTGGGCGCCACCGTCGGGCTCGGGCTGGGCAGGCTCGGGGTCGCGGCCCTGCGCCGGATCGCGCTACCGTCGTCCGGGCTGTACCCGCTGGCCACGTTCGGCATCGGCATCCTGGCCTTCGCCGCCGCCGGCGCGGCGCAGGCGTCCGGCATCATCGCCGCGTACCTGTCGGGCATCGTGCTCGGCAACGCGGGCCTGCCGCACCGGATGGCCATCAAGTCCTTCGCCGAAGGCCTCGGCTGGCTCGCCCAGATCGCGCTGTTCGTGCTGCTCGGCCTGCTGATCACCCCCAGCGAGCTGGGGCCCAACATCCTGCCGGCGCTCGTGATCGGGGTCGTGCTGCTGCTGGTGGCCCGCCCGGTCTCGGTCGTGCTGTGCCTGATCCCGTTCCGGGTGCCGTGGCGCCAACAGGTGTTCATCTCCTGGGCGGGGCTGCGCGGGGCGGTGCCGATCGTGCTCGCCACCTTCCCGATCGTCGCGGGCGTCCCCGGCAGCGACCAGATCCTGGACATCGTCTTCGTCGGGGTCGTCGTGTTCACCCTCATCCAGGGCCCGTCCCTGCCGATCGTCGGCCGCGCGCTGCGCCTCATCCCCCGCCACGCCACGCGCGAGCTGCAGGTCGAGGCGGCGCCGCTGGACCAGCTCGACGCCGAGCTGCTCACCCTGGCCATCCCGCCCGGGTCCCGGCTGCACGGCGTCGCCCTGTTCGAGCTGCGGCTCCCGCCGCCCACGGTCGTCAGCCTGATCATCCGCAACGGCGAGACGATCGTCCCGGAGCGCGACACCCGGCTCCTCACCGGGGACGAGCTGCTCATCGTCACCACCAGCCGGACCCGCGAGCCGACCGAGCGACGGCTGCGCGCGGTGAGTCGCAGGGGGCGCCTGGCGCACTGGTTCGGCGAGGACGGCGACCCGGACCCCGTCTGATCACCGCGGCGGCGGGTCGGGCGCGGTGCGGAACGGGAACCAGCTGGGCGACCCCCTGCGGAAGGAATCCCGATGCCCGCAGCAGTCGCCGCCGCCCTCTTCGGCCTCGCGTTGATCTTCGATCTCGCCGGGGTCTCGGTCGCGGTGATCACGAACTCTCGTGACCGCAGGGCTGCTGTGCCTCGCGCTCTGCTTCGCAGGCGTCGGGTCCCGCCAGGTGAGCTTCCGCCGCCGGACCCGCCGCTGCCCCCGGCGGGCCGTCACCCCGGGCGCGGGTGACCGCACCGGGAAACGCATCGAGCGGGACGGGCGACTCCCCAACCACGGGAGCGAGTCGTCGATCGGACTGTCTCTGATGCATGACGCGGGCGTGGGCGGGTGCCGGAGGGGCACGATGGCCCTGTTCATCGCCGCCGCTCTGCTGCCCGGCTGCACCGCCCGGCCGGCGACACCTCCCGCGCCGCCCGGCGATACCTTCCGCGCGCAGCTCGTCGAGCAGGTCACCGCGGACGGCGCCTGGGTGCACATCGAGGCGCTGCAATCCATCGCCGACGCGACGGGCGGAAACCGGGCGAGTCCCGGCCCGGGCTACGACGCGAGCGTCGACCACGTCGCCGGGGTGCTGCGCGAGGCGGGGTTCGACACCACCACCCCCGTGTTCACCCTCCGCTCGGACGATCGCCGGCCGATCACGCTCCGCAACGTTGTCGCCCAGACCCGCACCGGGGACCCGGAGCGGGTCGTGGTCGCGGGGGCGCACCTCGACTCGGTCCCCGACGGCCCGGGGATCAACGACAACGCCTCCGGGGTGGCCGCGCTGCTCGAGGTGGCGACCCGGATGGGCGGCTCCCCACCCACCACGAACGCGGTGCGCTTCGCGTTCTGGGCGGCGGAGGAGCGGAACCTCGACGGCTCGGCCGCGTACGTCGAGTCGCTCTCCCGCAGCGAGCGCAGGGCGATCATCCTCTACCTCAACGCGGACATGGCGGCCTCGCCGAACGCGGGCTACTTCGTCCAGGGCGGCTTCGGGGACGAGGCGGACGAGACCGGCCCGGAGGGCTCCGAGGTGGTCGGCCGGACCCTGGTCGAGGAGCTGGCCGCCACGGGCGCCACCGCCGAGACCGCGGCGTTCGACGACGAGTCGGACCACGACGCGTTCATCGAGGCCGGGATCCCGACCGGCGGTGTGTTCTCAGGCGCCGACAACGCGAAGACGGACGCTCAGGCCGCGCGGTGGGGCGGGCGGGCCGGCGTCGACTTCGACCCCTGCTACCACTCCGCGTGCGACCGCGCCGAGGGCATCGACCGGCGGGTGCTGGACGACTTCACCGACGCGCTCGCCGGCACGGTGGCGCGGTTCGCGACGGCCACGGACCCGCTCGCACACTGATCCGCGGGTGAACCGTTTGACCCTTCCGCCACGCCGAGCGGGTGGGGGCGGCGTTCCGGCGGCTGTGGGCGGCCTCCGCCGTCTCGAACGTCGGCGACGGCGTGGCGATCGCGGCGGGTCCCCTCCGGCTGGCGTCCCTGACCTCGGATCCCGCGCTCGTGGCGGGCGCGGTGTTCGTGCAGCAGCGGCCGTGGCTGCTGTTCGCGCTGCCCGCCGGCGTCTACGTCGACCGGCTCGACCGGCGCCGGCTGGTGGTGCTGGTCAACCTGGTGCGGTGCTCGTGGCCACGCTGCGCGGCCGGTTCCGCCCGGAACGGCCGCCCCGACCGGTGTGCCGCGACCTCGCCACCGGGATGCGCGCCCTGCTGCGCCACCCGGTGCTGCGGATGCTGGCGGTCTGCCTGTGCTTCATGAACGTCACGCTGCTCGCCGCGTTCTCTCTGCTCGTCCTCCACGCGCGCGAGCGGCTCGGGCTCACCGAGGTCGGGTTCGGCCTCCTGCTCGCGTCGAGCGCGGTCGGCGGGATCGCCGGAACGCTGGTGGCGGCGCGGCTGCAGGCCCGGTTCGGTACGGCGCTGCTGCTGCGCACCGGCCTGTGATCGAGACCTGCACGCACCTGTCACTGGCGCTCGCCCGCGCGCCGTGGGTCGCCGTCGCCACCATGGTCGTCTTCGGCGCGCACGCGAGCCCGTGGGGCATCCTCTCGGTGTCCTGGCGCCAGCGGGTGGTGCCCGACGCGCTGCGCGGGCGCGTCAACAGCGGCTACTACCTGTTCGCCGGTGGGCGGTTCGGCCGTGGGCGCGCTCGGCGGCGGGCTCGTGGCCCGCGCGCTCGGCATCACGGCGCCGTGCTGGATCGCCTTCGGCGGGATGGTCGTGCTCACCGCGGTGGCGTGGCGGCGCTTCACCCCGGCGTTGCTCGACCGCTACCCGCGCCGGCTGGACCGCGGCGCGTAGCCGAGCACCCGGCGCGCCTTGTCGATCGACAGCATCGTCTCGTGCTCGCCGAGCTCCTTGCGGACCGGCACCCCCGGGTACTCCTCGTCGACCGGGCTGCAGGGCGGCGGCACGTCGAACGGGAGCCCGAGCACGGGTCAATTGCCTCTGATTCAGATCTATTCTGCTCCAGAGGTTTATGCTGGGCGCATGGTCCCCTCCCCCACGGCGCCCACCCCCGAGGCGGTGTCCGAGTCGCTGATGCCCGCCGTCGGCGCGGTGCGCAGGCTGCTGCGCAGGCTGGCGGGGCCGGTCGTCGCGGCCGCGCCGTTCGAGGTCTCGCCTGCGCAACGCGAGGTGCTCCTGGTCGTCGGCAAGCGCGCGGGCAGGTCGGTCGCCGAGATCGCCGACGAGCTGGGGCTCGCCCCCAACACCGTGTCCACGATCGTCACGCAGCTGGTCGGGGCCGGGCTGCTCGTCCGCGAGACCGACCCGCAGGACCGCAGGGTCGGCCGGCTCCGGCTCACCGCCTCCGCCCAGGAAGCGCTCGACGCCGCCCGGGCCCGCAGGCGCGGTGTGCTGCACGAGGCCCTCGGACGGCTCGGCCCGCGCCGGGTCGCCGAGCTCGCCGCGGGCATCGACGCACTGGAGGCGCTGGCCGAGGAGCTGCGGGCCCTGGAGCGTGAGCGGTGAGCGGGCTCGCGGTCGAGTGCACCGGGCTGGTGCACCGGTTCGGCGACACCGTGGCCGTCGACCACCTCGACCTGACCATCCCGGCCGGACAGGTGTTCGGGCTGCTCGGCCCGAACGGGGCGGGCAAGACCACCACGATCCGGGTGCTGAACACGCTGCTCCCGGTGCAGGAGGGCAGCGTGCGGGTGTTCGGGCACGACGTCCGGCGCCGCCCGACCGAGGTGCGCAGGCACCTCGGCTACGTACCCCAGCAGCTGTCGATCGAGACCGCGCTCACCGGGCGCCAGAACGTCATGTGGTTCGCGCGGCTGTTCGACGTCCCGCGTGCCGAGCGGGCCGACCGGGTGGAGGAGGTCCTGGCCGCCATGGACCTCTCGGCGGTGGCCGACCGGCGCGCCGACACGTACTCGGGCGGCATGATCCGCCGGCTCGAGCTGGCGCAGGCGCTGGTCAACCGGCCCAGGCTGCTCGTGCTCGACGAGCCGACGGTCGGGCTCGACCCGATCGCGCGCGCGGGCGTGTGGGAGCGGGTGCGGCAGATTCGGGCCGAGCACGGCATGACGGTGCTGCTCACCACGCACTACATGGAGGAGGCCGACGAACTGTGCGACACCGTGGCACTCATGCACCACGGCCGGCTGCAGGCCGTCGGCTCACCCGCCGCGCTCCGGGCCGGCATCGGCCCCGACGCCACGCTCGAGGACGTCTTCCGCCACTACGCGGGCGCGGGCCTCGACTCCGAACGCAGCGAAGGGGTGAGGAATGTCCGTCGCAGCCGCACGACGGCCCGCAAGCTGGGCTGAGCCGGTCCGCCTCTTCGCCGTGCGCACCGCCGCGCTCGGCCTCGTCGAGCTGCAGAAGCTGCGCAGCGACAACACCGAGCTGCTCACGCGCATGGTGCAGCCGGTGCTGTGGCTGCTGGTCTTCGGCCAGATCTTCAGCCGGATCCGCGGGATCCCGACCGGCGAGCTCACCTACCTGGAGTTCCTGACCCCCGGGATCCTCGCGCAGTCCGCGCTGTTCGTCTCGATCTTCTTCGGGATCCACATCATCTGGGAGCGCGACGCGGGCATCCTGACCAAGGTCATGGTGACGCCGACGCCGCGGTCGGCGATCGTGACCGCGAAGGCCTTCGCGGCCGGCGTGCGCGGGCTCGCCCCCGTGGTGGTGCTCGTGCCGATCGCTGCGTTGCTCGGGGTCGACATCACCGTCAACCCGCTGAAGCTGCTCGCCGCGGCCGCCGCCCTCATGCTCAGCGCGGGGTTCTTCTCGTGCCTGTCGATGGCGATCGCGGGCATCGCCCAGACCCGCGACCGGCTGATGGGCATCGGCCAGCTCATGACGATGCCGCTGTTCTTCGCCTCCAACGCCCTGTACCCGATCGACATCATGCCGGCGTGGCTGCAGGTGGTCAGCCTGGTCAACCCGCTGACGTACCTGGTGAACGCCCTGCGCGGGCTCCTGGTGGGCGCACCGGCGAACCTGTGGGCCGACTTCGGGCTGCTCGCCGGGGCCGCCGTCGCCGGCATCGCGGGGGCGGCCGCACTGCTCGGGAGGCTGGTGCGTTAGCCCGTTGCGCCCCGATCGGGACGGCGGGTCGGGGGAATCCGGGGGGCGACACGCGTTATGCTGGTCACATGCGTTACGCCCTCGCCCTCGGTGCGGCAGTACTGCCGCGCGTCGGCTGAGCCAGGCTGCCGGCGCGCCTGCTCCCCATTCACCACCCGAGGCCTGGCTCGGCCCCCACAACCCGTGGAATCGGAGCCGACGATGACTGTTCTCGACCACTCCCCCCGCAAGACCTGGGCCCCCAGGCTCCAGCGCCGTCACGAGATCGTGACCACCGGCGGCATGCAGGGCGTCCTCGACATCGGCAGCGCACTCGCCTCGTTCGGCGTCCCGGTGCGCGAGTTCTCCGTCGAGGTCAAGGACGGGGTTCCGTACAGCTCGATCACCTGCACCGTGTCGCTCACCGCCGACGAGTGCGCCAGCTTCGTCGACCGCCTCAACGCGGTGCCCGCGGTCATCTCGGTCGAGCCCTGCTGAGGGCTGCACCGACGCGGCGGTGCGCGTCAGCCTGAGCATCACCCGGTTCCCGAGCGGGACCGGGCACGCGCCACTGGAGCGGATCGTGCGGGTCGCCGACGAGGGCGGCCTCGACACCGTGTGGGTGCCCGACCACCTCGTCCAGCACGCACCCGGCACCGAGCCGACCGATCCGCAGCTCGAGGCCTGCACGACGCTCGGGTGGCTCGCGGCCCGCTCGACCCGGGTGCGGCTCGGCGCGCTGGTCAGCCCGGTCACGTTCCGCCCGCCCGCCGTCCTGATCAAGGCGGTCAGCACGCTCGACGCGCTGTCGGGCGGGCGCGCCTGGCTCGGCCTCGGTGCGGGCTACGACGGTCGGGAGGCGGCCCGGATGGGCATCCCGATGCCGCCGACGGCGCGGCGGTTCGAGCTGCTGGAGGACACCCTCCGGCTGGCCCACCGCATGTTCGCGGGCGACGACTCCCCCTTCCGGGGCGGGCACGTCCGCGCGGAGCGGCCGCTGAACCACCCGGTCCCGGCGCGCCGACCGCGGATCCTGGTCGGCGGCGCCGGGGAGCGGAGGACGCTGCCGTTGGTCGCCCGCTACGCAGACGCGTGCAACCTGTTCGACGTCCCGGACCGCGGCGCGACCCTGCGCCGCAAGCTGGACGTGCTCGCGCGCGAGTGCGCAGCGATCGGACGGCCGCGGGAGGAGATCGAGACCACCGTCGCCACGGCGCTCGCCCCGGGCGAGGCGCCCGAGGGATTCGCCGCGCGCTGCACGACGCTCGGCGGCGTCGGCGTCGAGCACGTCTGCGTGATCGCCCGTGGCCCGTGGACCGACGCCGACCTGTCGCGGCTGGTCGAGGGCGTCCGGCTGCTCGCTGCCGCCTGATCCGGCCGGTCAGCCGGTGGGCGCCCCGTGGGCGGCGTCCAGCATCTCGGCGAGCTCGGCCACCTTCACCCGCTCCGCGCCGCGCAGGCCACCCCGGCGGATCTCCTCGGCGTCGAGCCGCAGCCACGCGCTCCAGTCCACCGGCCGCACCCCGTGCGCGGCCAGCGCCGCGCGGAACTCGGCCGGGTCGGGGTGCTCCGGGTCGGGCAGGTTCGGCAGGTCCTCGAGCAGCGCGGTGACCGTCTCGACGGCGTCGGCCCTGTTCGTGCCGATCACGCCGGTCGGTCCGCGCTTGATCCAGCCCGTGACGTAGGCGCCGGGCACCGGCTCGCCGTCGCGCACCACCCGGCCGCCCACGTTCGGGACCGTGCCGGTGGCCTCGTCGAACGGCAGGCCGGGCACGGGTTCTGCGGAGTAGCCGATCGCCCGCACGACCAGCCCGACGTCGAGCGTCTCCCGCTCCCCCGTCCCGACGACGCGGCCGTCGACGATCCGGTTGCGCTCGACGACGACCCCGCTCACGCGACCGCCGGTGCCGAGGATCTCCACCGGGGAGCGCAGGAAGCGCAGGTGGATCCGGCGCGGCTTCCCGGCGGGCTCGGCCGCGGCCCACTCGGCGAGCATGTCGAGCATCTGCCGGTGCCGCCGGTCCTCCGGCTCCTCGACGCCCGCGGCGAGCGTGCCGTCGTCGTGCACGAGCACGTCGGCGTTGGCGAGCTCGCCGATCTGGCGCAGCTCCGCGGGGGTGAAGCGGATGTGCTGGGGGCCGCGCCGGATCAGCACGTGGATGTCGCGCACGGCGCTCGAACGCAGCGTCTCCAGCACCGGGTCCGGCACGTCGGTGCCCGCCATCTCGTCGGCGGTCTTGGCGAGCACGCGGGCGACGTCGAGCGCCACGTTGCCCGCCCCGACCACCGCGACGCCCGGGCGGTCGAGCAGCGGCTGCAGCTTCGTGTGGTCGGGGTGGCCGCAGTACCAGCTGACGAACGCGCCCGACCCCAGCGACCCGGCCAGCTCCTCGCCCGGGATGCCCAGCTCGCGGTCCACCGTGCTGCCGGTCGCGTGGATGATCGCGTGGAAGTGCTGCCGCACGACCTCGAGCGGCACGCCGCCCTCGCCCACGTGGACACCGCCGAGGAACGCGACCCGGGACTGGTCGAACGGCTTGCGCAACACGCGGATGACCGACTTCATCTTCACGTGGTCGGGGGCCACGCCGTAGCGCACGAGGCCGTACGGTGCCGGCAGCCGGTCCAGCACGTCGACGTCGACCGGCACGTCCGAGGCCAGCAGCGCGGCGGCTGCGTACAGCCCGGACGGGCCCGCCCCGATCACCGCGACCCGGGCCTGTCGCTGCTGCATGTGGTTCATCTCCTGTGGTGGTGGAGGCGTCAGTCGGGAGGTGGGGCGAGCGGCGGGAACCGCGGCGGACGCCGCTCGACGAAGGAGGCCACCCCCTCTCGCAGGTCGGCCGACCCGATGAAGCGGTCGACGTGCTCGTAGGAGGCGCGCAACGCTTCGTCGAAGGTGGAGTCCTGCGCGTCGAGGACCTGCCGCGCGATCACGGCCATCGCCCGTGGGCTGCAGTGCAGCGCGAGGTCGCGCGCGTACGCCTGTGCCGCCGCGAGGACCTCGGCGCGCGGGACGACCCGGCTCACGATCCCCAGCCGCATCGCCTCGGCCGCGTCGAACGTCCGCCCCGACAGCAGCAGGTCGAGGGCGCGCTCCTGGCCGACGAGCCGGGAGAGCGTCCACGCGACGCCGTACTCGGCCACGAGCCCGCGCCGGGCGAACGCGGTGGAGAACCGCGCCGTGTCGGCGGCGAACCGGACGTGGCAGAACAGCGCCTGCACGAGCCCCACCCCCGCGCACGCCCCGTTGATCGCGGCGATCAGCGGCTTCGGGAACCGGCGCGGCACGTCGACCGGGTGGTGTGGCAACCGCGCGCCCGCCTCGGCCAGCCCGCCGAGGCGGGAGAGATCGGCGCCCGGGCAGAACGTGCTGCCCGCGCCCGTGACGACCACCGCGCGCACGTCCGGGTCGGCCGCGGCCTTCGCGAGCCGGTCGTAGTAGGCCTCGTGCAGGTCCTCCGCCCAGCCGTTGCGCCGCTCCGGGCGGTTGAAGAAGAGGGTGAGGACACCGTCCCCGTCGCGCTCGGCGAGCACGGCGTCCTGCGCGTCGCCGGTGCCCACCTCGTCGGTCACACCCCGAGACTAGTGCCCGGCGAGCGCGGTGCGGACGGCGAACGTGCGGCGGAACTCGGCCGGGGACACGCCCACCACCTTGCGGAAGTGGTGGCGCAGCAACGCCCCGCTGCCGAAACCGCACCGCTGGGCCACCTCGTCGATGCCCAGGTCGGTGTCCTCGAGCAGCCGCTGCGCGCGCAGCACCCGCTGCAGGGTGAGCCACTTGTGCGGGGTGGTGCCGGTCTCGGCGACGAAACGGCGGGCGAAGCTGCGCTCCGACATGCGCGCCCTGCGGGCGAGGTCGGACACCGTGTGCTCGACGTCGAGGTGCTCCAGCACCCAGTCCAGCACCGGCGCGAGGCCGTCGGCCCGGCACACCGGGACCGGCTGCTCGATGTACTGGCGCTGGCCGCCGTCGCGCTGCGGCGGCACCACCATCCGCCGCGCGAGCGCGTTGACCGCGGCGCTGCCGAGCTCGCGGCGCACCAGGTGCAGGCACGCGTCGATGCCCGCGGCCGTACCGGCGCTCGTGATCAGGTTGCCGTCGTCGACGAACAGCACGTCCGGGTCCACGTGCGCGCGTGGGAAGCGGCGGCGCAGCTCGTCGGCGTTCTCCCAGTGGGTGGTGCACCGCCGGTCGTCGAGCAGGCCGGCCGCGCCGAGCACGAACGCCCCGGAGCACACGCTGAGCAGCGTGCTCCCCGCCGCCGCGGCCTCTCGCACGGCGTCGAGCACCGCGTCGGAGAACTCGCGGGCCCGGGTGGCCGAGATCGCCACGAGGTCGGCGCCGCGCAGCCCGTCGAGCCCGTGGGTCGGCACGACCTGGGCGCCGACGGACGTGGGCAGCGGCCGGCCCGCCTCCTCGCCGCAGACCCGGAACTCCATCGGCGGGATCCCGTCCTCGCTGCGATCGATGCCGAAGACCTCGCAGATCGTGCCGAACTCGAACGGGGCGACCGGCGGGATCACCAGCACGGCGACCGTGGACAGCATGGCGTCGAGAGTACTGGCAGGATCTTTACAGAGGTAGTCGGTTCTGCCACTGTTGGCGGAAACTTGGCGAGCGGAAACTTACTGCCATGACTACCGCCATCATCGTCCTCGTCCTCGTGGCCGCCCTCGTCGCGCTGTCGATCCTGCGTCCGGGCGACCCGCTCGGGGTTCCCCGGCGCCGCCGCACGGGACCGCGCGTGGGAACGCCGGCTCGCGGAGCTGCGGGCCCTGCCGGAACACGCTGATCAATTGGCGTGGAACGCGGCGAGCCGCTCCGCCTCCGCCTCCACCTCGCGAGCCGCCCCGCGGGTGAGCGGCTGGAACGGCTCGCACCGCACCTCGCCGTCGACGTAACGCCAGGTGCCCGCCACCTGACCGTCGACGAGGAACGTGGGCACCGACTGCGGGATGTTCCGCGCGAACACCCGCGGCCGGTGCTCCTCGGGCAGGATCTGCGCGCGCCGCGCGTGCACCAGCAGGTTGGCGTCCCACTGCCCGAGGAACCGCACCGGGGCGGGCGTGTCGGCGGGCGGCAGCGGCCCGTCCGGGACGTCCACCAGCTCGGCCCCGGTCTCGCTGCGGAAGCGGCGCAGCTGCATCCGCGCGAGCACGGCCCGCGTGGCGGTGGTGCTCCAGCCGCAGAACGAGGCGATGTCGGCGGGGGCGGCCGGCCCGAACCCGCGCAGGTAGCGGGCCACGAGGAACTCCTTCGCGCAGTCCTCCTCCGGCGCCGGGTCGGGGGCGGGCACGGTGTGCTCGGCCAGGCCGTACACGTGGGCGCGGGGCGTGTCCCACGTGCCCGCGGGCGGGACGCGCACCAGGTCGACCCACAGCTGCACGCCCGGCCAGACCTCCTTCGGGTGCCCCGCGGCGGCCAGCAGCTCCTGGATCCGGGCCTGCTTGAGCGGGCCGTCGGCGAGGTGGTCGCGCAGCTGCGCGGCGGCCGCCTCCATGTCGACCGCCGTGTGGACACCGACGCGGTGGGTGCGCCGCCACTGCTCGCGACGCGCCTCCCGCACCGCCTCGGTGAACGGCCAGTAGTCGGCGGGCGAGACCATGTGGATCGTGCAGCGCATCACCCACGCCTGCACGACGCGCCCGGCGTGCAGCGCCTCGGTCAGGGTGGCGCGGCGGAAGTTCTCCAACCGCGAGAAGAGCCCGATGTAGCCGGACGGCGCGTACTGCGTCTGCAGCCCGGCGACCCGCTCCACCGCCTGCTCGGGGCTCAGCGCGGCGCGCTCGAGCAGCAGCTGGCGGGCCAACACGGCCCGGTTGAGCTCGCGGGTGGACAGCACGCGTTCGGCCATGCCCGGAGTCTGCCGGTCGGGGGCGACGGTTCGATCACTTCACCGTTCACGGGCGCCCCGCGAGCAGCCGGTCGACCAGCTCGCCGGCGTGTCCGGGCGGGCCGCTCGCCTCGGCGGTGAGCGCGAGGTTCGCCGCCATCCGGTCCGGATGCACCTCGAGCCCCTCGAGGGACACCCGCAGCCGAGCGGCCGCCCCGCCGGTCGCCCGCAGCAGGTCGGTGATCGTCTCCCACTCGGCGTGCCACGGCCCCGCGGCGCGCTGGTGCTCGTGGTCGGCCGCGGCGAGCAGCACCGCCGCGAGGCCCGGTGCCCTGCGCGCCGCCGCGCGCGCGGTGACCGCCGCGATCGGGTTGCGCTTGTGCGGCATGGACGACGAGTCGCCGGGCGCCGCCTCCGACACCTCGCCGAGCTCCGTGCCGGCGAGCAGCACAACGTCCGTCGCCGGCTTGGCGCAGGCGCCCGCGGCCACGGCGAGCGCCCCGGCCAGCTCCCCGATGCGGGTGCGTTCGGTGTGCCACGGGGCGGCGTCGGCGAGCCGGAGGGCGCGGGCGAGCGACGCGGCCACGGCCGGCCCGTGCGGGTGCAGGGAGGCGAGCGTGCCCGTGGGCCCGCCCAGCTGCACCGGCAGCGCGGCGAGGACGTCGGCGAGCCGGGCTCGGGCCCGGTCGAGCCCCGCGCACCAACCGGCCGCGACCAGCCCGAACGTCGTCGGCAGCGCCTGCTGGCCCAACGTGCGGGCGATCATCGGCGTGTCGCGGTGCCGCCGCGCGAGGTCGGCGGCGGCGTCGGCCGCGCCGCGCAGGTCGTCCAGCACCACCTCGCCCGCCCAGCCGACGAGCAGCACCGCGGCGGTGTCCATCACGTCCTGGCTCGTCGCGCCGGGGTGCACCGACCGCCCGGCCTCCCCCGCCGCCGCGCGCAGCATGCGCACCAGCGGGATCACCGGGTTGCCGCCCTCGACCGCGGCCCGCCCCAGCGCCGCGGGGTCGATCTGCAGCGACGCGGCGGCCGCCTCGATCTTGTCGGCGTCGTCGGCGGGCACGATCCCGTGCTCGGCCGCGGCCCGCGACAGCGCCACCTCGACGGCGACGAGCGCCGCCACCCACGACGCGTCGTCGAGCCGGGCCGCGACCCGGTCGGCCCCGAACAGCGGGTCGAACAGCGCGCTCGTCATGAGCCCGAACCGTACGTCCCGCGCTCAGCGGCCGGTGCGCAAGGTCGATCACAGGCGGGTCGGGGCGAAGGCGTCGCGCCCGAACGGGACGTCGTCCGGGGTCGGCGCGCCGGTCACCACGGCCGCGGCGAACGCCGCGAGCGCGGGCGCCGTCTCGATGCCCGACCCGCCCTGACCGGCGCAGAAGAAGAACCCGGGGTGCTCGGGCCACGCCCCGACCACCGGCAGCCGGTCGGCTACGAAGGAACGCAGCCCGGCCCACGCCGTGCGCACGGAGCGCAGGCCGAGGCCGGTGACCGCCTCGACCCGCTCGAGCGCCGTCGCGACGTCCAGCTCGTCGGGGCGCGCGTCGTGCGGGTGGACGGGCGTCTCGTCGGCGGGGCTGACCAGGAGCCCGTCGCCCTCCTGCTTGAAGTAGAAGCCCTCGCGGGCGTCGACGACCATCGGCAGCCTGCCGCCGTCGGGGCCGGCCAGGCGGGCCGGGTCGGGCACGGCGACCAGCGCGATCGTGCGCCGCATCGGCGTGAGCCCGATCCGCGGCACCCCCGCGCGCTCCGCCACGGCGTCGGCCCACGCGCCCGCCGCGTCGACCACCTCGGCCGCGGCGACCGCCTCCCCGTCCGGGCCGAGCCGCGCCTCCCAGCCGGAGCCGTTGCGGCGCACCTCGGTGACGGGCGCGCCGGTGCGGACCCGCCCACCGCGGCGGCGCAGCCCCCGGACGTAGGCCTGGTGCAACGCCGCGGCGTCCACGTCGGCGGCGCCCTCCACCACGGCAGCCCCGCGGACCACGCCGGGCCGCAGCGCCGGGCACCGCCGCTGCGCCTCGTCCGGGTCGATCGGGACCGGCGCCCCGGGTTCGCCGTCCTGGGCGGCGAGCTCGGCGGCCAGCAGCGCTTCGCCGTCGGCGTCGACCGCGACGTGCAGGACCGGGCGGGGCGCGAGCAGCGGCGGCGCCTCCAGCTCCGCCTCGAGGCGGGCGAACCGGGGGCCGCTCGCCCGGATCAGCGCGCGCACCGGCGCCGGGCCGTGGCCGGGCACGTAGGTCGCCGCGGAGCGCGCGGTGGAGTGGCGGGCGAGCTCCGGTTCGGCCTCGACGAGGAGGACCGACCGGTCGGCGGCGAGCTCGTAGGCGATCGAGGCGCCGGCGATGCCGCCGCCGACGACGATGGTGTCAACGCTGGGTTGCGTGCTGCTCACGGGCACGACGCTAGGAGCCGTTCACGGGTCGGGCGAGCGGGTACGGCGAACAACCCCATGTACCCGGGCCGCTCCCGACGACTCACCTCCGACGCTCAGGTGCGGGCGCTCACGGCGCGGGACGGGGAGCGCCGCCAGTTCCCCGGCTGGCGGGAAATGGGAGTTCCGCCCCGACGGAGCACTGATTCCCGAGGCCGCCCCGCCGTTGACCGGGAATGCGGAGAGCCTGGTGGAGATGCACACCCGCGCGCGTCTACACATCGACCACACCACGATCACACCGAACTGGGACGGCGACAACCTCGACGTCGACTACGTCCTCAGCTGCTCCTGCTACCGAAGCGGGTCACCCCGGCCGCGTGAGAAGCGGGTTCCGCGGAACCCGACTCAGAGGGCGCGAGGGAGATCGGGGTGGGCCTGGAGACGCAACGGGACCACAAGCGGTTGAGTGGCACGCGACCGCAGCGGGCTCGCGGCCAACTGCCGTGCCCCCGAGTCGGGTACGGCCGCCAACGCAACCACGGAATTCGGTGGGGAGAACCGACGCACCCACCCACCCGTGGCGAGAACCCGGCGTGCACCGGACCACTCGCAGCGAAGGCGCCAACTCGGCAGCCAGCGCCGGGACCGGCGAGGCGACCAGGCGCGCCCATCGGCAGCCGGGTCAACCGGGATCGAGTCCCGCGGAACCCGCCAGACCGGCACCCCCGATAAATCGCTCGCGCACCCACCACCACCGGCCTACCGTTCTGCCCATGCGCCTGTAGCGACGGCCGCCACCGCGGCACCACCCGTCCCAGCCACCCGGCCGGCACTGGATGAGATCCGGCGCCGCCCCGGCTCTGCTGCGCCGGCCCCGTCTTCTGCAGGAGGCATCCCTTGCGTGATCCGTTGCTCTCGTCCCTGCTTTCCGCCGCCGAGCTCGCGCCGGCAGGTGGAGTGAAGCCCGCCGGCGCCGACGCGGCGCCGGCCAACCGGGCGGCCCGGCGCGGCCGTGCGGGCAAGTCCGCCCCGAGTGGAGCCATCCACGCGAGCTCCTCGGGGCGCGCCCGCCCTGCGCAGGGCCGTCGGATCATCCCGGTGTGGCGCACCGGGTGATCCAGCGCGGCGCCGCCGTTCCCGCCTCAGCGACCCCGCGAGGCGGGGGCGCGGCGCCGGGCGGGCGACCGGGCAGCCTCGTCCAGCTGCCCGGTCGTCGGCCTTGCGGGGCGGGCGATCATCCTCGGCATGACGACGCGGCGGCCGGCAGCGGCTCCGGGGCCGTGATCAGCCCGGCCACGAGCAGGTGGTTGGCGTGGAGCGCGCGCAGGCCCGGGTGGGTCAGGATGTGCCGAGAGCCGTCGAGCAGCTCGGCCACGCGCCGGTCGGCCATCGGACCTCGCCGTGGGGCTTCCCGGCGGCGGACCGCGGTGATGCCGGCCGCCGAGAGCAGGTGGCTGCACGCGTCGGCGGGCACGGTGATCACCGGCCCGAACAGGCCGACCGCCGCACCGCCCAGCGGCAGCCCCACCGATCGAGACCGTCGACGTCCTCCGGTCCGCATTCGGTGGCGAGTCGCTGCTCGCCGAGATCGCCGACTCCCGCAGCTCGCGACGCTGGTCGGGGAGCGCTCCCGCTACCTGTGGCCGGACCGCTACGACCCGCGCCGGATCCCGGTGCGCGGCCCGGCGCCGGTCCACCCGATGTCGCTGGTCCGGCGCGCCGACAACCCGCACCCGGCGCTCCGCGCGCTGCGCCGCTACCTGCGGATGCGGCGGGCGGAGGCGCCGGGCGACGAGGTCTGGGTGCCGCCGGCGTGGGCCGCGCGCTGATCAGGCACCTGCCGGCACCGCGCTGATCAGGCACCTACCGGCACCGCGCTGATCAGGCGCCTGCCGGCACCTTGTCGAGGAAGCCCTGCACGCCGGTGATGCGCCCGTCGGGGCCCACGGTCGCCACGTCGAACCCGATCACGACGGGCTGGGCACCCTCCGGGCCGAGGCCCCAGCGGAACCGGCAGACGTCGTGGTGGGCGTCCACGTCCCCGACCGGGACGAACCGCATGCCGGGGAACTGCTGGTGCACGCCCGCGATCAGGGCGTCGAGCGCCTCGGTGCCGGTCACGTCGGCGAGCGGGTCGACGTAGCGCGCGTCCGGGGCGAACGCCGCCTCGACCGCCGCACGCCGCTCGGCCGGATCGGTCGCGTTCCAGGCCGCCAGGTAGCGCTGCACGGCGGCGGTGGCAAGGGTTGCGGTGGTCATCTGTGGTCCTCCCCGTCGTTCGCTGACGGGAGGAAGCCTCGCCGCGCGCGGGTGTCGGGGTCGATCACCTCGGAGGTCATGCGGCGGGCGCGAACACGTGATCGCGACCGCGGTCCGTGCGCTACGGTCGCGACCGTGACCGAGCAACCCCTGCCGGAGATCCGCACCGACGTCCCGCACGGGGCGCGCATCTGGAACTACTGGTTGGGCGGCAAGGACAACTACGCCGCCGACCGGGAGATCGGCGACGCGGTGCGAGCGATGTACCCGCAGATCGCGGACATGGCGGTGAAGTCGCGCCACTTCCTGATCCGCGCCGTCCGCTTCCTGGCGGCCGAGGCCGGGGTCCGCCAGTTCCTCGACATCGGCACCGGGCTGCCCACGATGCAGAACACCCACGAGGTGGCCCAGTCCGTCGCACCCGACGCCAAGATCGTCTACGTCGACAACGACCCGCTGGTGCTCGCGCACGCCAGGGCGCTCCTGGTCAACACCACCCCCGAGGGCGTCACCACCTACGTCCACGCCGACTACCACGAACCGGAGCGCATCGTCGAGCAGGCCGGCGGGGTGCTGGACCTCTCGCAGCCGGTCGGCGTCATGTTCATGGGGGTGTTCGGCTACGAACCGGACTACGCGGTGACGCGGTCGATCGTCTCCCGCGTGCTCGGCGCCGTGCCGTCGGGCAGCTACCTGACGATGTGGGACGGCACCAGCACCAGCGAGGCGGCCGTCAAGAGCGCCCAGGCGCAGGCCGACATGGGATCGCCCTACCAGCTGCGCACGGTCGAGGAGGTCCGCGGCTGGTTCACCGGCACGGAGCTGGTCGAGCCGGGGGTCGTGCCGATCACCGAGTGGCGACCGGACGGCGTCGAGATCGGCCGGGTCGAGCAGATCGACGCCTACGGCGGCGTCGGCCGCAAACCCTGAGGAAGGCCCGCAGCATGGCCGTCGTGTGGTGGGCCGCCCCGGTGGCGCCCGCGGACGCCCCTGGGCTGGTCGCGGTGCTCGACGGCCACGAGCGCGAGCGGCTCACCCGCTTCCGCAAACCCGCCGATCAGGCCCGCTACCTCGCCGCGCACGCCCTGGTGCGGCTGGTGCTCGCCGACGCCGTCGGCGCGCCGCCCGCCGCGCTGGTGTTCGACCGCACCTGCCGCTGCGGCGCCCAGCACGGCAAGCCCGTGCTGCCCGGCGGCCCGGGGTTCTCCCTCACGCACGCGGGCGACCTCGTCGGCGTCGCGGTGCACCCCGCGGGCGCGGTCGGGCTCGACGTCGAGCGGGTCCGCGAGCTCGCCGACCTGGACGGCATGCTCGCCCACGTCTGCTCAGCGCGGGAGACCGCGGCCGACGCCGATGCCTTCTTCACGCTGTGGACGCGCAAGGAGGCGCTGCTCAAGGCGGTGGGCACGGGGCTGTCCACCCCGATGTCGGCGATCACCCTCGGGCCGGACGGCGTGCTGGACTGGACCGGCGACGACGCGCCGCGCGACCCGCTGTGGGTCGCCGACCTGCACCCCGCACCCGGCTACCGCGCCGCCGTCGCGGGCAGCGGGGACCGGCCGGAGATCACCGAGGAGCGCGGGGACGGGCTGCTCGCCGCTCAGGCCTTGTAGAGCCGCTCGGCGTAGGAGGGCCCGTAGTACCGCTCGAGCTCCTCGAGCGGTGCGTCCTTGCGGACCAGGGCCTTCGCGATGCGCGCCGTGGAGGGGAGCGCCTCGGGGTCCCAGGTCTCCGGCTCCCACAGCTGAGCCCGCATGAACGCCTTCGCGCAGTGGTAGAAGACCTCCTCGATCGCCACCTCGAGGGCGAGCACCGGCCGGTGGCCCTTCACGACCAGCTCGTCGAAGTACGGGGCGTCGCGCAGCAGCCGCGCCCGCCCGTTGATCCGCAGGGTGTCGCCGCGGCCCGGGACGAGGAACAGCAGCCCGACGTGCGGGTTGGTGAGGATGTTGCGGTACCCGTCGACGCGGCGGTTGCCGGGGCGCTCGGCGATGACGATGGTGCGGTCGTCGACCACGTGGGCGAGCCGCCCGGCCGGGTCGCCCTTCGGGGAGACGTCCAGGTTGCCCGCGGCGTCGCTCGTGCCGACCAGGCAGAGCGGGGAGTGGGCGAGCCACATGCGGTCGATCGGGTCGAGCGACGGGCGGACCTTGTCGCGCACCGCCTGCTGGGGCGTACCGACGAGGGCTTCCAGCTCCTCGACGGTGGTGATCTCGGTGGTGATCTCGGTGGTGAGGCCCTGGCTGGTCTCTGCGGTTGCCACGACTACCGGACGCTACGGGCCGGGTTGTCGGTCCGTCCAGGAAAAATGGCGCCGGGGAGGATGACACGGTGACCGCGCGCTGGGTCCTGCACCTGGACATGGACGCGTTCTTCGCCGCGGCCGAGCAGCTCACCCGCCCCACGCTGCGAGAGCGGCCGGTGCTGGTGGGCGGGCTCGGGCCACGCGCGGTGGTGGCGGGCGCCAGCTACCAGGCGCGGGCGTTCGGGGCGCGCTCGGCGATGCCGATGGGGCAGGCGCGGCGGCTCTGCCCGCACGCCGTCGTGCTCCCGGCGCGGTTCACCCTCTACAAGGAGCTGAGCTCGCGGGTGATGGCGATCCTCGCCGACGCCTCCCCCGTGCTGGAGCCGGTGTCGATCGACGAGGCGTTCCTCGAGCCGCCCGCGCTGGCCGGCGCGTCGCCGCAGGAGGTGGAGCGGTTCGGCACCCGGCTGCGGGCCGACGTGCGCGCCGCGACCGGGCTGCCCGCGTCCGTGGGCGCCGGGTCGGGCAAGCAGCTGGCGAAGATCGCCTCGGAGCTGGCCAAGCCCGACGGGCTGCGGGTCATCGCGCCCGAGGAGGAGCGGGCGGTGCTCGACCCGCTGCCGGTCCGCTCGCTGTGGGGCGTCGGGCCGGTCGCCGAGGCCGGGCTGCGCAAGCTCGGGGTCCACACGATCGGCCAGCTCGCGGCGATGGACCTGAGGGAGGTCCACGGCCTGCTCGGCACGGCGATCGGCACGGAGCTGCACCGCCTCGCCCGCGGCATCGACGAGCGCCCGGTGGCGCCGCGCGGCGCGGCCAAGCAGGTCAGCGCCGAGACCACCTTCGACACCGACCTCACCGCGATGACCGCGGTCCACGACGCGGTCGCGCGGATGACCGAGGCGGCGCACCGCAGGCTGGTGGCGGCCGGGCGCGCGGCGCGCACCGTCACGGTGAAGGTGCGCAGCGCCGACTTCACCACGTCCAGCCGCTCGGAGACGTCGACGGTCGCGAGCGCCGACCTCGCCACCCTCACCGCGGTCGCGCAGCGGCTGGCCCGCGCCGCGGTTCCCGAGGGCGGGGTCCGGCTGATCGGGGTGTCGCTCGCCGGGCTCACCGACGACCCGCCGCCCGCGCTCTTCGAACCTGCGGCCGCCGAGCCCGCCGCGGAACCTGCGGCCGGTCCCGTCGAACCGGCGGAGCAGTCGACGCCGCGCGCGGACGACCGGTCCGCCGAGCGCCCGTGGCGGCCGGGCGACGACGTCACCCACCCCGAGTACGGGCACGGGTGGGTGCAGGGCGCGGGGCACGGGCGGGTCACGGTGCGGTTCGAGACGCGCTCCACCGGCCCGGGCAAGGCCCGCACGCTGCGCGCGGACGACCCGGACCTCAGCCGGGCCGACCCGCTCGGCAGCCTGGCCTGACCGGCGGGAGCGGGCCCGGCGTCACTCCGGCGGCCGCCACGGCCGGGGCGGCAGCACCGGCAGGCCGCTGGGCGCGCACTGGCCGCCCCGCTCGCCGGCCAGGCGGAAGACGAGCCAGCCCAGCAGCGCCGCGAGCAGCGACCCGGTCAGGATGCCGATCTTCGCGTCGGTCACCAGGTGCTCGTCGTCGAGGGCGAGCTCGGTGACGAACAGGGCCACGGTGAACCCGATGCCGGCGAGCCCGGCGCCGCCGACCAGCTGGCCCCAGCGCAGGGTGTCGGGCACCCGCCCGATCCCGGTGCGCAACGCCACCCAGGTGCCCGCGGTGACGCCGACCAGCTTGCCGACGGTGAGACCGACGATGATGCCCCAGGTCACCGGCGAGGTGAACGCAGCGGCGAGGGTCTCGCCGGTGAGCACGACGCCGGCGTTGGCGAGCACGAACACCGGGACGATCACGTAGCTGCTCCACGGCTGGATGCGCAGCTGCAGCCGCTCGTTGGGCGACACCGCCTCGGTGACCGCCGCCTGCGCCGCCAGCGCGCGCTCCGGGCTGGGGTCGAGCAGGAAGCTGGTGCCCAGCACCTGCGCCCGCATCACGTCGCGCGGCCGCGGGGCGTAGGCGTTGACCAAGAGCCCCATCACGACGCCGACCACGCTCGGGTGGACGCCCGAGTCGAGCACCGCGAGCCACATGACCACCCCGATCAGCACGTAGACCGGGGTGCGCCAGAACGGCGCGAACCGCAGCGCCAGCAGCGCGACGAACAGCACCAGCGCCAGCAGCAGCGGGGTCATCTGCAGGTCTTCGGTGTAGAAGAGCGCGATCGCAGCCACGGCGCCGATGTCGTCGACGATCGCCAGCGCTAGCAGGAAGACCCGCAGCTGGTCCGGGCAGCGCGGACCGACCAGCGCCAGCACGCCGATCACCACGGCGGTGTCGGTGGAGATCGCGATCCCCCACGCCCCGGCCGCCGGGCCGCCCGCGTTGAACGCCAGGAACAGCAGCGCGGGCACGGTGAGCCCGCCGATCGCCGCCGCGGCCGGGGCGGCCAGCGCGCGGAACCCGCGCAGCTCGCCGAGCACCATCTCCCGCGAGATCTCCAGCCCGACGCTGAAGAAGAACAGCACCATCAACCCGTCGTTGACCCAGTGCCGCAGGTCGAGGGCGAGCGAGGTGTCACCGAAGGTGATCGCGAACTCGGTGTGCCAGAAATCCTCGTAACCCCACCCCAGGTTCGCCCAGGCCAGAGCGAGCACGGCCGCCGACAGCAGCAGCACCGCCGACCCGGACTCGGTGCGCAGGAAGTCGCGCGCAGCCCGGCTCAGGTCACCGCGCTCGGCTAAGGTCGTCACCGTCACGACGTGATCCTGCCACTTCGTGCGTTATGCCCCGATCAGCCGTCAGGGAGGCACGATGCCGCTCGTACCCCGGGTCGGCAGCTACGACCACCTGCTGGGAGTGCTCGGCTCCGAGCTGACCCTCGTGGAGTACGGCGACTTCGAGTGCCCGTATTGCCGCCGCGCCTACCCCGTGGTCGAGGAGGTGCGCCGGCGCCTCGGCGACCGGCTCGTGTTCGCTTTCCGGCACTTCCCCCTGGCCGAGCTGCACCCCTTCGCGCTCTCGGCGGCCGTCGCGGCCGAGGGCGCCGCGCTCAAGGGGCAGTTCTGGGCGATGCACGCCAAGCTCTACTCCGGCGACGAGCCGCGGCTGCGGCAGGCGGACCTGCGCCGCTACGCCGAGGAGATCGGCGTCCCGCCGGAGAAGGTCACCTGGCCCGCCACCCGGTTCGTCGAGGACCGCGTGGAGGCCGATTTCAACTCCGGCGTCCGCAGCGGGGTGCGCGGCACGCCCACGTTCTTCGTCAACGGCGAGATGTACCACGGGCCGATCACGGTCGAGCACCTCGTGGAGGCGCTCGAGTCCACGTCCCCGGCCTCGGTGGACCGGTCGGCCTGACGGGCCGCGCCACCGAGAACGCGCCACCGAAGCGCCACCGAAGCGCCACCGGGAACGCGTAACGAAGAACACGGAACACCCGGCCCGACGCACCGCGTTCGCTTGATCAAAGGATCAGCGGATGGGGGGCAGGAATGGGGGGTGTGGAGCGTTCGGGCCGGCTGGGCGTCGCGACGCTTCTTCTCGCCGTGCTCGCGCTTCTCGCGATCGCGCGATCGACGATCATCATGGTCTACCTCGGCGTGACCTACTTCCGCGAGGTCGACCCGATCTCGGTCCCGCTCAGCTACTACGCGTTCGTCGACGGCGGCGAGCAGCTGTTCTTCTCCGCGGCGGTGGCGCTGGCGGTCGGGGCGCTCGCCGTGCTGGTCGGGATGGCGCGCTCCGGCGTGCGGATGGCGGGCCGCCCGACGGTGCTGCTCGCGGTGTGGGCGACGTGCCTGGTGCTCGCCGCGGTCTTCCCCGCCGACGACTCGCCGCGCATCCTGACCTTCGGCGGCTGGGTGCACCAGTTCGCCGGGGCCGGCATCCTCGCGTTGCTGTCGTTCGCCGGGCTCGCCGCGGCGGCCCGGCTGGCCGAGTACCCGGAGTGGCGCCCGGTGGTCTCCACGGTCCGCACACTCTCCATCGCCGCGGCCGTGCTGGCCGTGGCCTACGTGGTCAGCAGGCTCGACGACGTCGTGCCCGGCATCTTCGGACCGGTCGACGTCGGCGGGGTCCTGCAGCGCATGGTGCTCGCCTTCGACGTCGCCGTGGTCGCCGCGCTGGCCGTGCAGCTGGTGCGGGTCTCGTGGCACGCGCTGCGGCGCCGTGGCGTGCCCGCGCCGGCGGCGCCCACCCCGCCAACCGCCCTGCCCGGCCACTGACACCGGCGCCGAGGGGCGCTAGCGGGTCTTGTCGGTGACGCCCGCGGCGTCGAACGTCGCGACGTCCTGCAGCGCCTGCGCGGCGCTCTGCAGGACCGGGAGGGCGAGCAGGGCTCCGGTGCCCTCGCCGAGGCGCATGCCGAGGTCCAGCAGCGGGTCGAGGCCCAGGTGCGCCAGGGCGCGGGCGTGCCCGGGCTCGGCCGAGCGGTGCCCGGCCACCCAGAACGTCCGGGCGTGCGGGGCGAAGGCGGCCGCGGCGAGGGCGGCTGCACCGGCGTTCACGCCGTCGAGCAGCACCGGGACGCGCAACGCGGCCCCACCGAGCAGGAACCCGGCGAGCGCCGCGTGCTCGAGGCCGCCGACGGCGGCCAGCACCCCGAGCGGGTCGGCCGGGTCCGGGCGGTGCAGAGCGATCGCGGCGGCCACCACGGACGTCTTGCGGGCCAGCGTGGCGTCGTCGACGCCGGTGCCCCGCCCCGTCACCTCGCCCGCGTCGGCCCCGGTGAACGCGCTGATCAGGGCCGCGGCCGCGGTGGTGTTGGCGATGCCCATGTCGCCGGTCACGAGGCAGCGGTTCCCGGCGGCGACGAGGTCGCGCGCCGTCTCGATGCCCACCTCGACGGCGGCGCGGGCCTGCTCGCGGGTGAGCGCGGGGCCGGTGGCGAGGTCGGCGGTGCCGTCGGCGACCCGGCGCGGGACGAGGCCGGGCGCCGGGTCCAGCGGCGCCGCGACGCCGACGTCGACCACGCACACCTCGGCCCCCACCCGACGGGCGAAGGCGTTCACCACCGCTCCCCCGGCGAGGAAGTTCGCCACCATCTGCGCGGTGACCTCCTGCGGCCACGGCGTCACCCCGTGCGCGTGCACGCCGTGGTCGGCGGCGAACACGGCCACCGCCGCGGGTTCGGGCACCGGCGGCGGGCAGGCACCCGCGATCCCGGCGAGCGCGACGGCGAGGTCCTCGACCCGCCCCAGCGCGCCGCGCGGCTTCGTCATCCGGTCGAGGCGTTCCACGGCGGCGGCGCGCGCGGCCGCGTCCGGGGGCGTGATCGCGGCGACCGTCTCGGCGAGCAGGTCCATCGGTTCCTCCCCGGGCAGGCCGCGGCGGCCGTAGGTGTCGTGGTGGACCGCCCAGCGCAGCGGGCGGCGGCGCGCCCACCCCGCGGTGGCGAGCTCCGGCTCGTCGGGGAAGTCGTCGACGTGCCCGACGCAGAGGTAGGCGACCAGCTCCACGTGCGGCGGCAGGCCCAGCAGCGCGGCGAGCTCCCGTTCGTCGCCGAAGCTGACCCAGCCCACGCCGAGGCCCTCCGCCCGCGCGGCGAGCCACAGGTTCTGCACGGCGCCCACCACCGAGTACGGCGCGGTCCGCGGCTGGGTGTGGCGGCCGAGGACGTGCCTCCCGCCGCGGGTGGGGTCGCAGGTCACCGCGATGTTGAGCGGGGTGTCGAGGATCGCCTCGACCTTGAGGTCGCGGAAGGCGGCCGCCCGCGCGGCGGGCAGCGACGCGGCGTACGCCGCGCGGGCCGCGGCGACGTGCGCGTGAACCCGTTCCCGGATCGCGCGGTCGCGCAGCACGAGGAAGTCCCACGGCTGGGAGAACCCGACCGACGGCGCCGCGTGCGCGGCCTCCAGCACCCGGCTGAGCACGGCGTCGTCCACCGGGTCGGGCCGAAACCCGGACCGCACGTCCCGACGGGCGTGCACCACCTCGTAGAAACCGGGACCGCTCACAGGGAGCCGCCGCGGCCCGTCCGCTTCGGCGGGACGATCAGGGTCGACAGGTACGGGCCCTCCTCGTCCGGGTCGAGCTCGGCCGCGGGACGGATGTCCTCCTCGGGCAGGCCGAGGCCCGCGCCGTAGACGGCCTCGTCGATGCGGCCGGTCTCGCGGAGCACGGCGAGGGTCTCGGGCAGCATCCGGCCGAACTTGTACGCGGCCACCGCGTCGCCGCGCTCCAGGGCGGCGCGGAACCGCTCCGGGCCGGCGGTCATCGGGAACAGCGAGAGCGGCTCGCGGCCCTCCACCAGCGGCGTCCCGGAGCGCGCGGCGAGGTCCTGCATCGCGGTGATCCCCGGCACGAGCTGCACGTCCAGCTCGCCGAGCACCCCGCGCACGGAGGCGGCGAGGTAGCTGAACGTGGAGTAGACGCACGGGTCGCCGATGGTCGCGAACACGGCGGTACCGCCCGGGTGCGCGGCGAACCAGGCCGCGACCTGGGCAGCCGCGGCGTCCCACGCGCGCTCGCGACGTTCGGTGTGCTCGCGGTCGTGCAGCGCGAACACGACGCGCTCCACGCGCCACGCCTCGGCGTAGTACAGGACGGTCTGCTCGGCCCGGCCCGTCTCCCCGGTGTCGGCGACGGGCACGAACACGATGTCGGCCTTGGCCAGCAGGTTGGCCGCCTTGACGGTGACGAGCTCCGGGTCGCCGGGCCCCACACCCACCCCGACCAGCGTGTTCACCGCTCCCCCTCCAGGTCGCCTTCGAGGTCGCCCTCGAGGTCGAGGTAGGTCTGGCGGAGCCGGTCGAGCACGGCGTCGTCGGGCTTGGCCCACATGCCGCGGTCGGCCGCCTCCAGCAGCCGCTCGGTGATCCCCCGCAGCGCCCACGGGTTCGACTTCTCCAGGAACGCCCGGGTCGTCTCGTCGAACACGTAGCTCTCGGCCAGCTGGCCGTACATCCAGTCGTCGACCACGCCCGCGGTGGCGTCGTAGCCGAACAGGTAGTCGACGGTGGCCGCGAGCTCGAACGCGCCCTTGTAGCCGTGCCGGCGCATCGCGGCGATCCACTTCGGGTTCACCACGCGGGCGCGGAAGACCCGCTTGGTCTCCTCGGCCAGCGTGCGGGTCTTCACCGCCTGCGGCACCGCGGAGTCGCCGACGTACGCGGCGGGTGAGCGGCCGGTGAGCGCGCGCACCATCGCCACCATCCCGCCGTGGTACTGGAAGTAGTCGTCGGAGTCGACGATGTCGTGCTCACGGGTGTCCTGGTTCTTCGCCGCGACCGCGATCCGGCGGAACGAGGCCTCCATGTCGGCGCGCGCCTCGCGGCCGTCGAGGCCGCGGCCGTAGGCGTAGCCGCCCCAGACCGCGTAGACCTCGGCGAGGTCGGCGTCGCTGCGCCAGTTGCGGGCGTCGATCAGCGGCAGCAGGCCCGCCCCGTACGCGCCCGGCTTCGAGCCGAAGATCCGCGACGTGGCGCGGCGGCGGTCGCCGTGCCGGGCGGCGTCCTCCTCGACGTGGGCGCGCAGGTAGTTCTGCTCGGGCGGCTCGTCCAGGTCGGCGACGGTGCGGATCGCGTCGTCGATCAGGTTGATCACGTGCGGGAACGCGTCGCGGAAGAACCCGGAGATGCGGACGGTGACGTCGATGCGCGGCCGGCCCAGCTCCTCGAGCGGCACGACCTCGAACCCGGTGACCCGGCGCGAGGCGTCGTCCCACGTCGGGCGGCAGCCGATGAGCGCGAGGATCTCGGCGAGGTCGTCGCCCTGGGTGCGCATGGCGCTGGTGCCCCACACGGTGAGCCCGACGCTGCGCGGGTAGGTGCCGGTGTCGGCGAGGTGGCGGGCGACGAGGGAGTCGGCGAGCGCCGAGCCGATGGCCCACGCGCTGCGCGACGGGATCGCCTTCGGGTCGACCGAGTAGAAGTTCCGCCCGGTCGGCAGCACGTTGACCAGGCCGCGGGTCGGGGACCCGGACGGCCCGGCGGGCACGTACCCGCCGTCGAGGGCGTGCAGCGCGGCGGTGACCTCGTCGGTGGTGCGCTCCAGCCGGGGCACCACCTCGCGGCAGCCGAACTCGAGCACCGCCACGACGTCGGGGATCTCCTCGCCCAGGAGCTCGGCGCAGACGGCGGCGGGCTCGGCCCACCCGCGCTCCTGCACGCCGGTGACCAGGGCCCGGGCCACGCCCTCGAGGACGTCGACCATGTCGGCGCCGGTGACGGCGGGGCCGGGGGCGACGGCGAGGAGGCGCTGCCGCCGCGCTTCAGGAAAGCCACATTCATGAAGCCCACGTTCATGAATGTGGCTTTCCTGAACCTGGGCGCCGGGGTTCGCCAGCAGCGCCTGCTCGTCCAGGCCTGCCCAGGCGGCGAGCGCGGCCCGCAGGCCCGGCAGCGCCGTCCTCCCACCCCAGACCTGGCTCGCCCGCAGGATCGCGAGCACCAGGTTGACCTGGGCCTCGTCCCGCGGCGGCGCCCCGAGGACGTGCAGGCCGTCGCGGATCTGGACGTCCTTGATCTCGCAGAGGTAGCCGTCGATGTGCAGGATGAACTCGTCGAAGTCCTCCTCGCCCGGCGCGGTGTCCACGTGCAGGTCGTGGTGCAGCTGGGCGGCGGTCACCACCTCCCAGATCTGCGTGCGCAGGGCGGGCAGCTTCGCCGGGTCCATGGCCTGGACGGTGGCGTACTCGTCGAGGAGCTGCTCGAGCTTGGCGATCTCGCCGTAGGTGTCGGCGCGGGCCATGGGCGGCACCAGGTGGTCGACGACCACGGCGTGGCCGCGCCGCTTGGCCTGGGTGCCCTCCCCCGGGTCGTTGACGATGAACGGGTAGACCAGCGGCAGCTCGCCGAGCACGGCGTCCGGGGCGTCCTCGGCGGCGAGGCCGAGGCCCTTGCCGGGCAGCCACTCGAGGGTGCCGTGCTTGCCGAGGTGGATCACCGCGTCGGCGCCGAAGACCTCGTCCAGCCAGCGGTAGGCGGCCAGGTAGTGGTGCGACGGGGGCAGGTCCGGGTCGTGGTAGATCGCCACCGGGTTCTCCCCGAACCCGCGCGGCGGCTGGATCATCAGCACGACGTTGCCGAACCGCAGCGAGGCCAGCACGATCTCGTCCCGGTCCACGTAGAGCGAGCCGGGCGGGTCGCCCCAGTGCTCCCGCATGCCGTCGGCGAGCGCGGGCGGCAGCGCGTCGAACCAGCGGCGGTAGTCCGCGAGCGGGACGCGGGCCTGCGCGGCCGCCATCTGCTCCTCGGTGAGCCACTCGACGTCGTGGCCGCCCGCGGCGATGAGCGCGTGGATCAGCTCGTCGGGGTCCGCCGGGAATTCCCCGACCGTGTAGCCGGCCTCGCGCAGCGCCCGCAGCAGCACGACCGCCGACGCCGGGGTGTCCAACCCGACGGCGTTGCCGACCCGGGAGTGCTTGGTCGGGTAGCTCGACAGCACCACCGCCAGCTTGCGCTCCGCCACCGGCGTGGCGTGCAGCCGGGCGTGCCGCACCGCGAGCCCGGCCAACCGGCCCGCCCGCTCGGGGTCGGCGACGTAGACGGGGATGTCGTCGCCCGGCCCCTCGGGAGCCGGCAGAGCCTCCTTGAACGAGAACGGCACCGTGATCAATCGGCCGTCGAACTCGGGGATCGCCACCTGCATCGCCGCGTCCATCGGCGACAGCGCCGCGTCGGACTCCGCCCACGTGGCGCGCGGGGTGGTCAGGCACAGCCCCTGCAGCACGGGGACGTCGAGGGCGGCGAGCGCGCCCGCGTCCCACGAGTCCTCCTCGCCGCCCGCGCTCGCGTCCGCTGCGACCGTCCCGCCCGCCGCCAGCACGGTCGCGACCAGCGCGTCGGCCCGGCCCAGCAGCTCCATCAGCTCGGGCTGCGCGCCGCGGAGGGAGCCGCAGAAGACCGGCAGCGCGTTGGCGCCGCGCGCCTCGATCGCGTCGCACAGCACGTCGACGAACGCCGTGTTGCCCGACAGCTCGTGCGCCCGGTAGAAGACCACGCCGACCGTCGGCCGGTCCGGGTCCTGGCGCCGATCGCCGTGCAGGCCGAACTCCGGCATCGGGGTGGGCGGGTCGAAGCCCTCGCCGGTGAGCAGCACGGTGTCGCACAGGAACCGGTGCAGCTGCCGCAGGTTGGCGGTGCCACCCGCGGCGAGGTAGGCGAGCGCCTCGGAGGCGACGCCCGCGGGGACGGTCGACGCGGCCATCAGCTCGGCGTCGGGGGCGGCCTCCCCGCCCAGCAGCACGACCGGCAGCCCGGACGCGATCAGCGCGTCCACGCCCTCCGGCCAGGCCCGGCGCCCGCCCAGCAGCCGCAGCACCACGACGGCGACGCCGTCCAGCAGCGGGGGCAGCCCCTCGGGGTCGACGCGCGACGGGTTGGCGGTGCGGTAGAGCGCCCCGGAGCTGCGGGCGGCCAGCAGCTCCGTGTCGGCGGTGGAGAGCAGCAGCACGGGCTGCGTCATCGGCGTTTCCTCCTCGAGGGTCCGCGCCCTCTGCTCGGCGGAGTTGTGGACGACGGCGAGGGTCTGGCTCCCGGGTCGCCCCGGTCACAGTGGCGGGACCGCGCCGGACTCGCACCGGCTTCCTGCACCGTCGTCGCGGCAACTGGAACACACCGCGGGTACGCCGGTCAACGCGTCGTGAGGATGCCGACCCTCCTCCGTCCGATCTCCACCCGACCGGCGCCGCGCGCCCGTGTCCGGCACAGGCGGGCGGTGGGCCGTGATCACGTTCCCCCGGGGCCCCTTAGCCTCTCCCCAGCCGCACCACGCACGCGCGCACCCGACGCTTCGAAGGAGAGGACCGTGGAACGCTCCCCGAGGAAGGCAGCGGCCAGCGGGTGGGTCGGCAGCGCGCTCGAGTACTACGACTTCTTCATCTACGCCCAGGCCGCCGCACTGGTGTTCCCGGCGATCTTCTTCCCCCAGGGCGACCCCGCGGTCGGCGTCGTCGCCTCCCTCGCGACGTTCGGCGTCGGCTACGTCGCACGCCCGCTCGGAGCGTTCGTGCTCGGCCACTGGGGCGACAAGCACGGCCGCAAGAACGTCCTGGTGCTGTGCATGTTGATGATGGGCGTCTCGACGTTCCTCGTGGCGCTGTTGCCCACGTACGAGTCGGTCGGCGTGCCGGCCCCGGCCCTGTTGGTGGTCCTGCGGCTGATCCAGGGGTTCGCCGTCGGCGGCGAGATCTCAGGCGCCAGCGCCATGATCGTCGAGCACGCGCCGTTCGGGCGCCGCGGCTTCTACGCGAGCTTCACCCTCCAGGGCGTGCAGGCGGGGCAGATCCTCGCGGCCGCGGTGTTCCTCCCGATGTCCGCGCTGCTGCCCGCCGACGCGTTCCAGGCCTGGGGTTGGCGGGTTCCGTTCCTGCTCAGCGCCCTGGTGGTGGTCGCCGGCTACCTCGTCCGGCGCCGCGTGGACGAGACCCCGGCGTTCCGCGCCGAGCAGGAGCAGAACGCGGTGCCGAAGGCGCCGATCGTGCAGGTCGTCCGCGAGAACGGCCGCGACGTGCTGCGCGTGGTCCTGATGGCGCTGATGAACATCGTGCCGACGACCACCACCGTGTTCGGGGCCAGCTACGCCACCAGCAAGGCGTACGGGCTCGGCTTCAGCGCGACCACCTATCTGTGGATCTCCGTGGTCGGCAACGTCGTCGCCGTGCTGCTCATCCCGTTCGTCGGCGACCTCAGCGATCGCATCGGGCGCCGCCCCTGCATCATCGTGGGTTCGCTCGGCTCGGGCGCCCTCTCGTTCGCGTACCTGTGGGCGGTCAGCCGGGGCGACGTCGTGCTCGCGTTCGTGCTCGCCATCCTGATGTGGGGCGTGGTGTACCAGGGCTACAACGCGATCTTCCCCGCCTTCTACCAGGAGCTGTTCCCGACCCGCACCCGCGTGACCGGGTTCGCGGTCTCCCAGAACATCGGCACGGCGATCACCGCCTTCATGCCGACGGTCTTCGCCGTCGTCGCGCCGTCCGGGTCGAACGTGCCGCTGATCGTCGGCGGCTTCACGTTCGGGTTCGCGGTGCTGGCCGCCGCCGCGGCGTGGTCGGCCCGCGAGACGTTCCGCATCCCCCTCGACGACCTCGGGACCGCGGACGCCACGCCGGTGTCGCCCGAGGACTACGCCCGGCTGCGGGCCGCGGCGGTCTGATGCCGCTCCCCCGCACCCTCCCCCGGATCGTCGTCGCCGGCGCCGGGCTCATCGGGCGCAGGCACGCCGAGCTCGTCCGGCAGAGCCCGGGGTGCGAGCTCGCCGCCGTCGTCGACCCGGCCCCCGCGGCCGCGTCCGACCACGACTCCATCGGCGAGTGCTTCGCGGCCGAGGGCACCGACGGCGTCGGTGTGATCGTCGCGGCGCCCAACCGGCTGCACGTGCCGATCGCCCTCGAGTGCGTCGAGCGCGGCGTTCCGGTCCTCGTCGAGAAGCCGATCGCCGACACGGTCGAGGACGCGCAGCGGCTCGTCGACGCGGCCGAGGAGGCGGGCGTGCCGCTCCTCGTCGGCCACCACCGCCGCTACAGCCCGCTGCTGGAGGCCGCAGCTCGGACGGTGGCGGCGGGCACCCTCGGGCGCGTCGTGGCCGTGCAGGGCAGCGCCCTGTTCTCCAAGCCCGACGACTACTTCGACGCCGCGCCGTGGCGACGCGAGCCCGGGGGCGGGCCGATCCTCATCAACATGGTCCACGAGGTGGACGACCTGCGGGCCGTCTGCGGGGAGATCCTCGCGGTGCAGGCCATGGCCGCGAACGGCACCCGCGGGCACGCGGTCGAGGACACCGTCGCCGTGGTGTTGCGCTTCGCGAGCGGCGCACTGGGGACGTTCCTGCTCTCCGACACGGCCGCGGCGCCGTTCAGCTGGGAGCTGACGTCCGCGGAGAACGCCGCCTACCCGCATCAGCCCGACGCCGACTGCTACGTGATCGCCGGGACACGCGGGTCGCTCAGAGTGCCGACGATGCGCCTCACGACCTACCCCGGCGCGCCGTCCTGGTGGGAGCCGTTCGAGGCGGCCGTCGTCGAGGTCGAGGACGCCGATCCGCTCGCACGCCAGCTCGCCCACTTCTGCGACGTGATCCGCGGGGCGGCCCCGCGCGTCACCGGACGGGACGCGGTGGAGACGCTGCGCGTCACGCTCGCCATCGCCGAAGCGTGCCGGACCGGCGAGCTGGTGGAGATCTCCTGACGCATCACGAGTCGCGCCCCGCGCCCCGGGTGAGCGCCGCCTCGGCGAGCGCGCGGGCGCCGGCGGCGATCTCGCGGGCCCGGTCCCGCTGGGCCTCCCCCGTGTCGCCGGCCTTCGGGTCGTCGGTGACGTTCGCCGCGATCAGCTCGGCGGCGGTCGTCGCCGCGGCCGCGGCGAGGTGGACGGCGGCCGTCGCGTCGCCGTGCAGATTGGGGTTGCCGCTGCGGGCGAGCTCGGCGGCGATCCCGGCGACCTCCCCGGCGAGCTCGGTGATCCGCGCGGGCACCCCGACCGTCTCGCGACGGGCCGCGGCGATCGCGTCGGCGCGGCCCGGGTCGTCGCGCGGACGGCGCCGGGCGGCGAGGTAGGCGCCGTACGCGGCGGCGTCGGCGTCGGCGAGCGGGGCGAGCGCGGCGCGCAGCTCGTCGGCGCGCTCGGCCGCCCGCTCGGCCTCGGCGCCGTCGGCGAACCGGGCGGCCATGCCGGTGAGCGCGGCGGCCAGCGCGGCGGTGAGCGCGGCGGCCCCGCCCCCGCCGGGGGCCGGGGTGCGCGCGGCCGCGGCGTCGAGCAGCTCGCGGACGGGGAGATCGAGCAGGGACCCGTGGTCGGCGGGGTGATCGGCCATGCGACCGGTCTACCCGTTCGCGGTCACGGCACCGTCGGCGAGGCCGGCCACCGGCCCGATGACGATCACGGCGGGCGGGTTGATCCCCTGTTCGCGCACCTCGTCGGCCACGGTGGCGAGCGTCGCGCGAAGGCTGCGCTGGATGCGCATCGTGCCGTCCTGCACCACGGCCACCGGCGTGTCCGCCGGGCGGCCGCCCGCGATCAGCGCCTGCGCGAACGCCCCGATCCGCTCCACCGCCATGAGCAGCACCAGCGTGCCGCGCAGCCGGGCGAGCGCGGACCAGTCGACGAGGCTGCGCGGGTCGTCCGGTGCGACGTGCCCGGACACGACCACGATCTCGTGCGCCACCCCGCGGTGGCTCACCGGCACGTCGGCGACGGCCGGGACGGCGAACGCGCTCGTCACCCCCGGCACCACGGTGACCGGCACACCGGCCTCGGCGCAGGCGAGCGCCTCCTCGAAGCCGCGACCGAACACGTAGGGGTCGCCGCCCTTGAGCCGCACCACGAACTTCCCGGCGCGGGCGTGCTCGATCAACAGCTCGTTGATCCGCGCCTGGTTCATCGCCCGCCCGTACGGGATCTTGGACGCGTCGACGACCTCGACGTGCGGGGCGAGCTGGTCGAGCAGGTCGCGCGGGCCGAGCCGGTCGGTGATCACGACGTCGGCGCGCGAGAGCAGCCGCCGCCCGCGCACGGTGATCAGCTCCGGGTCGCCCGGCCCGCCACCGACCAGCGCGACCCCGGGTCGCACCGGCTCGGCGGCGTCGTCGACGACGCCGGCGTGCAGGGCCTCCACCAGCGCCGTGCGCACCGCGGCCGAGCGACGCGGGTTGCGCCCGGCGAGCACGCCGACGGTGAGCCCGTCGTGGCTGCCGACGGCCGGGGTGACCGCGGTGCCCTGCGGGGCGTCGTCCGCGCGCACGCAGAACACGCGCCGCTCCAGTGCCTCGGCGCCCACCCGCGCGTTCACCGCGGGGTCGTCGGTGCACGCGATCGCGTACCACGCGCCCTCCAGGTCGCCGGCGCGGAACCCGCGCGCCGTCCAGCGCAGCTCGCCCGCCGTGGCCATCGCCTCGACGGCCGGCGTGACCTCGGGCGCGACGACCTCGACGTCCGCCCCCGCTGCGAGCAGCCCGCCCAGGCGGCGCTGGGCGACGGCGCCGCCGCCGACCACGACCACGCGGCGCCCGGCCAGGTCCAGGCCGACGAGATAGGGATCCACGCGCGACATCATCCCGCGACCGCGTGTCCGTGCCCGGGGCCGTTCCCGTGTCCGTGGCCATGGCCATGACCAGAACCGTGACCGTGGCCGTGCGCCGGGTCGTCGGGGTGGTGGTGCGGGGTCTGCGGCGCGCCCAGCTTGTCCTCGAACCCCGGCAGCAGGACGCGGTAGGCGCAGGTGTCGCAGTTCATCCGGATGTCGCCGTGCAGTGCCTCGTGGTAGCGCTCCAGCACGAGCCGGGCGAGCTCGGGGCAGTCGCCGATGTGGCGGGCCACCCGCACGTCGAGATCCGGGTGCTGCGCGGCGAACGCGCGGGCCTGCTCCCCCACCCGGCGCGGCAGCACGCCGTCGAACAGGAAGTACGGCGCCACCACCACCCGCCGTGCCCCGAGCGCCCGGCAGCGGGCGAGCCCGCCGGGCACGTCCGGGCCGGTCAGCGAGACGAACGCGGGCTCGACGAATTCGTAGCCGCGGCCCTCCTGCAGCAGTCGCGCGACCTTGCAGACCTCGGCGTTGGCGTCGGGGTCGGTCGATCCGCGGCCGACGAGCAGCACGGCGGTGCCCTCGGCGGGCGCGACCTCGCCGACCCGGGCCGCGACGACCTCCTGCAGCAGCGGGTGCGGGCCGAGCGGCCGGCCGAAGAGGTAGCCGGTGGCCGGGTCGCGCACGACCTCGCGCTGCAGGGCGGCCGGGATGTCGCCCTTCGCGTGCCCGGCCGCGACCAGCACCATCGGCACCGCGGCGAGCGTGGTGTGCCCGCGCCCGGACAGCTCGGTCCACGCCTGGTGGACGGTCGGCGCGGACAGCTCGATGAACCCGCCGGCCACGTCGACGTCCACGAGCCCGCGCACGCGGTCGGTGAACGCGACGAACTCCGCGACCCCGGTCGCGTCGACGGTGCCGTGGCCGACCAGCAGCAGCGGCGGCGCCATCAGCGCACCGCCTCGTCGTCGGCGTACAGCAGGGCGTTCACGGAGGCGGCCGCGACGGCGGCCCCGCCCCGCTCGCTCCGGTTGCTCACCGCGGGCAACCCCGACCCGCGCAGCGCGGCCTTCGCGGCCACCGCGCCGACGAACCCGACCGGCAGCCCCACCACCAGCGGCGTGCGCACCAGCCCCTCGGCGGCGCAGCGCACCAGCTCGTGCAGGGCGGTCGGCGCGTTCCCGATCGCCCACACCGCGCCGTCCGGGTGCCGGGCGACGGCGGCGCGGATCCCGGCCGCGGACCGGGTGAGCCCGTCCTGAGGCTCCCCGGCGAGGTCGAGCGCCACCACCGCGGGCCGCGCGGTGACGCCCGCGGCCACCATCCGCACGTCGGTGATCAGGGGCGCCCCGGCCAGCAGGGCCGCGCGTCCGGCGCGCAGGGCGTCCTCGTCGGTGACCAGGTCGCCGACCCACGTGGTGTCGGCGCTGGTGTGCACGACGCGCTCGACGACCGCGCGGGTGAGCGGCGGCAGGTCGGAGGTGTCGAGCCTGCTGCGCAGGATCGCGTACGACTCCTGCTCGATGGGGTGCACGGCGGCGCGCGCGTTCACGGTTCTCCTCCCCGGGTGTCCACGCCCGGACGGGGTCGGTGGTGGGTACGCCGCGCGAGGTCTGGCTCCCCGCGAGCCGGGCTCACGGGTCACAGTGGCGGGACCGCCCCGGGTTCGCACCGGGTTCCCGCGCAGCCGGGGAAGCCTATCCCGGCGCGGGCCCCGCGATCCGGTCCCGTGCGCGAGGTCGCAGCCCGTCCGGCTCGGGCGGCACGCCGATCACGTCGAGGAAGGCCGTCGCCGCCGGGGTGCGCCCGTCCCGGCTCCAGGCGACGTGCTCGACGCGGACCGGGGCGTCGCGGACCTCGATCGGGACGACACCGGTGAGCTGCGGCGCGTGGGCGGACGGGACCAGGGCGACGCCGAGGCCCTGCTCGACCAGCCGGGCGGTCAGGTACGCGGTGGTCACCTCGTAGGCGACCTCCCGGTCGAGCCCGGCGGCCGCGAACGCCTCGTCGGACTCGGCGCGCCCCGCACTTCCGGCGGGCAGGTCCACGAACGGCTCCGACGCGAGCCGCCGCAGGTCGACCCACGACTCCGCGGCGAGGGGGTGGTCGGGCGCGACCAGGGCGACCAGCCGGTCGCGGGCGAGTTCGCGCGACGCCACGCCCTGCGGGCGCGCAGTGGGCGGGAGCCCGAGGAAGGCGACGTCGAGCGTTCCCCGGGCGACCTGTTCGACGAGCTCCTCGCTGCGGCCCGCGCGCACGCCGACGCGCACGTGCGGGTGGCGCTCGCGGAACGCGCGCAGGGCCCGCGGGACGTCGACCGCGGCGACGGTGGAGATCACGCCGACCGTGAGCCGCCCGCGCACCTCCCCGACCGCCGCGGCGACCTCGGCGGCCGCCCGCTCCGCGGCGTCCAGGCATTGCCGGGCCGCCGGCAGGAACGCCGCGCCCGCCGGGGTGAGCCGCACACGGCGGCTGGTGCGCTCGAACAGCCGCGCCCCGAGCTCGCGTTCCAGGCGCGCGATCTGGTGGCTCAGCGCGGACTGGACGACCAGGCACCGCTGCGCGGCCCGCGTGAAGCTGTTCGTCTCGGCGACGGCGACGACGTAGCGCAGCTGCTGGAGCTCCATCCATCGATCTTCTCTCGCGATCGATGAGATGACGAGCATGCATTGGACTCATTGATCGACCGCGGTGAGACTTCACTCGGGATCCCGAGACCCTGCACCTGCGAACGATCAGAGGAAGAAGATGGCGACGCAACGACACCCGCGCCCGTGGGCGGGGGTCTCGGCGATCACGGCCAGCCTGTTCGTGTTCCTGACGACGGAGCTGATGCCCGTCGGTCTCCTGACCCCGTTGAGCTCGAGCCTGGGCACCTCGGTGGGGGCGGCCGGGTTGATGGTCACCCTGTACGGCATTTCGGCCGGGCTCGGCGTGCCGTTCCTCGTGGCCTGGACCCGGCGCATCGACCGCCGGGCGCTGCTGTGCACGCTGCTCGCGGTGCTGGCCGCGGGCAACCTGATCACCGCGGTCTCCCCGAACTACCCGCTGGTGCTCACCACCCGGCTCGTCATGGGGTTCGCCAGCGGCGTGTTCTGGGCGATCGGCGTGAGCATGGCGATGCGCATCGTGCCGCAGCGCCACGCGGGCCGGGCCGCGGCCGTCGTGATGTCGGGCATCTCGATCGCCACGGTGGTGGGCATCCCGCTGGGGACGATCGTCGAGAGCCTCACCGACTGGCGGACGACGTTCCTGATCTGGGCGGGCCTGGCCGTGCTGGTGCTCGCCGCGGTCGCCGCCACGGTCCCGTCGCTGCCGTCGGACAACGCCGTGTCGGTGCGGGAGGTCTTCCGGCTGCCGCTGGTCAACGCGCGGTTGCGCCTGGTGCTGGTCGCCGTCGTGCTGTTCGTGCTCGGCCACTTCGGGGCGTACACGTTCGTGCGTCCGGTCCTGGAGAGCGGGGCGTCCGCCACGCCCGCCTTCATCACGGCGGCCCTGATGGTCTTCGGGGCCGGGGGCGCCATCGGCAACTACGTCGCCGGGTTCACCGTGGCCCGCAGCCCGAGGGTCGGCTTCGTCGTCGGCGGCGCGGTGCTCGTGGGATCGCTGCTGGCGCTGCTCGCCGTGGGCGACGGACGGATCGCCGCGATCGCCCTGCTCGCCGCCTGGGGGATCGCGTTCGGCGTCGTGCAGCTGTCCCAGCTGGCCATGACGCAGGGGGCGGCGCCCGACACGTTCGAGGCCGCCATGTCGCTGAACACGCTGGCGTACAACACCTCGATCGCGGTGGCGGCGTTCCTCGGCGGGTTGCTCGTGGACGGCCTCGGGGTCCGCAGCGTCATGTGGTTCGGCGTTGCGCTGACGGCGGCGGCGCTGCTGGTCGCCCTCGGGGCGCACCGGCGAGCGACGGCCGACGCGGGCCTCACCCGGGCGTGACCCCGGGGCGCGCGGGCGCCGCGCTTCAGCTCCAGCGGTAACCCCGGGGCGTCACCATCCGCCCCGCCACCATCCGCGTCGCCGAGGACCCGACGACCACGGTCGTGAGCATGTCGACCTCGGTCGGGTCGAACTCGGAGAGCGGGGCCGTCCACACCCGCTGCCCGGCCCGCGCGGCCTGGCGGACGGCCCCGACCGGGGTGGTGGGCGGGCGGTGGGCGCGGAAGGCGTCCAGGGCGGCGGCGAGCTGCCAGTGCCGCTCGCGGCTGCGCGGGTTGTAGAAGCAGGTCACGAGGTCGGCCTCGGCGGCGGCCGCGATCCGCTTCTCGATGACCGGCCACGGGGTGTGCAGGTCCGACAGGGAGATGAGCACGTGGTCGTGCCCGAGCGGGGCGCCGAGCAGCGCGGCGGCGGCGAGCGCGGCGGTCACGCCGGGGACGCCGACGACCTCGACGTCGGCCCCGGCCCGCTGCAGCGCCGGGCTCGCCATCGCGTACACGCCCGCGTCGCCGGAGCCGATCAGCGCGACCGCGCGGCCCTTCGCGGCGAGGGCGACCGCGTCCGCGGCGCGCTGCTCCTCCTCGCCCAGGCGGCTCGCGCGGATCTCGGTGCCGGGGCGCAGCAGGTGGCGGACCTGTTCGACGTACTGGTCGAGGCCGACCACCACCGAGGCGCGCCGCAGCTCGGCCTCGGCGCGCGGGGTCCGCAGGTCGGCGGCACCCGGGCCGAGCCCGACGACCGCGAGCCGGCCGCGGGGGCGGATGCGGGCGGCCGCGACCGTCACGTTGTCTCCCTTGATCTTCGGCACGACGAGCTCGACCGGCGCCCCGCCCGCGAGCTCGGCCGCGGCGTGCAGCGCGGCCGCCTCGGCGACGCTCGGCGTGCCGACCTCGGCGCGCACCACCTCGCTCGGGTTGGGCACGGCGACCTCGGCGAGCAGCTCGGCCGGGTAGGTGTGAAGCGGTGCGGGCGCGATCGCGGCGAGGATCCCCTCCTCGTCGGCCTTGCGGTCGACGCTCGCGTACGCGCGCACGGCGCGCAGGTCGTAGCCGTGCTCGGTCTCGATGCGCCGCAGCGCGGCGGTGACGGTGGCGGCGGGCACTCCGCGCGCGGACCCGATCCCGACGACGAGCGTCTTCGGCACGATCCTGGTCGCGCCGACCTCGACCCGGTCGGTGACGACGATGCGGTGCGGCTCGCGGGCGTCGCCGCCCCCACCCGGCAGGGCCGGCAGCGGGAACGCGAGGGGGTTCTCCACCACCGCGGTGCCGTCCAGGAGCGCGCGCCCCGCCGCGGCGGCGTCGCCGTCGACCACCGCGTCCAGCGCGGCGGCCAGCGCATCGAGGCCGCTCGCGCCGGTGGCGTCGGACGCGGTGGTGACCACCGGTTGGCCGCCGAGCAGGGCGGCGACCCGCTCGGCGAGCGCGTTCGCCCCGCCCTCGTGCCCGCCGGTGAGCGCGACGGCGAAGCGGCGGGCCTCGTCGACGCAGACGACGCCGGGGTCGGTGCGCTTGTCCGCGAGCAGCGGCGCGATCAACCGGACGGTGGCGCCGGTGGCGAGGAAGAACACGGCCGCGTCGAGCCGCGGCCACAGCGCGGGCAGCTCGTCGAGGGCGTGCACCCGGGCGCCGAGCGCGGGGGCGAGTTCGGCCGCGGCCCGCCTGCCCGCGTCGGTGACGGCGAAGAGCGCGATCGCGCGCGGCCCTTCCAGGTCGGGTGGCCCTTCCACGTCGGGCGGCACTGCCGGGTCGGTCACTTCATCCCCCAGATGACGGTGATCGGGTTGGTGGCGGCGAGGCGGACCGACCCGTCCGGCAGGTCGGCGAAGCGGGACGCCGCGACCTGCACGCCGTCCACGGCGAGGCCCGCGGCCCGCAGCGCCGCGCGGGTGGGCGCGACCCGGTCCAGCGCCGCGAGCGCGACGACCACCCGCTCCGGTCCGGCGGCCGCCGCGGCGGCGACCACGTCCGGCCCGCCGCCGCCGACGAACACCGCGTCCGGGCGGGGCAGGCCCGCCAGCGCCGCGGGCGCCTCGCCTGTGACGACGCGGACGTCGACGCCGTGCCGCGCCGCGTTGGCCGCGATCCGCGCCGCGTCGTCGGCACGCCGCTCCACGGCGAGCGCCGCCGCGCCCAGGCGCGCGCACTCGACGGCCACCGAGCCGGAGCCTGCGCCCACGTCCCACACGAGGGCGCCGGGGCGGGGCGCCAACCGGGCCAGCGCGAGCGCGCGCACCTCGGCCTTGGTGACCATGCCCGCGCGGTGGTCGAACGCGTCGTCGGGCAGGGCCCAACCGCCCGCGGGCGGGACCGGCTCGCCGCCCGCGCACCAGCCGCGCGGGGGCACCGCGTCCGCATCGCGGAGGCAGAGCACGACGGTGAGCGGGTGCCATTCGCGGCGGGCCGCCTCGGCGGCGGGCAGGGTGACCACCCGCTCCGCGGGGCCGCCCAGGTCCTCGGCCACCACGAGCGTGCGCGGCCACCCGTGGAGGGCCGCCCCGATCTCCGCGGGCCCGGCCCCGGGCGCGGTGAGCACGGCGACGGCGGGACGGGCGCGGCAGACGTTCACGGCGGCGCCGAGGTCGCGCCCGTGCGCGCTCACGACGGTGACGTCGTCCCACGAGCGGCCGATGCGGGCGAACAGCAGCTGCAGGCTGGAGCGCGCCGGGAACACCGCGGGGGCGTGGCCGCGCTCGCGCAGCAACCGGACGATCCCGAAGAAGCCGGGGTCGCCGCTCGCGAGCACGACGGCCCGCCGCCCGGCCAGCCGCTGCAGGCCGGCCTCGACCGGCCCGAGCACGACGCGCTCGGCGGTGGCGGGCACGGGAACGGTGTCGAGGTGGCGGGCGGCGCCCAGCACGACCTCGGCCCGGTCGAGCGCCTCCCGCGCGGGGGCGGGCAGCGGCGCCCCGTCCACGCCGATCACGGCGAGGGCACCCGACGCCGGTGGGCCGGGGTCAGGGCTCATGAGGTGCGGCGGGCCCGCAGCTCGCGGCGGGCGGCCCGGTCCGGCTTGCGGAAGGTGTGGAAGTGGCCGGGGTGGTAGAGGTGGCTGCGGGTGCCGCTCGCCGCGAGGGCGGGGCCGACCAGGAACAGGGTGTGCCGCCACAGCTTGTGCTGCTTGCAGACGGCCTCGACCTCGTCGAGCCGGCACCGCAGCGTCAGCTCGTCCGGCCAGCTGGTGCGGTGGGCGACGATCACCGGGGTGTCGTCGGGGTAGCCACCGGCCCGCAGCTCGTCGGCCATCTGGCCGGAGCGGGCGGCGGACAGGAAGATCGCCATCGTGGTGCCGTGGCGGGCGAACTCGCGCAGCTTCTCCCCCGGCGGCATCGGCGTCTTGCCGCCCTCGAGCCGGGTGAGCACCACCGACTGCGCGACCTCCGGAATGGTCAGCTCCCGCCCCGCGACCGCGGCGGCGGCCGCGAACGCCGACACCCCGGGCACGATCTCCACCTCGAGCCCGAGCTCCACGGCCGCGTCGTACTGCTCCTGCACCGCGCCCCACAGCGACGGGTCGCCGGAGTGCACGCGGGCGACGGTCAGGCCCTCCGCGGCGGCGCGCCGGTAGAGCGCGAGCACGTCCTCGTGCGCGATCTGCGAGGAGTCGACCAGCTCGGCGTCGGGCCGCGCGTGCTCCGTGACGCACTCGGCCGTCACGAGGCTCGCCGCCCAGATCACCACGTCGGCCTCGGCGATCCGCCGTGCGCCGCGCAGCGTGATGAGGTCGGCCGCGCCCGGCCCGGCCCCCACGAACGTCACCTTCCCGCGCTTCACGGCGGTCAGTCTGTGCTGCCCGCCTGCGCCGCGTCCATCCGGGCGGGCGGACTGCGATGTTGCCCTCACCCGGGCCGCAGCCCCGTCCGGTGCAGCCCCGTCCATTGCAGCCCCGTCCATTGCAGCAAGGCCACCTTCCCGCCACGACCTCGCGTGAAGGTGGCCTTGCTGCAATCCCCCGACGGGTCTTCTAGGCGGCCGCCACCCGGCCGGCCACCGCGGCGTCCAGGGCCTTGACCGAGGTCTCCAGCGCTGTCTGCAGCACGTCCTGCCGCCGCCGCGGGTTCATCAGGTTGCCGCCCATCGCGCGCAGGTCCTCGGCGCCCGGGGCCAGGACGGTGACGCGGGTGCCCCGCTCGCGGACCGCGCGCACCTCGGCGTCGAGCCAGCGGGTGAGCAGCCTGCGCACCTGGCGCTCGACGATCGCGACCGGGTCGGCGGGGCGGTCGTAGTCGTAGCTCGCCATCGGCGCGAGCACGTACACCTCGTCGAGCACGGGCGCCCCGGGCCGGGCGAGCAGCGCGAGCGACGTGGCCGAGGCGACGCCGCCGTCGACGTAGCGGCGGCCGCCGATCACCTGGGGTGCGAACCAGCCGGGGATCGCGCAGGAGGCGAGCACGGCGTCGGCCACCGACGCGGCCGGTGCGCCCGGCCGTCCGAACACGACGCGGCGCCCGGAGTCGTAGTCGACCGCGACCACCCACAGCGGCTTGCCGCGCACCCAGCCGTCGGCGCGCGCCCTACCCCTGGCCTGCAGGACGTCGACCATCCGCACGAGCGAGGTCATCCGCCGCCGCCCGAGCGGCAGCAGGCCGGACGCGGCGACAACCGGGTTCATCCGGCAGGGCGAAGCGGCGGCCGCGGCGAGCAGCCGCGGCGACCCCAGCCGCGGCAGCGGCACCGGGGGCCGCCCGTCGCCGGACTCGCGTTCGATCGCGCGCAGCTCGGGCAGCTCGCCGGGCCTGCGGTCGTCGTCGCGGGCCGAGTCGGCGCCGCGCTGGTGGGCGATCAGCTCGGGGACGTCCACCCCGCACCGCAGGGCCGCGCCGAGCACCGCGCCCGCGCTGGTGCCGAGCACGAGGTCGAGCTCGCCGAGGGGCCGGTCGAGGCGTTCGGCGAGGGACCCGAGCGCGCCGGCGGTCCAGGCCGATCCGAGGAGTCCCCCCGCGCCGAGCACGAGCCCGATCCGGGGGCGGCGCCGGCGGGAACGGGGGCGGGGCGTGGGCGTGTCCGGCACGGCGACCTCCCCGTCGAGCGTCGGTTACCGAACGGTAGCAAGCACGTCGCCTGCGCGACATCCACTGATCAGGCACCCGGTGGCGGCCGCGAGCGCAACGCGGAGTGACGAGGCGCGGCGCTCAGCCGCTGATACAGCGCACGAACCGCGCCACCGCCGCCGGTGCGCCCGCGGGGTGGGTGTGCAGGAACGACGCGTGCACGCCGCCCGCGACGAAGCCCTCCGGCTCCGCTCCCCGCCACCCCCAGGCCGCGCCGTCGCCGGCACGCGGGGTGACGGTCCAGCGGTGGAACTCGTGCCCGGTCACCCGCGCCCCGGCGGGGTGCAGCGCGGAGTCGGTGAGCGCGACGGCGTCCCGGTAGCCGAGGGTGAGCCGCTCGGCGCGGGTCGCGGCCGCCGGGAGCACGCCGCACATGGGCGTGCCGTCGAGGGTCCGGCACAGGTACAGAAGCCCGCCGCACTCGGCGTGCACCGGTGCGCCTGCCGACGCGAGCCGCCGCACCTCGGCGAGCAGCGGCTCGTTGGCCGCGAGCCCGGCGACGTGCTCCTCCGGGAAGCCGCCGGGCAGTACGAGGCCGCCGGTGCCCGGCGGGAGGGCGGTGTCGCGCAGCGGGTCGACGGTCACCGGCTCCGCGCCCGCGGCCGAGAGCAGCTCGACGTGCTCGGCGTAGCCGAACGTGAAGGCCGGCCCGCCGAGCACCGCGACGACCCGGCGGGGCCCGTCCGCGGCGCCGCCGACGGCGTCGTGCGGCGACCAGGCCGGCCCGGCGGGCAACGGCGCGGCGAGGCCTGCCACGGCCTCCAGGTCGATGTGCGCGGCCACCAGGTCCGCCATCGCGTCGACCGCCGCCACGGCCGCGGCACCGTGCTCGGCCGCGGTGACGAGCCCCAGGTGGCGGGACGGCACCTCGAGGGCGTCCCGGCGCGGCAGGGCGCCGAGCACGGGCAGCCCGGCCTCGTCGGCCGCGGCGCGCAGCACCTCCTCGTGGCGCGCGCTGCCCACGCGGTTGAGCACGACCCCGGCGATGCGCGTGGCCGGGTCGAACGAGCGGAAGCCGTGCAGCAGCGCGGCGAGGCTGCGCGCCTGCCCGCGGCAGTCGACGACCAGGAGCACCGGGGCGCCCAGCAGCCCGGCGACCTGGGCCGTCGACCCGGCGCCCCCGCCCGCCCCGATCCGCCCGTCGAACAGGCCCATCACGCCCTCGACGACCGCGATCTCGGCGCCCGCCGCCCCGTGGCGGGCGAGCGGCACGATCCGGTCGGCTCCCACGAGAACCGGGTCGAGGTTGCGGCCGGGCCGCCCCGCGGCGAGCGTGTGGTAGCCGGGGTCGATGTAGTCGGGCCCCACCTTGAACGGCGCCACCGCGGTGCCCCGGCGGCGCAGCGCGGCCATCAGGCCCGTGGCGACCGTGGTCTTGCCGCTCCCGGACGCGGGCGCACCGACGACGATCGCGCGCGGGCTCACCGGTGGCCGAGCACCGGGTGCGGCACGTACGGCGCCTCGAGCGCCGCGATCTCGTCGTCGGACAGCTCCACGTCGACGGCGGCGACGGCGTCCTCGACGTGGCCGGGCTTGGTGGCGCCCACGATCGGCGCGCTCACCGCCTCCTTGTGCAGCAGCCACGCGAGCGCCACCTGCGCGAGCGGCAGGCCGCGGGCCTGCGCGACGTCGGCGACCGCGCGCACGACGGCGTCGTCGGCCTCGGTGTACATGCTGTCGGCGATCGGGTCGCTCCCGGAGCGGGTGGTGGTGCGCTCCTCGGGCAGCCGCGCGAGCCGCCCGCGGGCCAGCGGGCTCCACGGGATCACGCCGACGCCCTGGTCGAGGCAGAGCGGGTGCATCTCCCGCTCCTCCTCGCGGTAGATCAGGTTGTAGTGGTCCTGCATGGACACGAACCGGGTCCACCCGCCCAGGTCGGCCGTGTGCTGTGCCTTCGCGAACTGCCAGGCGTACATGCTGGAGGCGCCGATGTAGCGGGCCTTGCCGGCGCGCACGACGTCGTGCAGCGCCTCCATCGTCTCCTCGATCGGGGTCTCGGGGTCCCAGCGGTGGATCTGGTAGAGGTCGACGTGGTCGGTGCCCAGCCGCCGCAGCGAGTTGTCGATGCCCGCCAGGATGTGCTTGCGCGACAGGCCCCGGTCGCCGGGGCGGTCGCTCATCGGCGAGTAGACCTTGGTGGCGAGCACGTAGTCCTCGCGGCGCGGGAAGAACTCGCGCAGCAGCGTCCCGGTGATCTGCTCGCTCACGCCGAGCGAGTAGACGTCGGCCGTGTCGAAGAACGTGATGCCCGCCTCGACCGCGCTGCGCACGAGCGGCCGCGCGGCGTCGATGTCCAGCACCCACTCCCGCCAGCTCGGCGTCCCGTAGCTCATCATCCCCAGGCAGATCCGCGAGACCTGCAGGCCCGTCGAGCCCAGTCGGGTGTACTCCATGCGGCTTGTCTACTCCTGGCCCGTGGCCGTGGTCTCGTCGCCCTCCGCCGCGGCCCGCAGGGGACTACGGTCGGCGCATGGACGTCGCGAACGCACCCGAACGGCACCGCTACGAGGCCCGGATCGACGGGGAGCTCGCCGGCATCGCACAGTACCGGGAGTCCGACGGCCTCGTGACGTTCGTCCACACCGAGGTCATGAGCGGGTTCGAGGGCAAGGGCGTCGGCAGCCGGCTGGTGCGCGGGGCGCTCGAGGACGTGCGCGCGCGGGGCCTGAAGGTGCGCGCGGAGTGCGAGTTCGTGAAGGGGTACCTCGAGAAGCACCCCGGCGACTACGACGACCTGCTCGCCCCGTAGCGCCGGTAGCGCAGAGGCACCCGGTCACCACTCGATGCCGCGCTGCCCCTTCTGGCCGGCGTCCATCGGGTGTTTGATCTTGGTCGTCTCCATGACGAGGTCCGCGGCCTCGACCAGCTCCGGGGCCGCGTCCCGGCCGGTGATCACCACGTGCTGGCGGCCCGGGCGGTTGGCGAGCACCTCGACGACCTCGTGCACGTCCACCCACCCCCACTTGATCGGGTAGGTGAACTCGTCGAGCACGTACAGGTCGTGCACCTGCGCCTCGAGCCGCCTGCGGATCTCCGCCCAGCCCTCGGCCGCGGCCGCGGCGTGGTCGGCCTCCGAGCCCTTCTTGCGCGCCCAGGACCAGCCCTCGCCCATCTTGTGCCACTCGACCGGCCCGCCCTCGCCGGTCTGCTCGTGCAGCCGGCCGAGCGCGCGGAACGCGGCCTCCTCGCCGACCTTCCACTTCGCCGACTTGACGAACTGGAACACCCCGATCGACCAGCCCTGGTTCCAGCCGCGCAGCGCGAGCCCGAACGCGGCGGTCGACTTGCCCTTCATCTCCCCGGTGTGCACGACGACGAGCGGCCGATTGCGGCGCTGGCGGGTGGTGAGCCCGTCGTCGGGGACCGTCACGACCTGACCCTGCGGCATGTTCCCTCCCTATGCGGCTCGAGCGGCGCGCACGACGCCCGCGACCTGGTCGGCCGACAGCTCCGCCAGGCCCAGCACCGGGCCGCCCGCGGCGGCCGCGACCCGGGCGGCGAGGCCGAGCCGGACCGGCCCGCTCTCGCAGTCGACCACGATCGTCGCCACCCCGTCGGCGGCGAGCAGGCCGGCGGCCCGGCAGGCGTCCTGCACCGGGTCGCCGCCGGGGCGGGCCGCGACGGTGGCGCGGCCGTCGGTGAGCACGACGAGCAGGGCGCGCCGCCGCGGGTCGCGCACCCGCTCGACGCGCAGCACGGCCCGCGCCCGCAGCAGCCCGTCGGCGAGCGGGGTGCGTCCCCCCGTGCGCAGCTGGGCGAGGCGGGCCTGGGCGGCGGGGACGCTGGAGGTCGGCGGCAGGACCAGCTCGGCCCCGCCCGCCCGGAACGCCACCAGCCCGACCTTGTCGCGGCGCTGGTAGGCGTCGCGCAGCAGCGACAGCACCGCCCCGCTCACCGCGGCCATCCGCCGGCGGGCCGCCATCGAGCCGGACGCGTCGACGGCGAACAGCACGAGGTTGCCCTCCCGGCCCTCGCGCTCGGCGCTGCGCAGGTCGGCCGCGTGCAGCCGCAGCCCGGCGCCGGTGCGGCCGCGGGTGCGCTGGTGCGGGGCGGCCGCGGCGATCGTGGCCGGCAGGTGCAGGTCGGCGGCGCGCCGCGGGGCGGCCCCGGAGGCCCGCACCACCCGGCCGGTGTCGGTGCGCGCCCGGGACCGGCGGCCGGGCGCGCCGTCGCCGATGCCGGGCACCTGCAGCAGCCGCGCCCGGAACGGGGCCGACGCCGGGGGCGCGGCCTGCGGGCGGCCGTCGCCCGCCGGGCGGGCGGTTCCGTCGGCGGCGTCGGACCGGGAGCCGGTGACCTCGGGGGCGTCCCCGTTCTCGGGGACGCCCCCGCCGCCCGGTCCCCCGTCGTCCGGGCCCCCGTCGTCGGGGCCGTCGGGCGGTTCCTGCTCGGCCGCCTCGCGCAGCGCGTCGTCGAGGGCCTGGTCGTCCATGCCCGGCTCGTCGAACGGGTCGCGGCGGCGCCGGTGCGGCAGCGCGAGCCGGGCGGCGACGCGCACGTCCTCCTCCTCGACCGCGTCCGCCCCGCGCCACGCCGCGTGCGCGGCGGCGGCCCGGGCGATCACGAGGTCGGCACGCATCCCGTCGACGTCGAACGCCGCGCAGACGGCCGCGATGCGCCGCAGCTCGGCGTCCGGGAGCACAACGGTGCCGACCCGCTCGCGCGCCTCGGCGATCCGCCGGGCCGTGGCGCGCTCCTGCTCCTGCCACGCGGCGCCGAACGCGACGGGATCGGCCTCGAACGCGAGCCTGCGCCGCACCACCTCCACCCGGGTCTCCACGTCGCGGGCCGCCCGCACCTCGACGGTGAGCCCGAACCGGTCGAGCAGCTGCGGGCGCAGCTCGCCCTCCTCCGGGTTCATCGTGCCGACCAGCAGGAACCGGGCCGCGTGCGACACCGACACGCCGTCGCGCTCCACGTGCGCCCGTCCCATCGCCGCGGCGTCGAGCAGCAGGTCGACGAGGTGGTCGTGCAGCAGGTTGACCTCGTCGACGTACAGCACGCCGCGGTGCGCCTCGGCGAGCAGCCCCGGCTGGTAGGCCCGGACCCCCTCCGACAGCGCCCGCTCCAGGTCCAGCGAGCCGACGAGCCGGTCCTCGGTGGCGCCCACCGGCAGCTCGACGAGCCGGGCCGGGCGGACGTCACCGGCCCCGCCCGCCGGGTGGGGCCCGTCGGGGCAGCGCGGGTCGGGCGCGTTCGGGTCGCAGGCGAACCGGCACCCGGGTACGACGTCGAGCGCGGGCAGCAGCGCCGCGAGCGCGCGCACCGCCGTCGACTTCGCGGTGCCCTTCTCGCCGCGCACGAGCACCCCGCCGACGCCCGGGTGCACGGCGTTGAGCAGCAGCGCGAGCCGGAGGTCGTCGTGGCCGACGAGGGCGGAGAAGGGGAACTGCGGACCGGTCACCCGGCCGAGCCTGCCAGAGAGGTGGTCACGACCGGGAGGTCGGCGGGCGCACCGTGATTGATGACATGTTCAAGTGCGCGGATGTCGATGTGCGCCTCGACGAGGTCGGCGAGCACGTCGAGCTGGGCCGCGCGGTGCGCCGCGAACGAGGTGTCCGGGGCGGCGACGAAGCCGGTGCGGCCGGCCTGCTCGGCGACGCGACGCAGCAGGGCGCGGCGGAAGCCGTCGTTCTCCAGCAGGCCGTGCCAGTGGGTGCCGAGCACGGTGCCTGCGTCGGAGCCCTCGCCGGGAAGCAGCGGCGGGTCGCCGTTGCGCACGACCCGGCCGTGGTGGATCTCGTACCCGCGGACCGGCTCGCCCCACGCCGTGGACTCGGGGGTGCCGAGGTGCTTCTCGGCGTCGAAGGCGACGTCCAGGTCGAGCAGGCCGAGCCCCTCGGCGTCGCCGCCCTCCACCCCGTGCGGGTCGAGGATGCGCGTGCCGAGCATCTGGTAACCGCCGCAGATCCCGAGCACCGGGCGCCCGGCGCGGGCGTGGGCGACCACGGCGTCGGCGAGCCCGGTGCGACGCAGCCAGGCGAGGTCGGCCACGGTCGCCTTGGACCCGGGCAGCACCACGAGGTCGGCGTCGGCCAGCCGGGAGGGTTCGGTCACGTACCGGACGGCGACGCCCGGCTCGGCGGCGAGGGCCTCGGCGTCGGTGGCGTTGGAGATGCGCGGCAGCCGCACGACGGCCACCCGCAGCCACTGGCTCCCGAGCGGCGGCGAGGGCCTGCCGAGCACGCCGTCGGCCACGGCCGACAGCGAGTCCTCCGCGTCCAGCCACAGCCGTTCCTCCCACGGCAGCACGCCGAGCGTGGGCCGGCCGGTGAGCGCGGCGAGCTGGTCGAGGCCGGGCGCGAGCAGCGCCGGGTCGCCGCGGAACTTGTTGACGACGAACCCGGCGACGCGCGCCTGGTCGGCGGGGTCGAGGACGGCGACGGTGCCGAACAGGTGGGCGAGCACCCCGCCGCGGTCGATGTCGCCGACGATCACGACCGGCAGGTCGGCCGCCTGCGCGAGCCCCATGTTGGCGATGTCGTTCGCCCGGAGGTTGATCTCCGCAGGGGAGCCGGCCCCCTCGCACACCACCACGTCGAAGCGGGCGCGCAGCTCGGCGAGGCTCGCCGTGACGACGTCGAGGAGGGCGGCCTTGCGCCCCTGGTAGGTGCGCGCGTCGACGGTGCCGTCCACCCGCCCGCGCACCACGACCTGGGAGCTGCGGTCGCTGCCCGGTTTGAGCAGCACGGGGTTGAACGCGACGCTCGGCTCGAGCCCGCACGCGAGCGCCTGCACCGCCTGTGCGCGGCCGATCTCGCCGCCGTCCGGGGTGACGACGGAGTTGTTCGACATGTTCTGCGCCTTGAACGGCGCGACCGGGACGCCCCGGCGCGCGAGAAGCCGGCAGATCCCGGTGACGAGGGCGCTCTTGCCTGCGTCCGAGGTCGTGCCCGCCACCAGCAGAGCGCCACGCATGGGGTCAGTATCGTCGCCGGTGTGAGGTTCCTCCTGCGGCCCGGGTGGATCGCCCTGATCGTGGCGGTCGTCGGGTTCGCGGTCGCCGCGTTCACGCTGCTCGCGCCGTGGCAATTCGGCCGCGAGGCGCAGCGGGAGGCCCAGCAGCGCGCGATCGACGCCGCGACCGCCATCCCGCCCGTGCCGTTCGCGGAGCTCGTGCCCCCCGGGGACCGGGTGACGCCCGAGGACGAGTGGCGGCAGGTCACGCTCACCGGCACCTACCTGCCCGAGGGTGAGGCGCTGGTGCGGCTGCGGGTGGTGGACGGCCAGCCCGCCGTCGAGGTGCTCACGCCGTTCCGCACCGACGACGGGCGCGTCGTCACCGTCAACCGGGGCTCGGTCACCGCCGCCACCGGGGCCACCGTGCCCGACTACCCCGCCCCGCCCGACGGACCGGTCACGCTGACCGGCCGGCTGCGGCTCGACGAGACCGACCCGAGGGACCGCGCCCCCGCCGAGGTCGACGGGCACCGGCTGATCTACGCCTCCGACTCGCGCGCGCTCGCCGCCGCGACCGGGCTGCCGGTCGAGCCCGGGTTCGTCGCGCTGGCGGCCGAGCAGCCGGGCGTGCTTCGGCCCCTGGAGATCGCGCCGACCGCGGGCGGGGACGCGCCGTTCACCAACTTCTCCTACGCCCTGCAGTGGATCACGTTCGGGGTGATCGCGCTGGTGGCGCTCGGCTTGTTCGTCCGGTTGGAGCTGCTGCAGCGCCGCGGCGCGGACCGGCGGGCCGAGAAGGCCGCCCTCCGCCGCGCGCTCGCCGGGGAGGACGAGCCGGGCGGCCGTTGAGCACCATCAGCCGATCTCGCGCAGCTCCTTGTCCTTGCCCTCCGGCGCCACGAGGACGGCGACCCCGGTGACGGCGGTCAACGCGATCCACCCCACCGCCACCGGCCAGAGCGAACCGCCGGCCGCCAGGGCGAGGCCGGCCGCGAGGATCGGGGTGAAGCCGGCGCCGAGGGTGGCGGCGGTCTGGTAGCCGAGGGACGTGCCGGTGTAGCGCACGCGCGTGGGGAACAGCTCGGCCGCGAACGCCCCGTACGGGCCGGCTGTGAAACCCTGGACGACGCTGAGCCCCAGGAACAGGGCCAGGAACAGGAGCACGACCTCGCCGGACTGGAGCAGCCAGAGGATCGGGAAGGCGAGCAGCACGGCGCCCGCGGTGCCGCCCAGCATGACCCGGCGCCGGCCGATCCGGTCGCTCAGCCGGGCCGCCGCGATGATCATCAAGATCGTGCCGACCCCCGCGAGCGCTTTGACGTTCAGCACCGCGGTCGGGTCGAGCGTCGCCTGCTGCACGGCGTAGGAGAGCGCCCACGCTCCCATCAGGCCCTGCGCCGCCTGGCCGGCGATGCCGGCGCCGACGGCGATGGCGAAGTTGCGGGGGTAGCCGGTGAGGACCTCGAGCACGGGTGCCTTGCGCTCGTGCGCCCCGGCGGCCAGCTCGGTGAACACGGGCGACTCGGCCACCTTCAGCCGGATCACCAGCCCGACCGCCACGAGCACCGCGCTGAGCAGGAACGGGATCCGCCAGCCCCAGGCCAGGAACTCGGCGCGGGGCAGTGTCGAGGCGGCGCTCAGCACCAGCGTCGCGACGATCGTGCCGGCCGGGGCGCCCATGTAGGCGAAGGAGGCGGCGAACCCCCTGGTGCGCTTGCGCGCACGCTCGAACGCCAGCAGCATCGCCCCGCCCCACTCGCCGCCCACCGCGACGCCCTGCAGGATCCGCAGGGTCACCAGGAGCAGCGGCGCGGCCACGCCGATCTGCCCGGGCGTCGGCAGCAGCCCGATGAGGACGCTCACCGTGCCCATCAGCACGAGCGTCACGACGAGCATCGCCTTGCGGCCCACCCGGTCGCCGAGATGACCGAAGACCAGGCCGCCGATGGGCCGGGCGACGTAGCCCGCCGCGAGTGTCCCGAACGACAGCAGCAGGGCGACGCCCTCGCCGACTCCGGCGAAGAAGACCTCGCCGAACACGATGCTCGCTGCGGTGGCGTACAGGATGAAGTCGTAGTACTCGATCGCCGTGCCGAGGAAGCTCGAGGCGAGGATCCGGCGCATCTCGCGCTGCTCGGCGACCTGCTGCGGTGGCGCGGAGGTCATGGCTGCACCTCGACGGGGGTTGAGGAGAGCTCCAGCACGGCCAGGTCGTCGGGCACGTGCAGCGCGCCGCCGAAGGCCTCCCCGGCCGCCAGCCACGACGACGGCGGGGCGTGGGGTGGCACGAGGTGGTGCAGCGCCAGCGCCCGTGCCCCTGCCCGCTCGGCGATCACGCCCGCCTGGTGCGGGGTGGTGTGCGCTCGCCGGTGGTGGGCCATGATCGCCTCCCGCCGCTCCCCCGCCGGGTACCGGGCCGAGAGCAGGTCGAGGTCGATCGCCTCGTGCAGCAGCAGGTCGGTGCCGGCGGCCAGCCGCACCACGTTGTCGCACGGCGCCGTGTCCCCCGAGATCGTGACCGATCCGGACGCGGTGTCGAAGCGGAACGCGAACGCGGGCGCCGTCGGCGGGTGCGCCACCAGCGTGGCCGTCACCTCCACGTGCTCGTCCCGGTGGACGACGAACGGCTCCATCGGCGGTGCGACGTCGCCGTCGGGGTCGAAACCGGTCCCGTCCGGGACGGCGATGTCGTGCACCGCGAACTGCTCGGCCGGCGAGCGGACGAGCGAGTCGAACAGCCGGTCGTTGATGTCGGTCGCATAGGCAGCGCACAGGTGGCGCACCAGGTCGACGGTCCCCGGCGTCGGGTCCTGCGGTGCGACGGGCTGCGGGATGGTGCGCGCGTGCTCCGACAGCGGGGGCAGCGCGCCCCGCGGTCCCGGTCCGTGGACGGTGACCGGGGCCGCCGCCCGGTCGCCGCGCTCGAACAGCCCGAACAGCAGCAGCGACGGCAGGTCGACGACGTGGTCGGAGTGCAGGTGCGTGAGGAACACCGCGCGCAGCCGGTCGAGCGGAAGGCCGGCGCGGGCGAGCTGACGGCCGGCGCCGTACCCGCAGTCGACGAGGTACACCGCGTCGCCGACGACCACCGCGGTGCTGATCCCGCTTCGGCCGTTCGCATCCGGGCGGTCCCACCAGCGCGGGCCGCCGGCCGTTCCGAGGGTCACCACGTGCGGCATGGGCACTCCTTCGTGTCGCCTCCGCTTACCGTGCGCCGGGACACTTCCGATGTAAAACTGGTTCTTTTGAGCGTTGGAATAACCTGCGCTTATGAAGGACGTGACCCTGCGGCAGCTCGAGTACTTCGTCGCCGTCGCGGAGGAACAGTCGATCACGAGAGCCGCCGCGAAGTGCCACGTCACGCAGGCGGCGATCAGCCAGGCGCTGCGGGAGCTGGAGGCGGTGCTCGGCGTGCAGCTCGCCATCCGGCGCAAGTCGAAGGGGGTGCACCTGACCTCGACCGGCCGTGCCGTCGCGACCCGGGGGCGCACCCTCCTCGGCGAGGTCAAGCACCTGGTGAGCGCCGTTGACGACACCTCGACCGGGGCCTCGGGCACCTTCACGGTCGGATGCTTCACGACGCTGTCACCCGTCGTGCTGCCCGAGGTGGCCGAGTTCCTCGTTCACGCCTACCCGCGGGTCGCACTCGACATCGTCGAGGGGTCGGGTCCGGAGATCCAGGAGCGGATGCTGCGCGGCCAGATCGACCTGTGCTTCCTCTACGAGGCACAACGGCACCCCGAGGTGAGCACGGTGCTGCTGCGCGAGCGCCGCTACCGCGTCGCCGTCGCCCCCGGCCATCCGCTCGCCGCACACGACGCGTTGCGCGTGGCCGACCTGGAGCCGTACCCGGCCGCCGTGCTGAACGTCGAGCCGGCGTCGTACCTGAACGAGGCGCTGCTGCGCCGGTGCGGGATCACGCCGAACGTGGTCTACCGCACCGCCAGCGTCCAGACCATCCGCGCGCTGGTCGGGCGCGGGCTGGCCTGGGCGCTGCTGATGGAGGAGGTGGCAGCCAGCCACGAGGGGCGCCCGTTGCGCTTCCTGCCCGTCGTCGACGACCTCGGCACCAACTCGCTGCTGGCCGCGCTCCCGAAGGGGGTGCGCCCCTCCCCGCTGACCTCAGCCGTGATCGACCACTGCCGCGCGGCCCTGCACCGATCGCACGACCGATCGCACGGCGAGGGTCGCTGACAGCACCACCGACGGCACCGCCGACAGCACAGCTGACAGCACAGCCGACAGGACCGCCGCCGCCGCGCCCGCGAGCCGCGACAGCCGCGCCGCGCGGGCGAGGTCGACCGGAGTCGGCGGCGGCCCGGCGCCGAGGCGGGGCCGCTCCTCCACCCCGTGGGCGTAGACCGTGCGGCCGCCGAGCGTGACGCCGAGGGCCCCCGCGGCGGCCGCCTCCACCGGTCCCGCGTTGGGACTGGGGTGGGCCGCACCGTCACGCCGCCACACCGCGAGCGCGCGCCGCGGCGAGCCCCCGACCGCGGGCGCGAGCCCGGCGAACAACAGCGCCGACACGCGGGCGGGCAGCAGGTTGGCCGCGTCGTCGAGCCGCGCGGACGCCCAGCCGAACCTCCGGTACCGGGCGGAGCGGTAGCCGACCATGGCGTCGAGCGTGTTCACGGCCCGGTAGCCCAGGAGCCCCGGGATGCCGGCGGCGGCGCCCCACAGCAGGGGGGCGACCACGGCGTCGGAGGTGTTCTCGGCCATCGACTCGGTGCCGGCGCGGGCCATCCCGGCCGCGTCCAGCGCAGCCGGGTCGCGCCCGCAGAGCGCGGGCAGGCGGGTGCGCGCGGCCGCGAGGTCACCCGCGGACAACTCGCGGGCCAGCGCGGCGCCGTGGCCGGCGAGCGACGCCCCACCCAGCACCGCCCAGGTCGCGAGGGCGGTCAGCGCGGTCCGGGCGAGCGGCGAGCGCGCGGTGACCCTTTCCGCGAGCACCCCCAGCCCGGCCGCCCCGCCGACGAGGACGGCGGTGTACCAGGCCCCCGACGACCTGCGGTCGGCGTAGCAGCGACGCTCCAGCGCGGCGGCCGCACGCCCGAAGCCGGCGACGGGGTGGCCGCGGCGCGGGTCGCCCAGGAGCGCGTCGGCGAGCGCCCCCAGCAGCAGCCCGGCGGGCCGGGCCAACCCGTGCGCGCCCATCCGTCAGTCGCCCGCCACGGCCTGCCCGAGACGCAACCCGTACAGGCGCTGGGCCTCGCGGGCGATCTGGTGCAGCGAACACGGCCAGCGCTCCCCCGACCCGCTCGCGGTGCGGCAGCAGGCGCATCGACCGAGGCGGTCGGGCACGTGCACGGCGAGCAGCCGGCGCCACACCTCCGGCATACCGGACATGAGGTCTGCGATGCCGCCCACCGGCTCTGGTTGCGTCACGCCCCGTCCAACCCGCGCGGGCCGGGTCGGCCATCCCGTCCCGCTGCCCCGGTCGCCGAGCGGCGCGGACCGCACGACCGGCCGCGCGTGATGCCCGTCATAGCAGCACGCACGACCGATCGTCGGACGACGGGGCCCGCTGGGCGCGGCCCGCTCAGAGGGTGTACTCGCCCGCGGGCGCGGCGGCCGCGTCGGCGTGCAGCTCCTGCTCGCGGCCCCGCAGCTCGACCCGGCGGATCTTGCCGGAGATGGTCTTGGGCAGCGCCGCGAACTCGAGCCTGCGGATCCGCTTGTAGGGCGCGAGGTTGTCGCGCGCGAACTCGAGGATCGACCGGGCCGTCTCCTCGTTCGGCTCGTAGCCCGCGGCCAGCGCGACGTACGCCTTCGGCACCGCGAGCCGGACCGGGTCCGGGGACGGGACGACCGCCGCCTCCGCCACCGCCGGGTGCTCGATGAGCACGCTCTCCAGCTCGAACGGGCTGATCCGGTAGTCGGAGGCCTTGAACACGTCGTCGGAGCGCCCGACGTAGGTGATGTAGCCGTCCGCGTCGCGCGTGCCGACGTCACCGGTGTGGTAGTAGCCGCCGGCCATCGCCTCGGCGTTGCGCTCCGCGTCGCCGCGGTAGCCCACCATCAGCCCGAGCGGGCGCTTGGACAGGTCGATGCAGATCTCGCCCTCGTCGGCGGGCTGCCCGCTGACCGGGTCGAGCAGCACGATCGGGTAGCCGGGGATCGGCCGGCCCATCGAGCCGGGCTTCACCGGCCGGCCCGGCGGGTTGCCGATCTGCAGCGTGGTCTCCGTCTGGCCGAAGCCGTCGCGGATCCGCACGCCCCACGCCTTCTCGACCTGCTCGATCACCTCGGGGTTGAGCGGCTCCCCCGCCCCCACGACCTTGGCGGGCGGTTTCGCGAGCTTCGACAGGTCGGCCTGGATGAGCATCCGCCACACCGTGGGCGGCGCGCAGAAGCTCGTGACGTTGCAGCGGTCCAGCACGCCCAGCACGGACTCGGCGTCGAACCGCGCGTAGTTCATGACCAGCACGCACGCCTCGGCGATCCACGGCGCGAAGACGTTGCTCCACGCGTGCTTCGCCCACCCCGGCGAGGAGATGTTGAGGTGCACGTCGCCGGGCTCCAGCCCGATCCAGTACATCGTCGACAGGTGCCCGACCGGGTAGGACGCGTGGGTGTGCTCGACGAGCTTGGGCTTCGCCGTGGTACCGGAGGTGAAGTACAGCAGCAGCGTGTCGCTGCCGCGGGTGACGCCGTCCGGGGTGAACTCGGCGGACGCCGAGGCCGAGTCGGCGTAGTCCAGCCAGCCCTCGGGGGCACCGCGCACCGCGATCCGCGTGTAGTCGCCCTCGACGTCGTCGAACTTGGACGCGTCCGCCCCGCCGACGACGACGTGCTTCGCGCCGCCCCGCTCGAGCCGGTCGCGCAGGTCGGCGGCGGTGAGCAACGTGGTGGCCGGGATGACGACGGCGCCGAGCTTCATCGCGGCGAGCAGCGTCTCCCACAGCTCCACCTGGTTGCCGAGCATGAGGATGATCCGGTCGCCGCGGGCGACGCCGTGCTCGCGCAGCCAGTTGGCCACCTGGTTCGACCGGGCGGACAGCTCGGCGAACGTCCAGTGCGCCTCGGTGCCGTCCTGTTCGACGATCCACAGCGCCCGGGCCGCACCGCGCTCCGGGTCGGCGGCGACCGCGTCGAAGTGGTCGAGCGCCCAGTTGAACTCGTCGATCTCGGGCCAGCGGAAGTCACGGTAGGCCGTGTCGTAGTCCTCGCGGTGCGCCCAGAGGAACTCGCGGGCCGCGTAGAAGTTCTCAACGGACGGGTTCATGACCTCACCTCGTAGTAGCCGCGCTGCCGACCTGACATTAGTGAGTCGCCCCGCCCGTGGCTCACCCCGAACGGACAGGTCGCGGAACCGGTCCCCCGAACGCGCCGCGCGCGCGGGCCCCACGCCCGGGTCCGCCGCGCCTACGGTGGCCCCGTGACCGCCACCGGCCGACGCGCCCCGAGCCCGACCGTCGGCCGGGCGGCGGCCACCGCCGCCGTGCTCGCGGCCGTGCTCGCGGCCGTGCTCGCGGCCGTGGCCGCCGGGTGCTCGACGGCGCCCGAACCCGCGGTGGAGCCGCCGGCCCCGCCCACCACGTCCGTCGCACCGACCCCGTCGTCTCCGGCAACCGCGTCGCCTCCGGCAACCACGTCGCCTCCGGCGGCCGCCACGGAACCGGACGCACCGGGGTCGAATGCGGTGGAGCTGCCCTGGCCCGCCGCGACGGCGGCCGACGCCGCAGCGCTGCAGGCCGAGGTGGACCGCGGCGCCCAGCCGTGGCTGCTCGACCCGTCCGAGGTGGCGATCGCCTACGCCGCAGCCGCGCACGGCTGGCCCGATGCCGAGGCCTACCCGGGCCCGGACGGCACCAGCGTCGACGTGCGCAACGCGGCCGGTGAGCGGATCACCCTCGGCCTCAGCCAGCCCGCCCGGCACGGGGACGGCGGCATCTGGGTCGTGACGTCCGAGCGGTGACGCCACCGGCGCAACCGCGCTCACAGCGCGTGGCGATCCGAACACGCGCTCGCTTGTTCGGGTGAAGTCTGCCCGGGAGTGCAGCGTTCCTGAGGCATCCTGCGATGCAGAGGGTGACGCCGCCGCACGAGTGGGCGGCCCCGGTGCCCAGGGGGGCAGATGACCAACGACCTCGTCCAGCAGGACATGTTCACCGTGCTGCACGGCCAGCCCGCGCCGGTCGTGACGCGCTGGAGCTACAGCGCCTACGACCCCTTCGCGGTGTCGCTCGCGGTCAGAGCGAGACACGACCGGTGGGTCGAATGGCTCATCGGTCGCGAGCTGGTGATCGACGGGCTCGAGGGCCCGGCGGGCGAAGGCGACGTGCGGATGCGCCCGCGCACGGTCCAGGGCTACGACATCGTCGAGATCGAGATCCGCTCCCACGACGGGCGCGCCGTGCTCGAGGTCGACCGCGGCCTGCTGCGCTCCTTCGTCGAGCAGACGCTCGAGCTGGTCCCCCTCGGCACCGAGGCCGACCGGATGGACCTCGACGGCGAGATCGCCCGCATCACCCGCAGCTGCGGCGCCGAGTAGCCGAGCTCGGCCCGGCTCAGCGCCACGCCCCGGGTCCGGCGTCCCGGCTGCCGTCCGCCCCGGCCCCCGTTCCACCCGACGCCGGATCCCGATCGATCCGCCGGGCCGTCGGCTCGGCACCGCTCCCCGGCGCGAGCGGCCGGCCCCCCGGCAGGCCCGGGTCGAACACGTCTCCGTCCTCGCGGACGTCCCGCGCGGCGGCGGCCGCGGCGCCCTCGGCCTCCGGGTCGTCGCCGAGCGCATCCTCCAGCTCGGGGTCGTCGAGCTCGGGCAGGCCCGCGACGGACGGTTCCACGGCGACCGGCGCATCCGGGTCCTCGGTGGTGTGCACGGCGGCCTCCTCGGCGCCCGCGGCGCCACCGTCGACGCCGACGTCCACCGCGTCCACGGCGTCGGGGGTCTCCAACGCCGCCCCCTCCCCCGCCATCGCGATCCGGCCGGACCGGTCCGCGTCGACCGGATCGCCGACCGGATCGCCGACCGGATCGTCGCCGCGTTCGCGGTCCAACCGCTCGTCGAGCGACTCGCCCTCGCGCATGCCGCGCGCGGTGACGGCGTCCTCCTCGGCGAGGTAGGGCCGGTCCGGCGGCGAGTAGCCCGCGTCGAGCGGGTCGGCCCCACCCGGCGGCGACGCGAGGGTCTGCTCGGTCTCCAGCTGCACGGACGCCCCCAGGTCGGGCGCCTCGGGCTGCTGTTCGAAGTCGCGCTGCGCCATGACGGCGTGCACCTCCCGTGGTCGTGCCTGCAGTGCTCTGCCGTCCACCGGCACCTGGGACCTCGCGTACCCGGCGCCCCGGGCGGCCACACCCGGCGCGGTCAGTCGGTGACCCGGTGCGTGTCGATGCGCACGCCGCAGCGGGGCTTGCCGCCGAGGTCGCGGGTCAGCCGCAGGCAGGTCTCCACCCACAGGTTCAGCTGGATCTCCTTGGCCAGCCGCAGCCGCGTGTACAGCAGGTCCGACAGGCGGTCGCCGGAGCGGGCCCACGACTCGATCTCGAACAGCAGGTCGTCGCCCTCCGGGCGGCACCGGAACTCGATCTGCCCGGCCTCGAGGTGGCCGCGCAGGGTCGCGAGCCGGAACGACGCGTGCCCCATGCCGATCACCCGCACCGGCCCGTCCCACGGCCCGGGCATCCGGATGAGGAACTCGTCGCCGACGCGCATCTCGCCCTCGACGCCGCGGACCTTCTCGAACGACGCGACGTCGGCGGGCGCGCCGCAGTTCGGGTCGCCGGACAGGCGCCCGATCACCTCCTCCGGCGACGCCGACGCGCCGGAGATCCGCACCGAGTACCGGCGGTGCACGAGCGGGCCGACGCCGTCCTCGATGCGCTGCAGGTCCTCGTCGACCAGGTCGTCGGGGACCTGCCAGGGCCGCTCGGCGGAGGGCCCCGCGGTCTCCGACCGGCGCATGGGGGTGGTGCGCCACATGTACTGCCAGCTCACCCTCGCCAGGCCGAGCGGCCAGCGCAGGACGACGGCGGCGCGGTGGGCGAGGTCGCCCGGGGCGCGGCGGGAGCAAGAGCGTAATGCCACGGAAGCTCGGGTACCCGTCCTGCATGATCCCGAACGCGGCCCTGCTGCGCCGCACCGCTCTCGTCAGCCGCGCCGTGTCGCTCTCCTCCATCGCGCTGTGCATCGGGCTCTGGATCCGCGCCAAGACGGTCGACCAGGAGGAACGGGGGAACGCCGAGCGCCGCGCCATCTTCGTCGGGCTGTGGCCGGCGATGTTCTGGCTGATCGGCGACAGCATCGACGACGTCGCGCACCGCGCACCCGAACGGTGAGGCGGCCGGACCTCGCCGACATCGTCGACGCGCTGCGGGACCTTCCCGTCAACTACGACGAGGCGCAGGCGCCGCCCGCCGTCACCGCGGGCTGGCACCGCGACCGGCGGGTGCTGGAGCTCGGCTACGAGGCGCCGGGCGAGCCCGAGCCCGGCGGGCTGGTGGAGACCGCGGCGGCGCTCGTGAACAACTACGAGTTCAGCGACCCCTCCATCCTGCGTGCGGCCTTCCGCTACCCCGGCGACCTCGTCGGCCGCGAGATGCTGCTCGAGGCCCGGTTCCTCGTGCTGCGGTTCCTGCTCGGGGTGCGCATCACCGCCGAGATCGACGAGGTGCGCTCCGGCCCGAACGGCCCGGAGCGGGTGATCGGCTGGTCGTACCAGACCCTGCGCGGCCACCTCGAGCAGGGCCGGCTGGGCTACGAGCTGGCCAAGCAGCTCGACACCGGTCGCGTCGAGTTCCGGATCGTCGCCTACTCGCGCCGCGCCCCCGCCCGCAGCCCGGTGATCGCGCTCGGGTTCCTGCTGTTCGGGCGGCGCACGCAGCTGAGGTTCTACCGGCAGGCACTGGCCCGCCTGCACCGGCTGCTGCAGGACCCGCCCGAGCCGCCCAAGCCGGGCCCGGACGGGCTCATCCGGGCGCCCAGCGGGGTCGAGCCGGGCCGGTTCGAGGCGTTCACCCTGCGCATCGCCCACCCCGGCCGGTGACCTCCCCGGCGAGTCGCGGGCTGGGTGCCGGCGAGTCGCGCGCCGGGTGCCGGCGAGTCGCAGGCCTGCAGGCGGCGCCGCGCAGCGAGCCGGGCCGCCAACCGGCGGCCCCCCGTGTCGGGGCGAGTTCACCAGCCGTGGGTGTGTGAAGTCGCCCGAGCACCGCGGCGTGGCGGCCGGGCCTGCGATCTGCACGGGTGGGCCGTGCGGATCGCCCGTACCGGCCTGCGCACCGGCTGGGTGACCATGGCGGCATGCCCAGGTGGAGGCGGTGGGAGCGCGGCGAGGATGATCCCGCCGTGGTGATCGACGCACCGCCCGCCGACGACGCCCGGCTCCGCAGGGCGCGGGCGGCCGTGCTCGGATCGCTGGCCGTCTCGGTCGCCTCCGCCGCGATCTGGCCGGCGATCGTGGTGCAGCGCGACGAGCCGCGCCCGCTCTGGCAGGTCCTCGGCGGCGCCGGGATCCTCGCCGTCGCGGTCACCCAGGCGGCCGCGCTGTACGCCTGCGCCACCCCGGGGCTCGCGGCGCGCACCCGGCGCCGGTTCGTCGTCGCGTTCCTCGTCGCCGCGGCCGCGTCGGTGCCGCTGGTGGCGCCCGTCGGCCGTGGCGGGGAGGGGAGCTGGGAGCCGTGGGCGTGGCTGGGGGCCGCGGTGGTCGGGTCGGTACCGCTGCTCGTGCGGGCCGCCCCGGCGGCGGTCACCGCCGCGGCGGCGACCGGGGTGTCCGCGGTGCTCGGCGCCGCGACCGGCGGCTCCGCCCTCACCGCCGCGGTGATCACGGCCGGGATCGGGGTGAGCCTGCTCGCCGTCCACGGCCTGCCGGTCGTGCTGTGGCGCCTGGTGCTGGAGGCCCGCGACGGTCGCGAGGCGCAGGCGCGGCTCGCCATCACCGAGGAGCGGCTGCGGTTCGCGAGCGACGTGCACGACCTGCTCGGCCACCACCTCTCGGTGATCGCGCTCAAGGCCGAGCTCGCCGAGCGGCTCGCCACCGCCGACCCGGAGCGCGCCGCCCGGGAGGCCGGCGAGGTGCGCGAGCTCGCCTCGTCCGCGCTCGCCGAGATGCGCGAGGTCGTGCACGGCTACCGGTCCGTCGACCTCGCCGCCCAGCTCGACGCGGTCGCGCGGGTGCTCGGCTCCTCCGGGGTGCGCTGCACGGTGGACGGCGACCCCGGCCCGCTGCCGGGGCCGGTCGCCACCGGGCTCGCCGCCGCGGTGCGCGAGGCGGGCACCAACGTGCTGCGCCACAGCCGGGCGAGGTGGTGCAGGATCGAGCTCGTGCGGACGGGGGAGGAGGTGCGGCTCACCGTCATCAACGACGGCGCGGGCGACGCCCGGCCCGACGCCCACAGCTCGGGGCTGCAGGGGCTGTCCGAGCGGCTCGCGCGGTCGGGCGGGCGGCTGCGCACCACCGTCGCGGACGGGGTGTTCACGTTGGACGCCGTGCTGCCGGTGCGGGAGCCATGATCCGCGTACTGCTCGCCGACGACGAGGAGCTGATCCGCACCGCCCTCGCGGCCCTGCTGGACCTCGAGCCCGACCTCGAGGTCGTCGCCCAGGCCGGGGACGGTCGGGGCGCGGTCGAGGCCGCCGTCGCCCACCGCCCCGACGTCGCGGTCGTCGACCTGGAGATGCCGGGGCTGGACGGCATCACGGTCGCGAAGGAACTGTCGACGGCCGCCCCGTCCTGCGCCGTCGTGATCCTCACCGGGCACGGCAGGCCGCCGCACCTGCAGCGCGCGCTCACCGCGGGTGCGAAGGGCTTCCTGCCGAAGGGCTCGCCCGGCGGCGCGCTCGCCGACGTGATCCGGCGGGTGCACGGCGGCGCCCGCTACGTCGACCCGGCGCTCGCCGCCGACGCGCTGTCCGCCCGGCCCTGCCCGCTGACGCCACGCGAACTGGACGTCCTGCGCGAGGCGGGCGTCGACACCCCGGTGTCGGTCGTCGCCCGGCGGCTGCACCTGTCGCAGGGCACGGTGCGCAACCACCTCGCCGCGATCACCGCGAAGCTCGCCGTCCCGACCCGCGCCGAGGCCTTCCGCACCGCCCGCGAGCAGGGCTGGATCTAGCGCCGGGTGGCGCGGAACCGGAACACCCGCGGCACCGCGTCCACCTCGACGTCGGTGAAGCCGGCCGCCTCGAGCCGCCCGGGCAGGGTCGCCGGGTCGACGACCGTCATCGTGTCGCCGATGTGGATCAGTCGGAAGCGCAGGTTGAGCCGGCTGTCCAGGCCCGCGAACACGCCGCCGGGGCGCAGCACGCGGGCGGCCTCGGCGAACAGCCGGTCCTGCTGCTGCGGCGAGGGCACGTGGTGCAGCATCGTGAAGCAGACGACGGTGTCGAACGACGCATCGGCGAACGGCAGGTCCGCCCCGTCGCCGGTGCGCACGTCGACGCGGTCGCCCAGGCTCGCGCGCACGCCCGCGGCCAGGTCGGGGTCCACCTCCACCGCGGTGAGGCGACCGCCCCGCTCCGCGAGCCACCGGGTGGTCACCCCGTAGCCGGGCCCGATCTCGAGCACGTCGCCGTCGAGCGGAACCGACCGGCACACCCACGGCAGCACCTCACCGTGCATCCGGGTGGCCCACTTGTCCGAGCGGCAGATCCGGCGGTGGAGCAGGTTCATCGGCACGCCCGCGAGGCTAGGGCGGGCCGGCCGTGTCCGGCACCCGCTAGCCTGCCGATCCGTGTCGCGATCCGGCCATCCACCCGGACTGCTCGCGCCGCCGTCGGGAGCGGCGCTCGTCGGCCGGTTCGCGCTGTCCCGCGGCCGTCGGTTCGCCGAGCACGTCCACCCCACCCACCAGCTCGCGTGGGCCGAGCGCGGGGTGCTGTCGATCTCGGCGGGCGACACGACGTGGGCGCTCCCGCCGACGCGGGCGCTGTGGATCCCCGCCGGGGTGCGCCACACCACGGCCGCGGCCACCGCCGCCGCGATGCACAGCCTCTACCTGCGCCCTTCCCGGGTCCCGACGGCCTTCGCGCGCCCCACGGTGCTCGCGGTGACCCCGCTGCTCGCCGCGCTCATCGGGCACCTGGGCCGGGCCGGGCTGGGCGACGCCGAGCGGGCCCGCGCCGAGGCGGTGCTGTTCGACCAGCTCGTCCCCGCCCCGGTGGCGTCGGTCGAGCTCGCCCTCCCCCGCGACGAGCGCGCCCGCCGCGTGGCGGACGCCCTGCTCGCCGACCCGGCCGACGACCGCGGGGTGGACGCGCTGGCCCGGCTCGCCTGCACCAGCCCGCGAACGCTGCACCGCCTGTTCCGGGAGACCACCGGCTGCGGGCTGGGCGAGTGGCGGCTGCGGGCGCGGATGCGGACCGCCCTCGAGCTGCTCGCAACCGGCCTCCCGGTGGGCGTGGTGGCCCACCGGGTCGGCTACCGGACGCCGAGCGCCTTCGTGGCGGCCTTCCGCAAGGTGCTGGGCACGACCCCGGCGCAGGTGTTCGGCCCGGGCGGGCCGTGATCCGCGCCCGGGACCTCAGCGCGGCCGGTGCACCGGGACCCGCACCAGCCGCCCGTCGGGCGACAACCGGCCGCTGCGCCGGGCGTCCTCGAGCATCTCGGCCCAGCGCTTCGACCACGCCGCCGCGGCGGCCGGGGTCATGCTGATCACGGCGAGCGAGCGCAGCACGGCCGCGTCCAGCATCGCGACGTCGTCGGCGGCGAGCTCGCCGGTGGCCGTCGTGCTGAGCGCCTTGCGCAGGGCATCGGTGTCGAGGTCGGTGGTCAGGCGCAGGACGGAGAGGTCGTCGGGGTCCTGCACGACGGCGCCCGCGGCCGCCATTCGCACGATCACCCGACCGATACTGCCGCATGGGAGCGCCCCGGGCGGGCACTCGTCGGACATGACGGACCGATCGCACGGCATCCCCCCGGCCGACCTCGCCGACGACGACCTGCAACGGGAGCTCGCCCACCTGCACGAGACCCGCCACGACACCGTGCTCGGCGGCAGCGAGTCCGCCCTGCACGCCCACACCGAGCGGATGCTCGCGCTGGAGCAGGAGTTCCTGCGCCGGTTCCCGGAGCTGGGCGCCCCCGACCCGCTGCGCACCCGCGCCGGGAGCCGGGAGAACGCGGGCCAGCCGGTGCCCGGTCGCGACCTGGGCTGACCCGCCGCGGCGTCAGGCGGGCACGCCGGGCAGGTCCTGCTGCTGCAGGGCCGCCAGCAGCAGGAGGCGCGGCGTCCCGGGGGCGGTGCGCGCGGTCAGGCGGACGACCCCGCCGCCGAGCTCCTCGACCACCGGATCGCGCAGGAGCTGGGCCCACGGCCGACGCCCGGTCCGCGACTCGCCCGTGGCGACCGCCTCCTCGACCGCGGCCGCCGTCGTGCCGGTGGCGCACAGGACGGCGGTCGCGACGGCGTCGTCGTCCGCGTCGTCGTCCGGGGCGGGGCGCACCCCGACCGCGCGCAGCGGCCCGAGGCTGCCGCCGGCCACCATCGCGGCCGAGACGTCGCCGAGGCACGCGGTCATGGCCCGCACGTCGGGGTCGTCGGCCAGGTCGTCGCCGGGGCCGTCCACGAGCTCGACGGGTGCGTCCGGACCGCCGAGCGCGACGTCGGCGCCGAGCGGACGCACGTTGGCCGCCTCCACCGTGAGGGGCTCGTTCAGCAGGTCGAGGTCGCGGCGCAGGGCGCCGTCGCGGTCCGCCCACCCCGAGGCCTCGGCCCGGGCGCGGACGGCGTCGCCGTCCTGCCCTCCGATCAGCAGCGTCGCGAAGCGCGGCTTCCGTCCCACCGCGATGACCGCGTCGGCGGCCTCCGGGTCGACGCCCAGCACCTCGGGGGCCCGGCGGCCGTGGTGCGCGAGCCCGCTGACCGGGGCTTCCCGCCCCAGGGCGTCGCTGCGGTCGACGAACTCGAGGTAGTCCGGGAACGGCCCGTCGACCCGCCGGAGGGCCCGTTCCAGCGCCGTGCTCTCGACAGGCACGGCCTCGGCGACGGTGTCCCCCTGGGCGGCGTCCTCGGGGGCGGCGGGCGCCTGTGCGCAGGCGCCGAGCGCCAGGGCGAGGAGGACGAGCAGCGGCCGCGATCTCATTCGTGATCTTCCTTTCGGGCGACGCCGTCCCGGACGGCGTAGGCGAACGGCGCCTGCGACGCCCCGGCGGGGTCGCGGACGGTGACCTCCACCCGCATCCCGTCGGGGATCGGCGCCGTGCGGACCTCCAGCGCGGTGGGGAGCACGCCCCGGTCGAACGCGCCCGTGAGGTCCGGGTCGGTGGTGAGCAGCGCGAACACCGGCGCGAGCCGGTCGAGGTCGGCGACCGCGCCGTCCGCCGCCTCGATCTCGACCACCGGCCGGACCGGGTCGCCGACCATGAGCGGCGGCAGCACGGGCACGAGGGCGGGCAGCGGCGGCAGGCCCCCGACGCGCTCGACCTCGATGAGCGCGGCGACGTGCTCGCCCCGCCGTGCGGGCGCGACGGTGCGGTCGACCGCCACGCCGAGGTCGAACACACCGCTGCCCAGGTCGCCGGCGGGGACCGCGGCCGCGAACCCGTCCCGCGCGGTCCGCACCCGGACGCCGGTCGCGGCGACGTCACCGACCAGGTACGCGCCGGACAGCGGGAGCACGACCCCGCGCTCCAGCGCGCTGCCGATCAGCTCGACCGTCCCGCTCGTCGCGCGCACCGGGTCCCCGCGCTCGGGCACCTGCAGCTCCCCGATCCGGACCAGGACGCGGTAGCCGGCCACGGTCTCCTCGACGACGACGACGCGCGGATCACCGGCGCCGCCGAAGCGCCCGGCGTAGAGCACGCACGAGCGCGCGAGCGCGAACTCCGAGCCGTCGAGGTCGCCGAGGGCCTCGGCGCGCCGGTCGGTCAACGCCCGCCACGCGCGGGTGAGGAGGTCGGCATCGCCCTGCAGCTCGCCCCGCGCCGGTGGGCACGGCCGCGGGCGCTCCGCGGCGGCGCGCCACGCGTCGACGGCCGTCACCGACCCCGTGGCCACCGCGGCGACGAGCAGCAGGGCGAGCGCCCCGCCCAGGAGCTTCGGCATGCGGTGATCGTCGCCGGTCGCCGCTTCGGCGACATCGGTAGTCCTACGCACGCCGGGCGACGCGCGGCCGGTTGCGCGTCACCACGGCCACCGCGACCGCCGTCGTGACCGGCACGGAGGCGACCACGCCGATGCTGCCCACCAGGGTGCGCACCACCTCGGTCGCGACGACCTGGGTGGTGAGGACGTCGCCGAGGCCGCGCTGGTTGGCTGAGAAGACCAGGAGCAGCGGCAGCGTGGTCCCGGCGTAGGCGAGCACGAGCGTGTTCACCGCCGACGCGACGTGGTCGCGGCCGATCCGCATGGCCGAGCGGAACAGCGCCGCGCTGCGCAGCCCGGGGTCGGCCTGCCGCAGCTCCCAGACGGCGGAGGTCTGGGTCACGGTGACGTCGTCGAGCGCGCCGAGCGCGCCGATCATCAGGCCGGCGAGCACGAGCCCCCGCCCGTCGACGCCGGTGCCGAGCGCCGCGGCCAGGTTGGCGGTGTCCTCGTCGGCACCGGTCAACCGCGCGAGGTGGGCGAACGCCGTGCCGAGCAACCCGATCAGAACCAGGCTCACCAGCGTGCCCAGCACGGCGGTGGAGGTCCGCGCCGAGAAGCCGTGGGTGAGGTAGAGCGCCCCGAACATGATCGCGCAGCAGCCGACGACCGCGACGGCGAGCGGGTCGCGGCCGGCGAGGATCGCGGGCAGCACGAACGCGATCAGGGTGGTGGCGGTCAGCGCGAGCGCTGCGAGCGCGGCGAGGCCGCGCCTGCCGCCCAGCGCGACGACGGCGGCCGCGAACAGCATGGCGAGCACCAGCAGCGAGTGGTCGCGCTGGAAGTCGACCACCGCGTACGCCCCCGGGTCGGTCAGCTCGTCCTCCGGCACGGAGAGCACGACGTCGTCGCCCGCCCCGAACGGCGCATCGCCGCGCACGACCGACACCTCGGTCACGACGCTCTGACCGGCCAGCGGGCCGTCGCCGATCGCGACCGTGAGCGCGAGGCAACCCTCGGCGCCCGGATCGTCGCCGCAGAAGGTCTCGGTGGCGGAGGTGACGTGCCCGTCGACGCGCACCGCGCCCACGTCGTCGGCCGCGGCCGGTTCGCCGAACGGGTACAGCAGGACGAGGCCGACCGCCGTCGCGAGCGCGCACGGCACCAGCAGCGCCGCGATCCACGTCCGCACCACGCGGTCGGCCGGTGGCGCGGGCCGGTGCCCGTGCGCGTGGCCGTGCGCGTGGCCCGGGACGTGGCCGGCCCGGGCGTCCGCGTCGAGCTTGCGGTGGCGGCCCCGGTGCCGGGCGCGGTGATCCCTGGCACTCACGCGCCAGATCCTCACCGGTGCCCGGCGCCGTTCCCGTCCGGGTGACGGCTACCGCCCGGCCGTCACGACGCGAGCGCGCCCCGCCCGGGGTTCCAGCGCAAGCTGAGCCACGTGCGGAACGCGGCGGGCCGGTTGGTGATCACCCCGTCCACGCCCGCGACGGCGGCGGCGCCCCACTCGTCGGGCTCGTCGAGCGTCCACGGGTAGACGCTGTAGCCGGCTTCGCGCAGTCGCATCGCGAGCCCGGGCATCTCGATGGGCAGCTGGCCGATCGGGTTGCAGCCTGCGACCTCGAGCTGCGGCAGGCGCTCCATCAACCCGTCGAGGTGCTCGCGCTCGAACACCAGCAGCGACCGCGGGAGGTCGGGGGCGACCTCGCGGGCCGCGGCGACCGTCTCGGTCTCGAAGCCCTGCAGGATCGCCCGCCCGACCAGGCCGTGCCGCCGGATGGTCTCGACCGGCCCCCGGAGCTGCGCGGCGGTCCAGGTGCCCTTGAACTCGATCAGCCAGCCGACGTCGGGGTGGGCAGCGCCCCACTCGGCGACCTCCTGGAACGTCGGCACGGCGGCGCCGGCGAACGCGGGCCCGAACCAGCTGCCCGCGTCGGCGGCGCCGAGCGCGCCCGACGGGGTCGCCGCCACCTCGGCGTCGATTCCCGCGGTGCGCAGCGCCGTGGCGTCGTGCATGATCACCGGGACGCCGTCGGCGGCGAGCCGCACGTCGATCTCGATCAGATCACTGCCTGCCGCCACGGCCGCCTCGAAGGCGGCGATCGTGTTCTCCGGCGCGGACGACGAGTCGCCCCGGTGCGCGATGGTGCGGATGTGGCCCGGCTGGGGGCGCAGGGACTCGGGGAGCCGGTCGCTCGGTACGGCTCTAGATGTAGCGTGCAACGTTCTGCTCGTACGATGTCTGGATTTCGGCAGCAGCGGTGGAAAATGCAGCAGCGGGGTTCTCGTTCTGCAAAACGATCTTCTGGATCGCTGTGGTGAGGTACTGATCGCCGGATGGGACGAACGCCCGGGCCCAGTCTTGCACACGCGTCGTCGCGAGCTGGTCGACGGCCGTACGGGCCTGCGGCGTCTCGGCGAACACGCCCGCCATCTCCGGGCTTTCGATCGCCGAGGTGCGCACGGGCATGTAGCCGGTGCCCGCGGAGAAGTGCGCCGTCTGCGCGGTGTCGGTGAGGAACTTCAGGAACATGCCCGCGGCGAGCTGCTGCTCGGGCGACTTGGCCGACGCGATCGCGATGCCGGTGCCGCCCGTCGGGCACGCCGGCCCGGCCGGGCCCTTGGGCAGGAAGCCGGTGCCGACCTCGAACCGCGCCTGCTCGAGGATGCCGCGCAGGGACCCGGTGGAGGCCATCGTGCAGGCCGTGACGCCCGCGGAGAAGTCGGCGACGTACCCGTCGTCACCGCCCTGGGTCGGGGCGGCGAACCCCTTGTCGTGCACCAGCGCGCGGACGTACTCCCCCGCGTCGAGGGTCTCCGGCTTGTCGAGCGTGAGCGTCCACTCCTGCGAGTACGCCCCGCCCCGGCCCCACATGAAGTTGTAGAACCACCAGGCCGCCCAGGACGTCCCCGTGCCGAGCCCCAGCGGGGCCCGCCCGACGATCTGCGCGAGCGCGGGCGCCCACGCCTCGAACTCCTCCCACGTCTCCGGCGCGCGGTCGGGGAGGCCGGCGCGCTGCCAGATCTCGCGGTTGTAGTAGAAGAGCGGCGTCGAGCGGGCGTAGGGCAGCGCCCAGTGCCGGCCGGCGAACGCGTAGTCCTCGTAGAGCGTGCCGATGTAGTCGTCGGTGTCGATCTGCAGGTGCTGCGCCAGACCGTCCAGCGGGATGATCTGGCCGTTGATCATGTAGCGGAACCACCAGACGTCGCTGGCGCCCACCAGGTCGGGCGTGTTGTCGGTGCCCGCGGCGGCCTGGAACCGCTGCGCGATCTCGTCGTAGTTCTTGCCCGCCGTGACCAGGTTCACCGTGATCTGCGGGTTCTGTTCCTGGAACCGGCGGATGTACTCCTTCTCCAGTTCGATCGACGTGCCCGGGTGGTTGCTCCACCAGGTGATCTCGGAGGCGGGCTGCACCCCCGACCAGTCGATGTCGGCCTGCGCCGCGCCGCCCGCGTCGGAGATGGTGGGCCCGCCGCAGGCCGCGAGGGCGGCCGAACCGCCGAGCAGGGCACCCAGGCGTAGGAGTCCGCGCCGGGACAGTTCGGGTGGGGTCATGTCGTGCCTTCCTGGGGGACGGGTTTCATCCGGTGACGGCGCCGGTGACCAACCCGGCGACGATCCGGCGCTGGAGGAGGAAGAAGACGGCGAGGACGGGGACGGTCACCAGGACGGTGCCGGCCATGATCACGCCCCAGTCCGGGACGCCGTCGAAGTTCATGAGCAGGGTCAGCCCGACCGGGAGCGTCATCATCTCGGGCCGGTCGATCACGAGCAGCGGCCAGAGGTAGTCGTTCCACTCGGTGACGATCGACACGAGCCCGACGGCCGCGATGGTGGGCCCGGAGAGCGGCACCACGAACCGCCACAGCCGCCGCCAGTGCCCGGCCCCGTCGATCTCGGCGGCCTCGAGGATCGAGCGGGGAAGGGTCAGGAAGTGCTGGCGGAACAGGAACGTCCCGAACGCGCTCGCGAGCCCGGGCATGATCAGCCCCTGGTAGGTGTTGAGCCACCCGAGCTGGGCGACCAGCGCGTAGTTGGGGATGAGCACGATCTGCTGCGGCACGAGCAGCGCGCACACCACCACGTAGAAGAAGAACCGCCGGAACGGGATGTCGACGAACACCAGCGCGTAGGCCGTCATGAGGCCCAGCAGCATCTTGAGCCCCGCGCCGACCACCGTGGCGATCGCGCTGTTGACGAAGAACGAGCCGAACGGGACGGTCTGGGTCGCCGTGGCGTAGTTGGTGGGGGCGAGCGACTCGGGCAGCCACTGGATCGGCAGCCGGTAGATCTCGTCCATGCCCTTGAAACTGGCGAGCACCATCCACACCAGCGGCAGGACCATGACGGCCACCGCGAGCAGCAGCGTGAGGTATCCGCCGACGGCGGGGCGCGCCGCCGGCGGCCGCGGCTGCGCGGGGGCCGGGGCGGCCGTGGCGCTGCTCATGCGTAGTGCACCTTCCGCTCGACGAACCGCAGCTGCACCAGCGTGATGACGAAAAGCAACAGGAACAGGATCGTGGCGATCGCCGACGAATAGCCGGCACGCCCGGCGGCGAATCCCTCGAGGTAGATCGAGTACATCATCGTGGTGGTCCCCTCGAGCGGGCCGCCGTTCGTCATCGCGCGGATGATGTCGAACGACTGCAGCGAGGTCAGCAATGTGGTGATGCCCAGGAAGAACGTGGTGGGACCGAGCAGCGGGAGCACCACGGAGAAGAAGGAACGGACCGGTGATGCGCCGTCCAGGGACGCCGCCTCCAGCAGATCGCGGGGCACCGCCTGCAAACCGGCGAGATAGATGATCGCGACATATCCGACGTTCTTCCAGAGATAGACGATGATGACCATCGCCAGCGCCCATTCCGGGTCGGTGTACCAGTCCGGAGAACCGATGCCGAACGCGCCGAGCAACGCCGACAGCACGCCGAAGTTCGGGTCGAACACGAACAGCCACAGCAGGCCGACCGCCACCCCGGACAGCACGTAGGGGGCCACCACGATCGTCCTGGCCGCGCCGCGGAAGCGCAGCTTGCGGTTCAGCAGGACCGCGAGCAGCAGGCCGAGCACCATGCCGCCGCCGACCGTGGCGAGGGTGAAGATCGCGGTGATGGTCAGCAGGCGCGGGGTTCCCGGGTCGGCGAAGAAGTCCGCGTAGTTCGCCAGGCCCACCGATCGGGCGGTGGGCGAACCGAGGTTCCACTGCAGCGTCGACAGGTAGAACGACTGCACGAGCGGCCGGTAGGTGAACACCACCAGCAACGCGATGTTCGGCCCCGCGAGGAGCGCGAAAATCAGCCAGTTGCGCACCCGGTTGCGACGGTGGGCGCGCGGCCGGGAACGCCGCGCTCGCGGCGCCCCGGCCCGCCGGGCCGGGGTTTCCGGCGGCGAGGTGGCGGTGGCCATGTGGGAGAGGTCCTCCGTTGTCGGTGCGCGCTCACCTTAGGCCGCCGAGGCGGCTGCTTCGAGCGTGTTTCCGCAGAAGTCCGGTGTTCTCGAAAATTCGTCAGATGCAGTTCACGTGCTGTTCTCCCGACCCCTGCGCAGTTCATCCGAGCGCCACCGGAAAGACAGCGGGAGATCTGGATCACGCGCACCCTACAGGCCCCGCCCGTCGCGGGCCACCGACCCTCCCCCGACACATCAGACCTCTGGACTTGACAGCGGTGATCTTCATCCCGGAGGTTGTCGCCCATGGGTGGTCACACGCGTCGGGGCGTGCCCGCAGCGGCGACGGGCCGGGCCCTCGGCCGACGGTCGTTCCTCGCCGCCGCCGGGATCGGGATCACCGCGCTGGCGGCCTGCGGCCGCGCCGAGGCGACCACGGCCGGGGCCGTCACGACCGCCACCTACATCCCGAAGTCCTACGACGACCTGTACCCGGGCATCCAGACCTTCATGGACACCCTCGCCGCCCGCAGCGGGGGCCGGCTGACCTGCGACATGTACAACGCGGGGACCCTGCTCGGGGCCGAGCAGCTCCTGCCCGGGCTCCTGCTCGGGGTGGCCGACGTGATGTTCCAGACCAGCTCGTACGTCTCGTCGAGCTTCCCGATCCTGGGCGCCATGGAGCTGCCGTTCGGTGCGGAGGACTACGCGAAGCAGCGCCGCGCGATCGACCCGGACGGCCCGCTGTTCGCACTGGTCAACGAGCAGCTCGCCGCGCAGGGCGTGCGGCTGCTCGGCGGGATGCCGTGCACGTTCGAGTACCTGTGGACGGTCGGGAGACCGATCCTGCGCCCCGAGGACGTGCGCGGCCTGCGGATCCGGGTGGCGGGCGAGATCGAGGGCGAGACCGTCAAGGCGCTGGGCGGGGCGCCGGTGTTCATGGGTTCGTCGGAGGTCTTCGAGGCGCTCGAGCGCGGCACGATCGACGGGCTGATGAGCTACCTGGGCACCGTCGTGTCCCGGGACCTGCAGGAGATCGTCCGCTACGGCACCCGCGCCCACTTCGGCGCCTACACCGTCGACGCGTACTGCCGCAGCGACTGGTACGCGGGGCTCGACCCCGAGCTGCGCGCGGCGCTGGACGAGGCGGGCCGGGCGCTCTACCGGGACGGCACCGAGGTCATGGTCGGGGTGCACGAGGGCGACTACCTGGCGCAGGTCCTCGAGGGCGGCGTGGAGATCGTGGAGCCGACCGGGGCCGACCTGGAGGCGTTCCGGGCAGCGGTCGAGCCGGTGTACGGCCGGTGGGAGCACCTGATCGGTGACCAGGCCGTCGCCGACCGGGCAGTCGCCCTGATCAACGAGGCGTAGGAGGCGTTCAGTGACCCGAGTGCGCCGCACCGTGCTCGCCTGCACGCGGGCGATGGCCGCGGTGGCGATGGCCGTCGTGGGCCTGATGATGATCACCATCACCTACGACGTGCTGGCCCGTTACCTGTTCGCCGCCCCCACCGACTGGGCCTACCCGCTCAACTCCACCGGGGTGCTGGTCGCGACGATGCTCGCGGTGCCGCACCTGTACGCCACCGGCCACCACATCTCGATGGACCTGCTGCACCGCGCCCTGCCGCAGCGGGCGCGCCGGGCCGCCGACCTCGTGACCACGGTGGCGACGGTGTTCCTCGGGCTGGTGCTCGCGATCAGCGCGTTCCGTTCGACGGTCGTGGCGTACGCCGCGGGCCTCACCGGGGCCGGCACCTTCAACATCCCGCTCTGGGTGCCCGACGCCGCGCTCACGCTGTCCGGGGTGTTCCTCGTGCTGGTCGCCCTGCTGTTCCCGGCGGGCACGGCCGCGCCGCCCGAGGCGGTGGACGAGGCCGCCGCCCCGGCCGACGCGCAGGGGGTGGCCTGATGACCGACGGCGTGATCGTCACCCTCGCGGTGGTGCTGCTCCTGGTGCTGATCGCGCTGCGCACCCCGATCTTCGTGGCGCTCGGGGTCGCGGGCGTCGCCGGGCTGCTCGGGCTCGGCGGGTTCACCGCCGTCGAGCTGGTGCCGCTCGCCCTGGTGTCGCAGCTGCAGGAGTACGCCCTGGTCGCCGCACCCCTCTACATCCTGCTCGGCGAGGCGCTCGCGGTGAGCGGGCTCGGGCGGGACCTGTTCGGCGCGGCGCACCGGTGGTTCAACCGGGTGCCCGGCGGGCTCGGGGCGTCGGCGGTCGGGGCGTCGACGCTGTTCGGCGCGATGTCCGGGGTGAGCATCTCCTCGGTGGCGGTGATCGGCCGGATGGCCGTGCCCGAGATGCTCGACCGCGGCTACCGGCCCGCGTTCGCCAGCGGCGCGGTCGCCGCGTCCGGGGCGCTCGCCATGCTGATCCCGCCGAGCCTGATGTTCATCCTCTACTCGTCGATCACGGGCGAGAGCGTGGCGGCGCTGTTCGCGGGCGGCCTCTTCCCCGGCCTCCTGCTCGCCGCGATGATGATCGTCTACGTCGTGGCGCGGGCGAAGCTGGCGCCGGCCAACGCCCCGGTCGACCCGGACCGCTTCACCTGGCGCGAGCGCCTCGCGGCGATCGGGCGCATCTCCCCCGCCCTGCTGCTGATCGTGCTGGTGCTGGGCTCGATCTACACCGGGGTCGCGACCCCCACCGAGGCGGCCGCGGTCGGCGCGCTCGCCGCGTTCGTCGTCACCGGCGCGATCTACCGCAAGCTCGGCGCGGACAACCTCAAGCGGATCTTCGTCTCGACCGCGCGGGTGACCGCGGCGGTGCTCGCGATCGTCGGCGCCGCGTTCGTGTTCACCCAGATGCTGGTGCTCGCCCGGGTGCCGGATGCGTTCACCGAGTTCATCGTGCGCCTCGAGGTCCCGGCGGTCGTGATCCTCGTCGGGATCATGATCGTGCTGGTCGTGCTCGGGTGCCTGGTCGACGCCGCGTCGCTGCTGCTCGTCGTCACGCCGATCCTCGTGCCCGCCATCGAGGAGCTGGGCTACGACCCGCTGTGGTTCGGCGTGCTGCTGGTGGTGAACCTCGAGATCGCGGTGATCACGCCGCCCGTGGGGCTGAACCTCTACACGATGAAGTCGGTGGTGCCCGAGCTCGACATCGCCGACATCTTCCGCGGCATTGCGCCCTACGTCGCGATCGAGGGGCTGCTGCTGGCGCTCATGATCGCGTTCCCGCAGCTCGCGACGTGGCTGCCGAGCCTAGTTTCCTAGGCGGTCGACGATCCCCCGCACGAACGCGGCCTGGCCCGCGTGCTGCGCGCAGTCGTTGATCACGCTGACCAGCCGGACCCCCATCGTGACGGGCGGGTCCCACGCCTCGTCCACCACGCGGTCGAGGTCGGCCTCGGTGAGGCCGCCCACGAACTCCAGCGTGCGGGCGGCGACCGCGTCGTAGTAGCCGGTGAGCAGGTCCGGCGACGGCACGCGCACCTGCGCGACCTCCTCCGACGAGTGGCCGTAGCCGATCGCCCCGACCGGGAAGGGCAGCGCGAACCGCTCGGCCCACCCCTGGCTGGTCCACACCTGCTCGCTGCCGGCCACCCCGGCCACGTGGTCGTCCTGGACCCGGGACAGGTGCCAGATCAGCCAGCCGATCGAGTTGGCGTCCGCGTCGATGCGGTACGCGAGCTGCTCCGCGGACAGGCCCTCGGCGGCGCCGTGCACCTCTTCCCCGATCCGGGAGAACGCGTCGGTCAGCAAGGCGGCGACATCCACACCCCGACCCTACGGCGTCCGGCCCGGGTCACGGGATGTGACCGACGGTCACCCCTTCCGCCATCCGGTTGATCCGGTTACTGTCGGTGCGCGCAGCGCGACGGGCAGCCGGAGGAGGAGCGGTGGACGACCAGGCGCCCGCGCCGTTCGTCGATGCGTCCCGCGCCTCCATCGCGCGCGTCTACGACTACCTGCTCGGCGGCAAGGACCACCTCGAGGTCGACCGGCGGGCCGCCGACGCCGTGCGCGCCGTGGTCCCCGAGGTCGGGCAGATCGCCCGGGACAACCGCGCCTTCCTGCGCCGCGGCGTGACCTACCTGGTGCGCGAGGCCGGGATCCGGCAGATCCTCGACATCGGCTCCGGCCTGCCGCGCGAGGACAACGTCAACGAGATCGCCCGGGCCATCGACCCCGGCGTGCGGATCGTCTACGTCGACAACGACCCCGTCGTGCTCGCCCACGCCCGCGCGCTGCTGGCCGTCGACGACCAGACCGCCGTCGTCACGGCCGACCTGCGGCGCCCCGGCGAGCTGTTCGACGAGGTCGCCGCGGTCGGCCTGCTCGACCTCACCGCCCCGTTCGCGGCGCTGCTGTGCGGCGTGGTGCACCACCTGTCCGACGAGGACGATCCGGCGGGGATCCTCGCCGCCGTCCGGGAGCGGCTCTCTCCCGGCAGCCACCTGCTCCTTTCGCATTTCCTCGACGACGGCCGGTCGCGCGCGTACAAGCTCGAAGTCGCGTTCCTCCACGGCGGACTCGGTTCGGGCCGATTCCGCACCTGGGAGGAACTGCGCGAGTACTTCCGCGGCCTCGAGCTCGTCGAGCCGGGCCTCGTCTACGCCAACGACTGGCGCCCGGACGCGACCACGCACGTCGAAAGCCCCGTGCGCACGCTGTACGCGGGTGGGATCGGGCGCAAGCGGTGACCGGGTGAGATCCGCCGCTCAGGCGGTCAGGTCGTCGAACTCGCCGTCCTTGGCACCGGCGATGAAGGCGGCGATCTCGGCCCGCGTGTAGACCAGCGCGGGACCGTGCGGGTCGCGGGAGTTGCGCACGGCGACCGCCCCGCTGTCCAGCGCGGCGACCTCGATGCAGTCCCCACTCGGGTTGCTGGCGCTGCTCTTGCGCCACGTCACGTCACCGAGCTGATCCGCCGCGATGCCGTTGTCCTCCATCTGGTGCATTTGCCCCTCCCGGATGCCGTCGCAGATGTACGCGCCGAATGTACTTGCATCCGCGCTTGCATCCGCAAGCCGGACTAGGGACACTCATCTTCATGAGCAGTGGCGATCCGGTCGGTCGGCGCGCTGTCGAAACCGTCACCGTCACCTGCTCCCTCGATTCGAGGGCCCACGAGGTGCCCGACGCCGAACTCGCCGCGGCGGCCCTGCGCAGCGACGGCCACTACCAGGCGCTCTGCGGCCACATGGTCGCCGCCGCCCCCATGGTGGAGCCCGACGGCCAGCCGTGCCTGCTGTGCACCGCCATCCGCGAGCGCACCGAGACCACGCGCCGCGGCGCGCGCCTGCGCCTCCTCGGCTGAACCACCTCCCCGAACCCGCCGCCACGGCGAACAGCACCCGCCCGGGCGGGGCGGGTGCTGCCGCCGGCCGGGGCGAACCCCGACCAGACGCGCCCGCGGCCGGGGGGATCACCGCGGACGCCTGGTTGACTCCGCGTCCGCCGCCCGTTCGTTACGCCACCGCGCCCGAATGCCGCGGGGGCGGCTCGGACGCTCCCGCTCACCGATCCACGGGTGGTGCCCGCGGGTGGAGCGCGCGAAGGTGGGACCTGCACCACAGCGAAGGAGGGTTCCGTGACCGCCACCGAAGAGCGCCCGTCCACCACCGTCACGCACCCCCTGGAGCCCCTCTCGGCGGAGGAGATCCGCCGCGCCGCCGCCCTGCTGCGCGACGCGGGCCGCATCGGACCGGGGTCGCGGTTCATCTCGCTGGGGCTGCGCGAGCCGGCGAAGGAGGCCGTGCTCGCCCACGACGCCGACGGCACGGCCGTCCCGCGGGAGGCCGCCGCCGTCGTGCTCGACCGCACCGACGGGCGCACCTACGAGGCCACCGTCTCCCTGTCGGACTCCGCCGTCACCCGCTGGGAGCACATCCCCGGCGTGCAGCCGCAGGTCACCGCCGAGGAGTTCATCGCCTGCGACGAGATCGTCCGCAACGACCCGGGCGTGCAGGAGGCGCTGCGGGCGCGCGGGATCACCGAGTTCGACGGCGTCATGGCCGACGCATGGTCGGCGGGCCACTACGGCGACGAGGTGGAGGGCAGGCTGGTCCGCGCGCTCGTGTGGGTCAAGATCGGCGGCCCCGACGACAACGGCTACGCCCACCCCGTCGAGAACCTGGTGGTGTACGTCGACCTGCTCGCCGGGCGGGTCGTGAAGCTCGAGGACCACGGCGTGGTCCCGGTGCCGCAGCAGCCCGGCAACTACACCACCGCCGACGTGGAACCCCGCACCGACCTGAAACCCGTCTCGATCACCCAGCCGGAGGGGGTGTCGTTCGAGGTGGACGGGCACGAGGTGCGCTGGCAGAGGTGGCGGTTCCGGGTCGGGTTCACCGCCCGCGAGGGCCTCGTCCTGCACACCGTCCGCTACACCGACGGCGGCCGCGAGCGGCCCGTGCTGCACCGGGCGTCGCTGTCGGAGATGGTCGTCCCCTACGGCGACCCGGCGCCCACCCACCGGCGCAAGAACGCCTTCGACGCGGGCGAGTACAACATCGGCACGATGGCCAACCCGCTCGAGCTGGGTTGCGACTGCCTCGGGGAGATCCGCTACTTCGACGCCGTCCTCGCCGACCCGAGCGGCGAGCCGCTCACGATCCCCAACGCCGTGTGCCTGCACGAGGAGGACCACGGCCTGCTGTGGAAGCACACCGACTTCCGCACCGAGAAGGCCGAGGTCCGCCGCGGGCGGCGGCTCGTCGTGTCGTTCATCGCCACGGTCGGCAACTACGAGTACGGCTTCTTCTGGTACCTGTACCAGGACGGGTCGATCGAGTTCGACGTCAAGCTCACCGGGATCATGTCCACCGGCGCGGTGCCGCCGGGCACGAGGCCGACCCACGGCCAGCTGCTCAACACCGACGGGCTCTACGCCCCGATCCACCAGCACGTGTTCAACGTCCGGCTCGACTTCGACGTCGACGGCACCACCAACTCCGTCTACGAGATCGACACCGTCACCGACCCGGAGGGCCCGGAGAACCCGCTGGGCAACGGCTACCGCACCGTCGCCACCCGGCTCGACTCCGAGCTCTCCGCGCGGCGGCGGGTGAGCCTCGACTCGGCCCGCTACTGGGAGGTGCGCAGCAGCGAGGCCCGCAACGCGGTCGGCGAGCCGACGGCGTACGCGATCAAGCCGCACGGCACGGTGGTGCCGTTCGTGCGGCCCGAGGCGAGCGTGATGCGCCGCGCCGGGTTCATGGCCCACCACCTGTGGGTCACGCCCTACGCCGAGGACGAACGGCACGCCGCGGGCGACTACCCCAACCAGCACCCCGGGGGCGACGGCCTGCCCCGCTGGACGGCGGCCGACCGCTCCGTCAGCGACACCGACGTCGTGGTCTGGTACACGTTCGGCTCCCACCACGTCGCCCGGCTCGAGGACTGGCCGGTGATGCCGGTGCAGCACGTCGGGTTCCTGCTGCAGCCGGTCGGGTTCTTCGACCGCAGCCCGGCGCTCGACGTGCCGCCACCGCGCCACTGCTAGGTCGCGCCACCGCTATAGGGCGCGCCGGACCGCTGCGCCTCGTCGTAGCCGCGCCGGGCGGCGTGCAGGGCCGGGACGTGCCGGTCGGCCCACTCCTCCACGGCCTCGACCAGTTCGAGGAGGCTGCGGCCGAGCGCGGTGAGGGCGTAGTCGACCCGCACCGGCACGCCCGCGGTGACGGTGCGGGTGACCAGGCCGTCGCGTTCCAGCGTGCGCAGCGCCTGGGTGAGCACCTTCTGGCGGGCCCCGGCCAGGGTGCGGGCGAGCTCCCCGTGGCGGCGGGGGCCGTCGCGCAGCGCCCGGAGGACCAGCGGCACCCACTTGTCGCCGAGCCGCCCGAGCACCTCCTGGGTGGGGCAGGCCGCGACCGCCGCCCGGTGCGCGATCCGGCGCTCCTCCTGCCGCTGCGCGGCCGTCCGCGTGGTCACGAACGCTCCTCCCGGTGCCCTGGGATCTTCGAAGTGCCTACTCCCGACCGTTCTACCCGCCGCCATAGCGTCGCGGCCATGACACGCATCGCCGTCCTCGGCACCGGCGCCGTCGGCGCCGCGCTCGCCGGGGCGCTCGCCCGGGCCGGGCACACCGTCACGGCCGGCTCCCGCGACCCCGCCCGCCGCGCGCCCGGCTGGGGCGTCCCGGTCCCCCTCGCCGGGCTCGCGGAGGCAGCCGAGGGCGCCGACGTCGTCGTGAACGCCACCCCGGGGCACGAGTCGGTCGACCTCCTGCGCCCGCTCGCCCCGCAGCTCGCGGGCAGCGTGCTCGTCGACGTCGCCAACGCCGTGCGGACCGGTGCCGACGGGTTCGCGTCGGCGCTCTGCTACCCCGGCTCCAGCCTGGCCGAGCAGCTGCAGCGGGCGCTGCCCGGCACCCGCGTGGTGAAGACCCTCAACACGATCGGGCCCGCGGAGGCGATGGCCGCGCCGGACACCTTCGCCACGCCGCCCTCGGCGTTCGTCTCCGGCGACGACGACGCGGCACGGGCGGAGGTCGCCGCCCTGCTCGTGGACCTGGGCTGGCGGCCGGAGTGGGTCGTCGACCTGGGCGGGCTCGCCACGGCCCGGGTGACGGAGGCGTTCGTGCTGCTCGTCCGCCCGCTCGTGCGGGCGCTCGGGCCGGTTCCGTTCGGGCTCGCGGTGGCCCGCTGAGCCCGGCTCAGGCGGCCGTGCGGAGCCAGTCGAGGACCTCGCCCGCGTGCTCGCCCGGCGGGAAGACCGGGTAGAAGACGTGCTCGATCCGCCCGTCGCGGATCACCAGCGTGTGGCGCCGGTACAGCGTCATCCCGGCGGCGGTGAAGGTGGGCAGGCGCAGCGCCCCGGCCAGCACGAGGCCGGGGTCGGCCAGCAGCGCGAACGGCAGGTGCAGCCGCTCGACGACCTCGCGCTGGTAGTCGGTGTCCTGCGCGGAGAGCCCGTAGACCCCGGCGGCGCCCGCGGCGAGCAGGTCCTGGTGGTGGTCGCGGAAGCTGCAGGCCTCGGGCGTGCAGCCGCGGGCGCCCGGGATCTCGTCCCAGCCGTCGGGGACGGTCCCGTCCGCCGGGGCGGTGCGCGGGTAGACGTACAGCACGGTGCGCCCGGGCCCCAGCGCGTCCAGCGCGACGGTGCCGCCCGCCGTGCTGGGCAGCTCCACGTGCGGTAGGGCGAGCCCGGGCAGGTGGTCGGCGGCCCCGTCGTCCTCGGGCACGGGCAGGCTCATGCGCGCTCTCCTCTCGGTGCGGACGCCGTCCGCCCCATCCTGGCTCAGCGGGCGGAGCGGAGCGCGTCCACCGTGTAGCGGCCGCCACCGACCGCCCAGATCAGCAGGAAGATCCAGCTGTAGAGCGCGGCGGGCTCGCCCATGTTGAAGATCGGGTTCCAGCCCATCGGGGCGTGCACCGTGAAGTAGGCGAAGGCCATCACCCCGGACAGCACGAACGCGGCGGCCCGCGTGCAGAACCCGACGGCGATCAGCAGGGCGCCGACGGTCTCGATCACGCCGGCCCACCACCCCATCGTGAACGCGGGCGCCGACCCGCCCTGCCCGTCGACGCCGCCGAACGCGCCGAACGCCATCACGCCGTGCAGCGTGAACAGGAAGCAGATCACGAGCCGGAAGGCCAGCAGCACGGCGTCGCGGACCCGGTCGCCGACGCGGGCGGGGGCCGGGCTGGTCGCGCGGGCAACGGTGGTGGTCATCGTGGTCTCTCCTCCCGTCGTGGATCACGTCCGGAGGTGAGACCGCGGGCGGCGCGAGAACTCATCGCACGGCGTCGGTTATCGTCCACCCGATCGATTAGCTTAGGCTCACCTGTCCCGCGAGGAGATCCATGCGCCCGGCGTTCGTCGCGGCACTCGCCGCCGTCTGCTCGCTCGTCCTGACCGCCTGCGGGGCCGGCGAGCCGCCGCCGTCGCCCGCCGCCGGGGCGACGGGCGAGGCGTTCCCGGTCACGATCACCCACGCGTTCGGCACGACGACGATCCCGGCCAAGCCGCAGCGCGTCGTGGCGCTGGGCTACAACGACATCGCGATCGCCGACGCGGTCGGAGCGCCGATCGTGGGCGCGCTGCGCAACTACAGCTACGACGGCACGGGTGACCCGAACCTGCCCTACATCCGCACGCCCCTGCCGGACGACGTACTCGGCATCGAGGCCGACGAGAACGGCGGCGTGAGCATCGAGAAGGTGGCCTCCTACCAGCCCGACCTGATCCTCGCGGTGGGCTCGGCCCTGGTGGCGGACCAGGCCACCTACGACCGGCTCTCCGGCATCGCCCCGGTCGTGGTCTACGAGCGCTCCCTGTTCGGCTCGTCGATGCAGGAGGACGCCCGCCGGATCGGCCGGGCGCTCGGCGAGAGCGAGAAGGTCGAGGCCCTGATCGCCGAGGCCGAGGGGGCCGTCGCGGCACTGCGCGCCGAGCTGCCCGGCCTCGCCGGCCGCACCTACCTGTTCGGGCAGGCGCGCGGCGACATCCTCCCGATGGTCGTCGGCGAGGAGAACCTCGCCACCGTGTTCATGCGCTCCCTCGGCCTCGAGATCCCCGAGCCGTTCCGCGACGCGCCCGCCTCCGACGCCCTCGCCCCCGGCACGGTCGGCGTCAGCTACGAGGAGGTCGGCCTGCTCGACAGCGCCGACGTGCTGTTCATGACGTTCGCCACCTCGGACGATCAGGCCCGGTTCGAGGGCAACGCGCTCGTCCAGCAGCTGCGCCCGGTCCGCGAGGGCACCTACCTGCCGCTCACCCTCGACCAGGCCATCGCGCTGCAGGCCCCGAACGTCGCCGCCGTCGAGTGGCTGATCGACCAGCTGCGGCCGACGCTGGAGAAGGTCGCGGGCCGCCAGGGGTAGCGGAACCTAGCGGGAGACGCCCCTTCTCCCGACGAACGGCGCGTTCGTCGGAACCCGTGCGACCAACGCGCCGCTCGTCGGAAGGGGCGGAGCCCACCACGCGGGTTCCGCGGGACCGCGGGTGGACCACCTCCTGGCGGCGGGCGTCGAGCCGGGCAGGCCCCCGGTCTGCCCGGCGAACACCTGCCCGCACAATCCGCGGCCCCGCCAGGAGGCCCACCGGGGCTGCGCATCAGGACGAGCGGCGAGCGGTTCCGCGGGACCCGCCGCCCCTCAGGCGCGGCCCACCAGCCGCCACCCCTGCGCCCGCTGGCGCTCCCGCCAGAACCGCGCGTACCGGCCCTCGAGCGCGAGCAGCTCCTCGTGGCTGCCCGCCTCCACCGCCCGGCCACCGTCGAGGACGACGATGTGGTCGGCCCCGCGCAGCGTGTGCAGCCGGTGGGCGATCACCAGGACCGTGCGGTCCCGCGCGAGCGCGGCCATCGCCTGCTGCAGCGCGTGCTCGTTCTCGGCGTCGAGGGCCGCGGTGGGCTCGTCGAACAGGACGATCGGGGTGTTCTTGAGCAGGGCGCGCGCGATCGAGATGCGCTGCCGCTCGCCCCCGGAGAGGCGGCTGCCGCCCTCCCCCACCGGGGCGTCCCAGCCGCCCGGCAGGCGCTCGGCGATGTCGTCGACCCGCGCCGTGCGCGCCGCGGCGCGGACCTCCTCGTCGGTGGCGTCGGGGCGCCCGATGCGCACGTTGTCCAGGATGCTGCCGTCGAACAGGTAGACGTCCTGGAAGACCACCGAGATCAGCGACATGAGCTCCTCGGTGCGCAGGTCGCGGACGTCGACACCGCCCACCCGCACCGCGCCCGCGTCCGGGTCGAAGAACCGCGCGATCAGCTTGATCACGGTTGTCTTCCCGGCGCCGGACGGGCCGACGAGCGCGGTCATCGCGCCCTGCGGCACCCGCATCGACAGCCCGTTCAGCACCGGGGTGCCGTCGTAGCCGAAGCGCACGGCGTCGAGCTCGATGTCGACGCCGCACGTCGGCCGCGACACCTCCGGCTCCGGCAGCGTCGGCGTGGCGAGCAGCGAGTTGATCTCCTCCAGGGCGTTCTCCGCGACCCGTAGCGCGCCGCCGAGCTCGGCGATGAGGATCACGGGCTGGACGAACCGGGCCGCGAGCACCAGGACCGCGATCAGCTCGGCGGCACCCAGCGAACCGCCGAGGGCGAAGTGCGTCCCCAGCGCCAGCAGCGCGACGAACGACGCCTGCGCGACGGCGCCGAGCCCCAGCACCCCGGGCACGCCCGCGCGCAGCGTCCGGTGGCCGGCCCCGTGCTGCTCGGCGAGCGCGGCGTCCAGCGCGGCGTGCCCCTCGACGGTGCGCCCGAACGCCCGCAGCACCGGCTGGGCGCGGGCGAACTCGACGATCCGCCCGGCGGCGGCGGCGTGGACGCGGTCCGCGGCGCGGTCGGCCGCCTGCATGCGCCGGCCCGCCGCCCGGTAGACGAGCGCGACCACGGCCGCGGCGACGGTCATCGACGCCGCCAGCCGCCAGTCGAACAGGAACATCGCGGCGACCACGACGAGCGGCGTGACCGACGCGTCGACCAACTGCCGCAGCAGGTTCGCGGGGACCCCCATGATGTCGAGGACGCGCTGCGTCGCCAGGCGGCCGAGCCCACCGACCCGGTCGGCGGTGAACCAGGCGAGCGGCAGCTGCGCGACCTTGTCGCCGATGCGGTGGTGCAGGTCCCGGCTCAGGCGCGCCCCGGTCCGGAATCCGGTGAGCGTCCCCGAGTAGTTGACGACCGCGTAGCCGGCCCACAGCAGGGCGAGGGCGACCACCCACGGCCACGCCCCTGCGGGCGCGCCGCCGAGCAGCTCGCGCAGCGCCGGCACCAGCAGCGCGAACGCCAACCCCTGCAGCACCGCCGCCGCGCCGAGCAGGCTCAGCAGCCTGCGCAGCGCCCGATCGTGCTCGGGGCCGAGCGCGGTGAACAGCCGCTCGATCATCGAGGTCCTCCCGCGAGTGCCGCGCCCACCTGCTCCTGCAGCCGCCACATCCGCGCGTAGCGGCCGTCCGCGGCGAGCAACTCCTCGTGCGTGCCCTGCTCGACGATCCGGCCCCCGTCGAGCACCACGATCCGGTCGGCCCCGACGACCGTCGCGAGCCGGTGCGCCACGACGAGCACCGTCCGGCCGGCCGCCAGCTCCGACAGGGCGTCCTGGATCAGCGCCTCCGACTCGGGGTCGGCGTGCGCGGTCGCCTCGTCGAGCACCACGATCGGGGTGTCGGCGAGGATCGCCCTGGCGATGGAGATCCGCTGCGCCTCGCCGCCGGAGAAGCGCACGTCGCGGCCGACCACCGAGTCGTAGCCCCGCGGCAACGCCTCGATGCGCTCGGCGATGGCGGCCGCCCGCGCCGCCCGCTGCACCGTCTCGTCGTCCGCGTCGGGTCGGGCGAGCCGGATGTTGTCGCGCACGGTGGCGTCGAGCAGCTGGACGTCCTGCAGGACGAACGTCACCAGCCGGTACAGCCGTTCCGGGGCGATGTCGCGCACGTCGACCCCGCCGATCGTGACCGCGCCGGAGGTCGGGTCGAAGAAGCGCGGCAGCAGCTTGGCGAGCGTGGTCTTGCCCGATCCGGAAGCCCCGACGAGCGCGGTCACGGTTCCCGGTTCGAGCACCAGGTCGATCTCCCGCAGGACCGGGCGCTGCGCGTCGTAGCCGAACGAGACGCGCGAGAGCTCCACCCGGCTCGCCTCCGGCAGGCGCGGGCGGGGCGAGACCGGCAGCTCCGGCGCCGCGAGCAGCGCACCCACCCGCTTCGCCGCCGCGCTCGACCGTTCCACGTCGTGGCTGTAGTGGTGCAGAGCCTGCATGGGCCCGGCCACGCCGATGCCGAGGATCGCGAACGGCAGCAGGTCGACCGCCTCGAGCTGCCCGGCCGAGACCATCGCGGTCCCGCCGACCAGCACCGCGAGCAGGACGGTCACCGGGCTGAAGGCCAGCTCCGCGACCGCGCTCGCCCGGTAGGCCTTCGCGATCCAGGCGAGGAAGAAGTCGGCGAAGTCGTCGGCTGCCTGCGCGTACTTCCGGTGCGCGCGCCCGGCCTGGCCGAACATCTTGACCACGGCGATGCCCTCGACGAACTCGACGACCCGGCTGCTGATGCGCTGCTGCGCCCCGTCGAGCTCCGCCGACCGCCCGCCCATCCGCTTCGCGGCCCGGACGATCGAGGCCACCCCCACCGCGATGGGGATCAGCGTGATCAGCGCCATCCGCCAGTCCACCCAGAACAGGTAGGCGAGCGACACCAGCGGGGTGAGCACGCTCGCGGTGAGGTTCAACGCCGCGTGCGCCACCAGGTGGTGCATGGTGTCCACGTCGTGCTGGACGGCCTTGCCGATCCCGCCCGCGCCGCGGTCGGTGAACCAGCCCAGCGGCACCCGGCCGAGCCGGTCGACCATCCGCCGCCGCACCGACAGCTGGAAGTCCAGGTCGGCGTGGTGGGCGATGACCCCGGCCAACCCGGTCAGCAGCACCCACACCACGAGCGCGCCGGCCGCGACCGCGGCGACCGTCCACGCGCGGGACGCGTCGACCGGGCCGTCCGCCAGCAGCACCCGTGCCAGCTCGGCGACCGCGGCGAACGGCACCACGGCGACGACCGCCGCGACGGCCTGGAGACCGACCGCCGCGCCCAGCCGCGACCGGATCGGGCGCAGCAGCTCCGACAGGCCCATCGCCTCATCCATCGTGTCTCCCCACTGCCTACAGGTCGGCCGCGACCAGGTCGCTCGGGCGCTCCGGCGCCTGGCGCAGGCCGGGGTGGACGAACGTGAAGACGGCCAGCCCCGCGAGCAGCACCGCGCCGAGCAGGTACGGGACGGCGGGGCCGATCTCGTACAGGGCGGTGCCCAGGAGCGGGCCGAGCATGAAGGTGAGCGCGTTGCTGGTGCCGACCAGCCCGGCCACGGCCCCCTGCTCCTCGCGGGTGGCGAGCAGGGTGGGTGCGGCCGTGACCCCCGGGAAGCCGAACCCGAGACCCGCGCCGAGCACGGCCATCGACACCGCGAGCAGGGGCCCGGTGCCGGCCGCGACGGTGAGGACCATGCCCGCCGTCATGACGACGACGCCGACCCGGATGAGCCGCAGCGGCGGCCAGTTCAGCCGCGGCACGACCACCGCCTGGACGACGATGACGGCGCTCGCCCCGGCCAGCATGACCAGGCCGGTCGCCTGCCCGGTGGCCTGCGTGGTGAGCTGCAGCCGGTCCTGCACGAGGAACCCGATCGTCATCAGCACGAGGCCGAACGCGAGGTACATCCCGAACCCGGTGGTCAGGAACGGCCACATGCGGCCGTCGAACGGGCTCACCCGCACCGCCGGAGGACGGGGCCCGCGGGCCTGCGGGCGCGGAAGCCCGATCCAGACGAGGACACCGATCAGGGCGACGATCGCGGGCGCCGCGTAGATCGGCGCCAGCAGGCCGACCGCGCTCAGCGCCCCGCCCAGCGCGGGCCCGACCGCGAGGCCGAGGCCCTGCGCCGCGCCGATCACGGACATGCCGCGCACCCGTTCGGTCGGGCCGGTGGTCACGTCGGCGACGTAGGACTGCGCGGTGACCGGGGTCGCGGCCCAGGCCAGCCCGAACACGACACCCCGGGTGAGCAGGATCGACGCGAACAACACCGCACCCGTGAGCGCGCCGGCCAGCCCGGCCTGGGCGGTGGCGGCGAACGCCAGCAGCGCGACGGTCGCGCCGGACAGCGAGATCAGCAGGACCGGCCGGTGGCCCCAGGTGGTGGCGCGGCGGCTCCAGAACGAGCTCGCCAGTACGACACCGGACGCGCCGACCGTCCACACGATCCCGAGCGCCAGCTCGCTGAACCCGAGCTCGCGGGCCAGCGGCGGCAGGATCGGGTTCACCATCTGCTGGCCGGTCATCAGGGCGAAGACGGCCAGGCCGACCAGCAGGATCGGCCTGCGCGCCCCGCTCACCCGGCCACCGCCCGGCGGATGACCTCACCCAGCTCGGCGATCTGGCGCTGCGACACCGCGGCGGTGTGGATCGCCTGCGAGCCGTGGAACGTGCCGGGCCACTGGTGCAGCTCGACCGACACCCCCGCCTGCAGCAGGCGGAGCGCGTAGAGGATGTCCTCGTCGCGGTTGGGGCACAGCTCCGCCGTCGCGATGTAGGCGGGCGGCAGGCCCGACAGGTCCTCGGCCCTGGCCGGCGCGGCGTACGGCGTGGCGGGTGACCCGCCCAGGTGGTAGCGCCACGCCGCGGCGAGCCGGTCGCGGTTCCACCACGGGGTGTCGGTGAAGGTGCGGGCCGACCACGTCTCCAGCCGGTCGTCGAGGCCGGGCTGGTTGAGCAGCTGGAAGCAGATGTGCGGGCCCTTCTCGTCGCGGGCCCGCAGCGCCACCCCGGCGGCGAGGCCGCCGCCCGCGCTGTGCCCGCCCACCGCGATCCGGTCGGGGTCGATGCCGAGCTCGGCGGCGTGCTCGGCCACCCAGCACAGCACGGCGTAGGCGTCGTCGTGCGGGGCCGGGAACGGGTGCTCCGGCGCGAGGCGGTAGCCCACCGAGATCACGACCGCGCCGGACCGGCGGGCGAGCAGGGCGGCCCACGGGTGCTCGGTGTCGAGGTCACCGACGACCCATCCGCCGCCGTGCAGCCACACCAGCGCACCCTCGGCCTGTTGCGGTCGGTAGATCCGCACCGGCACGGCGGGGTCGGCGGGCACGTCGAGGTCCTCGATCTCCAGGTCCGAGGCGTCGGTTGCCGGGATCGAGGTGGCCAGCTCGGCGAACGTCCTGCGGGCTGCGGCCGGGTCGCGCGGGTCGAGCTGCGGCAGGAGCGGGACGAACGCTTCCAACTCGGGATCCATGCCCGCCATCCTGGCCGCGCCCGGCGTGACGATCACCCGCCAAGCGCCGCGCATCCGCACCGATCGACGCACCGATCGGCGCACCGACAGCGCCTATCCTCGGGTGGGTGGAAGCACTGGTCGCCCGGCTGTCCAACCTGGACTCGCACGCCGAGGGCGCCCTGCGCATCGTGATGGTCTACGACACGCTCATGCGCAGGCGGGTGGACCTCCCCGCGCTCGCGCGGGCGTCGGCCGGGCTGGCCCAGTGCGTGGCCGGCATCCGGCTCCACGGCACGGGGCGCACCATTCGCATCGGGCCCGACGGCAGGGAAGCGCCCTCCCCGGCGGGGGCCGCGTCGCTGTCGGCCCCGGTGGTGCTCGACGAGGAGGAGATCGGCACGGTGTGGCTGGAGCGGCCCGGCCCGTCCGGGCCGCTGGACGAGGTGCTGCTGGACCGGCTCGCCATCGCCGCGGCCGCCGTCGTCGAGCGGTACGGGCCCGCCCGCACCACCATGGCCGACCCCGCCCTCGTCGAGCTCGTGATCAGCCCGGACAGCGACGACGCCGCCCGCAGCCGGGCGCTGCGGCTGCTGGGGTTCGCCGCGGACCTGCCGGTCCACGTCGTCGCCGTGCGGTCGCAGCTCCCCCTCGACAAGATCGGCGCCCGGATCTGCCCGGGCCGGCCGGTGAAGGCCGCGCCGCTCGCCGACGTGGGCGTCCTGCTGGTCACCACCGTCGACCGGGCCCGGTTCCCGGACGGCGTGCGCGCGGGGATCGGCAGCGCCGACAGCCCCGACCGGTCCTGGCGGGAGGCCCGCACCGCGCTGCGCTTCACCACCGAGCGCCGGCCGGTCGTGCACCACGCCGACCTGGGTGCGCTGGCGTTGCTCGCCCAGGTGCCGGAGGACGAGGCGCGCGCGAACCCCGACGTGGCCGCCGTCGCCCGCGTGGCCGACGACCCGGACGACCTCGCAACCCTCGACGCCTACTGCGCCACCGGCTCCCACCGCCGGGCCGCCGAGCTGCTGCACCTGCACCACAGCAGCGTCACCCGCCGGCTGGACCAGCTCGGCAAGGCGCTCGGCATCGACCTCACCGACCCCACCGGGCTGACCAGGGCCCGGCTCGCCCTCACCACGTGGCGGCTGCTCACCTGCGCGCCAGGAGGTGGAACACCCGGCTGAGCCGCCGGTACGGGTCGCGGCGGCTCGCCTCCAGCTCCACCTGCGCGATCCGCGCGAGCTCGCCGTCGTCGGCGTCGAGCGACATCCAGTCGCTGAACAGCCAGACGCCGTACCACGCGAGCGGCCGCGCCCCGTGGCCCGCGAGCAGCGCGGACAGACCGTCGACGGTGTCGGCGCGCGTGTCCAGCCCGAGCACGCCGCGCTCGCCGCCCGCGTCGAAGGCCGCCAGCGCGTCCTCCCACCGGCGTTCCAGGGCGGGCCGGACGGCGAGCGTCTCCGCGTTCAGGGCGAGCACCGACACCAGGCCGTCCGGCCGCGCGCACGCGCACAGCGCCTCGACCATCGGCGCCGGGTCGGGCAGGTACATGAGCACGCCGTGGCACAGCACCGCGTCGAACGCCCGGCCGCCGGTGAGCGACGGCGCGTCCTCCCCGCGGCCGAGCACCAGCCGCACCCGGCCCCGGACCTGCGCGGGCTCGGCGGCCATCCGCTCCTGCGCCGCGGACAGCATGGCCTCCGACGAGTCGAGCAGGACCACCTCGTAGCCGAGGCGGGCCAGCGGGAGCGACTGGTGCCCCGCGCCGCCGCCGACGTCCAGCACGGCCGCCGGGGGTGGGGGCAGGTGGGCGGTCAGGTGCTGGTGCACCACGTAGGTGCGCACGCGGCCCTTCACGGAGGCGTACGCGCCCTTGACGAACGGATCCACCAGGCCCGCCCACACGTCCTCGGTCACGACGCCATCCTCGCTTCCCGGCGTCCCGGTCAACGGGGCGCCACGGCGTAGCGAGCCCGCGGGCACGACGCGCGCGCTCGGCACCATCCGGACGCCACCTGCCGACCACGGGAGGTGCGGTGATGCACGTCCTGCACGAGGTCCTGCTGACCGACGCCCGGATGGACGCGCTGCTCAAGGCCGCCGACATCGCTGAGGCCCTCTGGTGGAACGACCCCCTCCTCCAGCGGAGGCCGGCGGCGCTCGCCCGCGCCCGCCGGGCGCTGCTGGACTCCTGCCGCCCGCCCGACGCCCCTGCGTACTAGCCCGCCGGGCCCGGCCGCCCGGCGTCCGGGTCGCGGTAGGCCCCGGGGATCACCGGCGCGCCGGGGTTGAGGTAGGCACCGGCCGGCCGCGGGGTGGCGTGGTGGCGGTAGGCGCCGGCACCGGGCTCCACCTCCTGCGCCTCGGCCCCGGCCTGCGCCGCGTCCAGGAGGCGCCGGTGCTGGTCGGGGGTGAGCAACCGGCTGGTGGCGGTGTCCACGAGCACCGACGGCAGCGCCTCGCGCAGGGCGGCCACCGCGGCCCCGGCGCCCAGTTCGTCGCGCCCGTAGCGGGCGACCACCTCGTCGATGTCGGGTTGCGTCGGCATCGGACACACCTGCCCTCCGTCGCCGGGATCCGTGGCCGACGGGCCGCGGCGTGCAGGGAGGAGGGGTGGCGGGCGCCGTAGATACCGGCCAGGAGCTGCCGATCGGTAGCGGTCGAGCGTGGTCCACGCGGTGGCGTTGTTCGACCTGCGCATCGTGGCCGGGCCGGGCGTGGACCCATACGCTGCCTCGCCGTCGGCGACGGCCGGCTGCGGTGGGCGGATGCCGGGGTGGTAGCCGTCGCTGCGGTAGTGGGTGGCGGCGGCCACCAGCCGCCCGACCCGGTCGCGGTGCAGCATCGCCACCCGCAGCGCGGTGCGGCCGCCGAGGCTGTAGCCGAACAGGTCGACCCGCTCGCTGGCCAGCTCGTCGAGCAGCGCCACGACGTCGTCCGCGAGGTTGTCCAGCGTGGTGTCGCGGTCGATGTCGGCGGTGTGGCCGTGACCCTGCAGCTCGGTGGCGATCACCTGCCACCCGGCCGCGAGGGTGGGCAACACGGTGCCGAACGTGTGGGGTACCGGGTGCCCGTCACGGGCCGACGGTCGTGCCCGGCTGATCGGCGGTCGACGAGGGAGCGCAGCTTCGACCGGATCTGCGCGCAGGGATGACCGTCGTCGCGCGACCGCCCGTCCGGGCACCACCCCCGCACCGAAGCGTGCCCGATGGCGGCTACCCGCTGCTCGTGGTCGGGCACGGCACCCGAGGGGCCGCCGGTTCGGGCGTGCGGAACGACGCGCCGGCCCATGCGAGCGCCAGCAGCGCGGCCGCCACGAACGGGATCCACGGCGCGCCCGGGCCGTCGACGATCACCCCGCCGATGGCGCCGGCCGCGGCGGTGCCGAGGTAGAGGCCGGAGATGTTCAGCGAGAGGGCCGGCATGGGCGCCTCGGGTGCGGCCTCGATGGTGCTGGCCTGCAGAGGTGGGTTGAGGGCCCACGCGAACACCGACCACGCGGCGATCCCGACCAGGAGCAGCGGGAGCGGAGCGCCCAGGCCGAACAGGACGCCGGTCCCGGCGAGGGCGATGGCATGACCGCCGATGACGAGCAGGCGGCTGCGGCGACCGCCGTACCGGTCGGCGAGCCTGCCGCCGAGGAACGCCGAGGGCACGCCGATGACGCCGACGAGCAGCAGGACCAGCGGCAGCGCCCCCGCGTCACCCGGGTGGTGCACCAGGAGGGCGGAGAGGTAGCTGTAGAACATCAGCCCGCCCGCTCCGGCCAGGAAGACGGCCAGGACGAGACGGATCACCCGCGCGTTCCGCAGGGGGCCGAGCCGCTGGGCGAGGCGGGTCGACCCCGCCCCCTCCATCCGAGGCAGCCCGGCGGCCAGCGTGACCATCGACCCCAGCGCGACGAGCGCGATCAGGACGAAGGTCGAGCGCCACCCGAAGCGGGCCCCGACCCAGGCGCCGACCGGCACACCGGTGAACAGCGCCACGGTCAGGCCCGAGGTGACGACCGCCAGGTAGCGGCCCTGCCGATCGGGCGGCGCGCCCTGCGCGGCGACGGTGAACGCCGTGGACGAGACGACCGCGGCGGACAGGCCGGCGAGGCCCCGCAGCACGACGAGGACGCCGAAGGTGGTCGCGACGGCGGCGGCGACGTTCGCCGCCGCGAACACCGCCAGCGCGGCCAGGATCACGCGGCGCCGCGGGTACGGGTCCAGCACGGCTGCCACGACGGGGGCACCGAGGCCGAACGCGAGCGCGAACACCGTGATCAGCTGACCGGCTCCGCCGATGGAGATCTGCAGGTCCGCGGCCAGCTCGGGCAGCAGCCCGGCGATCACGAACTCGTCGGTCCCCAGCGCGAGCGTGGCGACGAAGAGCCCGGCCAGCCAGCCGGGCGAACGGGGGTGAGCCATGCACCCACCTTATTCGATGTTCGTAGAACATCGAATAAGGTGGGTGCCATACTGGGTGCGTGGCGAAGGACGCACAGCACCCGGACCTGGACGAGGTGCCGCTGACCACGGTGCTCGCCGCCCTGTCCGACCCGCTGCGGCTGGGCCTGGTGCGGTTGCTGTCCGACGGCGTCGAGCGCCAATGGGGCGAGCTGGACACCCCCGTGGCGAAGTCCACCCTCAGCCACCACCTGAAGGTGCTCAGATCCTCGGGGATCACGCGGACCCGCGAGGAGGGCACCCGCTGCTACGTGCACCTGCGCCTCGACGAGCTCGAACGGCGGTTCCCGGGGCTCCTGGGGAGCGTGCTGGCCGCAGAGGGGCACGGCGCGACGACCGTCGGCGTCAAGCCGCAACGCCAACCCGCCTGACGCGGCCCCGCGATCGCTCCCGCCCTCAGCTCGGCGCGTAGGCGCTCCACTCCGGCATGGGCTCGCCGTGCAGCGAGGCGCCGAGGCGATCGAGGTACCAGTTCCACCCGGCCTCGACGTCGGCCGCGTCGACGCCCTCGACCAGCCGCTGGACGAACTCGAGCTCGGTGCCGGTGCCCGCGCTGGTCAGCGTGACCTCCACCAGCCAGGAGGGCCCGCCTGCGGTGTCCGGGATCTCGACGACGAGCCGGTGCGGGGCCGCGCACTCGTGGATGGTGACCGTCACCGGGTCGGCGACGGCGCCGCCCGCGTCGACCTCGCCGGTGACCGTGAGCTCCACGGTGCCGCCGGGACGTCCGGCGCCGCGGTAGGAGCCGAACCAGCGGGCGAGGCGGTCGGACTCGGTGAACGCCGACCACACGTCCTCGACGGGGTCGGGGTAGCTGCGGCGCAGCGTGAGGGTGCGGACGTCGGGATCAGGCGCTGCCACGGTGTGCTCCTGGGGTGTCGGTGCGGGCACGGCGCCGGACCCGGCGCCCGCGGTGCAGTTCGGTGTCGAGGGCGTCGAGGCGTGCCGCGGGCCCGGCCGGTGCGGCTTCGACGGGGGCGAGCGGGCGGAACCGGTCGAGCCAGCGGTCCAGCTCGACGAGCCCCTCCCGACGGAGCGTGTAGACGCGGTGCTGGCCGCGCACCTCGGAGGCGACGAGCCCGGACTCGCGCAGGACGCGCAGGTGCCTGCTCACCGCGGGCCGCGTGACGGGGAACCGGGCGGCGATCTCCCCCGCCGTGACCGGACCGTCGGCAAGCATCTCGACGACCTCCCGCCGCAGCGGATCGGCCAGCACCGTGAACGCGTCCACGCCGATATGTAACCACAGTCTTAATTAACGCGCAAGTGCACATATCGCCGGAGCGGGCGCCGTGAACAGCACTTTCGTGGGTGAGCGGCGGCCGACGACAGCGGTACTGTCACCGCGTGTCGCTACACCGAGTGGACCCGCGTGCCAGGCGCGGGTGGGTGTACGCGGCCATGGTGGCGTTCGGGCGCTCGGCCGCGGGCCAGTGGTTCGTGCGCCACGTGTCGGCTCGCGTCGACCCGTGGCCGTACCGGGTGACCGGTGGGCGCTCCACCACGACGCTGGGCACCATCACCACCGCGCCGCTCACCACCACGGGCGCGAGGTCGGGGCTCCCGCGCTGCGAGCTCGGGGGCGAGCGGTTCACCGCGCGCGAGGGCACCGATCCCGACGAGTGCGCGCGGCTGTTCGCGCTCGCCGAGCGGGTCTACCCCGGGTGGCGCGACTACCGCGCCGCGACGGCGGCGGTCGGCCGGCGGATCCCGATCCTCCGGCTCGTGAGCCGCGGTGATCCGTGACGGGGACGAGGGCTGGTGGGCGCGGCAGGGATCGAACCTGCGACCGCTCGGGTGTAAGCCGAGTGCTCTCCCGCTGAGCTACGCGCCCGGGATCCGGCCGCCTTGAGCGACCGGCAGATGCTAGGCCACCGTGGCCAGCGCCTTCTTCCACGCCTCCTGGTCGCGGGCTTCCCCGGGCGCGTTCACCTCGGCGAACCGCACGACGCCGGACTTGTCCACGAGGAAGGTGCCGCGCACGGCCATGCCGCGGTCTTCGTTGAACACCCCGTAGGCCTTGGCGACCTCACCGTGCGGCCAGAAGTCCGACAGGAGGGGGAACTGGTAGCCCTCCTGGAGGGCCCAGGCCTTGAGGGCGAACACGTGGTCGACGGACACCCCGAGCACCTGGACGTTCTCGTTCTGGAACGTGCCGATGTCGTCGCGGACCGCGCACAGTTCGCCGGTGCAGATCCCGGAGAACGCGAACGGGTAGAACACGACCAGCACGTTGCGGCTGCCGCGGAACGACGACAGCGTGACGTCCTGGTTGTTCTGGTCCTTCAGGGTGAAGTCGGGTGCCTCGGTGCCGACCTCGGGCGCCATGAGCAGATCTCCTCGCTGCAAGCCGTGGGTTCCCCGAGGAGCCTAGTGGGACGAGGCCACCCGCGACGCGAACGGGAGGCACGGGCCCCGGTCCGGTCGGCGCGCCGGGCACGCGCGAACCGGCCCGTGGGCCGGAACGACCCACGGGCCGCGCGCACGTCCGGGCGGGCGTGCCCTGAGGAACCGGCGGGCGTCGAACGCCGGTCAGCGGCGGGACTTGGCCGCCTTCGGCGCCACCAGGCGGGTCCCCACCCAGCCCTCGCTGACGGTGATGTTCGAGGTCTGGGACAGCCCCGCCGTCGGTGCAGCCTCGGCGATGTCACTGGGTTCCACGTGACCGGGACGCCCCGTCTTGGGCGTCAACACCCAGATGACCCCGTTCTCGGCGAGCGGGCCGATGGCGTCCACCAACGTGTCGACCAGGTCACCGTCCCCGTCCCGCCACCAGAGCAGGACGAGGTCGACGACCTCGTCGGCGTCCTCGTCGAGCAGGTCGTCGCCCGCTCTTTCCTCGACGGCGTCCCGCACCGCCTCGTCGACGTCGGTGTCCCAGCCGAGCTCCTGGACAACCATGCCCGGCTCGACGCCGAGCTTGCCCGCGATGTCGGACGTGCGTCCGGCATCATCCGCGGCGACCACGCGTGTACCCCTTTACCTCGTGCACTGCTCGCAGCCGGTGCCCTTCCCCCCGACTCCGGCCTCGTCGGTTGCGGAATCCGAACACGACGACTGTCCGACGCGCAACCACTCGTTACGAGATCGAGCGCCGAGGGGCACGATAGGGGATGGCACCAACGGAGAACGACTCAGCTCTACCTAGGCAGGGAGATCCCTTGACCGGCCAGAACACCGACGGCAGTGCCCGGACCTCCGGGACGGGGCCGCGGCGCGTGCACGTCATCCGTGACGGGCTCGCCGCCCACCTGCCGGACATCGACCCCGAGGAGACGGCCGAGTGGCTGGACTCCTTCGACGCGGTCCTCGACGCCGCGGGGCAGCAGCGCGCCCGCTACCTCATGCTGCGGCTGCTGCAGCGGGCCCGGGAGCGCAACGTCGGCGTTCCCGCGCTGACCAGCACCGACTACGTCAACACCATCCCCACCGACCGGGAGCCGTGGTTCCCCGGCGACGAGGAGACCGAGCGGACGTACCGCCGCTGGATCCGGTGGAACGCCGCGATGTTGGTGCACCGCGCGCAGCGGCCGGGCATCAGCGTCGGCGGGCACATCTCGTCCTACGCGTCCTCGGCCACGCTGTACGAGGTCGGCTTCAACCACTTCTTCCGCGGCAAGAATCACCCGGGCGGGGGTGATCAGGTCTACATCCAGGGCCACGCCTCCCCCGGCATCTACGCCCGCGCCTACCTCGAGGGCCGCCTCACCGAGGACCGGCTCGACGGGTTCCGCCAGGAGCTGTCGCACGGCGGGCCCGGCCACGGGCTGCCGTCGTACCCGCACCCCCGGCTGATGCCGGACTTCTGGGAGTTCCCGACGGTGTCGATGGGCCTCGGCCCGATGAACGCGATCATGCAGGCGCGGTTCAACCGCTACCTGCACCACCGCGGCATCAAGGACACCTCGCAGCAGCACGTGTGGGCGTTCCTCGGCGACGGGGAGATGGACGAGCCGGAGTCGCGCGGCCTGATCCACGTCCCGGCCACGGAGGGCCTGGACAACCTCACGTTCGTCATCAACTGCAACCTGCAGCGCCTCGACGGCCCGGTCCGCGGCAACGGCAAGATCATCCAGGAGCTGGAGTCGCTCTACCGCGGCGCCGGCTGGAACGTGATCAAGGTCATCTGGGGCCGCGACTGGGACCCGCTGCTCGCCCAGGACGTCGACGGCGTGCTCGTCAACAAGATGAACACCACGCCGGACGGCCAGTTCCAGACGTACGTGATCAGCGACGGCTCCTACATCCGCGACACGTTCTTCGGCGACGACCCGCGGCTGCGCAAGATGGTCGCGGACCTCTCCGACGAGGACCTCCAGCGGCTCTCCCGCGGCGGCCACGACTACCGCAAGGTCTACGCGGCGTTCGACGCCGCCCGCGAGCACGTCGGTCAGCCGACGGTGATCCTGGCGCAGACCATCAAGGGCTGGACGCTGGAGAGCTTCGAGGGCCGCATGGCGACCCACCAGATGAAGAAGCTCACCAAGGACGACCTGAAGGAGTTCCGCGACCGGCT
>NZ_DATGOP010000119.1:0-42896 GCF_035305885.1 Pseudonocardia sp.
CTGGATGTCGAAGGCGCGCGCGAAGTTGTGCCCGAGGTTGTGGCTCGTGCCCATCTGCAGCGCCTTGCCGTCACGCATCAGCGCCTCGCAGGTGAACGTGTGGTCGGCGCCCGCGAAGCGCTCGCCCGGCGACTTCTCACCCGTCACGACGGAGATCGCGAGCGTCTCCGCCATGAACCGCCGGTAGACCTCCAGCATCCGCCGGGTCTCCTCGACCGCGTCGGCGTACGTGGCGTGGGCGGTGTGACCCTCCTGCCAGAGGAACTCCGTGGTGCGCAGGAACAGCCGCGGTCGCAGCTCCCAGCGGACCACGTTGTTCCACAGGTTGATCATCAGCGGCAGGTCCCGGTGGGACTGCACCCACTTGGCGAAGTAGTGGTTGATGACCGTTTCCGACGTCGGCCGCACCACCAGCGGCTCCGAAAGCTCCTCCCCACCGCCGTGCGTGACCACGGCCAGTTCGGGGGAGAAGCCCTCGACGTGCTCCTTCTCCTTCTCCAGGAAGCTCATGGGGATGAACAGCGGGAATGCGACGTTCTGCGCGCCCGTCGCCTTGATCCGGCGGTCCATGTCCGCCTGCATGAGCTCCCAGATGGCGTACCCCCACGGTCGGATGACCATGGTTCCCCGCGCCGGGCCGTTGTCGGCCAGTTCGGCGCGCGCAACGACGTCCTGGTACCAGGCGGGGAAGTTCTCCGCCTGCGGGGTGAGTACGGCCTTCTTCACGGGGTGACGGTAGCTGCGGTGGCAACCGGTTATCCCGGGTTCCGCACCGTCTCCAACGACTCTCCGGACCGCGGACACCCTGGCCGATCTGCTGCGGGTGGGCCGGCGTCGACAACGGCCCCGCCCTTGCACCATTCCGTGGGAACTGGGTGGTACGACCGACGTCGACATCCTGATCACGGCTACGAAATCGACCGCGTCGACGGGAGTGGGGTTCCGCCGCCCCGACGGAACACTCCACTCGTGCCCGACGCCGAGCCACTCACCGGGAAGGCGGAGAGCGGTGGAGGTGCACACCCGCGCCGGCCTGCACATCGACCACAAGACGATCAGCTCGAAAGGGCGGGGCGACAGCTTCGACGTGGGCCACGTCCTCGGCCTGCTCCTGCTCCCGAAGCGGAACCCCGCGGCGGCGTGAACCGAGTTCCGCGGAACCCGAGACGAACCGTCGGCCCGTCAGCCCGCCTCCTCGCGCAGGAGGTCGCGGAGCACGGCGAGGCCGTCGTGCAGCTCGGTGAACGACGTCGACAGCGGGGCCGGGCCGATGCGGATCGCGTCGGGTTCGCGGTAGTCGGGGATGACGCCGCGGGCCCAGAGCCGCTCGACGACGTCGCGGAAGCCGGGGCGCCGGATGGTGATGTGGCCGCCGCGGCGCTGCGGGTCGCGCGGGGAGATCACCTGGACGCCGAAGGGGGCGAGCCAGTCGTCGACCAGGTCGAGGGCGAGGTCGGTGAGGGCGAGGGACTTGGCGCGGACCGCGTCGATGCCGGCCTCCTCGAGCAGGTCGAGGGAGGCGAGCAGGGGCACGGCGGCGAGGATCGGCGGGGTGCCGGACACGAGCTGGCGCGCGCCCGGGGCGGGGACGTAGCCGGGACCCATGGTGAACGCGTCGACGCGGCCCATCCAGCCCTGGATCGGCTGGCGCAGCCGGCCGTGCAGGCCGCGGCGCAGGTAGGCGAACGCGGGGGAGCCCGGGCCGCCGTTGAGGAACTTGTAGGTGCAGCCGACGGCGAGGTCGATGCCCCACTCGTCGAGGGCGAGCGGGACGGAGCCGGCCGAGTGGCTCAGGTCGAGCAGCACGTAGGCGCCCGCGGCGTGGGCGGCCTCGGCGACGGCGGGGGCGTCGGTGAGCCAGCCGGATCGGTAGACGACGTGGGAGAGCAGCACCAGCGCGGTGTCCGGGGCCACGGCGCGTGCGACCTGGTCTGCGGTGACGCCGGCGGCGATGTCGGCGTGCAGCCAGCGCACGCTGCCGCCGCACTCGGCGGCGATGCCCTCGACGACGTAGCGGTCGGTGGGGAAGTCGTCGGCGAAGGCGACGATCACGCGGCGGCGCGGGTCCTCGTCGATGGCGGCGTCGACGGCGGCGCGGGCGAGCTTGTACAGCAGGACGGTGGTGGAGTCGGCGAGCACGGTCTGCCCGGGCGCGGCGCCGAGGGCGAGGGCGGCGATCCGGTCGCCGACCCGCTCGGGCCACTCCATCCAGGGCCCGTGCGTGCCCTCCTCGGTCCAGCCGCGGATCAGGCGCTGCGCCCACGCGTGGTGCACGAACTCGTCCAGCCGGTTCGCGGCGTCGGCGACGGGGCGCCCGAGGGAGTTGCCGTCGAGGTAGGCGACGACGCCGGGGGCGGGCAGGAACCGCGCCCGCAGCCGGGCGAGGGGGTCGGTGGCGTCGGCGTCGGCGGCGCGCTCGGCCCAGGTGCGGGTGCCGGTCATGGTGCGTGGATCTCCGTGCGGACGGCGTACAGCTCGGGGAAGAACGTCAGGTCGAGGGCCTTGCGCAGGAACCCGACCCCGCTCGACCCGCCGGTGCCCCGCGCGGTGCCGATCGTGCGCTCCACCGTCTTGAGGTGGCGGAAGCGCCACAGCTGGAAGTTCTCCTCGAGGTCCACCAGCTCCTCGCAGGTCTCGTAGGCCTCCCAGAACTCGCGGGAGTGCTCGTAGATGTGCCGGAACACCGGCACCAGCTCGGGCGTGAACACGTGCGGCTGCGTCACGTCCCGCTCCAGCAGCCGCTGCGGCACGGCGTGGTCGCAGCGGTGCAGGTAGCGCAGGAACTCGTCGTAGACGGTCGGCTCGGCGAGCAGGGTCTCCAGCAGCTCGCGGGCGGCCGGGTCGTGGTCGAAGATCTCGATCATCTCCCGGTTCTTGTTGCCGAGGATGAACTCGACGGCCCGGTACTGGTAGGACTGGAAACCCGACGACGTGCCGAGGAACCGCCGGAACTCGGCGTACTCCGACGGCGTCAGCGTGGCCAGCACCGACCACTGGTCGGTGAGCTGGCGTTGGATGTGCTTGACCCGGGCGAGGCTCTTCAGCGCGGGGCGCAGCTCGTTGGCGCGCAGCCGGTCGCGCACCGCCCGCAGCTCGTGCAGCACCAGCTTCAACCACAGCTCGGACGTCTGGTGCTGCACGATGAACAACAGCTCGTCGTGGTGCACCGGGCGACTCACCGGGTGCTGGGCCGACAGCAGCTGGTCCAGGTGCAGGTAGGCGCCGTAGGAGAGGTTCACCCGCTCCCCGGTGTCACCGAACTCCCGGACCACCCCCTCCTCGAGGGGCCGGAGGTTCTCACCGTTCACCGTCACGCCATCACGGTTCCAGAAGTTCGCCGCGCGCGCTCGCCGCTCACCGCTTCGGCGGCGGGTGCTCGTCCGGGTAGGTCACGACGAGCCGGGTGTGCCGCTTCTCGATCACGGTCCCGTTCGGGACGGGCCCGTCCGGGAGGGCGGCGCCCACGGGGTGGGCGACGAGCTGCGGCTGCGCGTCCCGGGCGGCGTCCCACGCGCGGACGTGGGACGCCAGGTCCGCGGCGAGGGCCGCGCCGGACGGGCCGAAGCCGAGAGCGCCGAGCTCGCTGTGCTCCTCGTCGATCCCGCGGAAGGCGAGCAGCGCGAGCGACGCCCCGTCGACCAGCGCCGGCCCGCGGACGGGGGCGGCGGTCGAGCCGTCCGGTGCCGTGTGCGAGTGGCGGGAGAGCAGCCAGCACGTGCGGGGGTCGATCGTGAGCCGCAGCCACAGGCCATAGGTCCGGAAGCTCGCGTCGGCGGTGACGCCGGTCCAGGCCGCCGACGGCGGCCCGTCGAGGACCTCCCACAGCCCGTCGACGTCGACCGCCTGGTCGGCGTCGCGGACGAGCGTGATCGTCTCGCCGATGGTCGCCCGCTCCTCCCCGTCGAGGGTTGTCATGGGGATGAAGCCGGCCGGGCAGAGCCCGTCGGACCGCAGCCGGTCGACCTCCCGCACGAACGCAACGCTCTGGCTCTGGCCGCGCCAGCGCAGCGGCAGCACCAGCCGCCCGCCGACGGCGAGCTGGTCGAACCAGGCGGGCGGGATGTCCCACGCCCCGGCCGTGACGATGATCCGGTCGAAGGTGGCGCCGTCGCCGGTGCCGTGCGCGCCGTCGCCGGTGCGCAGGTCGACGGCGTGGCCGGTGCGCTCGAGCGCGCGGCGGGCGCGGGCGGTGCACCACGGGTCGACGTCGATGCTCGTGACCCGGCCGCCGGGGCCGGCCAGCTCGGCGAGCAGCGCCGCGTTGTAGCCGGTGCCCGCGCCGATCTCGAGCACCCGCTGACCGGGGTGGACGTCGAGCTGGTCGAGCATCGCCGCGACGATCCCGGGCGCCGAGGCCGAGCTCAACGGGCGCCCGTCGGGATCGCGCTTCGTGACGACCGGCGTGCCGGCCGCGTAGGCCTCCTCGAGGGAGACCTCGGGCACGAACACGTGCCGCGGCACCGCGCGCAGCGCCCGGTGCACCGGCTCGCGCTGCGCGCCGCCCGCCGCACGGATCTGTCGCACGAGCGCTTCGCGGAGCTGATCAGCGCTGGGCATCGCCCGATGGTCGCTCACCGCCCGCGACGCAGGACCGGGAGGGGGCCGCTGATGTATAACGTCACGGCGATCGCGGGGGACGGCACGGGCAGCCTGGACGACCGGGAGACGGTGGAAGCGTGGACGAGCGGCCGGTCGACCCGCGGGCGAGGGCTGCCCGGACGAAGCGGATCCGCACGCGCGCGGCGCTGATCGCGGCGGCCGACGCGGCGTTCAGCCGCCGGGGGTGGGCGGCGACGCGCATCGAGGACGTCGCCGACGCCGCCGGGGTGAGCTCCGCGACGGCCTACAACCACTTCCCGACCAAGCACGCCCTGCTCGGCGCGGTGTACGAGCCGCACGTGCGCGGCCTGATCCGGCAGGCCGAGCAGGACATCGCGGCCGGGCGGCCGGTGGTCGAGGCGCTCGTCGACCAGGTCAACGCGCTCGCGCGCCTCAGCTGGTACCACCGCGGGCTCACCGCGTCGTTCACGGCCGCGGTGTTCGACTACACGATCCGCACCGGCAAGACGCCGGACCCCGAGGACGAGGCGGACCCCCGCATCCTCGCCCCCGTCAACGTGGCGCTGCTGCTGCTCATCCAGCACGGGCAGGCCACCGGTGAGCTGCGCCCGCACCCGCCCGCCGCCGAGATCAGCGGCATGGTGGTCAACCTGCTGCTGGTGCGCAGCCTCAACCGCAAGGACGAGCCGCCCGCCGTCACCGCCGACCTGATGCTCACGCTGCTGTTCGGCGCGCTGCGCCCCGAGCTGGTCGTCGCCCGCGACGGCGACGGGAAGCCCTGGGTGTGAGCGCTACCCGCGCGTGACGAGGCGGGTGAGGAACGGCGCCGCCAGGTCGAACGCCGCCGCCATCAGGGCGGGCGGGTCCTGGTTGAGCGGGTCGGCGCGGCGCAGGGCCGCGAAGTCCACGCGCTTGGCGGCGACGCCCGCGGCCGCGAGCACCCCGACCAGCTCGTCGGCCACGATCCCGTAGCCCGAGATCGTCGGGTGGACGCCGTCGAGTCCGAACAGCCCGCCCTGCAGCCGCCCGGTCGCATCCGAGCGGAAGAAGCGGGTGTCGAGGTCGGCGAGCTCGTCGGGCAGCCGCTGGGCCTGCCACGCGTTGCGCGCCACCGCGTCGGTGTCGGCGACGAACCGGCGGAACGCCAGGCCGTCCAGCACGCCGCAGAGGTCGAACAGGTACCAGTCGCGGCCGCGGCCGCGGGCGTGCCGGACGGCGTCGGCGATCGCGTCGTTGAACTGGTCGATCGCCGAGTCGACGGCCCGCGCCTGCCGGTGGGTGAGGTGGCGGTGCTTGGCGGGGTCGAAGCGCTCCTCCTCGACCCAGGGGTCGGTGTAGAAGGGGAAGTAGCGCGACCCGGGGCGCCACTTGCGGCCCGGGTCCTGCGGGTTCACGCCCTTGGCGATCGGCGCGATGGTCACGTGCGGCACGGTCGCGAGAACGACCCGCCGCGCGCTGATCCCCTCGAGCGCCCGCACCAGCTCCGCGTACTCGGCGGCGAAGTGGGTCGGCCGCCACACGGTGAAGGCCTCCTTGCGGTCGAGGTCGGCGAAGCCGTCCCCGCTCCACACGACCCTCTTGTCCACCACCGTGCGCAGCGCGTTGTTCGCGCCGAGCATCACGACGAGCGTGTCGATGCCGCCGTCCGCGCCGTGCCGCGCGGCCGCGGCGATCTGCGTGGCGGCGGCGCCGAACGGGGCGAGCACGGACCACGCTGCGATGTCGTTGTCGTTCTGCGGCACCGCGCCGAGCAGGTCGTCGTGAGCGGAGCCCGCCGCGATGCGGTCGGCGGCGCGCCCGCCGGTGTAGGACAGGGCGTCGCGCAGATCCCAGCCGTAGATGCCCAGGTTGTCGTAGGGCACGTCGGTCCGCGGCGGCCTGCTGCCCTCGCCGCGCTCCCAGTAGTCCTCGTTCTCGTCGGCCAGCCGCTGCAGCGTGATCGGCAGGGCGAGGGCCTCGATCGCGCTGATCCGGTCGCCGAACCGCTCCTGCAGCCTCCGCAGCAGCCCCTCGATGTTGAACGGGAGCCCGCCGAGCGGGCCGCCGTAGACCGGCGTGCGGAAGCCGACCTCGAGGCACTGGGCGAGGACGGCCGGCCAGGACAGGTCCGGGCGCGATACCGCGCCGCTGGTCAGGCCGTGGGTGAGCGAGTCGCCGACGGTGACGAGCGGGTGGGCGGGGTCGGCCGGCGGCGCCGGCACGTCCGGGCCGGGCGGGCCGAGGGGGACCCCGAGGGTGGGATCGTCGATGCGCGGTCGCAGCGTGTCGGTCACCACGACGTCCGGTGGGGTGTTCGGGTCGAGGTACTCCGGTGGCAGCACGGCCATGTCCCCTCCTCGCGGATCGCCCGCCGGACCATCCTTCGCCGGCCGGGGAGGAGACGCGAGCGCGGCCGGTTGATACGCGGCTACCCCGCGCGACTGCGCAACGCCTCCCGCTCCCGCGCGGTGCGGCGGTAGGCCTGGGGCGACTCCCCGGTGGCGCGCGTGAACTGCAGGCGGAAGTTGCTCGTGCTGCCGAAGCCGGTCATGCGGGCGATCCGCTCGACCGGTTCGCACGTGGTGTCGAGCAGGTGCTGGGCGCGGCGGATGCGCTGGGCGAGCAGCCACTGCATGGGGGAGGTGCCCAGCGCGGCCTCGAAGCGGCGGGCGAGGGTCCGCGGGCTCACGTGCGCGGCCCGGGCGAGGTCGGCGAGGCTGAGCGGCTGCGCGAGCCGCGCCGTCGCCCACTCGATCACGTCGGTGAGCTCGTCGCTCGGGCGGGAGCCGTCGTCGCCGCGCACCAGCTCCCGGAACAGCTCGGCGGTGCTGGCGCCGCCCGCGCAGGTGCGGATGCTGCCGTCGGTGACGGTGGGCGCGAACGCGTCGACGCGGACCCGCGGGAATCGGCGCCGCAGGTCGTCGGCGAGGTCGGGCCGGGTGGTCGCGCGCCGACCGGTCAGCAGACCGGCCGCGGCGAGGACGAACGTCCCGGAGCCGGTCGCGACGAGGCGGGCGCCCCGCGCCGCGGCGGCGCGCAGCGCGTGGGTGATCGCGGGCTGGGGGTCGAGCGGCTGCTCCCGGTCGCCCGGGACGACCACCGTGTCGGCGGCGGTCAGCCGGTCGAGGCCGTGCGCGGCCTCGACGGAGAAGCCGGAGGTCAGCGTGACCCGGCCCGGCGCGGAGGCGCAGTACGCGATCGCGTAACGCTGCCGGCCGAGGCACTCCACGGGGGTCCCCAGCTCGACGATGGACGTGGTCGGCCTGGTCAGCACCGCCACCAGGTGTCGTGCGTTGCGTCGTTCTCCCGGCACGGGGCGACTCTGCGCGACCCGGTGACCGGTGGCCAGGCCATCCGCAGGCCAGCTACCGGTCACCCGCGCGCGGCGGGGTGCGCACCCCCGCCGCGCGCCGGGCGGTCAGCTCGACTTCTCCGGCGTGGCCACCCGCAGCTCGGTGGTGCGGACCTGGTCGCGCCGGAAGTACTCGGTGTGGTCCGGCGGCAGCGGGTCGCGGCCGAGGATCATGTCGGCCGCCTTCTCGGCGATCATCATGACCGGGGCGTAGGTGTTGGCGTTGGTGACGATCGGCATGACCGACGCGTCCACCACGCGCACGCCCTCCAGGCCGTGCACCTTCATGGAGTTGGGGTCGACGACCGCCATCTCGTCGGTTCCCATCTTGCAGGACCCCGAGTAGTGCATGGCCGACTTGGCGTAGGTGACCACCCAGTCCCAGATCTCGTCGTCGGACTGGACGTTCGGGCCGGGCGCGGCCTCGCCGCCGTCGTAGCGGCCGAGCGCGGACTGCGCCATGATCTCGCGGGTCACCCGCACCGCGTCGATCCAGTCCCTGCGGTCCTGTTCGGTGGACAGGTAGTTGAACTGGATCGCCGGCGGCGTCCGGTGGCTCGGCGAGGTGATCCGGATGTGGCCGCGCGAATCGGAGTTCATGACCCCGACGTGCACCTGGTAGCCGTGCGGGCCGGTGGGCGAGGTCGGGTACGACTTCGAGGCCAGCGGCAGGAACTGGTACATGAGGTTCGGGAACGTCAGCTTGTCGTTGCTGCGCGCGAACCCGCCCGCGTCCCAGTGGTTGGTGGCGCCCGGCCCGCTGCGCAGGAACAGCCACTGCGCCCCGATCCACGGCGCGTTCTTGAGGTTCGCCGTCGGCTGCAGCGACACCGGCTTGGTGCAGGAGTGCTGGATCTGGATCGCCAGGTGGTCCTGCAGGTTCGCCCCCACCCCGGGCAGGTGGTGCACGAGCGGCACCCCGACCCGCTCCAGCAGCTCGCCGTCGCCGACGCCCGACAGCTGGAGGATCTGCGGGCTCTTGATGGCGCCCGCGCAGAGGATCGTGTCGCGGCTGCGCACGTGGTGCACGCTGCCGCTCTTGTCGACGAACTCGACGCCGACGGCCTGCTTGCCGTCGAAGAGGATCTTCGAGACGGTGGTGCCGGTGCGCACGACGAGGTTCTGCCGGTTCATCGCCGGGCGCAGGTACGCGCGGGTGGCCGACCACCGGCGGGCCTTGTAGATGTTGTGGTCGAGGGTGCCGAAGCCCTCCTGCCGGTACCCGTTCACGTCCGGGGTGGCGTAGTGGCCCGCCTCCTGCGCGGACAGCAGGAACGCCTGCGACAGGACGTTCTGCACGCGGCCCTTCTGCACGTGCAGCGGACCGCCCTTCCCCCGGAGCGGGCCGCCGACCTCGGCGTCCTCCATGCGCTTGAAGTACGGCAGGACGTGGGCGAAGCCCCAGTTCTCCATCCCCGGCAGCGCCGCCCAGCCCTCGTAATCCAGCGGGTTGCCGCGCTGGTAGAGCATCCCGTAGAGGTTGCTCGTGCCGCCCAGCATGCGGCCGGCGGGCAGGTTCATCCGACGGCCGCGCAGGCCCGGCTCCGGCTCGCTCTGGTAGCGCCAGTCGTAGAAGCTCACACCGCGCGTGAACGCGATGCCCGCGGGCATGCGCATGAGCACGTCCCACGAGTAGTCGGGCCGCCCGCTCTCGAGCACGAGCACCCGCCGCGCCGGATCCGCGGACAGCCGGTTGGCCAAGGCCGAACCAGCCGAACCACCCCCGACAATGACGTGATCGAACGACTCGGTCACCGGCTCCCCCTCATGAAGCGCCCGCCGCCGCGTTCCGATTCACCCGATCGTGGGCACGGCGGCTCTTGACGCCGAAGGACGCTACACCCGCTCGGCGGGGTGCCTGGAGCCGACCCGGCAGGCTAACGCCCGGCCGCGTGAACCCGATAGACCCGTGTTGACGACCGAGCGGACGCTGTACCCAGAAAGGCGCCACCCGCATGCCGCCACGCACGGACGCGGCCGGATGATGGGTCGCGTGCCGCCACGGGACGACCTCGACGCACCCACCATCGCGTTCGACGCCCTGACCGCGCCCCTGCCCATCGGCAAGGGCGCGAAGGACGGCTGGCGTTCGCCGCAGCACCGCGACGGCATGGCCCTCGTGCTCAGCTCGGCCGCCTCGTCCGGGCTCGGGATGCTGTTCTGGGTGCTGGCCGCGCGGCTGTTCGACCCGGCCGTCGTCGGGTTGAACTCGGCGGCCATCTCGGCGATGACGCTGCTCGGCTCGGCCGCCCACCTCAACCTGGGCAACGCGATCCTGCGCTTCGTCCCGGTCGCCGACCGGCGCGGGAAGATCATCGCCGGGTGCTTCGCGGTCGGGACCGGGGTGGCGGCGCTGCTCGGCGTCGGCTTCGCCGTCGGCTCGGGCGTGTGGGCGCCGGAGCTGCTCGAGGCGGTGGGCTACCCGGCCTTGATCCTCTTCTACCTGGTCGCGACCCCGCTCTACACGCTGTTCGTCCTGCAGGACGCGGCGCTCACCTCGATCAAGCGCGCCGACCTCGTGCTGTGGGAGAACCTGGTGTTCGCCCTGCTGAAGATCGTCCTGCTCGTGGTCGCGGCCTGGCTCGCGGTGGACAGCGGGATCGCGGTCGGGTGGGTGATCGCCACCCTGCTCGTGGTGGTCGGCGTCACCAGCTGGCTGACCCGGGCCGTGCGCACCGCGGCGCCGCCGCCCACCGTCCAGCCGGTCACCGTGCGGGACCTCGGGGAGTTCGTGGGCGCCGACTACGCGGGCAACATCTTCTGGCAGGCCGCCGTCTTCGGCCTCCCGCTCGTGGTGATCAACCTGGCCGGCCCGGACGGCGCCGCCGTGTACAACGTGATCTGGCAGATCGCGTTCGCCTTCTACCTGGTGGCGATCGGCATGGGGAAGTCGCTGGTGGCGCACAACGCGGCGGCGGACCGCGCCGCGGCCGACCGCGCCCGCCGCAGCATGGAGCGCAAGACGCTCACGCTGATCGTCCCCGCCACGCTGGCCACCGCCGTGGCGTCCTACCCGATCCTGTGGGTGTTCGGCGAGGCATACGCCCGCAACGGCACGGTGCTGCTGATCCTGCTGGCGCTGTCGGCGATCCCGAACGTGGTCACCAACTCGACGGTGTGGGAGGCGCGGGTCACCCGCCACCGCGCCACGCTCATCGGGCTGCCCGCCGCGCTGTGCGCGCTGGTGATGACCGGCACGTTCGTGCTGGTCCCACTGGTGGGCATCACCGGCGCCGGCTGGGCGTGGCTGGGTGCCCAGTGCCTGGTGGCCGCGCTCGTCCTGCTGCGCCGCCGGGCGACCCGCCGCGCCGCCGCGGCGGCCTGACCGGGGGCCGGGGTGGAGTTCGCGGAGGTCGTGCGGCGCAGGCGGATGGTCCGGGACTACGACCCGGACCGGCCGGTGCCACCGCAGGTGCGGGAGCGGCTGCTCGAACACGCGATCCGGGCGCCGTCGGCGGGGTTCAGCCAGGGGTGGGCGTTCCTGGTGCTGGAGTCCCCCGACGAACGCGAGCGGTTCTGGGCGGCCACCGCGGGCGACGGCGCCCCGGACGCGTGGCTCACGCGGATGCGCCGCGCCCCGCTGCTGATCGTTCCGCTGTCGCACAAGGCGACGTACCTCGACCGCTACGCCGAGCCGGACAAGGGCTGGACCGACCGCGACGAACGCCGCTGGCCGGTGCCCTACTGGGACGTCGACACCGGGATGGCCGCCCTGCTGATCCTGCTCACCGCGGTGGACGAGGGCCTCGGCGCCTGCTTCTTCGGGATCCCACCCGAGCGGATCACCGCGTTCCGCGACGCGTTCGGGGTGCCGGAGGCCTACCGCCCGATCGGGTGCATCTCCGTGGGCTACCCGGGAGCCGAGGACCGGCGCTCCCCGTCGCTGAGGCGCGGCCGGCGCGGGACGGACGAGGTCGTGCACCGGGGGCGCTGGTAGCGCGGCGGGCCCGGCCTGCGGGCGGTCCCGCCGCGCCCGGGTGCGATCATCTCGGCCGTGCTCGTCGACGATGATCTCGACTTCCCGGACGCCTCCTACCTGCCGCAGCGCCAGCAGCGGATCCTGCTGGCCATCCGGGACTTCGTCGTCCGGTACGGGTACGCGCCGAGCACCCGCGAGATCGGCGAGGCGGTCGGGCTGCGCTCGCCGTCGACGGTGTCGAGGCACCTGGCGAGCCTGGAGGAGAAGGGGTTCCTCCGCCGCGGCAGCACGGTGGCCCGGCCGATCGACGTACGGGCGTTCCTGCGCGAGCCGCAGGCGCCGGGCAGCGGCGACTCGGTGCCCGTTCCCGTGGTCGGCGACATCGCGGCCGGGACCCCGATCCTGGCCGAGGAGCACGTCGACGAGGTCCTCACCCTGCCCCGCGAGCTCGCCGGGCGGGGCACCGTCTTCGCCCTGCGGGTCCGCGGCGACTCGATGATCGACGCCGCGATCTGCGACGGCGACACGGTGGTGGTGCGCCGGCAGCCCGAGGCGTACTCGGGCCAGATCGTCGCCGCGATGATCGACGGCGAGGCCACCGTGAAGGTGTACCGCCGCCGCAACGGCCACGTGTACCTCGAGCCGCGCAACCCCGCCTACGACGTGATCGACGGGGACGAGGCCGTGGTGCTCGGCATCGTGGTCTCGGTGCTGCGGACCGTCTGAGACACCTCTCAGCCGAGGCGGGGCCGGGCGAAGCGGTCGTAGGTGCCGTCGTTGCGCGCGATCCGCAGCCAGGTGTTCACCCACTCCTGCAGGACCACGTCGCCGCGGGGCAGCAGGTAGGCCTTCTCGGAGAACGTGAACGGCGCCTCGGGGTGGACGGCGCAGAGCTCGGGGTGCTGCTGCTGTTGCCACCGGGTCTCGGTCGCGTCGGTGATCATCAGGTCCGCGCGGCCCGCCAGGATCTCCTCGAAGATCGTGTTGTTGTCCGGGTGCCGGACGATCTCGGCCCGCTCCAGGTTGGCCTCGACGAACGACTCGTTCGTGCCGCCGGGGTTGACCACGGCCCGCACGCCCGGCTGGTCGATCTGCTCGAGCGTCTGGAACCGGTCGACGTTCTCGCACCGCGTGATCGGCGTCTTGCCGTCGACCAGGTACGGGTCGCTGTAGAACGCGCGCTGCGCGCGGTCGGTGGTGACCGAGATGCCGCCCATCGCGATGTCGCAGGTCCGCCCCAGGTCGTCGAGGAGGGTGCCCCACGTGGTCTCGACGAGGGTGAGGCGCACGCCGAGCTTCGCGGCGAGGTCGCCCGCCATGTCGATGTCGATGCCCTCCCACGTGCCCGTGGCCTTGTCGAGGTAGGTGAACGGGCGGTAGTCGCCGGTGCTGCAGACCCTGATCTCGCCCTTGGCCCGCACCTCGTCGAGCAGGCTGCCCGCCGTGGGCGCGGGCGCTTCGGCGGGTGCGGGTTCGGTGGCGGGGCCCGCCGAGCACCCGGCCGCGAGCGCGAGCGCGAGCGCGACCAGCGCGCCCGCCACGATCCGGGCGGTCACCATCCGGACCCCCGACCGGCCGTGATGATCCACATCGCCGAAGGGTACGTCACCCCGTCGGGGCCGAGGTGATCGGCGAGGGTGGCCCGCAGCGCGGCCCGTGCCTCGGCCCGGGCCGCCTCGTCGAGCTCGCCGAGCGGGCCGCCGAGCATCGCCGAGACGTACCGGTCGGCCGTCGCGACGTCCGGGCCGTAGTACATCGGCTCGCGCACGCCGCGCAGCTCCGGTTCGGCGAAACCGGCCGCGGTCAGCACGGAGCGCACCCGGTCCGGGTCACCCAGCGCGAACGGACCGGGGCCGTCGGGTGGCGGCACCGGGCTCGGGACCGCCCGCCGGAAGTCGGTGAACCACGGGTTCTCCGACATCGGCTGCCAGACCTGCAGCACGAGCCGGCCGTCCGGCGTCACCGCGCGGGCGAGGTTGGCGAACGCCGCGACCGGGTCGGCGAAGAACATCACGCCGTTGCGGCTGATGTTGCGGTCGTAGCGGGCCTCACCGAGGTCGGCGATCTGCACGTCGGCCCGCACGAACGAGACGTTCGCGATCCCCTCCTCCGCGGCGCGGCGCCGGGCGACGTCGAGCATCCGCGTGGACAGGTCCACGCCGGTGGCGCTCGCCGCCCGGCGGGCCGCCTCGCGCGTGGTGAGCCCGTTGCCGCAGCCGACGTCGAGCACGTGCATGGTCGGCTCGATCGCCGCGGCCTCCACCAGGTGCGGCAGGTAGCGGGCGACTCCCGCGTCGAAGGAGTCGGCGTGGTCGGCCCAGACGTCCCCGGTGGGGCCGTCCCACGCCGTGGCGGCGTCGGCGTTGGCCGGGTCGACCTCGCTCACGAGCGCGTCGCCTCCACGAGCCGTTCCTCCGCGTCCGCGCCGGGGGCGACCCGGGGCAACCGCAGGACGAACCACAGCCCGATGAGCCACCAGAGCCCGACGATCAGCCACTCGGCCGGCCAGGCGAGCGCCGCGGGCATCCCCGGCAGGTACAGCACGGCGAGACCCAGGCTCAGCACCGCCGCGGCCCAGCCGATCACCGGGCCCGCCGGCACGCGGAACGGCCGCGGCATGTCCGGTTCGCGCCTGCGCAGCACGAGGAAGGAGATCGAGACGAGCAGGAAGGCGATCACGATGTTGACCCCGCCCGCGTCGACGAGCCACCCGAGCATCTGCTCGCCGAACAGCGGGGAGAGCACCGACAGGCCGCCGACCACCAGGACCGCGTGCGACGGGGTGCGGTAGCGCGGGTGGACGTAGGCGAACCAGCGCGGGAGCATGCCGGACTCGGCCATCGCGTAGATGATCCGGCTCGCGCCGATGAGGAAGCCGTTCCAGCTGGTGAGGATGCCCGCGACGCCGCCGAGGATGAGCAGGGTGCCCATCGCGGGGCTGTTCCACAGCGCGGTCATCCCGTCGGCGGTGGCGAGCTCGGCGGCGGCCAGCTCGGCGTGCGGCATCGACGAGCTCACGCTCAGCACGACCACGACGTAGAACGCCGCCGCCATCAGCACCGACAGCACGAGCAGCTTGCCCACCTGCCGCTGCGGCAGGTTGATCTCCTCAGCCGACTGCGGGATCACGTCGAAGCCGACGAACAGGAACGGGGTGGCCACCAGCACCGAGACGAACCCGGCGAGCCCGCCGGCGAACCACGGCTCGAGGTGGGCGGCCTCGCCCCCGACGAAGGCGCCGGTGAGCAGGACGAGCGCGACCACGAGCAGGAACGCGACCGCGATGGTCTGCACGACGCTCGCCGGGCGGATGCCGACGTAGTTGATCCACGTGATCACCACGGCACCGACGACCCCGACCAGCACCCACGTCGCGTACACGTCGGAGCCCGCCACCGACCACAGCCGGCCGGCCAGCATGTCCGGCGCCAGGTACAGCATGGTCTCCGGCAGCGCGACCGCCTCGAACGCGACCACCGAGACGTAGCCGAGCACGATCGCCCACGACGTCACGAACGCCGGCCGCGACCCGAGGGCGCGCAGCGCGTAGTTGTGCTCGCCGCCCGCGCGCGGCATCGCCGAGACGAGCTCGGCGTAGGCCAGGCCGACCAGCGTCATGACGAGGCCGCCGACCACGAACGCGAGCGCGGCGCCGGCCGTGCCCGCGTCCTCCAGCCAGCCGCCGGTCAGCACGACCCAGCCGAAGCCGATCATCGCGCCGAAGCCGACCGCAAGGGTGTCCCAGCGCCCGAGCGCCTTGATGAAGCTGGTCTCGGTCATGGCCGCTCCTCCCTCCGGAGGAGCCGATGATCACACCTGCGGGCCGGTTGGGGCCACCCCCTCTGACAACTCGCCGTTCCCCGTGGGTTGCTCACGGGGCCACCCGCGGTTCGCCTCCCGGCACCGGCAGTAGCCTGTCGTGCACTCCGCGCGCGGCGGTCCCCGACTCGAACCGAGGTGTGACGACCCACCATGTCCGACAAGGCGTACGACTTCGTCATCGTGGGCGGTGGCGCGGCCGGCTGCGTGCTGGCCAACCGGCTGAGCGCCAACCCGGAGGTGCGGGTCCTGCTGCTGGAGGCGGGGCGGCCGGACCACTGGTGGGACCTCGCGGTGCACCTGCCGCTCGCGATGGGCATGCCCGTGGGCAGCGCCGCGCACGACTGGCGCTACGTGTCGGAGCCGGAGCCGCACCTGCAGAACCGGCGCCTCGAGCACCCGCGCGGCAAGGTGCTCGGCGGCTCCACCAGCATCAACGGGATGCTCTACACCCGGGGCAACCGGGCCGACTACGACCGGTGGGCGCAGGAGACCGGCACCGAGGAGTGGGACTTCGCCCACTGCCTGCCCTACTACCGCCGGCTCGAGGGCCGCGTGGGGGAGGCGGAGGACGCCTTCCGCGGGCGCAGCGGCCCGCACGCCCTCGCCCCGAGCCCGGTGGACGGACCGATCTTCGAGGCGTTCTTCGGGGCGGTCCGCGAGGCGGGCTACCGGGTGCTGACCGACACCAACGGCTCGGAGCAGGAGGGCTTCGCCCCGCTGGACCAGGGGGTCCGCGGCGGGCGGCGGGAGTCGGCCGCGCGGTCGTACCTGTGGCCGGTGCGCGGGCGCGCCAACCTCGAGGTGCGCACCCGGGTCATGGTGACGAAGGTCGAGGTCGAGGGCGGGCGCGCGGTCGGCGTGCGGTTCCGCGACGGCGAGGCCGAGACGCTGGTGCGCGCGGGCGAGGTCGTGCTCTCGGCCGGCGCGATCGGGTCGCCGCAGCTGCTGCAGCTGTCGGGGATCGGCGACAAGGCGCACCTGGAGGCGCTCGGCATCCCGGTGGTGCAGCACCTCCCCGGCGTCGGCGAGGCCCTGCAGGACCACCTCGCCGTGCACATCCAGCACACCTGCCTGCAGCCGGTGTCGATGGCGTCGGTGCGCCGCAAGACCAGCTGGCCGAAGATCGTCGGCGAGGCGCTGCTGTTCGGCCGCGGGCCCGGCGCGTGGAACCCGATGCGGGTCGGCGGGTTCGTCCGCAGCAGCCCCGAGGAGGACTACCCCGACCTGTTCTTCGTGCTCGCCCCGCTCGCCATGGCGAGCGAGGAGCGGTCGTTGCCGGTCGACCAGCACGGCTACCAGATGCACGTCGAGGTGATGCGGTCCGGGGCGCGCGGGTCGGTGAAGATCACCGCTGCCGACCCCGCCGTGTACCCGGCGGTGCGGCTCAACTTCCTGTCCGCGCCGGAGGACCGCACCCGCTGGGTGGCCGCCGTGCGGCTGGCCCGCGAGCTGCTCGCGCAGCCCGCGATGCGCCACCTCGACGGCGGCGAGTGGCTGCCCGGGGCCGATGTGCGGACCGACGACCAGGTCATGGAGTGGGTGGCCCGCACCGGGCAGCCCGGCCTGCACCTGTCCTGCAGCACGCGGATGGGCGCCGACGACGGCGCCGTGCTCGACCCGGCGCTGCGCGTGCGCGGCGTGGAGGGCCTGCGGGTGGTCGACGCCGGCTCCTTCCCGTCGATCATCAACGCCAACACCTACGCCCCGGTGCTGATGCTCGCCGAGAAGGCGGTCGACATCATCCTCGGCAACACGCCGCTCGCGCCGGAGTACCCCGCCGTGCCGCGCGCCGGCGCGGGGACCGAACCCGGTGCCGCCTGACGGTCCTGCGCCGGGCAGCACCGGCCGCCTGCGGGAACTCCTCGCGGGCTGGGCCGCTCCGCAGCACCGCGACGGGCTCGCGCTCGTGCTCAGCTCGGGGCTCACGTCGGTCATCGGGCTGCTCTACTGGGTGGTGGCGGCCCGGCTGTTCCCGCCGGAGGTCGTCGGCGTCAACAACGCGCTGATCTCGACGATGACGCTGATCGCGGTCGGCGCCCAGCTCAACCTCGGCAACGCGCTGCTGCGGTTCGTGCCCGTCGCCGACCGCGCGGCCCGGCGGCTCGTGCTCACCTGCTACGCGCTCGGGAGCTGCGTGGCGGCCGCGGCGGGTGGGGTCTTCGCGCTCGGCGCGGCCTGGTGGGCGCCCGAGCTGCGCGACGCGGTGGGCGGCGCCGCGTTGGTGGCGTTCTTCGTGCTCTCCACGCCGGTGTGGACCGTGTTCGTCGTCCAGGACTACGTCCTCACCGCGCTCAAGCGGGCCCTGGTCGTCCCGCTGGAGAACCTGGTCTTCTCGCTGCTGAAGATCGCGCTGCTCGGCGCGGGCGCGCTCGTCGCCTCCGGGCTCGTCATCGCCGTCTCGTGGATGGCCGCGACCGCATCGGTCGTGCTCGCCGTCACCGCCTACCTGCTGCGGGTCCTGCCCGCCCCCGCGCGTGGTGAGCCGCCGGGCCGGTCCCCGGTGCGGCCCCGCGCCGTCGCCCGGTTCGTCTCGGCCGACTGGACGGGCGGGCTGTTCACCAACGCCGTGGAGTTCGGGCTGCCGCTGCTCGTCCTCGTGACGCTGGGCGCCGAGCAGGCCGCGACGTTCGGGGTGGCGTGGGCGATCGCCTACGGGCTCTACCTCGTCTCCCACGGGATGGGGCAGTCGCTCGTGGCGCACGTGGCCGCCGACCCGGAGGCGCTCGACGCCGCCCGCCGCAGCACCGTGGCCCGCTCGCTCGCGCTGATCCTGCCCGCCGCGGTCGTGATCGTCCCGGGCGCGGGGCTGATCCTGTCGGTCTTCGGCGAGCACTACGCCGCCACCGGCACCGCGCTGCTCGCGCTCGCCTCGCTCTCGGCGGTGCCGAACGCCGTCGTCACGGCCGCGCTGTTCGGGGCCAGGGTGCAGCAGCGGCGGGCGGTGCTGCTGGGCGTGCCCGCCGCGGTCGCCGCCCTGGTCATCCCGGGTGCGCTCGTGCTGATGCCGCTGCTCGAGCTCACCGGCGTCGGCGTCGCGCTGGTCGCGGGGCAGACGGTGGTGGCCACGGCGATCCTGGTCCGCTACGCGGTGGCGCGGCGGCGGCTCACGCGACCCGCGTGAGGCGGTGCAGCCAGACCTTCGGCAGTCGCGTGGCCGAGGTCTGCACCGACGCCCAGTCGACGGAGGCCAGGAACTCCTCGGTCAGCGGGCGGTCCGGGTCGGTGATCCACACCTGCCCGCCCGGGACGACCAGCCGGGGGAGCAGGGCGCGCATCTCGTCGACGTTGCGCTGGCCGTACAGCACGTCGCTCGCGAGCACCAGCTGGAACGGGCCCCGCGCGACCAGCTCGGCCGGGTCCTCCCACGAGCAGCGGGCGGTCTCGATCGCCACCCCGTTCTGCTCGGCGTTCACGGCGGCGAACACGAGCGCGTCCGCGGAGCGGTCGGTGGCGAGCACCCGCGCCCCGGCGAGGGCGGCGGCCACGGACGGCAGCCCGAGCCCGCAGCCCAGCTCGACGGCGACCGTCCCGGTCCAGTCGTGCTCGGAGACGGCGTGGGCCAGCTCGATCCCGCTCGGCCACAGCTCCGCCCAGTACGGCGGGTAGGCCTGGTCGGCCGCGACGTCGTCCTCGTACAGCAGGGCGGCGGGGTCGCGCGGGTGGACGAACCGGATGCGACGGCCGTGGTGCAGGTCGATGGAGCCTGCGAGCAGGTCGAGGCGCGGGTCGGTGGGCGACGGCTTGCGGGCGAGCTCGGCCGGGGACGGACGCCGCTGCTCCATCCGGTCAGTGTGCCCGGTCGGGCGGCCGGTGCGCGCGCACGGCCGGGGGAAGATCCGGGTCGACGGCGCTGCGGCGCGCCGGCGCCGGCCGCGGGCGGCCGATACTGGCCGTCGTGCGGGTGGTGCGGGTGGTGCGGGTGGTGGTGGCGGCCATGGTGGTCGCGCTGGGCGCGGGCGGTGCCGGGCCCGCGAACCCACCGCCGCCCGCCTGCTCCGACGGACAGGTGCGGGCGGTGTGGATCGCCACCGTGCAGAACATCGACTGGCCCAGCCGGCCGGGCCTTCCCGTCGCCGACCAGCAGCGGGAGTACCGCGCGCTGCTCGACGAGGTGCAGCGGCTCGGGCTGAACACCGTGATCGTGCAGGTGCGGCCCACGGCGGACGCGCTGTGGCCCTCGCCGTACGAGCCGTGGTCGCACTGGCTGACCGGCCGGCAGGGCGCCGACCCCGGCTACGACCCGCTCGCGTTCCTGGTCGAGGAGGCGCACGCGCGCGGCCTGCGGTTCCACGCCTGGTTCAACCCGTTCCGGGTGAGCAGGCAGGCCGACCCCGCGCAGCTGGTGCCCGACCACCCGGCCCGGCGGCACCCGGAGCGGGTGTTCGCCTACGGCGGCCAGCTCTACTACGACCCCGGCCGGCCCGACGTCCGCGACTTCGTGGTCGACGTCGTGCTGGACGTCGCGCGCCGCTACCCGGTCGACGGCGTGCACTTCGACGACTACTTCTACCCCTACCCCGTCGAAGGGGAGGAGCTGCCGGACGCAGGCACGTTCGCGGAGTTCGGCTCCGGCTTCACCGACGTCGGCGACTGGCGGCGGCACAACGTCGACGAGCTGGTCCGGGCCACCTCGCAGCGGCTCGCCGCGCTGGACCGCGACATCGAATTCGGGATCAGCCCGTTCGGGATCTGGCGCAACCGGTCCGCCGATCCGCGCGGGTCGGCGACCACCGGCACGCAGTCCTACGACACGACCTACGCCGACACCCTGACCTGGGTGCGCGAGGGCCTCGTCGACTACGTCGTCCCGCAGATCTACTGGGAGATCGGGCACCCGGCCGCCGACTACGCGGCGCTCGTGCCGTGGTGGGCCGACGCCGTGGCCGGGACGCCGGTGCGGCTGTACACGGGCCAGGCGGCGTACAAGGTCGGCAGCAGCCCGGCGTGGGACGACGGGGAGCTCGCCGAGCACCTGGCGCTCGACCGCGCCCACCCCGAGGTGTGCGGCGCGGTCTTCTTCAGCGCGAGGTCGCTCACGACCAACGCCGCCGCGGCCATGGAACGGGTATGGTCTGACCAAAATGTCTGCTAGTCCACCGGGGCGGGCTGATTCCGGCTAGCCCTACTCGTCCGGCCCGGGCGGCACCACTAGGCTTCGTGACCCAGATCACGACGTTGTGGGGGGAAGGCGATGGCTGACCACGAGCGGCCCGAACGCGTGCTCGCCGACCTGCTGGCCCTCCTGTCCATCGCCGACCAGGCGATCCTGCTGCAGGAACGCGCGGAGGCCGTGCTGCAGGCGTGCGCCGAGCCGGGGGAACCCGCGCAGTTCGTCGCGCGGGAGGGCGCCCGGGTCGCGGCCGAGTACCACCGGCTGTGGAGCTGGTCGCTGGACTTCGCGCCGACCGCGGGCGACGGGTCGCTGGAGCGGCGGCTGTCCGACCTCGTGCTGCTGCACTTCCAGCTGCTCCACGTCGCGGTGCGGCTCGCCTACCCGCGGCAGGGCGCGCCGGGCGCCTACCGCTCGATGCGCGCCGTGGAGGACCTCACGCCGTGGGTGGCCGAGTTGCGTTCGGTGCGCGACCAGCTCAACCTGTGGATCACCGCGCTCACCCCGGTGCGGTGACCGCAGCACACGGCAGGTGGGCGGACACCCGGAAGCCGCCGCCCGGGCGCGGGCCCGCCGTGAGCGTGCCGCCGAGCGCCGTGGCCCGCTCCCGCATCCCGGGCAGGCCGTCACCGCCCGCCGATCCGGTGGCGGTGATCGCGCCGCGGCCCTCGTCGTCGACCTGGATCGACAGGCCGTCGTCGGCGTAGACCAGGCGGACGTGCGCGCGGGATGTGCCGGCGTGCTTGCGCACGTTGGTCAGCGACTCCTGCACGATCCGGTAGGCGGCCTGGTCGACGCTGGGCGGCAGCTCCCGCGGCGCGCCCTCGACCTCGAGCCGCACGTCCAGGCCCGCCGACGAGTTCTCCGCGATCAGGTCGTCGAGGCGGTCCAGCCCGGCCACCGGGGCGCGCGGCGGCTCGTCGACCCCGCGCAGGACGCCGAGCGTGGCCCGCATCTCGCGCAGCAGCTCCCCGCTCGACTTCTTGATCGCCGCGAGGGCGGAGCGCGCTTGCTCGGGGTCGTCGTCCATGAGGTGCAGGGCGACGCCCGCCTGCACGTTGATCAGGCTGACGTGGTGGCCGAGCGAGTCGTGCAGGTCGCGCGCGATGCGCAGCCGCTCCTCGCTGCCGCGCCTGCGCTCGGCCTCCTCCCGGGCCAGCCGCTCCTGCGCCTGTCGCTCCCGGCGGGCCCGCCACCACTCGCAGACGGCGATGACGATCGCGAGCGACGACAGCCAACCGCCGGCCCCGAACAGCGGCAGGGGCTCGTCGGGGAAGCGCACCAGGTGCACCACGAGCAGGCCGGCGAACGCGAGGCCGGTGACGACGTAGGCGCTGCGCCGGTGCCCGGCCAGCACGGCGCTGCACAGCGCGACCAGCGCGGCGAGGAACACCGGGCCGTAGGGGTAGCCGAGGGTGAGGTAGGTGCCCGCGAGCACGGCCGTGGCGGCGAGCACCTCGGCCGGGTAGCGCCTGCGCAGCACGAGCGCGGCCGCCCCGGCGAGGAGCAGCGCGATGCCGAGCGCGTCGAGCGGCCGGGCGAACGGCTGCCCGCGCGACGCCCCGAACGTGCCGACGACGGAGAAGGCGCCCACGGCCAGTGGGAGGACGACGGTCGGGAGCGGGCCTGCCCACCAGCCCTTCCGTTCCGGCATGGGGTCACGGTAGCCAGATCCGCGGGCGCCGGGGTACCGGCGCGCTACCCGCCGCCGGGCGGGTCGGCCCAGCGTCGCACGACGAGCTCGTCGCCGACGGCGAGCCACCCGGTGCGCAGCACGGAGAACTTCGCGCCGAACGCCACGCCCAGCGTGGAGATCCGGCGGTAGTCGGCGAGGGTGCGCAGCGGCTCGGGCCCGGCCCGCCGCCCGGTGCGCTGGTCGACCAGCGTCACCGCGCAGCGGATCGCGAGCTTGGCGAACGCGAGGTCGGCGCCGCCGATGGTGAGCTCGCGGACCCGGTCCTCGACGTGCGGTTCGCTCCACCCGTCCACCACGACGTTGGGGCGGAACCGCTCCATCGCGACCGGTTCGGCCCGGCGTTCGCCGATCCGCCGGTCCAGCTCGGCCCAGGACGCCTGGCTGGTGAGCAGCAGCGCGCCGCTGTCGGCGAACCCGGCCCGGCCGGGCGTCTCGCCGTCGGTCGTGCGGTCGTGCTCCGGCGGGACGCGCACGAGCCGGCTGGGCCGGCCCAGCACCCCGGTGAGCCAGGCCGCGACGGCGTCGCCCTGGTCGATGCCCTTGTACGGGTTGCCGAGCATCTCGACCGGGCGGCGGGGGCCGTCGAGGTCCACCTCCACGCGCACCTCGCCCGCGCCGGGGGCGGCGAGCGCGAGCGCCCGGCCGTCGTCGAGGACCTCGGGCCGGATCGTCGCGAGCAGGGGGTCCTCGCGCTGGCTGCGGAACACGCCTTCCTCGTCGACCACCATGAACGTCCGGTCGTGGGCGAGCCCGGCCGGGGTGAGGAACGCGCTGGTCGACGCGACGCCCGCACACCCCTTGATCGGGTAGGTGTGCAGGGAGACCACCCGGGCGGTCATGCCGGCACCCGTCCGAACACGAGGAACGACCGGCGCGGCGGCGCGGTGGTCGTCACCCGCACCGACTCGAACCCGGCGGCGCGGGCGATGTGCGCGGCCCCCGCCTCGTCGGCGGGGGCGGTCAGATCGGCGGGCAGCGCCGCCGCGAACGCGGGAGAGGGGTGGAAGTCGGCGGCGACGGGGATGCTGAAGGCGACCTGCCCGCCCGGGCGCAGGACTCGGCGCCACTCGGGCGGCGCGGTGGCGCCGATGAGGTGCAGCGCGGAGGCGCACAGCACCACGTCGGCCGACGCGTCCGGCAGGTCGAGCGGCACGGCGGGCCCGACCCGCCACTCGACCCGCTCGTCACCCGCCGTCTTCGCGGCGGCCTTCTCGATCATCCGGGGGGAGAGGTCGACGCCCACGAGGCGGCGCGGGGCGAGCGCCTCGAGCGCCGCGACGGCGGCGAAGCCGGTGCCGGTGGCGACGTCCACCACCAGCTCGGGCCGGGGAGCCGGGCTCAGGCCGGCGACCAGCCGCCGGGCGACCGCGAGGTGGTGGGGGTCGGCGTCGTGGGCGTCGGGGTCGTAGGGGCCGGCGGGGTGGGCGTCGACGGCGGCGTCGAACCGGGCGGGGAGGGACACCCCGGCCATCCTACGAGTCGAGGAACGTCGGACCCCCGTGCTGAACTGGGTGCCGGAGGTGATGGACGTGTCCTTCGTGCGCGGACATCCCCGGCGCGCCGGGTGGGTCGTGGCCCACCTGCGCCGTCCCAACCGGCCGGCGCCCGGTCAGCTCCCGCTGCTGCTCGTGGTGGCGTCCCCGCCCGCCGACGGGGGCGGCGCCACCAAGGGCTCGCCCGCCCGCGCGGTGAGGTCGGCGAAGAAGTCGGCGATCACCCGCAGCTGATCCTCGTCGCGCGTGCTGAGCACGGCCTCGAGCTGTTCGCCGTGGTGGCGGTAGTGCTCGGCCAGCACCGCCATGCCCTCCGGCACCGGGGTCACCAGCACCTTCCTCCGGTCGGTCGTGTCGCGTTCCCGGCGCACGAACCCGGCGCGTTCCAGGCGGTCGATCACGCCCGTCACGGTGCCGGTGGTGAGGCCGGTCAGCGTCGCCAGCCGGCCCGGGGTGAGCGGGCCGTGCATGTTGAGCAGCGAGATCAGCTGCGAGTCGCTCGCCCCGAGCCCCAGCCGCTGCGCCACGGCGTGGTTGTGCAGCACCGCGCCCGCGATGAGACGCAGCATCGACTGCTGGATGGCTGCCCGCAGCTCCTCGGTGGACAAGCGACCTCCTTGACAATTCTCTCGGCAAGCCGAGATACTTGGCGAAGCGAGATATTTGTGAGTCCGAGGAAAGGGTAGGTCATGCGGACGGCACTGGTGATCGGAGCGGGGATCGCGGGCCCGGTTGCCGCCATCGCGCTGCAGCGGGCCGGCATCGCGACCACCGTGTGCGAGGCCCGTGCGGACGCGGCCGATGAGGCGGGCGCGTTCCTCACGCTGCAGGTCAACGGCATCGACGCGCTGCGCACCCTCGGCATCGGCCACGTGGTGGAGGGCATCGGCTTCCCCACGCCGAGCATGCGGTTCCGCAGCGGCACCGGGAAGCTGCTCGGCGAGGTGAGCACCGGCGCGCCCCTCCCCGACGGGACCGTGGGCGTCACGCTGCGCCGCAGCGACCTCTACCGGGCGCTGCGCGACGAGGCCGAGCGGCAGGGCGTCACGATCGAGCACGGGCGCAGGCTCGTGGACGCGCGGCGGGTCGCCGACGGCGTCCGCGCCGAGTTCGCCGACGGCACCACCGTCACCGCCGACCTGCTCGTCGGCGCCGACGGGGTCCGGTCCCGGGTCCGGCAGGTGATCGACCCCGACGCCCCGCCCGCCCGGTTCGTGCCGGTGCTCAACATGGGCGGGTTCGCCCCGGCGATGGATGTGGGCGCCGCCCCGGGCACCTACGAGATGGTCTTCGGCAAGCGGGCCTTCTTCGGCTACGTCGTGGCGCCGGGCGGGTCGGTCTGGTGGTTCGCCAACCCGCCGCAGCGGACCGAGCCCGCGCCCGGCGAGCTCGCCTCGCTCGGTACCGCGCACTGGCGGGCGCGGCTTCGGGAGCTGTACTCCGTCGACCGCACGCCGGCGTGTCGGATCATCGACGCCACGCCGGGGGAGCTGCGGGCGTGGGCGACCTACGACCTGCCGTCGGTGCGCCGCTGGCACCGCGACCGCATGGTGCTGATCGGCGACGCGGCCCACGCGATGTCGCCGTCGTCCGGCCAGGGCGCCTCGATGGCGATCGAGGACGCCGTCGAGCTCGGCCGCTGCCTGCGCGACGTGCCCGAGATCGACACCGCCTTCGCCGCGTTCGAGGGGCTGCGCCGCTCCCGCGTGGAGCAGGTCGTCGCCGACGGCGCGCGGTCGAGCAACGCGAAGGCCGCCGGGCCGGTGGCGCGGGTGCTGCGCGACCTGTTCCTGCCGATCTTCCTCAAGCGGCAGGGCGACCGCGCGGCCGCGTGGCTGCACGGGCACCACATCGACTGGGATGCCCCGGTCGTGGCCGGTGCGGGCGCCGGCAGCCGGTGACGGCACCATGGGCGCGTGGACGAGCAGCCGGCACCCGAGCTCCGCATCGGTGATCGCGAACGCCGCGCCACCGACGCGCACCTGCAGCAGGCGCACGCCGACGGGGTGCTGACGCTCACCGAGTACGACGAGCGCGCGGCGCGCTGCTGGGCCGCCCGCACCCAGTCCGAGCTCGACGCGCTGGTCGCCGACCTGCCGCCGTACCGGCCCGGGCCCGACGAGCAGCCGACCGCCGTCGTGGCGGAACCGGAGGCGAAGCCGGCCAAGGGCTTCCTGCGCAAGCTCGGCGACGGGCTGGTCGCGGTGGCGGTCGCCGCGGCGATGCTCTTCCTCGGCTCGCAGGTCATCGCCGACGCCGACGCCGCGGCCGTCTTCGGCAACGGCCGGGTCGCCGTCGCGCCGGGGCAGCAGCGCGTCGAGGCCGGGGTGATCTTCGGCAGCGTCGAGGTCGTCGTCCCGGAGGGGATGCGGGCCCGGCCGACCGGCGCGGTGGTCTTCGGCAGCACCGCCTGCGAGCTGGCCTGCACGGGCGCCGGGCCCGAGGTGGTGGTGAACACCCGCGGCGCGTTCGGCAGCGTCGACATCGTGCGCCCGGGCGAACCGGACCTCCACCACGACGAGGACGACGACGAGGACGAGGACGACTAGCGCGGGCCGACGTCGTCGAGCATCGCGAGCAGGTCGTCCACCGGCCCGAACGTGAGCGCGGCCGTCGCCCCGCCCGCGAGCTCGCCGCGCAGGGGGGCGAGGGCGGCCCGCGCCCCGGCGGCCAGGGACCGGTCGCCGAGCCGGACCGCCGTGTGCGCGACCACGGCCCACAGCGCGTCGTACAGGTGGTCCGCGGGCGGCTCGGGCAGCGCCGCGGCGGCGCGCCGGGCCGCGTCCACCTCGCCGCGGGCGTGGCGGAGCAGGGGTTCGACCCACGCGCGGTGGGGGCCCGGGTCGAGGTCGGGCGCGGTCGGCACGGGTTGCCGGCGGCGCAGGTGCAGCGCGACGAGCGCGAGCGGGACCAGGCCCGCCTCGACGCCCGGCATGCCCGCGCCGGCCAGGTCGGCGGCCAGCGCCCGGTAGGCGCGGGCCGCCTCGGCCGGGTCGGGGGACCGCTCGGCGAGGCGCATCGCGCGGAAGGCCGCGGTGAAGACGTGCACCAGCGGGGTCTCGTGGACCGCGGCCAACCGCTCGGCCGCGTCCGCGTGGCCCTGGGCCGGCTCGAACTCCGCGCGCGCCGCGTGCACCTGGATCTTGATCAGGTGGCCGAGGATCTGGAACGTCGGCAGGTCGTGCCGCGCGGAGAGGGCGATGAGCTCGTCCGCCACGGCATCGCGCTCGCCGGTCCGCCCCGGCCGCTGGAAGGACTGCACGAACCGCGCGTTGAGCGCGAGGGCCAGCGCGGCGGGGTCGGGCAGCTCCCGGGCCAACCGTTCGGCCTCGGCCGTCGCCTCGGCGGCCCAGCGGTCCCGGCTGCCGCGGTGCTCGAGCCCGACGGTCGCGAGCAGCCGCGCCCGCAGGGCCGGGGGAGCGTCCGGGCCGAGCCGGTCGAGGGTGCGCCGGGTCGTCGCGACGAGCGCCGCCGACCGCGCGGGGTCGTCCGGGCGGGTCCAGATCGTGGGGACGTCGTAGGCCGCGATGACCCGGGCGGTGAGCTCGGCGTCGCCCGCGCGTTCCGCCTCTGCCACCGCGGCGGCGCGCTGGTCCTGGGCGAGCACCAGGTTGGCGCCTCCGGTGACGGCCGCGGCCCGCGCCACGACGCTCATCGAGCGGAGCCGGGTGGACGTGCCGGCCGCATCCGCGCGCGTGAGCAGGCGCAGCCGGTCCTCGGTGCGCGGTGGGGGCCGAAGGTGCGGGGCGCGCAGGAGGATGTCGCGTTCGAGGTGGTCGATGTCGTCGACCGCGTCGAGGCCGAACCGGTCCCGTAGCCGGGTGCGGGCGCCGCGCAGGGCCTCGAGGGCCTCGACCTGGCGGTCGTCCTGGTAGAGGGCGTGGGCGAGGAGGACCCAGGCGCGCTCCCGCCACGGGTGGGCGGCGGCGAACGCCGCGAGCTCCGCGGCGAGGGGCGCGCCCTGCCCGAGGTCGAGCAGCGCGCGGGCGTGCAGCTCGACGGCCTGCCGGTGCAGCTCGGCCAGCCGGGCCCGCTCCGCCGTCACCCAGGGCGGGGAGCCGAGGTCGGCGTACGGCTCGCCCGCCCACCAGGAGAGGGCCTCGCCCAGGGCGCTCGCGACCCGCTCGCTCGGCCGGCCGCGGACGGCGCGGAGGGTGTCGGCGAACCGGTGGGCGTCCACGCGGTCCCGCGGCACCCGCAGGGCGTAGCCCGTGCCGACGGTCTCGATGGTGCGGGAACGGGCCCGCGGGGGGCGGTCGGGTTCGAGCGCGCGGCGCAGCTCGCCGACGAAGGTCCGCACCGCCCCGGCGGCCGCGGGGGACCGGTCCGGCCAGAGGTCGTCGATCAGGGTCTCCAACGGGACGGGGTACCCGCCGGCCGCGACCAGCCGGGCGAGGAGCTCGCGCCGCCGCCTGCTGCCTGCCGCGACCGGGCGGCCGCGGTCGTCGCGGACCCCGACCGGCCCGAGCACCTGGATGCGGATCCCCACCGGCCCCATTCTCGGCGCTGATCGACCGCTGATCCGGCGGCCCGATGCTGGCGGCCATGGGCATCACCATCCCGGGGTTCGAGCGGACGGCGATCGGCGTGGCCGGCGGCGTCGAACTGGCGGCGGCCGTCGGCGGATCGGGGCCGCTGCTCGTGCTGCTGCACGGCTTCCCCCAGACCCACCTGATGTGGCGGCGCGTCGCGCCCGTCCTCGCCGAGGAGTGCACCGTCGTCTGCCCCGACCTGCGCGGCTACGGCGGGAGCAGCAAGCCGGAGGCCGACTACGCCGAGACGTACTCGAAGCGGACGATGGCCGCCGACGTCGTCGGGCTGGCCGACGCGCTCGGGTTCGACCGGTTCGCGCTGGTGGGCCACGACCGCGGTGCGCACGTGGCGTTCCGGGCCGGCCTCGACCACCCGGACCGGGTGAGCCACCTGGGCATCCTCGACGTCCTGCCCACCCCGGACACCTGGGACGTGCTCGCCGGGGTGGGTGCCGCGGTGGCCTTCCACCTCTACCTGATGGCCCAGCCGCCCGGCCTGCCCGAGCGGCTGATCGGGGCCGCGCCCGACGCGTTCTTCGGCCACTTCCTCGACGCCTGGTCCACCCGCCCCGGTGCGATCCCGGCGGACGTGCGCACCGAGTACCTCCGCGCCGCCCGCGCGGCCGTGCCGTCGATCGTCGCCGACTACCGCGCCACCGCGACCGTCGACCTCGAGCACGACACGGCCGACCGCGCCGCGGGCCACCGCCTCACGATGCCGGTGACGGTCGTCCAGCAGGACCGGGGGACGCAGATGGGCTTCGACGGGGCCGCGATCTGGCGGGCGTGGGCCGCCGACCTCGAGCACGTCACCACGCGGGCCGGCCACTTCATGGCCGAGGAGGCGCCCGCGGACGTCGTCGATGTGATCCGGGCCCTGCTGTGCCGGTGAACGGGCGGGCGGCTGCGATGCTGAGCGGGTGGGTGATCGACTGCGGGTTGCGGTGGTGACGCCGCTGAGCGAGGACCTGGTCGAGCTCGTCGAGAGGCTCGAGCCGCGGGTGGAGATGCTCTGCGAGCAGGAGCTGCTGCCGCCGGTGCGGTACCCCTCCGACCACCACGGCGACCCGTCGTTCACCCGCACGCCCGCCCAGGAGCGGCGGTTCGCCAGGCTCATCGCCGCCGCGGACGCCCTCTACGGGATGCCCGGGGAGGACCCGGCCGCGCTGCGGCGGGCGATCGAGTCCAACCCGCGGCTGCGCTGGGTCCACACGATGGCCGCCGGGGGCGGCGCGCAGGTGAAGGCCGCGGGCCTCACCGCCGAGCAGCTCGAGCGCGTCACGTTCACGACGTCGGCGGGGGTGCACGCGGGCCCGCTGGCGGAGTACGCGCTGTTCGGGCTGCTCGCCGGCGCGAAGAACCTCCCCCGCCTGCAGGCCGACGCCGCGCAGCACGAGTGGCCGCCCCGCTGGCTGATGGGGCAGCTGCGGGAGCAGACCGTGCTGGTCGTCGGGCTCGGCGGCATCGGGCGCGAGGTGGCCCGGCTGCTCGCCGCATTCGGCACCCAGGTCATCGGCACGAGCCGGCGCGGCGAGCCGGTCGAGGGCGTCGCGGAGCTCGTGCACCCCTCCCAGCTGGTCGACGTGGTGGGTCGGGTGGACGGCATCGTGGTCACGCTGCCGGGCACCGCGGCCACGGAGAAGCTGGTGAGCGCGGAGGTGCTGGCCGCCGTGCGGCCGGGCGTCACGCTCGTCAACGTCGGGCGGGGCACGGTGATCGACGAGGACGCGCTGGTGGAGGCGCTGCGCGACCGGCGGGTGGGGTTCGCCGCGCTCGACGTGTTCGCGAAGGAGCCGCTCGACCCGGCGAGCCCGCTGTGGGACCTGCCGAACGTGATCATCAGTCCGCACAACGCCACCCTGACGCCGGCGGAGGGGCGGCGGATCGCGGAGCTGTTCGCCGACAACGCAGGCCGGCTGCTGGACGGCAGGCCGCTGCGGAACGTGGTCAACACGGTGGAGTGGTACTAGGTCGACGCGCTTGCGGCGTGACACGACCACACGCAGCGGGCGCCGTCGCGCACGGCGGCACCGCGCGGCCGCTGGGCGCGATCGGGCCGGTGGCTCATCGCCGCCAGCGTCCCGTCACGGGAAGTGCACGTACTCGTAGTCGATGGGCTTGTCGTTGATGCCCGTCGACGGCGGCGCGATCCAGCCGGCGATCTTGCCCGGCTCGTAGACCGGTCGCATCAGCGAGCGGACGTGCTCCTTGTCGGCGTCGCTGGGCAGCCACTTGTCGCGGTTGGCCGCCCAGACGTCCTCGCCGACGATGTCGCCCTTCGGCGTGATGTGGTGGTCGGCGAACACGCCGACCTGCCGGTTGAAGCCGACGTGCGGTAGGTACAGGCGCTGGTCGATCCCGTGCTTGTCGAGCACCCGGTTCCAGCGCTTGACGCCGGTCTCGCAGTCGGCGATGTACTCGCGGCGCAGGTCGTGGTTGAGCGCGAGCAGCGCGGAGACCTCCTCGGTGGTGATCTCGCCGTCGCGCACCACCTCGATGTGGGCCGCGTCCTCGGTGAGCACGTGGTCGTCCTTGCGCCGCTCCTCCTGCCAGCGGCCCTTGAGGCCCGCGGTGAAGTAGTTGGCGGCGTTCGTCGATTGCTCGGAGCCGAACAGGTCCAGCGACACCGAGTAGTGGAAGTTCAGGTACTTCTGGATCACGTCGAGCGGGATCCCGCCGTACGGGGCGACGTCGTCGGTGTCGTGCTCGAGCATCAGCTCGGCGGTGCGCTTCACCACGCGGTCGACACCCGTGGTGCCGACGAACATGTGGTGCGCCTCCTCCTTGAGCATGAACTCGCACGTGCGGCTCAGCGGGTCGAACGCCGACTCCTTCAGCGTGCCGAGCTGGTACTTGCCGTCCCGGTCGGTGAAGTAGGTGAACATGTAGAACGACAGCCAGTCCGGCGTCTCCTCGTTGAACGCGCCGAGGATGCGCGGGGAGTCGATGTCGCCGGAGTTGCGCTGCAGCAGCGCCTCCGCCTCCTCGCGGCCCGCGCGGCCGAAGTAGGCGTGCAGCAGGTACACCATCGCCCAGAGGTGGCGGCCCTCTTCGACGTTGACCTGGAACAGGTTGCGCAGGTCGTACAGGGAGGGGGCGCTCTCGCCGAGCCTGCGCTGCTGCTCGACCGACGCCGGCTCCGTGTCGCCCTGGATGACGATGAGCCGCTGCAGGTCGGCACGGTGCTCGCCGGGTACCTGCTGCCACACCGGCTCGCCCTTCTGCTCACCGAACGCGATGCGGCGGTCGGTGTTGCGCTCGGCGAGGAACACGCCCCAGCGGTACTCGTCCATCGGGACGTGGGCGAAGTGGGCCCACCCCTCGCGGCCGACGGAGACGGCGGTGCGCAGGTAGACGTCCTCGGTGGGCACCGAGGGGCCCATGGTCTTCCACCAGTTGAGGAAGTTGGGCTGCCACGACTCGAGTGCGCGCTGCAGCTTGCGGTTGCTCGCGAGGTCGACGTTGTTCGGGATCTTCTCGGAGTAGTCGATCGACATGTCTCACACCCGCCTGCGGTCGAAGTCGGCCCTGCGGCCCGTGCCGTACCGGCGCAGCGCGCCGTCGGGGCCCGCCGCGTTCGGTCGTACGAAGATCCAGTTCTGCCACGCGGCCAACCGCCCGAAGATCCGCGACTCCATCGTCTCGGGGCCGACGAAGCGGTGGTTGGCCTCCATGCCGGTGAGCGCGTCCGGGGACAGGGAGGCCCGCTCCTCCAGCATGATCCGGATCTCGTCCTCCCAGTCGATGTCGTCGGGGGCGTCGGTGACGAGCCCCAGCTCGAGCGCCTCGGCGGCGTCGATGCGCCGCCCGGTCTCCTGCCGCAGCTTCGCGACGTGGTCGTCGTCGCCGTAGAACCGCGACTCGAGGCGGGCGAGGCCGTTGCCCATGGGGAACGTGCCGAAGTTGCTGTCGGAGAGCACGATCTGCGCCGGCTCGCCCTCCTCCGCGTCCTCCTCGAGGAAGCCGTCGAGCATGTACTGGCGGTCGCAGGCGAGCGCCAGCTCCAGCAGCGCGCCCGCGAAGCACGAGCCGGGCTCGATCAGCGCGATCAGCGAGCGCGAGGTGACGTCGAGCCGCTTCAGCACGCGCTTGTAGTAGTGCCGGATCTCGCCCACCAGCCAGTCGTCGCGCGAGTGCCGGGCGATCACGCGCTCGAACGCCAGGGCGTCCTCGACGTCGCCCCGCGTGCGGATCACCCAGGTGCCGAGCTCCAGCTCGTTGCTGCGCAGCCGCAGGACGAGGTCGTCGAGCTCGCGGGTCATGGCCAGCGGCCAGAACTGCGCCCCGAGCTCGTGGATGCGCTCCACGGTGTCGGGGACGTCGCCGTCCGGGCCGTGCACGGTGATCTCGACGATGCCGCCCGCGCGGTCGTAGCGCGCCTCGACGTGCTGGTAGCGGAGCCCGTCTGCGGTCTCATCGCGCTGCAGCGGCGGCAGCTCGATGCCGCGCGCGTCGGCGGGCCGGCTGGAGCGGGCGGCGGCCTCGGCGGCGCGCTCGGCCACCGTCTCGTCCCACTGCCGCTTGGGGATCACCTCGTCGACCAGGCCCCACTCGACGGCCTGCTTGCCGCGGATGCCCTCGGCGCGGGTGGCGAACACGTCGGCGCGGTCCTTGCGGACCTTGCGCTTGTCGGTGACGCGGGTGAGCCCGCCGGTGCCGGGCAGCACGCCGAGCAGCGGCACCTCGGGCAGCGCGACGGCCGAGGAGTTGTCGTCGACGAGCAGGATCTTGTCGCAGGCCAGCGCCAGCTCGTAGCCGCCGCCCGCCGCGGTGCCGTTGACGGCGGCGATCCAGGTCTGCCCCGAGTTGGCGGTGGCGTCCTCGATCTCGTTGCGGGTCTCGTTGGTGAACTTGCAGAAGTTCACCTTCCACGGGTGGCTGCTCTGGGCGAGCATCCGGATGTTGGCGCCTGCGCAGAAGTTGCGGTCCTTCGCGCTGGTGAGCACCACCGCCCGCACCTGCGGGTAGCTGAAGCGCAGCCGCTGCACCGCGTCGTGCAGCTCGATGTCGACGCCGAGGTCGTAGCTGTTCATCTTCAGCTCGTAGCCCGGCACCAGCCCGCCGTCCTCGGCGACGTCGAGCCGCAGGTACGCCACGTCGCCCTGCACGTCCAGCTGCCAATGCCGGTACGAGGAGGGGTCGGCGTCGTAGGAGACCCGGGGTTGCGGGGCCGGCTCGGCGGTGCTGGTGGTCATCGCTGACGCTCCTCCTGCGGCGGCGCGGCGGACGGCGTCAGTCTACAGCTGGGCGACAGAACGGCAAGAGGTTGTAGAACGTCGGTACGGCGTCAGGCCTTGACCTCGGCCACCTCGTCGGCCGCGGCGGCGGAGGGCGGGGACAGGGTGGCCGTCGCGAGCTCGCGCAGGCGGTAGCGCTGGATCTTGCCGGTGGCGGTGCGGGGCAGCGCGTCGACCTGCACCACGAGCCGGGGGCGCTTGAACGCCGCCAGCCCCGCCCGGCAGAACGCGATCACCTCGTCCGGGTCGATCACCGCCCCGGGCCGGGCGACGACGTAGGCGACCGGCTTGTCCAGGCCGTCCTCGTCGGGCACGCCGATGACGGCGACCTCGGCGATCGTCGGGTGCTCCAGCAGGCGCGCCTCGACCTCGGCCGGGCTGACCCAGATCCCGCCGACCTTGAGCACGTCGTCGGCGCGGCCGAGGCAGGTCCAGCTCCCGTCGGCGTTGCGGACGTACTGGTCGCCGGTGCGCATCCACTCCCCGTGGAACACCGCGCGGTTCACGCCGGTGCGGCACCAGTAGCCGGTGCACAGCGACTCGCCGGCCACGTAGAGCATCCCCGGCTCGCCCGCCTCCTCGATGACGCTGCCGTCGGGCCGGCGCAGCTGCACCTCGTAACCGGGCACGGGGAACCCGGAGCTGCCCGGCACGACCTTGCCGGGGACGTTGGAGATGAAGATGTGCAGGGCCTCGGTGGAGCCGATGCCGTCGAGGATCTCGAAGCCGTACTGGTCGCGGACGCCGTGGTACATGCGCGGCGGGAGCGCCTCGCCCGCCGACACCCCGTTGCGGACGGTGGCGAACGCCTCCCGCGGCAGGTCGGCCGCCATGAGCGGGCCCCAGAAGCTCGGGCCGGCGAAGAACAGCGTGACGCCGTGCTCGGCCACCCGCCGCGCGTAGAGCTCCGGGTTGGGCCGTGACGGTTCCAGCACGCTGCTCGCGCCCACCGAGAGGGGGAAGAACAGCGAGTTGCCGATGCCGTAGGCGAAGAACAGCTTCGCCACCGACAGGCAGACGTCGTCCGGACCGATGCCGAGCACCTGGGCGGCGTAGGTCTCGCACACGTAGCGGATGTCGACGTGGCGGTGCATCGCGCCCTTGGGCCTGCCGGTGGTCCCCGACGTGTACAGCCACAGGGCGGGCGACTCGTCCCACGTCGGGTACGGCGCCGTGAGCGGCTCGGACCCGCGCAGGTCCTCCCAGACCAGGCCGGTGGTGCCGGGCACCTCCGGCGCGGTGTCGCCGGTGAGCACGACGTGGCGCAGGTCCGGCGCGTCGGTGGCGGCCGCGGTGATCGCCGCGGCGAACTGCGGGCTGCCCAGCAGCACCCGCGCCCGGGAGTCGCGGACGAGCGTGGCGAGCTCACCGCCGGTGAGCATCGTGGAGGCGGGCACGGCGACCGCGCCCAGGTACATGGTGGCGAGGATGCCGGTGGCGAGCTCGACGTCGTCGGCCATGCACAGCAGCACCCGTTCCTCGGGGCGCACGCCGATGTCGACCAGACCCGCGGCGACGCGGCGCACCTCTTCGGTCAGCTGACCATAGGAATGGGTACCTCGCGGGTGGCGGAGGGCGATCCGCTCGCCGTCGCCGGCGTCGACCCGACGCTCGGAGAGGTAGGCGGCGGCGTTGAACAGTTCCGTCATGGAGCGGCTCCGGTCCGAACGGGTGGGTCCGAACTCTACTGCTTGCTCACGCTCCGTCAACGATGCGTAGAAGATTCCTGCGGGCGGTCCCTTCCACACATGAGCGCACGCTGATAGGAACGGAACTGGCCGCTCGTCAAAGGAGATCAGCGATGCAGACCCGTGGTGCGATCGTCCGCCAGGTTCCGGGCAAGTACGAGGTCGTGGACCTCGAGATCGACGATCCACGCGAGAACGAGATCCAGGTCCAGATGGTCGCCTCCGGCCTGTGCCACTCGGACGACCACGTCGCGACCGGTGACATCCCGGTCAACATCTTCCCGTTCGCCGGTGGGCACGAAGGCGCGGGCATCGTCACGAAGGCGGGGCCGAACGCCAAGGGGCTGAAGGAGGGCGACCACGTCGTCTTCTCGTTCCTGCCCTCGTGCGGGCACTGCCGCTGGTGCGCGTCCGGGATGCAGAACCTCTGCGACCTGGGTGCGACCCTGCTCGACGGGGCCCGGTGGGGGCGTCCGGGTGACTACCGGGTGAAGCTCGCCGAGACCGGCCAGCCGGTCGGGCAGATGTGCGGGATCTCGACCTTCCTGCAGCACACGACGGTGTCCGCCGACTCCGCGGTGAAGGTCCCCGACGACATCCCGCTCGACAAGGCCTGCCTGGTCGGGTGCGGCGTCGGGACCGGATGGGGCTCCGCGGTCAACGCCGCCGAGGTACAGCCGGGCCACACCGTGATCGTGATGGGCATCGGCGGCATCGGCATCAACGCCGTGCAGGGCGCGTCGCACGCCGGGGCGTCCAACATCATCGCCGTGGACCCGGTGGCCTTCAAGCGCGAGAAGGCGCAGGAGCTGGGCGCCACGCACGCGGTGGAGTCGATGGAGGAGGCCACCGAGCTCGCCAAGCAGTTCACCAACGGGCAGGGCGCCGACTCGGCGATCGTGACGGTTGGCGTCACCAAGCCCGAGCACGTCGCCCAGGCCTTCGGGTCGATCCGCAAGGCGGGGACGGTCGTCGTCACCGGGCTCGGTGACGCGAAGGAGGTCGGGCTGCCGATCGCGATCTCGGAGCTGACGCTGTTCCAGAAGCGGCTGCAGGGCGCGATGTTCGGCATGTCCAACCCGAACTGGGACATCCTCCGCCAGCTGCAGCTCTACCGCGAGGGCGTGCTCAAGCTCGACGAGCTGATCACGAAGACCTACTCGCTGGACGAGGTCGCGCAGGGTTACCAGGACATGCACGACGGCAAGAACATCCGTGGCGTCATCATCTACTAGCGAGGAAACGCGCGCGGATACCCCGGTCGTCGGTCTCCGTCGCGAGCGCGAGGTGCTGACCGTCGCGCTCGCGACGGGCCGGCACGTGGTCATCGAGGGCCCGCCCGGCACCGGCAAGTCGACGCTGCTGCGCTCGATCGCCCGGGAGAACGGCCGGGCGGTCGTGTTCGTCGAGGGCAACGCCGAGCTGACGCCCGCCCGCCTGGTCGGGCAGTTCGACCCGGCGCAGGTCCTCGCCGAGGGCTACCACCCGGCGAGCTTCGTCGACGGCCCGCTGCTCACCGCGATGCGGGAGGGCGGCCTGCTGTACCTGGAGGAGCTCAACCGGGTCCCCGAGGAGACGCTCAACGTCCTGATCACCGTCCTCGCCGAGGGTGAGATCGCGGTGCCCAGGCTGGGCCCGGTCCGGGCGGCGCCCGAGTTCCGGCTGATCGCGGCGATGAACCCGTTCGACGCGATCGGCACGGCGCGGGTGAGCCAGGCGATCGCCGACCGGATGTGCCGGGTGGTGCTCGGCTACCAGGACGAGGCGGCCGAGCGCGCGATCACCACCGCGGTGACCGGGCTGAACGGCCGGGTCGTGGAACTGGCGGTGGGCATGGCCCGCGCCACCCGCACGCACCGCGACGTGCGGATGGGCTCGTCGGTACGCGGCGCGATCGACATGGCGCTCGTCCTCACCGGGCTCGCCGAGCTGCGCGGCGAGCGCACCCCGCAGCGGGACACCGGCCGCGACGCGGCGTACGCCGCGCTGTCCGGCCGCATCCGGATGGCCGACGGCGTGGACCGCACGCCGGAGTCGGTGATCGACGAGCTGCTCGACGAGCTGTGGCCGGCGGAAGCGGACGACCCCGCGGACGACCCGGGAAAAGCTGACGGCCCGCCGGAGACCAACCCGGCGGGCTTCCGGCCGCGGTCCCGGCCCGCGCGCGACCGCGCGGGCCGCACGCAGGGGCGGGCCCAGCTCGCGGCGCAGCACGCGGCGTTCGCCGACGTCTCGCCGGAGGTGGGCGCGCTCGACGAGGCCGCGTTCCACGCGCTGCTGTCCCGCGACCCGGACGCCGCGGCGGCGCTGCTCGCCGACCTCGCCGTCGCCACCGACGAGGCGCTGCGCGCGGCCGCCCGGCGGCTGGCCGGGCGGGTGTTCCTGCGCCTGGGGCGGGTGGGCCCGGCCCGCGCCCGCGGCACCCGGCGGCTCGCGCCCGCGGCGGGCGGGGACGGCGACCTCGACCTCGACCGCACCCTGGACAGGTGGGAGCCGGGCCCGACCCGTCGCCCCGGCCCGGCCGACGTGGTCACGCGGCACTGGACCGCCTCGCGGCGGGCGGTCGCCCTCGCCGTCGACGTGTCCGGGTCGATGCAGGGGCAGGCGGTCGCCCTCGCCGCCGTCGCGGCGGCAGGGGTGGTGCTCGCGGCGGGCGACGGGCTCGTGCCGGCCGTGGTGGCGTTCGGCCCCGGGGTGCGGGTGCTGCAGGCCCACGGCGCGCGCCGGCCGCCGGAAGACCTGCTGTCCGACCTCGTCGCGCTGCGCGGCCACGGCACCACCGACCTCGCCGCCGGGCTGCGCGCCGCGGCCGCCCAGCTCGCGGGCGCGGTGGCCGACGAGCGGCTCGTCGTGCTGCTGTCGGACTGCATCCACACCGCGGGCGACGACCCGGCCTCCGCGCTCGGGGGCATCGACCGGCTGCAGGTGCTGGTGCCGCTCGGTGGCGCCGACGCCGAGGCCGCCGCGGCGGCGCTCGCGGCCAGGCGGGGCGGGCTGGCGCAGACGGTGCGGCGGCTCACCGAGGTGGGCCCCGCGCTGACCCGCGTGCTCGCCTGAGCACCCGGCGCCCGGGTTCCCGCGATCGGGCCGCCCGCCGGCCGGCCTTCAGGCGGAGAACGCGGCCGCGAACCGCGCCATCCGGTCGGCCGCGCCGTCGGCCGGCCCGAACCAGACGGCGACCGCGTCGGCCCCGGCCGCGGCGAGGGCGTGCGCCTCGCGCACGGTCCGCTCCAGCTCGGCCGTACCGCCGCGCCAGGCCAGCCGCGTGCCGAGCCGGGGCGTGCGCTGCGATTCCGCGCGCAGCCGCGCGGCGCACCGGGCGAAGCCTGCGGCGTCGAGGCCGACCCCCTGCCACTCGTCGGCCAGCGCGGCGGCCCGGCGCAGGGCGGCCTCGCTCGTCCCGCCCACCATGATCGGCACCGGCCGGGTGGGCACCGGCGCGAACACGCCCCGCTCCACGTGGTGGAACCGGCCGTGGAACGGGCCGCCGCCGCGGAAGAGGTGGCGCAGGAGGGCGATGTCCTCGTCGGTGCGGGCGCCGCGGGTCGCGAACTCGGCGCCGACGGCGGCGAACTCGGCGCGGTCCCAGCCGACGCCCACCCCGAGCACCGCGCGGCCGCCCGACAGCCGCTCCAGCGTGGCGACCTGCTTGGCGACGACGAACGGGTTGCGCATCGGCAGCACGAGCACCGACGTGCCGAGGCGGATCGTCGAGGTGCGGGCGGCGACGTGCGCGAGCGTGACGAGCGGCTCGTACACCCCGCCGTAGGTGTCGCCGTAGGGGGCGGGCGGCAGCAGGTGGTCGGGCAGGTACGCGGTGCGGTAGCCGAGCCGCTCCGCCTCCTGCGCGAGCTCGACGACGGTGTGCGGGGCGACGTCGGGCGACTCGTCCGGGAGCACGACCTCGAGGTCCACGGCTCAGCCCACCCGCGACAGCAGCGACCGGATCGCGGCGAGCCACTCGTCGGGGGCCTCGGCCCCGATGCCGTGCCCCGAGGCGATCTCCACCAGCTCGGCGCCGGGGATGCCGGCCGCGAGCTCCCGGGAGAGCCCGACGCCGGTGAGGCCGTCCTCGGTGGTGGCGACGACGAGCGTCGGGACGGCGATCCGGGAGAGCTCGGCACGGGTGTCGACGGTGGCGCCGAGGTCGACCTGCTCCGGGCTGCCGGCCGGGAGGAAGTCGGCCAGCCCGGCGACGGCGGCCTCGAGCGCGGCGGGCTCCAGCGCGTCGAGCGCCGTCGCACCGGTGGCGGCGAAGGTGAGGAACCGGGCGGTCAGCTCCCGGTCGCCGGCGTCGAGCAGGGCCCGCCAGACCTGCAGGGCCAGTCGCAGCCGGTGGTCGGGGCGGGCGAACCCGGCGGTGAGCACGAGACCCGTGACGCGGTCGGGGTGCCGCGTCGCGATGCGGACGGCGACGGCCGTGCCGAGCGAGTAGCCCAGCACCGCGAAGCGGTCGACGCCTGCGTCGACCGCCGTGCCGACGAGCGCGTCGGCCAGGTCGTCGAGGGTGAGCGGGACCGGACTGCGCGGGGTCTTCCCGGAACCCGGGTAGTCGGCCCCGACGACGGTGTGGGTGGTGGCGAGCTCGTCGAGGATCGGCCCGAAGTTGGCCTCGACGCCGCCGCCCGCGCCGTGCGCGAGCAGGATCCCCGGCCCCGAGCCGAGGACGGTGCGCGCGAAATGTTCTGCCATGGCCGCGATGTTGGGGTCTGACGTCGGTGTCAGGCCCAAGCCCGCGTGGGAGGGATCACGTGCTGATCGGCGAGCTCGCCCGGCGCACCGGGGTGAGCCAGCGCGCGCTGCGCTACTACGAGCAACAGGGGCTGCTGTCGGCCGAGCGGGACGCCTACGGCTACCGGCGCTACGGCCCCGACGCCGTCCGCACCGTCGCCCGGATCAGGGCCCTGCTCGGCGCGGGCCTGTCCACGGACGTGATCCGGGACGTGCTGCCCTGCGTCGGCGGCGGCGAGGAGATCGAGCTGGAGCTGTGCCCCGACCTGGTGCGCACCATCCGGCGCGAGCTCGCGGCGCTGGACGAGCAGATCGACGAGCTGCAGGGCAAGCGCAGCGCCCTGGCCGGCTACGTGCCCGAGGACGCCCTGCAGCAGGCCTGAGGGCAGGCGGCGGCCCGGCGGGTGCGGCACCGCCGCTGCGTAGATTGTCCCTCGTGGGAACCATCGTCTCCTTCCATGCGCACCCCGACGACGAGTCGATCGGCACCGCGGGCACCCTCGCCAGGGCGGCCGCAGCGGGTCACCGGGTCGTCCTCGTGTTCGCGACCAGGGGGGAGCTGGGCGAGCCGGTCCCCGGCGTGCTCGAGCCGGGGGAGCAGCTGGCCGTCCGCCGGTCCGCGGAGTGCTACGCGTCCGCGGCGGCGATCGGGGCGAAGCGCGTCGAGTTCCTCGGCTACACCGACTCCGGGATGATGGGCGACCCGACCAACGAGGCCCCGTACTGCTTCTGGCAGGCCAACGTGGAGCACGCGGCGCGGCGCCTCGCGGTGATCCTCGACGAGGAGGAGCCCGACGTCCTCACCGTCTACGACGACAACGGCGGGTACGGCCACCCCGACCACATCCAGGTGCACCGGGTGGGGATGCGCGCCGCCGAGCTGTCGGCGGTGCCGGTCGTGGCCCAGCAGACGATCAACCGCGACTGGATGGTGCGCGGGATGCGCGGGCTCGCCGACTCGGGCGAGCTGCCGGAGGGCTGGCGGCCCCCGAGCTTCGACGAGCCCTCGTTCGGCAAGCCGGAGTCGGAGATCACCCACCGCGTCGACGCCATCGACTTCATCGAGCAGAAGCGCGCCTCGATGCGCGCGCACGCGAGCCAGATGGCGCCCGACCACTTCCTGCTCGCCATGCCGGAGCCGGTCTTCGCGCTGGGGATGGGCACGGAGTTCTTCATCATCGACCCGGTGCCGAGCCCGGCGGCGGCACCGGAGCTGTTCGACGAGCTGTTCACGCCGCTGCGGTAGGCGCCGGCCTTCCGCACCGCTCACCAGCCGCTGGGGTGGTCGGTGATGAGCGCGCCGGCCACGCCCGGCGCGGCTCCGGTGACCACCGTGGTCGAGCCCACGGGCCGATCATCGCGGCTCGTGGCGGCCCGTGCCCGGGCCGGCACGTGACGTGGGTCCCGCCACCCGGCCCGGCCTTCGACGACGGGTAGAGCTAACATCCCCAGCTGGGCCACCCGGCCCGCCGCTCGTGCAGCCGGCAGTTCCAGGAGGACCAGTGACCGCCGTCGCCCCCAAGCCGATCGCGCCGGAGTACCCGGCACGTCGGTCGCCCAAGGGCTCGACCTTCCTGAAGATGCTGCGGACGACGGACCCCAAGGACATCGCGATCCTCTACATGGTCACGTCGTTCGCGTTCTTCCTGGCCGGTGGCGCGATGGCGCTGCTCATCCGTGGCGAGCTGGCCGTGCCCGGCATGCAGTTCCTGTCCACGGAGCAGTACAACCAGCTGTTCACGATGCACGGCACGATCATGCTGCTGCTGTACGCGACGCCGATCCTGTTCGGCTTCGCGAACTACATCGTGCCGCTGCAGATCGGCGCCCCCGACGTCGCGTTCCCGCGGCTGAACGCCTTCTCCTACTGGCTGTTCCTGTTCGGCGGGCTGACCGTGCTGTCCGGGTTCCTCACCCCGGGCGGCGCCGCGGACTTCGGCTGGTTCGCCTACACCCCGCTCGCGGACGCCGTCCGCTCGCCGGGGGCGGGTGCCGACCTGTGGATCGTCGGCCTGGTGATCTCCGGTCTCGGCACGATCCTCGGTGGTGTCAACTTCATCACCACGATCGTCTGCATGCGCGCGCCGGGCATGACGATGTTCCGGATGCCGGTCTTCACCTGGAACATCCTGGTGACCGCGATCCTCATCCTGATCGCGTTCCCGGTGCTGACCGCCGCGCTGCTGGGCCTGCTGGCCGACCGGCACTTCGGCGCCCACGTGTTCGACCCCGCCAACGGCGGCGTCATCCTGTGGCAGCACCTGTTCTGGTTCTTCGGCCACCCCGAGGTCTACATCGTCGCGCTGCCGTTCTTCGGCATCGTCAGCGAGATCTTCCCGGTGTTCAGCCGCAAGCCGATCTTCGGCTACAAGACCCTGATCTACGCGACGATCGCGATCGCCGCGCTGTCGGTTGCCGTGTGGGCGCACCACATGTACGCCACGGGCGCGGTGCTGCTCGCGTTCTTCTCCTTCACCACCTTCCTCATCGCGGTGCCCACGGGCGTCAAGTTCGTGAACTGGATCGGCACCATGTGGAAGGGCCGGCTGACGTTCGAGAGCCCGATGCTGTTCAGCATCGGCTTCCTCGCCACGTTCCTGTTCGGCGGTCTGACCGGCATCCTGCTGGCGTCGCCGCCGCTGGACTTCCACGTCTCCGACACCTACTTCGTGGTGGCGCACTTCCACTACGTGCTGTTCGGCACGATCGTGTTCGCCACCTACGCCGGCATCTACTTCTGGTTCCCGAAGATGACCGGCCGGATGCTGGACGAGACG
>NZ_DATGOP010000120.1:0-40661 GCF_035305885.1 Pseudonocardia sp.
GCGGGGCGACGACCCCGAACCGGAGCGGTCTCGTCATGTCGGGACTCCTCGTCGTGGGCGCCGCCCGTGCCGCGGCATCATCCCTGCAACGAGTCCGCTTCTCCGACCCGGATCCGGACGTCCTGCGCCGAGATCTCGCCAACCCGGCGGTGCAACCCGGTGACTACCCGCCCGCGGTCCGGAACCGGGCCCGGTGGTCCGACGGTGCGACGCCCACGATCCGGTGGAACGTGCGCCGCAATGTCTCGGCGGATGCCGAACCCGCACCGGCGCGCGATGCTGTCCACCGGATCGTCCCGTTCGGCGAGCGCGCGTTGGGCCACCTCGACCCGGACCCGTTCGACGTAGGCGGAGGGCGGTATCCCGATCTCGCGGGTGAACTTCCGCTGGGAGTGGCGCGGGCTCAGCTTCGCCGGCGCGGCGAGGGCCGCGATGTCGTGCCGGCCGCCCGGGTCGGTGTCGATGGCATCGACGACCACCCGCAGCGCGTCGGTGGCCGCCGGCCTCGACCACAACGGGGTGCTGAACTGCGACTGGTTGCCCGGCCTGCGCAGGAACAGCACCAGCTCCCGGGCGACCTCGAGCGCGGCCTGCGCCCCGACGTCGTCCTCGACGAGTGCCAGCGCCAGGTCCATGCCGGCGGTCACACCGGCCGAGGTCCAGATCCGGCCGTCGCGGATGAAGATCGGTTCACGGTCGACGATCACCGCGGGGTGCTGGCGGGCCAGCTGCTCGGCTTGGAGCCAGTGCGTCGTCACCCGGCGCCCGTCCAGCAGCCCCGCCGCCGCGAGCAGGAACGTGCCGTTGCACACGGAGGCGACGCGACGGGCCGAAGCGCCGGCTGCGGCGAGCCAATCCATGAGCGTCGGGTCGGAGACCGCGGTGTGCACCCCCGCCCGCGACGATCACCGCGTCGGCGCCGCGCGGGTCCACGGCGGACACCGGGGCATCCGCGTTGATCGACAGTCCCATGGATGAGCGCACGAGGCCGGCTCCCCCCGCAGCGACGGTGCACGCGTAGCCGGCATCGCGCAACACCTCGAACGGGCCCACCAGGTCCAGCGACTGGTGGCCGTCGAAGATCAGGAAGGTGACCGCGGCGGCCTCATGCCCGAAGCGTGCCGCCCGGCCGCGCCGCCGTCCACCGCCCACACCCGCGGTGACGCGCCGTCGGACCTGCGTGGCGCGATCGGGGGGCTGCTGGTCGACGACGCCCTCCCGGCCGGCGACGAGCCTGGAGCCATGGCTGTCGGAGGCCCGCTGCTCATGGTCGGAAGCGCCGGTGCGTGGGCGGCCGGGTTGATCCTCACCAAGGTCGCGCTGGACGAGACCGGCGCGGCGCCGAACCTCGTGCTGGTCGTGCAGCTGAGCGCGTCGGTCGGGGTGCTGGGGGTGATCGGGCTCGTGGCCGGGGCACCGACCGGCGGCGCGTGGCGCCGCGGGTGGGTCGGCCTGCTCGAGCCCGGGGTCGCGTACCAGCTGGCGCTCGCAGGGCTCGCAGCGACCAGCGCGGCCAACGCGAGCGTGCTCGGCAGCATCGAACCGGCCGTGGTGCCGCTCATCGCGTGGGTGCTGCTCCGCGAGCGTCCGCACCGCCGGACGGTCGTCGTCGCGGCAGCGACGGCCGGAGCGGTCCTCGTCTCGTTCGCGGGCGACGGGGGAGGCGGGTCACCGATCGGCGACGGGCTCGTCGTCGCGAGCGTGGTCGTCGCGGCGCTCTACGTGGTGGTCGCCTCGCGGTACGTGGCGTCGGTGCCGCCGCTCCCCGCCGCGTTCACCCAGCAGGCCTGGGCGCTGGGCTTCGTGGTCGCAGGCGGCGTCGCCGTCTCCGGCAGCGCGCTCTGGCCGGACCTGACGACGCGCGGGCTGGTGCTCGTCGCGCTCTCCGGTGTCGTGGGCTACGCGCTGCCGTTCTGGCCCTACCTCGCGGCCCTCAGGCGCCTGCCGGTCGCCCGGGCGGCCGCCTACCTGACCCTGATCCCCGTCTGCGGGCTGGCGGGTTCGGTCGGGTTCCTCCGCGACCAGATCACCTGGCTCGACCTGGTCGGGGCCGGGTTGGTGGTCGGTCCGCTCCTGTCCGACGCCGTCGTCGGCCGGGCCGCGCGCATCGCGGTTCCACGACCATCGGGTGGCACCGCGGCGGGGCCCCGCGGTGCTCCTGAGAGCGCGCCACCACCGCGCGCAGGAACCGGCGCGCCGGCGGGCGCCCGCGGCGTTCGGCTCTCGCCGACCGGGTCGTCCGGCTGGACAACGGCCGCGGCGAGCCGCTCCGCGCGGGCGGATCACCCGTTGAGATCGGCGGGGTCCACGCCCTCGATGACGATCTCGACCCGGCGGTTGCGGGCCCTCGCCGCCGGGTCGTCGGAGCCATCCGGGCGGACCTCGGCCGCCACGGGCTGTGTCTCGCCGACGCCGCGGGCGGTGATGCGGTCGCGCTCGACGCCCCCGGCCACGAGGTGGTCGACGACCGCGTCCGCCCGCCGCTGGGAGAGGTTCAGGTTGTACCCGGCGGTGCCCTTGCCGTCGGTGTGCCCGGTGACCCGCACGGGCGCGTCGGCGAAGTAGGTGATCGCCTCGGTGAGGTCGTCGAGCACCCGGGTGGCGTCGGGGCGCAGGTCGTGCCGGTCGAACTCGAACAGCACGGTGTCGGGGAGGGTGATCACGGTGTCGCCACCGCGCGACGTGGCCCCGAGCTCGGAGAATGTGTCGGCGATCCGGCGCTCGATGTCGGAGGAGGCGTCGCTGCGGCTGCGCTCCAGCTGGGTGCCGCCCCGGCGCTCGGCGGTGCTGCTCGGTGCCGCGTCGGCGGTCGGGGGCGAGGCCGTGTCGGCCGGGGCCGCCTGCGGCGGGCCGGCCGGGGCGCACGCCGCGGCCGCGACGAGCGCGACGCCGACGATCCACCGGCCGCGGTTCACGTCCGGACCAGGTCGATCGGCACGACGAACTTGGGGAACACCGAGGTGTCGCTCTCCGACTCGAGGTCGAAATCGTCGATCTCCCTCGGGTAGACGTTGGTGACCAGCATCAGCCGCGCCGGGCTGCCGCGCAGCGGCCCGCGGAACGCCAGCGTGCCCTCGAGCGTCTCGCCCGGCACGAGGGAGATCACCGGCCTGTCCTCGTCCGGCTCGACGAGGTTGTACTCCTGGCCCGCGTCGTCGACCAGGCGCAACCGCTCGCCGGTCACGTTGCCCATGTGGATCGTGCACTCGGCGCGCGAGGCGTTGTTGATCTCGACATCGAGGTAGATGTCGTTGCCCTCGAACGCGAGCTCGTGCAGTGCCAACGTCATCCCGTTGGGGTGGACGACCTCGATGTCGAGGTCCTGCGACCGCGGTCCCGGTTCCTTCGTCGCGGACGCGTCGTAGGGTTCGGATTGCGGCTGCGCCTGGGGCGCGGGGGCCTGGCTCTGGGTTGTTGTGGGTCGCTCGGTGTCGCCGGGAAGCGCGGGGAACGCGCATCCCGCGGCCGTCAGGACGGCGAGGGCGAGCACCGAGCCGGCGCGTCGCGTCGACACGTGTCTCCTGCTCCTCGGGTGGGCGGGGTGCCGATGCTCTCCCGCCCACCCGGGGGACGCATTGCCGTTGCGCGCACGTTCGTTGGGAACCGGTGCACGGGTGATCGGGTCCTGCGATGGCGAACCACCCGATCGGGAACCAACGGGATGCCGCCGAACCACGTCCTACCGGTGAGGACCGACCGACGAGGTCCGCTCCGGGCGGGCCGGGGGGAGGGATCGACGTGGTCACGAAGGCGACCCGCGCACTCGCGGCGGCCGGCGCCGCGGTGCTGGTCGGCGGCTGCGGGGGCAGCGCGCCGGACGCCACCGCGGCGCTGGAGGTGGCGTCGACCGCGTCGACCGCCGTGCCCCCGGGCGAGGCACCGGCGGACCCGGCCCCGGTGGACGTCACGTGGGCCGACCTGGACGACGACGGGGCGAACGACCGGATCACCGTGCAGGCCGACCCGGGCGGCGGCTGGCAGCTGCGCGCCGACCTCGCCAGCGGGACCGTGACGGCGAAGCTCCCGAGCGACCAGCCCGAGGTGCTGGAGGCCGACCGGCGGGTCAGCGACGTCGACGGGAACCGCGTCGCCGAGGTGGTCGTGCCGGTGTCGATCGGGGCCAACGCGGTCGCGTCGGCGATCTACCTCTACGACGGGGAGGTCGGGCTGGTGCCGGTCAGCGGCCCCGACGGCCACCCCTTCTTCGTCTACGAGGGCGGTGGGGCCACCGCGGTGAACGGCTACGAGTGCGCCGACGACCACGACGGCCGTTCCCTCGGGCTGCTGGGCGTGACGTTGCGCGAGGACCTGCCGCCCGGCGCGCCGCCGCGGTACTCGGGTACCTACGTGGCCCACGCGGTGGTGGACGGCGTCGTGACCCCGCTCGAGTCCACCGCGATCGACGACGTCGCCGCCGACGACCCGCTGCTGCAGACCGATCCCGCGAGCTGCGCCCTGGCGGGCTGAGGCGTCACTCGACGTCGCCGCTGCGCTGCTCGGTGGGTGCGACCCAGACGGTCTTTGCGTTCACGAACGTCCGTGGCCCGAACGCGGCCAGCTCCCGCCCGTAGCCGGAGTTCTTCACCCCGCCGAAGGGGACCTCGGGCGTCGACTCGGTGAACTTGTTGATGTAGATCATCCCGGTCTCGACCTCGTCGACGAATCGCCGCTGCTCGGACTCGTCGCGGGTCCAGGCGCTGCCGCCGAGCCCGAACGTCGAGTCGTTCGCGATGCGGATGGCGTCGTCGACGTCGCGGGCGCGCCACACGCTCGCGACCGGCCCGAACAGCTCCTCGCGGTGCGCGGGCGAGCCGTCGGGGATGTCGGTGAGCACGGTCGGGGGGTAGAAGTTGCCGGGGCCGGGTAGCGGCTCCCCGCCGGTGAGCAGGCGGGCGCCCGCGGCCACGGTGTCGCGCACCTGCTGGTGCAGCGTCTGCACCGCGTCCGGCGAGGCGAGCGGACCGCAGTCGGTGTCGTCGGCCATCGGGTCGCCGATCCTCAGCGCCTCCATGCCCGCCACCAGCCGCCGCTCGAACTCGTCGGCGATGTCGGCGTGCACGATGAGGCGCTTGGCGTTGATGCACGACTGGCCGTTGTTCAGCATGCGCGAGGCGATCGCGTTCGAGACGGCGTCGTCGAGGTCGGCCGAGGGCATGACGATGAACGGGTCGCTGCCGCCCAGCTCCAGCACGCTGGTCTTCACCGCCTTCCCCGCGGCCGCGGCCACCTGGCGACCCGCGGGCTCGCTCCCGGTGAGGGTCACGGCGCGGACGCGGTCGTCGGCGATGATCCCCTCGATCGCACCCGAGCCGACGAGCAGCGTCTGGAACGTGCCGTCGGGGAAGCCGGCGCGGCGCAGCACGTCCTCGATGGCGAGCGCGCACTGCGGCACGTTCGACGCGTGCTTGAGCAGCCCGACGTCGCCCGCCATCAGCGCGGGCGCGGCGAACCGGAACACCTGCCAGTACGGGAAGTTCCACGGCATGATCGCCAGCACCGGGCCGAGCGGCTGGTAGCGGGTGAAGACCTCGCCGCCGGGCACCTCGTGCGGCACGTCGGCGAGGATCTCCTCGGTGTGCTCGGCGAACCAGCGGCAGCCCTTCGCGCACTTGCCGACCTCGGCGACCGACGACGCCAGCGTCTTGCCGACCTCGAGCGTCGCGATCCGGGCGAGGGCATCGGCCTCGTCGTCGAGGATGTCGGCGGCGCGGCGCAGCAGGTCGGCGCGCTCGGCGTAGCTCGTCGCGCGCCAGCCGCGGAACGCCTCGGCCGCCAGGGCGAGCTTCTTGTCCAGCGCCCCGTCGTCGAGCGGGGCGAACTCCCGCACGGTCTCGCCGGTCGCCGGGTTGATCGTCGCGATGGCCATGTCCGGGGGCTACCCGGGGTGGGCGGGCTCACGCCCGGTGGAGCGAGCCGGCCGCGATGTCGGATCCACCCGAGACGCTGGTGCCGTGTACCAGCACCTGGATCCCGGTCCGATCCCGCCGGCGTCGTCCCCGGCTACGGCGCGGGTGATGCGGCGGACCCGGAGGGCCGGCACGCGGCCGGAGTTGGCCCTGCGCAGCGCCTTGCACCGGCGCGGGCTGAGGTTCGTCGTCGACCGGCCCGTGCCGGGCGGGGACCGCCGCCGGCGCGTCGACATCCTCCTGCGCGGCGCGCGGGTCGCCGTGTTCGTCGACGGGTGCTTCTGGCACTCCTGCCCCGAACACAGCCACCTGCCGAGGACGAACACGAGCTGGTGGCGCCGGAAGTTCCGCGGCATCGCGCGCCGCGATCGCGACACCGACGCGAGGCTCGCCGCCGCGGGCTGGCTCGTCGTCAGGGTCTGGGAGCACGAAGACCCGGACGACGCGGCCGAGTCGATCGACCGGATCGTGCGCCATCGTGCCGGTGCGCACGGGCCGCGGCGTCCACACCCGGACAGACGGGTGCGTTCGGGCGACGGGGGCGGCCGAGGGGCGGCCGCCGGCGACGGTCGGGTCGGCGCCGGCGAGCGCGGTCGGCGCCACTTCCCCACCGGTCGCCGTCGACCTCCGCCGCCGCCCGTGCGACGGCGGCGGAGGGACTCCTGATCAGACGTACTGCGCGGCGTGGCGGGCGGCGTCGCGGTCGACCGGCCGCCGGATCGCCCCCTCGTCGTCGAGCCGGTCGATCTCCGCGGCCCCGAGACCGAGCTCGCGGAGCACCTCGACCGTGTCCTGCCCGAGGCGGGGCACCGGCCGCCGCACCGTGCCCGGGCTGCGCGAGAGCCGGACCGGGTATCCGATGAGCTGCGCCCGGAACTGGTCGGCGACGTCGACCTCGACCAGCAGGCCGTTGTGGCGCACCTGCGGGTGCCGGAGCGCCTCCTGGATCGTCAGCTGCGGGGCGCAGAGGACGTCGACGGAGCCGAGCCGTTCGAGGGCCTCCTCCGTGCTGAGCCGGGCGACGACCGGCGCGATGATCTCGTTGGCGATGTCGCGGTTGCGCGCCTGCAGCTCGGGGGTCGCGAGCTCAGGTCGCAGGCTGAGGTCCTCGATCCCCAGCGCCGTGCAGATGCGCTGCAGCGCGTTCGGCCGGAAGAGGCCGAGCACCGTGATCACGCCGTCGGTGGTGTCGAACGTCCCGCCGTACCACTGGGTGACCCAGTTCAGCTCCTCCCCGTACATGGTGTGCGCAGCGACCTCCATCATCTGCATCGACACCGCCGTGTCGAGCAGGTTGACGGTGACCTCCTGGCCGTGCCCGGACCGCTCCCGCTCGTACAGGGCGGCGAGGACGCCCTGGACCAGCAACATGCCGGACGCGAAGTCGACCTGGGCGGTCGGGTTCAGCTCGGACCGGCGGCCGGGGGCGGCGAAGGCGCGGGCGAGCCCGCTGACCGACTGCGCCAGCATGTCCTGCCCGGGGCGGTGGGCCATCGGGCCGTCGGGCCCGTAGCCGGAGGCGCTCGCGTAGATCAGGCGCGGGTAGCGCTGCACGAGGTCGGCGTAGGAGAGCCCGAGCCTGCGGACGGCGTCGGGCCGGTAGTTGTGGATCAGGACGTCGGTCCGCTCCAGCAGCCGGTGCAGGACCCGCATCCCGCCCGGCGTCTTGAGGTCGAGGCTGATGCTGCGCTTGTTGCGGTTCAGCGAGGCGAAGTAGGACGAGACCCAACCGTTCTCGACGGCGGCCCGGTCGAGCAGGCGCATGGCGTCCCCGTTCGGCCCGCGTTCGACCTTGATCACGTCGGCCCCGAGGTCGCCGAGCGTCTGCCCGGCGAGCGGTCCCTGCATGATCTCGCACAGCTCGAGGACCCGGATGCCCTCCAACGCCCGGCTCACGCGCCCACCCCCGCGTAGACCGCCTTCGCGATGAGCAGGCGCTGGATCTGGTTGGTCCCCTCGTAGATCTGGGTGATCTTCGCGTCGCGCATCATCCGCTCCACCGGGTAGTCGCGGATGTAGCCGTAGCCCCCGAAGAGCTGCACGGCGTCGGTGGTCACCGACATCGCGTTGTCGCTGCACAGCAGCTTGGCCATGGACGCCTTCGCGCGGGCGTCCGGGTGCCCGGACTCGATGAGGCCGACGGCTTCGTAGAGCAGGGCCCGCGCCGACGCGACCCGGACGGCCATGTCCGCGACCATCCCGCGCACCATCTGGAAGCGGGAGATCGGCTGCCCGAACTGCGTGCGTTCCGTCGTGTAGGCGACCGCGGCGTCGAGCGCGCCCTGCGCCACCCCGAGGGCCTGCGCCGCGATCAGCGCCCGGCTGCCGTTCAGCTCGGACATGATGTAGCGGTAGCCCTGGGTGGGGTCGCCGACCACGCGGACGTCCGGCACGACGCAGCCGTCGAGGACGATGTCGGCGGTGGGGCTGCCGCGCAGACCCATCTTGCGTTCTTTCGGGCCGAAGGACAGGCCCGGGTCGTCGCGGTGGACGACGAACACGCCGTAGCTCGACTCGCCGGTGCGGGCGAGGACCGCGTACCAGTCACCCCACGGCGCGTTGCTGATGAAGCGCTTCTGGCCGGTGAGGCTCCACCCGCCGTCGACCTTCGTCGCGGTGGTCGAGAGCCCGGCGACGTCGGAGCCCGCGGTCGGCTCGGTGAGGCACCACCCCGCGCCGGCCCGCCCGGACGCGACCTGCGGCACGACGAGCTCCTGCAGCTCGGCCGACCCCTCGGAGAGGATCGTGCAGGTCCCGGCCCAGTTCACCAGCAGCACGTGCGAGGTCGTCATGCAGGCGCGGGCGATCTCCTCGACGGCGATGACCTGGGTGAGCAGGTCGGCGCCGGAACCGCCGAGGTGCTCGGGGTGGGCGAGGCCGGCGAGGTCGGCCTCGACGATCGCCTCCCACGCCTCGGTGGGGAAGCGTTCCTCCTCGTCGACGGCGGCGGCGTACGGCGCGATCCGCTCGGTGGCGACCTGCCGGACGACCTTGCGGAACTCCGTGTGGATGTCCTGGGGGGTGCCGGTCATGACGGGACGTCTCCCTCCGCTGGGGTGGTGGTCGTCTGTTCGGTGATCGGGGGCCAGGAGAGGTCCCCGCCCGCACCGGGACGTGCGGTGATCCGCGCGCACTCGTCCGGGGTGAGCCCGAACCCGCGCAGCACCTCGGCGGTCTCACCCGCCGTCGGGGTCGGCCCCGGCTCCGGCGCCGTGCGGGACAGCCGGGGCACGGCGGGAACGCGGGTCAGGTCGAAGCCCGGATGCCGGGATGCGATGTGCGGGTGCGCGGCGAGCTCGTGCGGTTCGAGGACGGGGGTGACGCAGGCGTCGCTGTCTGCGAAGTGGGCGGCCCAGGTGTCCCGGTCCTTCGTGCGGAAGGCGGCTTCGAGCGTCCGGGCGAGCGAATCCCACCGCTCCGGCGCCAGGTGGTCGGGCACCCCGTTCTCGTCGTCGAGCCCGAGCCCTCGCCAGAGCGCGGCGAAGAACTGCGGTTCGAGTGCCCCGACCGCGACATACCTGCCGTCGGCGCACTCGTAGGTGCGGTAGGCGGGCATCGTGCCGGTGAGCACCCCGGTGCCCCGCTCGGGCAGCGTCGGCGTGCCCCAGTCCGCGAAGGGCATCGCCATCATCGACAGCACGCCGTCGACCATCGCCGCGTCCACGTGCTGGCCGACGCCGGAGCGCTCCCGCTCGTGCAGGGCGGCCAGGATCCCGAACGCGGCGAGCAGCCCGCCGCCGCCGAAGTCGGCGAGCAGGTTGAGCGGCGGCGTCGGGGGCTCGCCCGCGCGACCGAAGGTCCCCAGCGCGCCGGCGACGGCGAGGTAGTTGATGTCGTGCCCGGCGCGCTGGGCCAGCGCGCCGTCCTGCCCGTAGCCGGTGAGGCTGCACGAGACGATCCGCGGGTTGATCCGGCTCAGCCGCTCGTGGTCGGCCCCGAGCCGGGCGGCCACGCCGGGCCGGAAGCTCTCGATCAGGACGTCGGTGCGGGCGACCATCCGGTCGAACAGGGCCCGGTCGTCGGCCGACTTGAGGTCCAGCTCGACGGCGTGCTTGCCGCGGCGCAGCACCGGGATCGGGGCGCCGGTGCGGCCGCCTCCCACCATCACCACGTCCGCGCCGAGGTCGGCGAGCAGCATGCTGCAGTAGGGGCCGGGGGCCAGCCTGCTGAGGTCGAGGACCCGCAGCCCGCTCAGCGCACCTCGCGTCACAGGGTCGCCTCCTGGATGCGCGCCGTGGCGGGGCGGAGCGCCGCGGTGCTCAGCAGGCTGAGCAGGGCCAGGCCGGCGAGCAGGACGCCGACCGCCATCGGTCCGTGCACCGCGGCGATCGCCGCGGCCACCATCGGCGCGATCGCTCCGCCGAGGATGCCGCCGAGGTTGTAGGCGACCCCGGCCCCGGTGTAGCGGTACTCGGTGGCGAACAGCTCCGGGAGGTAGGCGCCGACCGGGCCGTACGCGATCCCGTAGACGCCGAGCATGCCGGCCAGCGCGACGCCGAACGCGATCCCCGAGAGCCCGGTCACCCAGGTGAACAGCAGCAGCACCACCGGGACGGTGAGGGCGTAGGCGACGAGGATCGTGCGTCGCCTGCCGTACCGGTCGGACAGGATCCCCGCCGCAACGGTGGTGAGCGCCAGCGCGGCGCTCGCGACGATGCCCAGCGCGAGCACCGCCGCCCTGCTGAGGGCCGGTCCGTCGGCCGAGGTCCCGTACGCGGTCATGTAGGCGGTGGCGACGTAGAACAGGGCGAACAGGACGGTCATCACGCCCCCGCCGAGCAGCACCTCGCGCCACTGCGCCCGCAGCACGGCGCGCAGCGGGACGACGGCCGGGCCGGTGTCGCCGCGTGCGGCGCGATCGGCCACGTGCCTGCGGAACGCCGGGGTCTCGGCCACCGACAGGCGGACGTACAGGCCCACGAGCACGAGCACGGCGCTGCAGAGGAACGGGATCCGCCAGCCGTAGCTCAGGAAGGCCGGGCTCGACGGCCCCACCACCACGTCGACGGCGAGGAACGTCGCGCTGGACAGGGCGAACCCCAGGGCCGGACCGAGCTGGGGGAAGACCGCGTAGAGGCCCCGCTTCGCGGGCGGGGCGTACTCGGCGGCCAGCAACGTCGCCCCGGCCCACTCCCCGCCCACGGCCACGCCCTGCGCGAAGCGGAGCACGGTCAGGGCGATCGGTGCCGCGACCCCGATCGTCGCCGCGCTCGGCAGCAGACCGATCAGAACGGTCGCCACCCCCATCAGCAGCAGGGTGGCGACGAGCGTGTTCTTCCGGCCGAAACGGTCACCGAAGTGGCCGCACACAACGGCCCCGACTGGTCGCGCGACGAATGCGACGCCGAGCGTGGCCAGCGAGGCGACCACGGCCGCGGAGTCGCCCAGCGCGGGGAAGAACACCGTGGGGAACACCAAGGCCGCCGCGGTTCCGTAGATGAAGAAGTCGTAGAACTCGATGGTGGTTCCCGCGCAGCTCGCGAGGGCGACCCGGCGCAGCTGACCTGCGTTGACGTCCAGGTCGGAGCGCTCGGTCCGGCGGGGTGTTCCGCGTGGGTGGGGCGGGGCGATCGATCGTTCGGGCATGACTCATCTCCCTTGACGAGATCACGGGGGAATGCGGGCGAAAACACGGAAAGTGAGACGCCTGGCGATCGCGGCGTGCGATTGTCGCGGTGGCAGAAACGGTAAGCGGCCCGATGGCGCCGGTCCATGTCCCCGCAGATGAGCGGCCGCTGCTCCCGTTGTGCGGCGGCACAACAGCATCGATCATCGGCGGACGGCGCGGACCGAGGGAGCAGCGATGCAGGACCGGGGTGGATGGACGCCGGGCGCCTTCGACGGGGTCGCGGTGCGGCTGCGGGAGCGCGCGGACGGGCTCGCCGAGGAGATCATCGAGGAGATCCGGGCCCACGTGCCCAGCTACGAGTCGGTGCCCCGGGCGTCGCTGCGCCACTCCCTGCTGCAGCACGTCGAGACCGCGGCCACCGCCCTGGCCGCCGGTCGGGTCCCGGAGCGGATCCGCGACGTGAGCGTGGCCGCGGAACGCGCGCGGGCCGGCATCCGGATCGAGCACGTGCTCCTCGCGATCCGCGTGTCGTTCCAGTGCCTGCGCGAGTTCGCGATCGAGACGGCCACCCGGCTGGGGATCCCGACCGCGATCCAGCTCGAGGGGATCCGGGTCCTCTGGGAGGTCAACGACCTGGTCAGCCGGGAGTACGCGGTCGCCCACCGCGAGGCGGACCTCGAGATGGCGAGGACGGCCGAGTCCCGTCGGGTGGAGATCCTGCGCCGCCTGCTCACCCAGGAGGCGCTCTCACCCGAGACCGCGGTGCTCGCCGGGTCGCTGGGCCTCGTCGCCGGGGCGCGCTACCGGGCGTTCCGGGCCCGCCCGGAGGAGGACGGGTCGGCCTCCTCCCTCCTGCAGGAGATCGTGCGGTGGGCGGCGACCCACCGCCTGGACGCGGTCGGCGCCGTCGTCGAGGGCGACGCGGCGGGCGTGCTGGCCGCCACCGAGGCGATCCCGGCAACGGGCCCCACCGTCGCCGTCGGGCCCGTGGTGGAGCTTCGCCACCTGCACGAGTCCTACCGGGTCGCCAGCCGGGTCATGGAGGTCGCCTCGCAGTTCGGCCGCCACGGGCCGCAGACGCTGCAGCAGATCTCGCTGCGCGTCGCGGTGGCGGCCGAGCACGACATCGGCGACGTCCTGGTCGAACGCTTCCTCGGCCCGCTCCTGGACCAGGGGGAGTTCGGCGTCGAGCTCGTCGCGACCCTGGACGCCTTCCTCGCCGCCGGGATGAACACGGCGGTCGCGGCCCGCGCGCTCGTCGTGCACCCGAACACGCTGCGCTACCGGATCAACCAGGTGAAGCGGCTGAGCGGGATCACCCTGCGGTCGGCGCAGGAGACGAGCGAGGTGTGGTGGGCGCTGCGCCGCTACGAATGGGCGCGCCGCACCGGGCACCTGCCGTGAGCCGGCCCGCTCAGCGGCCGGCGAGCGCGGTCGGCACCACCACCTCGCCCGTCGCCCGCCCGCGCTCGTCCAGCATCCAGCCCATCCGCTTCGGGGTGCGCAGGTTGACGGCGTTGTCGCGCAGCCGCATCCACGGCAGCCGCTCGCCGAACAGGCGCTCGATCCGCAGCATGTCGTGCACGGAGCGGGTCCACACCGTCATCGCGATGTTCGCGTCGCCGGTCATGGACATGCACATGCGCAGCTCGGGGAGGGTCGCCAAGGCCGCGATCGTGCGTTCCTGATCGGCCGGCTCGACGTGGGCGGTCCAGGTGCTGCTCACCGACCAGCCGGAGACCTCGGCGGCGAGCTCGCAGCGGAACGACAGCAGGTCGGAGCCGATGAGCCGGGCGAGCTGTCGGCGCACGGTCGCGGTGTTGCGCCCGGTCGCCCTGGCGAGCTCGGCCGCGGTGCGGCGGCCGTCCACGGCCAGCCCCTCGATGAGCGGCCACGCGTGCGCGGGCGGCGTCGTCCGGACGGCCGGCGTCGAGCGGGCCTGCTCCGCCTCCAGCGCCACCACCTGCGCCGGGTCGAGCGCGTCGAGGCGCCAGTGGGTGCCGTGCCGGTGGATCGCGGTGGCCACGTACGTCCGTTGGCGCTCGACGCCCGGCAGGGCCTCGAGGTCGTCGAGCACGAACGCCGTCAACGAGGCCAGGTCCGGGGTGATGACGGTGAGCAGCAGGTCGCGGCCGCGGGTGGACTCCTCGACCGTGACGGCCCGCGGGTCCCGGCACACCGCCTCGACGACGGACCGCCGGGCGCCGGGCAGGCAGTCGACCTCGACCAGCGCGAGCGTGACGTGCCGGTAGCTGCCGCCCGGGTGCGCGGTGACCCAGGCCAGCCCGCGCTCGCGCAGCCGGCTCCAGCGGGCGGCGAGCGTGGCGGGGTTCGAGCCGAGGACGCGCGCCGCCGCGGCCCACGAGACCCGCGGCGCGATCTGGAGCGCGTGCAGCAGCGCGAGGTCGTGCTCGTCGATCTCGTCCGGGCCGGCGTCGTGCACGGATCTGCTCACCAGGCACATCTTGCTGCACGAATCGATGGATTCTTCTCCGAGTGACGAAACCGGTGCGCACACTGCGCCGGACGTCGAGAACGGAGGTGGACGTGTCGGTCCTCGAACAGGCCCGCGAGATGGCGGGGGAGCTCACGCGGTGGCGCCGCGACCTGCACGCCCACCCCGAGGTGGGCCTGCAACTGCCGCGGACGCAGGAGGCGGTGCTCGCCGCGCTCGACGGCCTCCCGGTCGAGATCAGCACGGGCACGGCGGCCACCTCGGTCACCGCCGTGCTGCGCGGGGGCGGGGACGGCCCGCCCGTGTTGCTGCGGGCCGACATGGACGCGATCCCGGCGCAGGAGCTGACCGGGCTGCCGTACGCGTCCACGGTGCCCGGGGTGATGCACGCCTGCGGCCACGACCTGCACACCGCGATGCTCCTGGGCGCCGCCCACCTGCTCGCCGCGCGGCGCGACCGGCTGCCCGGCGACGTCGTGCTGATGTTCCAGCCGGGCGAGGAGGGCTGGGAGGGTGCCCGCGCGATGATCGAGGAGGGTGTGCTGGACGCCGCGGGCCCGCGGGTCGCCGCCGCGTACGGCATGCACGTGTTCTCCACCCTCCCGCAGCGGTTCCACACCCGCCGCGGCGCGATGCTCGCCTCCTCCTCCGCGCTGGAGGTGACCGTGCACGGGGAGGGCGGCCACGCCTCCACCCCGCACCTGGCCCGCAACCCGGTCGTGGCCGCGGCCGAGATGGTGCTGGCGCTGCACACGCTGCGCACCGACGTGTTCGACCCGGTCGTGCTGACGACGGCCGTGCTGCACGGCGGGACGCGGCGCAACACCATCCCGGCGTCGGCGAGCTTCGAGGCCACGGTGCGGACCTTCTCCGAGGCGGCCGCGGTCCGGGTCGGCGACGAGGCGCGCCGGCTGCTCGACGGCATCGCGGCCGCCCACGGCGTCGAGGTCGACGCGCGGTTCGTCCGGGAACGCCCCGCCACCGTGAACGACGCGGACGAGGTCGCGTTCGTCGACGAGACCGTGCGCGAGGCGCTGGGCGAGGAGTGGCTGCGGCCGCTCGAGAACCCGTTCACCGGCGCCGAGGACTTCTCGCGGGTGCTCGCCGAGGTGCCCGGCGCGTTCGTCGCGCTCGGCGCCCTCCCGGACGGGGCGGACCCCGCCGAAGCGCACTTCAACCACAGCGGCCACGCCGTGTTCGACGAGGCCGTGCTCCCGCTCGGGGCCGCCCTGCACGCCGAGCTCGCCCTGCGCCGGGCCGGTCGGCCCGGCCCCGCCCGGAACCCGGAGGACCAGCGATGACGGCAGTTCCCGACAACCGCAGGCGCGCCCGCCGGGCGCTGCTCGCCATCGGCTTCGGCCACGCCCTCGAGTGGTACGACTGGGGCATCTACGCGATCTTCGTGCCGTTCTTCGCGGCGCAGTTCTTCGACCCCGCCGATCAGGTGTCGGCCGTGCTGTCCAGCCTCGCCGTGTTCGCCGTGGGGTTCGTGGCCCGCCCGGTCGGCGGCATGGTGGTCGGGCGGCTCGCCGACCGGGTCGGCCGCCGCCCGATGATGGCGCTCACCGTCGGCGGCATGGCGGTGGCGAGCCTGGTCATCGGCATCTCGCCGACCTACGCGACGATCGGGGTCGGGGCGTCCGTCGTGCTCGTGCTGGCCCGGATCGTGCAGGGGCTGGCCACCGGCGGCGAGCTGCCCTCGGCGCAGACGTACCTGGCCGAGGCCGCGCCCCCGCAGCGGCGGGGCCTCTGGTCGAGCGTCATCTACATCGCGAGCGTCGGCGGGAACACGATCGGCGTGCTGCTCGGCCTCGTCCTCTCGCTCACCCTGACGCAGGCGCAGATGAGCGAGTTCGGGTGGCGGATCCCGTTCATCGTCGGCGGGGTGCTCGGCGTGGTCGCGCTGTGGATCCGCCGCTCGCTGGAGGAGACCGAGGCGTTCCGGCGCGAGGCAGCGGCCGATCCCGCCACGCGCCCGCGGATCTGGCCGGAGATCGTGCGCCACCGCCGGGAGGCCGCGCAGGTCGTCGGGCTGTCGGTCGGGTTCACGGTCGTCTACTACTCGTGGGTGATCGCCGCCCCCGCCTACGCGATCAGCGAGCTGGGGATCGACTCCAGCGCCGCGCTGCTGGCCGGGGTGCTGGCGAGCCTGGTCCTCATCGCCGTCCAGCCCGCGTGGGGCGCGCTGTCGGACCGGATCGGACGCCGTCCGGTCCTGCTGATCAGCTCGCTGGGCACCGCGGCGCTGCTGTTCCCGCTGCAGGCGATGGTGCGCGACGCGGTGCAGCTCGGGATCGCGATGTCGATCGCGATGGTGTTCATCGGCGCCGGGATCGCGATCCTGCCCGCGGCCTACGCCGAGATGTTCCCGACCCGGATCCGCGCGGTCGGCCTCGCCGTGCCGTACTCGATCGCCGTCGCCGCGTTCGGCGGCACCGCCCCCTACCTGCAGACCTGGGTCGGTTCCACGCTGGGCCGCCCGGCGTTCACCGCGTACGTGGTGGCGCTGCTGGTGGTCACCGCCGCCACCGTGCTGACGCTGCGCGAGGGGCGCGGCCGCGACCTGGCGACCGGCGAGCTCCACCTCGGACGGGAGAGTGAGCAGCGTGAACCCGCTCGACCTGCTGCGTGACGACCTCGAGGTCGTCGACCTCGCCCAGCCCCTGCAGGTGGGCATGCCCACCTCGCCCACCCACCCGGCCTTCGACTTCGCGCTCCGGCAGCGCCACGGCGACGTCGCGCGCGCCGACGGCATGACCGGCTCGCACGAGGTGATGGTCCTCGGCGGCCACGTCGGCACGCACGTGGACGCGCTCAGCCACGTCGCGGTCGACGGGCTGCTGCACGGCGGCGTGCCGGTCGCCGACGCCGTCGAAGCGGGCCGCTACCGCACGCACGGCATCGACCAGGTGCCGCCGCTGCTGCGGCGCGGCGTGCTGGTGGACGTCCCGCGGGCCCGCGGCGTGACCCGGCTCGCCCCGGGCGAGCCGGTGGGCGTCGCGGACCTGCAGGCGGCCCCCGAGCCGCGACCCGGCGACGTGGTGCTGGTCCGCACCGGGTGGGCGCAGCTGTGGCCCGACCCGCCCGCGTACGTCGGCGGGCCCGACGGCGTCCCCGGCGTGGACGCGGAGGCGGCCCGCTGGCTCGCCGAGCGGGGGGTCGCGGCCGTCGGGGCCGACACGATCGCGCTGGAACACATCCCCGCCGGGGGCGGGCTGTCCGCGCTGCCGGTGCACCGCATCCTGCTCCACGAGGCGGGCATCAACCTGATCGAGGTGATGGCGCTGGAGATGCTGTCCGAGAGCCTGGCCGCGCACGGCACGGGCGAGTTCCTGTTCGTCGGCGCACCGTTGAACGTGCGCGGCGCCACGGGTGCGCCGATCCGACCGCTGGCGGTGATCGGGTCGTGAGCACCTCGGACCCGATCGTGCTCGGGGACGTGTCGGTGACCCGGGTGATCGAGTGGACCGGCAAGGTCCGGACCGTCGCCGACATCGTGCCCGACAGCACGCCCGCGGGCCGCGCCGCGCTGGAGCCCGTGTTCCGCGACCCCGCCGACGACGGCTACCGGTGCGCGATCCAGACCTGGGTGCTGCGCAGCGAGGGGCGCACCATCCTCGTCGACACCGGGGCGGGCAACGACCGCGACCGCCCCCAGATCCCGACGTTCGACCACCTGAGCACGCCGTTCCTGGACAACCTCGCCCGGGCGGGGGTGCGTCCCGAGGACGTCGACGTCGTGGTCAACACGCACGTGCACTACGACCACGTCGGCTGGAACACCCGGCTGCAGGACGGGGAGTGGGTGCCGACCTTCCCCAACGCCACCTACCTCGTGCCGCGGATCGACCACGACTACTTCGACCCGGTCAACGAGCACCGCAGGCCCGCGCCGGTCACCGACGCCGATCGGCTGCGCCGCCGGGGGAGCCACCTGGTGTTCGGCGACAGCGTGCGACCGGTCGTGCAGGCGGGGCTGGTGACGCTGTGGGAGGGCCGGTACGAGATCGACCGCAACCTGACGCTCGAGCCCGCGCCCGGGCACACGCCCGGCTCGTCGGTGCTGCGGCTGCGGTCGGGGAGCGATCGCGCGGTGTTCGTCGGCGACATCCTGCACAGCCCCGTGCAGCTCGCCGAGCCCGACGCCAACAGCTGCTTCTGCGAGGACGCCGCCGGCGCTCGCGCCACCCGGCGCCGGATCCTCGCCGAGGCGGCCGACGAGCGGATCCTGGTCGTGCCCGCGCACCTGCCGGGCCACGGGGCCGCCGAGGTGCGGGCGCGGGGTGGCGGGTTCGAGGTCACGCGCTGGGCCGGGTTCCGGCCGGTCGGGGACGGCGTGCCCGCCTCAGCCGGCTGAGCCGCCCACCGCGCCGCGCGGGGGCGCCCCCCTTACTTCAGGAAAGCCACATTCACGAAGCCCACGTTCATGAATGTGGCTTTCCTGAACATCGGCCCCCTCAGCCGTCCAGCAGCACCGGCAGCTCGGTCAGCCCGCGCAGCACCAGCCCGTCGCCGTGCCCCCACCGCAGCTCGCCCGGCTCGACGGCCAGCCGCATCCGGGGGAACCGCGTGTGCAGCGCGGCGAGCGCGATGCGCCCCTCCAGCCGGGCCAGCGGCGCGCCGAGGCAGTGGTGGATGCCGTGGCCGAGCGCGAGGTGGCCGCCGTCGGAGCGGTGGATGTCGAACCGGTCCGGGTCGCGGTAGCGCGCCGGGTCGCGGTTCGCCGCCGCCAGCGACACGATCACCTGCGCGTCGGCCGGGACCACGGTGTCGCCGATGCGGACCTCCTCGGTGGTGTAGCGGAACGTCGAGTGCGGCACGGGCGCGTCCCACCGCATCGCCTCCTCCACCACGCGGGGCGCGAGCTCGGGGTCGGCGACGAGCGCGTCGCGCTGCGCCGGGTGGCGCAGCAGCGCGACGGTCGCGTTGCCGATGAGGCTCGTGGTCGTGTCGTGCCCGGCGACGATCAGCTGGAAGATCGTGGAGAGCATCTCCTGCTGCGTGAGCGCGCCGTCCCGCGCGGCGACGACGAGGTCGGTGACGAGGTCCTCGCCGGGCTCGGCGCGCTTGAGCTCCAGCAGCGCGCAGAGGTAGCCGACGACGGCATCCGAGGCGGCCACGGCCTCGGGGCCCTGGCCCGGGGCGAGCAGGGTCCGGATCCACCGGCCGAGGTCGGCGCGGTCGGCGCGCGGCACCCCGAGCAGCTCGCAGATGACCGTGAACGGCAGCGGGAACGCGTACTCGGCGACGAGGTCGACGACCCCGTGCCGGGCCGCCACGGCGTCGAGCAGGTCGTCGACGATCCGGCGGATCCGCTCCTCCAGCCGGTCCACCCGGCGCCGGGAGAACGCGGGCATCGCCATCCGGCGCAGCCGGGTGTGGTCGGGCGGGTCGACGGCGAGCATGTGGCGGGCGAGCGCCGGGCCGGGCAGGCCCTCCGCGACGACCTCGCCGCTGCGGGCGAGCGCCGCGTGCATGTCCTTGGACAGCCGCGGGTCGTTCAGAGCGGCGCGCGCCTCGGCGTGCCCGAGGACGAGCCACGCGGTGTGGCCGTCGGCGAGCCGCACCCGGTGCACCGGCCCGGTGGCGCGCACCCGCTCGAACAGCGGGAAGGGGTCGTCCCGGTCGTAGTGGGCGGGGCCGCCCCACGCGTCCAGCGCGGGGTCACGCAGCGACGTGCTCATCGAGGACCTCCCGGAAACCGGAGCACAGCAGGTCGATCACCGCCAGCAGCCCGTCGATCGGCTTGCAGATCGCGGTCTGGGTGCACGCGTAGCGGGTCGTGCCGCGGGTGACGTGCAGGCGGTAGTGGATGAGGACGCGGTCACCGACGGGTTCGCCCGCCGCGCTCACCAGCCGCACGGTGTCGAACCCGGCGAAGAAGCCGTGGAAGCGGGCGACGACGTCGGCGCGCCCGTGGGCCTCGATCGGGCCGCCGGGCAGGAGGGCGCGCAGCCGTGCCGTCTCGGTGATCACGGCGGCGAGCCGCTCCGGGTCCCGCGCGGCGACGAGCGCGGCGACCTCGGCGGCGATGGCCTGGTGCTGCGTGTCATGCCGCATGGCGGACCCCCTCAGCTCGCACGCCCGGCGAGCGCGTCCAGGTGGTCGACGAGGTGGTCGGTGAGGTCGCGCGCGTCGGCCGCGGCGCCGTCGATCAGCGTCGACTTGCGGCGGCGCAGGAACGGCAGGCCCATGACGTAGAGGCCGGGCGCGGCGGTGACGCCGCCGTCGTGCACGATCCGGCCCTTGCGGTCGAACACCGCCAGGTCGAGGAAGGACAGGTCCGGACGGAAGCCCGTGGCCCACACGACGCTCTCGATCCCGCCGCGGCCGAGCCGTGCGGACAGCACCGGCTCCGGTACCGCGGTCGGGTCGAACCGCTCCGGCGCGTCCGCCTCGACCCCGGCCCGGTCGGCCCACGCGTCGAACCGGTCCAGCAGCCGGTTCAGTTTGAGGTCGGCGAGCGCGCACACGTTCGCCAGCGACCCGGAGAACTGCGCGGCCCCGTCGCGGACCCCGCTGAGCCTGCCGACGAGCGCGGCGCCCTGCCGGCGCAGCGCGTTCAGGTCCAGCGTCCGCGGCGCGCCGACGAGCTGCATCGACGGCAGGTTCCGCTGCCGCAGCAGGTCGCCTACGGCGTCCCAGCGCTCGTCGAGCAGGCCGGACGCGTCCATCCACCACAGGACGTCGCGGCCCCGGTAGGTGCGCGGCAGCCGCACGTGCTCGCCGACGGCCAGGGTCACCGGCCGCCCCGAGCGGGCCAGCTCGTCGGCGATCTGGATCCCGCTCGCCGAGGCACCGACGACGAGCACGCCACCTTCGGGAAGCCCGGCGGGGTTGCGGTAGTCCGCCGCGGTCACCGTGGGGATCCCGGGTGGCAGCGGGACGGCGGGCGCGGCCGCCGTGGCGGCCGCGCCGGCCGCGACGACGACGGTGCGCGCCCGCCACGGTCCCTGGTCGGTGCACACCAGGTAACCGTCACCGAAGGCCCGCACCGACGTGACGGTCACCCCGGTGAGCACCGGCGCCCCGGTCGCGTACTCCTCCAGCAGCCCCACCACCTCGGGCATCGTGAGGTAGCCGTCCGGGTCGTGGCCGCGGTAGGCGTGCCCGGGCAGCCGGGTCATCCAGTTCGGGGTGAGCAGGCGCAGCGAGTCCCACCGCTGGGTGCGCCACGAGTGCGCGACCTCGCCGCGTTCGAGGACGACGTGGTCCACCGAGTGCGCGGCGAGGCAGCGGCTCACGGCCAGCCCGCAGTGGCCTGCGCCGATCACCACCGTCGTCGCGTGCCGCACGTCAGCTCACCGTCACCGTGACGACCGTCGGGTTGGTCAGGATGTCGTAGACGGCGGAGCGCTTCTGCGACTGCGCCACCAGCGCCTCGATCTCCGCGGGCGTGGCATCGGCGTCGATGCGGTAGTCGACCCGCACGGCGCTGAAGCCGTTGCGGACCTCCGGGTCGACGCCGAGGATGCCCTGCAGGTCCATCTCGGCGGCCACCTCGGCGCGCACCGAGCGCAGCTGGATGCCCCGCTGCTGGGCGACGGCCGCGATGCCGGCCGTCAGGCAGCCGCCCAGCGCGACCAGCACGTACTCCACGGGCGTGATCCCGTTGTCCTCGGCGGCGAACTGCGGCGGGTGGTCGACGTCGAAGGTGAACGTCCGGGTGTGCCGCTGTTCCTCGCCGAACCCGTGGAACGTGTCGACCTCGGCGCTGCTGTGCGTGCCGTTGACCCAGGACACGCGCGACCGCCACTGGAAGCGGGCGATCTCCGGCGCGTCGGCGATCGCCTCCCGGGCCCCGAGCAGGGCGGCGACGTTGACGCCGTTGTCGACGACGGACGTGGTCATGGTGTGCTCCTCATCGGATCGGCCTTCGAGAACGGCCGGAACGCTAGGAGCGCGGGGATGGGCATCGCGTCGGGAATCGCTACCCATCTCGGCACGGCGCCATTACCCATTCCGGACGCGCGCGGCTACCCGGATTTGGGGCCTTCGGGCGGGTCCGGCCGCGGCGCGCCCCGCGTAGGTTGCAGCTCATGCCCCTGCTGGAGCGGGACGAGGCGCTCGCCGACCTGCACGCGGCACTCGGTTCGGCGCGGCGCGGCGAGGGGCGCGTCGCGCTCGTGAGCGGCGGCGCGGGGCTCGGCAAGACGTCGGTGGTGCGGGCGTTCCTCGCCGGTGTGGGCACGGACGTCGCGGTCCGCGAGGGCGCCTGCGACGACCTTCTGACCCCGCGCCCGCTGGGCCCGATCCACGACCTGAGCCGCCGGTCCGGCCCGGCGCTGGCCCGTGCGCTCGCCGGCGGCGACGTGCACGCGGTGTTCACCGCGCTGCTCGACGAGCTCGCCGGAGGCGCGCCGACGGTCGTCGTGGTGGAGGACGTCCACTGGGCCGACGACGCGAGCCTCGACGCGCTCGCGTTCGTGGCCCGCCGCATCGAGCGGCTGCCGGCGCTGCTCGTGCTCACCTACCGCGACGACGACCTGTCCGCCGAGGCGCCGCTGCGCCGCGTGCTCGGCGGGCTGCGCGCCCCGGCCGCGGTGCGGATCGCGCTCGCGCCGCTCTCCCCGCACGCCGTGGTGCAGCTCGCCGGGCAGGAGGAGGCGGGCAGGCGGCTCTACGCCTCGACCGGGGGCAACCCGTTCTTCGTCACCGAGCTGCTCGCCGCCGAGCACGAGGGCACGCCCGCCTCGGTGAGCCACGCGGTGATGGCGCGGGTGGCGCGCCTGCCGCCGCCCACCCGCGAGCTGCTCGACCTGCTCGCGGTCGTCCCCGCCCGCACGGAGGCCGCGTTGCTCGACGTCCTGTGCCCGGGGTGGCCGGAGCGGGCGGGGGTCGCCGAGGAGCGCGGCGTGGTCGTGTGGCAGGGCGACGGGCTCGCCTTCCGCCACGAGCTGGCCCGGCGTGCGGTCGAGGAGGCGCTGCCCGCGTCCCGGGCGCGCGGGCTGCACGCCCGCGTGCTGGCGGCGCTGCAGGCCGCCGGCGCGGACCCGGCCCGGCTCGTCCACCACGCCGATCGCGCCGCGGACCTCGACACGCTCGTCGTCGTCGCACCGCTCGCCGCGCGGGCGGCCGCCGCGGCCGGTGCGCACCGGGAGGCCACGGCGCACTACCGGAGGGCGCTGGAGCTCGGCGACCGCTACTCCGACGCCGAGCGGGCCGAGCTGCTGGAGGCGTTCACGGTCGAGGCGTCCACCACGTGCCGCATCGGGGAGGCGCTGCGGGCAGCGGAGCGGGCGCTCGCGTTGCGCGAGGCGCGGGGCGAGGCGTCGGGGATCGGGCGCAACCTGCGTCGGCTCTCCCAGCTGTACTGGTACGCGGGCCGCCGCGACGACATGGAACGGCGCCTCGCCGCGGCGCTCGAGGTGCTGGAGGGGCAGCCGCCCGGCCCGGAGCACGCGATGGCCTACAGCGACCTCGCGATGCGCATCGGCCTCTACGGCGGGCGGAGGGAGGAGGCCGAACGCACGGCCGACCGCGCCGTCGACCTCGCCGAGCGCTGCGGCGACCCGGCCGCGCTCGGCCACGTGCGGGGCCGCATCGGCCTGCTGCGCGCGACGCTCGACGGCGACGACACCGTGCTGCGGGACTGCCTGCGGCACGCCCGGACGACCGGGGCGCACTTCGACGCCGGGCTCGCCTACGAGGGGCTCGCCGCGGGCGCCGCGCTGCGCCGCGATCGGGCGGCGACCCGGCGCTGGATCGCCGAGGGCATCGACTACCTGCAGCCCCGCGACATCCTGGGCCCGCTGCAGTACCTGCGCGGGCTGCAGGCGGCCCAGGAGCTCGCCGACGGCGACTGGGCGGGCGCGGAGCGGTCGGCCGCGTGGGTGCTGGCCCAGCCGGAGGGACGGGGGATCACCGGGATCTACGCCCTCGTGACCGAGGCCCTCCTGCGGCTGCGCCGCGGCCGCGTCCCGGAGGCCGCGGCCACGCTGGACGAGCTGTGGACGGTCGCGGAGACGTGCGGCATGGTGCAGCACGTCGCGCCCGCCGCGTGCGTGCTGGCCGAGCACGCCGAGCTCACCGGCCGGTGGGACGGCGCCGTCGCGCCCTTGCAGGAGGCCAGGGGGCTCGCGCAGCGGCTGGGGTTGGCCGGCGTGGCGAGCGAGCTCGGGTTCTGGCTCTGCCGAGCGGGCGCCCTCGACCCGGCCGAGCTCGGCCCCCCGGACCCGGACGACCCGTACGCGCTGGCCGCGGCGGGCGAGTGGCACGCCGCGGCGGCGGTGTGGGAACGGTGGGGGCGCCCGTTCGACCGCGCCCGCGCCCTCGCCGCCGCCGACGACCAGCAGGCCCTGCTCACCGCGCTCGACATCGCCACCGACCTCGGCGCCGAGCCGCTGGCGGCCCGGCTCCGGGCGCGGCTGCGCGGGTTCGGCGTGCGGCGGGTACCGCGCGGTCCGCGGCCGGTGACCCGGGCCAACCCGGCCGGGCTCACCGCCCGCCAGCTCGAGGTGCTGGCCCTGTTGTGCGAGGGGCTCACCGACGCCGAGATCGCCCGCCGCCTCGTCCTGTCGGTGAAGACGGTGAACCACCACGTCAGCGCGGTGCTGGACAAGCTCGGCGCCGACAACCGCCGCGACGCGGTGCGCATCGCCACGGGCTCGGTCTGAGCGCGCCGGGTTGTGGTCAGGCCGCGGCGCGCTCGTCGAGCGGGCGCCGGCGCAGGCGGGGCCGCTCGATCGCGGGCGGGTCGTAGGCCATGTCGAGTCGGCCGACGTCCGTGCCCGGGGGGACGATCGCGTCGATGCGGTCGAGCACGTCGTCGGTGAGGGTGACGTCGAGGCCCGCGAGCGTGCTGTCGAGGTGCTCCATCGTCCGCGGCCCGATGATCGCGGACGTGACCCCCGGGTGGGAGATGGCGAAGGCCATCGCCATGTGGGTCAGCGGGAGGCCGGCCTCCTGGGCCACCGGGATGAGCCGCTCCACCGCGTCGAGCCTGCGCTCGTCGGTGAGGTGCGTGAAGCCGAATCGGGTGCGGTGCGCGTCGGGCTGTCGGCCCTTGCGGTAGCGGCCGGTCAGCAGCCCGCCGGCCAGCGGGCTCCAGACCAGGGTGCCCATGCCGTGCCGCTGGGCGACCGGCAGCACCTCCCGCTCGCTGCCGCGGTCGAGGATCGAGTACGGCGGTTGCTCGCTGCGGAACCGCGCCAGGCCGCGCCGCTCGGACACCCACTGGGCCTCGACGATGTCCGATGCGGGCATCGACGAGGTGCCGATGGCCCTGACCTTCCCGGCGCGGATGAGGTCGGTGAGCACCGAGAGGGTCTCCTCGACGTCGGTGTCCGGGTCGGGTCGCATGATCTGCAGCAGGTCGACGTGGTCGGTGTCCAGCCGGCGCAGCGAGTCCTCCACGGCGCGTACCAGCCAGCGCCGGGAGGTGCCCCGCTGGTTCGGGTCATCGCCCATCGGCCTGCTCACCTTCGTGGCGAGTACCACGGCATCCCGGCGACCCGTGAGGGCCTTGCCGACGATCCGCTCCGACTCGCCGTGGGAGTACACGTCGGCGGTGTCGATGACGTTGATCCCCGCGTCGAGGGCCTTGTGGATGATCTTGATCGACTCGTCGTGGTCGGGGTTGCCCAGCGAGCCGAACATCATCGCGCCCAGCGCGTAGGGGCTGACCCTGATGCCGGTCCGGCCGAGGGTGCGGTATTGCATGGGGTTCTCCAGGGATGAGGGGCGCCGGGCGGAAAGGCGCAGCGGTGGCGTGCGCTCCGGGCGTGCCGTACGCTCGGTTAAGCGGAACGCTCTTCCGGAACTATACGGAATGCTGTTCCGGTTGGCAAGCGAGGAGGTGCAGTGGCGGGCAACGCGACCGGTGCAGCGCGTGGCGGCGGGGACGACCGGCCGCAGCGGCGGCTGCGCGCCGACGCGCAACGCAACATCGACGCCCTGCTGGAAGCGGCGAAGACGGCCTTCGGCAGGTCGGGGGTCGACGCGCCGGCGAAGGAGATCGCGGACCTGGCGGGCGTCGGCGTCGGCACGCTGTACCGGCACTTCCCGCAGCGCTCGGACCTGATCAAGGCCGTGTTCCAGCGCGAGGTGGACGCCTGCGCGGACGCGGCCCCGGCGCTGGCCGCGGCCCACCGGCCGGTCGAGGCGCTGGCGAGGTGGCTGGACCGCTACACCGAGTTCCTCGCGACCAAGCGGGGGCTCGCCTCGGCCCTCCACTCGGGCGACCCGGCCTACGACGCTCTGCCCGGCTACTTCATGCAGCGGCTCGGGCCGGCGCTCGGATCACTGCTGGAGGCGGCGGCGGCCGCGGGGGAGATCCGCGCCGACGTCTCCGCGAAGGACCTGCTGTACGCCGTGTCGAACCTGTGCCTGCCGCCGAGCGACGAGGGGATCGGCTACAGCCGGCGCATGGTCGCGCTGCTCGTCGACGGGCTGCGCCACGGCGCGGCTGCGGTCGGGTCCTCCTCCTGAGCCCCGGTCACCCGGCCGCGGCCGACGTGGGGCGCAGGGCGGCGAAGGCGCGGTCGACGAGCGCGGCGTGATCGGTGGTGCCGCCGGAACGCAGCCACTCCCGCTCCGCCGCTTCGAGCGCCGCGCCCGCTGCGGCGGTCAGGAGGTCGGCGGTGAACGCGTCGAGGCCCGTGCGTTCCCGCAGCACCTCGGCGACCCGCAGGCGTGCCTCCTCGCGGCGCTGCGCCGACCGCGCGCGGAGGGCGGGCGTCCGCTCGATCAGCTGCAGCCGCGTCAGCCGCTCGCCGGCGGCGGCGATCCGGGTCGCCCAGGTGTGCAGCACCGCGTGCAGGCTGGTCCACGGGTCCTCGTCGGCGGGCCGCGCCCGCAGCTCCTCGGCCACCGCGTCGCCCATCGCGTCCACGGAGTCGAGGACCATGTCCTCCTTCGTCGGGAAGTAGCGGAACAGGCTGCGGGTGGACACGCCCGCCGCGCGCGCCACCTGCTCCACCGTCGTCTCGTCGAACCCGTGCTCTGCGAACAGCTCCAGCGCGAGCTCGGCCAGCTGGGCGCGCACGGCCGAGCGGGTCCGCTCCCGCAGCCCGCCGCTCATGACACGCAGCCTACCTTTCGGCATTGACTGTCCAACATGTCACTCACTGACAGGACCGTGGTGGTCACCGGTGGCACCGGGGGGATCGGCAAGGAGATCGCCCGCGCGCTCGCCGGGCTCGGCGCGCGCGTCATCGTCACGGGACGGGACCCGCACCGCGCCGCCACCGTGGTCGACGAGCTGCGGGTCGGCACCGGGAACCCCGCGGTCGACGCCGTGTGCGCGGACATCACCCGCCAACGCGACCTGCGCGCGCTCGCGCGGGCCGTCACCGACCGGTGCGGCTCGCTGTACGCGTTGGTCAACAACGCCGGCGTGAACCCGGCGCGCCGCGAGCTCACCGAGGACGGCGTCGAGACGGCGTTCGCCGGCAACGTCCTGGCGCCCTACCTGCTCACCCGGCTCCTGCTACCCGCCCTCGAACGCACCCGCCGCGACGGCGGCGGCGTCGCGCGCGTGGTGAACACCGCGGGAGGTGTCCCGCGCGGGCGGCTCGACCCGGACAACCTGCAGGCCGAGAAGGCCTTCAGCGGCTGGGTCACCGACACCCAGTACAACCGCTCCAAGCTCGCGATGATGGCGATGACGCGCACGCTCGCGGAACGGGTCGACGCCGCCGGGGTCGCGGTCGTCGTGGCCTATCCCGGCCACGCCCACACGGAGATGAACCGGTCGCTACCGCTGGGCGCGTACCCCCGGCTGCTGCGCCCGGTCGTGCCGCTGCTGAAACCGCTGATGCCGGTGCTGTGGGGCGATGCGGCTGCGCCGGCGCGCAACGCCGTGCGCCTGGTCGGCGCGACGGACGCCGAGGCTCGGGCGGCGCACGCCCACTACCTCGGATTGCGCGGCCGGTTCGCCCCGTGGCCCGCCGCCACGGACGACCCGCTGGTGCGAGAACGGATCTGGCGGATGTGCGAGCGCCTCACCACCGCGACCGGGCCGGCGTGATCGGGGCCGGCGTCAGTCGCCGGGCACCTCCACCCGGAAGACCGACATCTGCGTCGCGACCATGTCGTAGTAGCCGACCAGCGACACGAGCTCGAACAGCGTGCGCTCGCCCAGCACGTCGACCGCGGCCGCGTACTCGGCGTCGTCGAGCGTCCTGCGGTCCAGCAGGGCGATGGTCGTCTCGAACACCGAGCGCTCCTCCTCGGACCGGAAGTCCGGGGCGGTGCGCGTCGCGAGCCCCTCGATCTCGTCGTCGGTGAGGCCCGCCGCGCGGCCCGCCCGCCGGTGCGCGTGGATCTCGAACGCGCAGTCCCGGTGGAACGCGTGCAGCAGCAGCGCGATCTCCCGGGCCCGGTCCGACAGCTGCAGCTCGAAGCGCATCGCGCCGCCGGCCTGCTCGAACACCCGCGCCAACGGTGGGCTCAGAAGCCACGTGCTCGGCGGGCCGATCAGTCCGCCGTCCGGGTGCACGAGGGAGAAAGGGCTCCCCGGTGCGGCGCGCTTGCCGCTGGTGAACTTCGCGTAGATCTCCGCCTGCTCCGGCGTCATCTCCTCCGGCGCGATGCGGGCCAGCCTCCCCGCCACGCTCACCCCCTCTCCGCGGCGGCCGCCTGGGGCGCCGTCCGGTCCGGCCTGCCGGGGTCGAACCGCGCCCGCAGGCGCGGGTCGACCAGCCCGTAGACCACGTCGGTGACGATGTTGATCACGATGATCGCCGCCGTCAGCACGATCACCACGCCGAGGACGACCATGTTGTTCTGCCGCTCGATCGCGTCGACGAACAGCAGCCCCATGCCCGGCCACCCGAACACGCGCTCGACGAGGACGGAGCCGGCGAGGACGAACCCGAGGCTGTAGCCCGACACCGTGACCATCGGCAGCAGGGCGTTCGGCAGCGCGTGCCGCCACAGGATGCGCCGCCGCGACAGCCCCTTCGAGCGCGCGGTGTCGACGAAGTCCTGCCCGAGCGCCTCGATCATCGAGGAGCGCATGATCCTCGTCTTGTAGGCCAGCTCGGACGTGGCCATCGTGATGACCGGCAGGACGAGGTGGCGCAGGTCGATCCCGGACGCCCCGTACGGGCTCTTGCCCTGGGTCGGGAACCAGCCGAGCCCGATCGAGAACGTCATGATCAGCAGCATCCCGAGCCAGAAGTTCGGCACCGAGAACAGCGCGACCGCGATGCCCGAGAGGCCGCCGTCCAGCCAGCGCCTGCGGGTGCGAGCGGCGATGGAGCCGAGGAGCACGCCGCCGAGCGTCGAGATCGCGAAGGCCGGCAGGGTCAGCGCCAGCGTGTTGCCCGCGCGGTCGAGGATCAGGTCGAGCACCGGCTCGTTGTTCGTCCCGAACGAGTAACCGAGGTTCCCGGTCAGCACGTTGCCGAGGTAGCGCAGGTACCGGTCCCAGACGGGCTGGTCGAGGCCGTAGGCCGCGGTGATCTGCGCGCGGAACTCGTCGGACAGGGGCACGTCGCCCACGAGGCTCTGCACGGGGTCGCCCGGCGCGATCTCGAGCAGGAAGAACAGCACCGTGATCACGGCGATGAACAGCACGAAGGACGACAGCAGCAGCCGTCCCCAGTAGACCAGGCGCGCCCTCATCGAACTCCCTCGTTCGCAGTACGCACTGTCAGGTCAGCATACGAACGCATTCGGCGCGTGTCCACGCCGTGATACCCGCAACGAGCATCCCCTGCGCCGCGACGACGCCCTGGACACCGTCCATCGCCGACCGTATTCTGAACATGCTCACCGGGATGTGAACAGCGTGCATCGATCGTCGGCGCTCGATGGAAGGGGTCCCCGTGGGAGCGAGGAGAACGTCCTGGTCGGCGCTCGTGTCGGCCGTCGCCGCCGTCGCCCTGGCCGTCACGGCGTGCGCGGGAGGCGGTGGCGACGGTGCGGAGCGCCAGTACGTCGTCGCCATCGACGACGACCCGCGCGGGCTCAACGCGCAGCTGATCGCCGCCCCGATGACGGCGATGTTCAGCGCACAGATCCTGGAGCCGCTGATCTTCATCTCGACCGACTACGAGCTGTCGCCCGCGCTCGCCGAGAGCTGGGAGCTCAGCGAGGACGGCATGGACCTGCGCCTCGCGCTGCGCCAGGGGGTGCAGTGGCACGACGGCACGCCGTTCACCGCGCAGGACGTGAAGTTCAACTTCGAGGAGATCGTGCCGCTGTCGTTCTACGGGCAGGACATCTCCGCGCGCCTCGACTCCGTCGAGATCGTCGACGACGCCACGGTCGTGCTGCACATGAAGGAGCCCTACGGGCCGCTGCTGGAGACGGTCGCCGCGCAGTTCATGGTGCCCCGGCACCTCTACGAAGGCACCGACTACGTCACCAACGAGGCGAACATGGCGCCGATCGGCACCGGCCCGATGATGTTCGAGTCGTACTCGTCCGGCGAGCAGATCGTCCTCGTGAAGAACCCGGACTACTGGGGCGGTCCGGTGCAGGTCGACCGGGCGATCTTCCCGATCATGGGAGACGCGGCCGCGCGCACGGAGGCGCTGTTCGCCGGTGAGATCGACCAGGCCGTGGTGGACGTCGCCCAGCTCGGCCGGGTCCGCGACAACCCGGACACGATGCTCTTGGAGAAGTTCGCCTACCCGCAGTACGTCGCGATGATGTTCAACGGGGAGAACCCGTACCTCGCGGACCCGGCCGTCCGGCGGGCGATCTTCTCCGCGATCGACCGGGAGGCGGTCGCCGACGTCGTCCTCCAGGGGTTCGGCCGCCCGGCGACCACGTTCTTCCCGGACTCGCTCGGCTGGGCCAACAGCCCGAACATCGACTTCTCCCGCGACTTCCCGCGGGACGTCGACGCGATCAACAAGGCGCTCGACGACGCCGGGTTCCCGCGTGGGCCGGACGGTGTGCGGTTCACGCTGGACCTCCGCTACACCGCGGAGCGCACGGAGACCGCGGCGATGGCGGAGCTGGCCCGGTCGATGCTCGCGGACGTCGGCGTCGGGGTGAACCTCGTGGGCACGTCGGCCGCCGTCTACACCGAGAAGGTCTACACCGACGGCGACTTCGGGATCAGCTTCCTGCCGGCGACCGTCGGCCCGGACCCGAACATCGCGATGGCCCGCTGGTACATGTGCAACCCCGAGAAGCGGGCCAGCGCGAACCCGTCCGGGATCTGCGACCCGCAGATCGACGCGGCCGCCCTGGAGGCGGCGGGGGCCGCGAGCCGCGAGCAACGGGCCACGGCGTTCCACGCCTTCCAGGAGCGCGCGGCCGAACTGATGATCTACGCCCCGGTGGTCTGGTTCAACGGGCAGTTCCCGTCGGTCAACACCTCGCGGTGGGCGGGGCAGGACGAGCCGCAGCCGGCGTCCAACCGCCTACCGTGGCTGTCGATGGCGCCCGCGGTGTGAAGGGGGAAGGCAGGGTGCAGGAGGAGGACGCGTTCCGCAGGGTGGTCCAGGAGCTCGCCGATCGGCAGGCGATCCTCGACTGCCTCAACCGGTACGCGCGGGGGCTGGACCGCAAGGACCTCGACATGCTCCGGTCGGTGTTCCACCCGGACGCGACGGACCACCACGGCGGTTCGATCGACTACCACCCGGCGGCGGAGGCGCTGATCGCCGACTGGCAGGTGCGCGACGCACACCGCACGTTCAGCCAGCACCTGTTGATCAACACCTCCATCGACCTCGACGGCGACGTGGCGCACGCGGAGACGTACTTCCAGCTGATCGTCGGGCTCAAGCCGGGGGCGCGGCCGGACCAGCCGCGGCTGGGGCTGAGCGGCGGGCGCTACGTCGACCGGTTCGAGCGGCGGAACGGCGAATGGCGCATCGCGCGCCGCGTGCTCATCGTGGAGTACGAGGCGGCGTTGGACGCACGCGACCGCAGCCACCACCTCCTGTGGGCCCGCCGCAGCAAGGAGGACCCCTCCTACGCCCGCCCGCTGCTCGGACCGCCGCCCACGCCGTGACCGGGGGCGGGACGCTGGCGCACGCCGTCGAACGGGTCGAGTCGGTCCGGGACGTCAAGGACGTCCAGCGCCACCTCGCCCACGCGGTGCAGGTCGGCGACGTCGCGCAGGCGATCGACCTGTTCACCGACGACGCCGAGGTCCGCTGGGGCGACGAGCGCCTGACCGGGCGCGCCGCGGTCGGCGCCTGGATCGAGCGGACCCTGCGACGGTGGGGTGCGCTGCACACCGAGGTCGTCGACCAGCCGCTCGTCACGCTCTCCGCGGACGGGCGCACGGCGCGGGGCCGTTGGCACGGCATGCGTTTCCTGGGCGACGGTGCGGGTGGCGCGCGGATCGAGGCAGGCATCTACGAGAACCGCTACGCCCGCACCGGCGGCGGGTGGCGGATCGCCGCGGTCGACCACACCCCGCTGTACGCGGGCGACTACGCCGACGGCTGGACGAACGTCGACCCGGAGGGGGTGCCGATCGTCCCGCGGCACTTCACCGCCGACGAGGTGGGCGCCCCGGTGGGGGAGGTCCCGGAGATCACGGGCTCCGGGTCGGACGACGTCGACGCGCTCGCGGCGCGGATCGCCCGGCTGAACGACGAGGACGACGTCCGCAACCTCGTGCACGCCCTGGGCTACTACGTCGACCGGCGCATGTGGACCGACGTGGTGGACCTCTTCGACGACGACTCGGCCGCCGACGCCGCCGTGCGCGTCGGCGGCGCCGAGTACACCGGGCCGCAGGGCGTGCGGGACGCCTGCGCGACGATGGGCCCGGAAGGGCTGCGGCGCGGGGAGCTCAACGACTGGCCGATCTTCGACCTGGTCGTGGACGTCGACGGGGCCCAGGCGCGCGTGCGCGGCATCACGGTCGGCCTGCTCGGCGACGCGAACCGCGGAACGGGGTACTGGGAGTTCGCCCGGTTCGGGGGCGTGCTCGTCAAGCGCGACGGCCTGTGGCGGATGAAGAGCGTCACCGTGACACGAATGGTGCGCGCGGAGTACGCGGACGGGTGGGGCCACCAGCGGGCGGTGCGCCGCGGCGAGGCCGGGCGGTTGTCCCGGCGCGTGCGGGCCCGCTGCGGTCCTGACGCACCGGGGCGCCCGGCGGACGTGCGGTTGGCCGACCTCGCCCGCCGGCTCGCCCGGTCCCGCGCCTACGACGCCGTGGAGAACGTCTCGGCCGCCTACGGCTACTACCTCGACGACTTCCAGTGGCCGGAGCTGGCGCGGTTGTTCGCGGTGTGCGGCCACAAGCAGAGCCCGTTCGTCGGGTACTACGTCGGGCGCGACCGCATCCTCGAGGCGGCGGTCGCTGCGCGGGGCGCCCGGCGGCGGGCCGACGCGCGGCGCGAGCGGGCGGTGTTCCACTGGCGCCCGCAGAGCGTGGTCCACGTGTCCCACGACGCTCGGTCGGCGAACCTGCGCACCCGGCTGTTGCAGACGCGGACCGCGAGCCGCGTCGACCCGGACTGGACCGGCCTGCACGGCGGTTGCTACCCGAACGACCAGGCGGTGCTCGAGGACGGGGTGTGGCGGCTGTGGAGCGTCACGATCGACGAGTACTCCTTCGTGTCACCGACCTGGCACGGCGGTTGGGCCGCGGCCGGGGACGGCCGGGCGACCGCGCGCCCGGACCGGAGCCGGCTGGTCGAGGCGTGCCCGCCGGACATCGCGATGCCGGAGCTGGGTGCCCGGGTGGAGGGCCTGCTCGGAGGCGTCGGCCGGCCGCGGGTGTGGCCGGAGATCGCGCCGATGTGGTTCGGCTACCGGAACCCGGTGAGCGGGCGCACCCCCGAGCGGTACTGGCCCGACTGCGCGCCGAGCCGGGCCGTTCCCGGCACGAGCATGACCCGCCACGGCTACGAGCTGCCGCCGACGGGCCCGGCGGTGGACGGGGTCGAGGTGGCCTGAGCCGCGAGGTCGGCCCACTCGACCACCCGCGACGCCACCGCGTCGAGCAGCGCGCGGTCGTGGGAGATCGCGAGGACGCCGATGCCGTCCGCGCGGGCCCGGTCGAGCAGCAGGTGCCAGATCCGGGCCTGGGTGAGGGCGTCGAGGCTCGCGCTGATCTCGTCGGCGACCAGGTAGCGCGGCCGGGCGAGCAGGGCGCGGGCGAGGTTGACCCGTTGCAGCTCGCCGCCGCTCACCTCGTGCGGGTAGCGGTCGAGCCAGTGGTCGGCGACGAGCTCCGGGTCGGGGCGGGTGTGCGGGTCGGCCTCGGCCAGCACCTCTCGGATCGTCCAGCGGGGGTCCATGGCGAGCTGGGGGTGCTGCAGGACGAGCTGAACCGGGTGCGGCGTACGGGCCCGCGGACGCGCCGGCTCCCCGTCGACCTCGATGCGCCCGGCCAGCGGCCGCAGCAGCCCGGCCGCGAGCCGGCCGAGCGTGCTCTTACCGGCCCCGCTGGGCCCACAGAGGCCGACGACCTCGCCCGGGGCGACGGTCAGCCGGACGCCGTCGACGACCCAGGGCCGGCGGGGCCCGTAGCGGAAGCGCACGTCGTCGAACAGCAGCATCAGCTCGCCCCCGTCGTCGTGCAGATCCCGTCCTGGCGCGGTGCGCGCAGGCCGTTGGCGGGAAGCGCCTGCCAGAGGGCGCGGGTGTAGGGGTGGGCGAGGTGTTCGCCGTCGCCGCGGAAGTCCGCGGGCGCCGCCGTGTCGACGGTCCGGCCCGCGTCGCAGATCACGACCCGATCGCAGACGGCGAGCGCGCCGACGAGGTCGTGGGTGATCAGCAGGACGCCGCAGCCCGCGTCGGCGCGGGCCCGCAGCTGGGAGAGCACCGCCTCGGCGCTGTCGGCCTGCAGGCCGGGAGTCGGTTCGTCGGCGATGACGACGCGCGGATCGCCGAGCAGGGCGATCGCGACGAGCACGCGGCGGGCCATCCCGCCGGAGAGCTCGTGCGGGTAACGGTCGAGCACCTCGGGACCGAGGCCGTACCGGCGCAGCGCCTCGCCCGCCGCGGCCCGCGGCTGCGGCAGCCCGGCCAGCCGGGCCGCGCGGCGCACCTGGCTGCCGACCGGGGCGACCGGGTCGAGGTAGGTCACCGACTGGGGGAGCAGCGCGATGTCGCGTCCGGCGAACCGCCTGCGCTCGGCGGGCGGAACCTCGGTGCCGTCGACGAGGACACGACCGCCTTCTACGGCGTTCGGCGGCAGCAGCCCGAGCACGGCGTGGGCGAGCAGACTCTTGCCGGCTCCGCTCGCGCCGACGAGCGCGACGACCTCGCCGGCGGCGACGTCGAGGTCCATGCCGGTGAGGCCCGGGACGACGCGGCGCCGCAGGCCCCGTTCGTACTGCACGAACGAGACGGTGAGGTCCTCGATCCGCAACAGGGTCACAGGTGGACGCTCCTCGGGTCGACCAGCGCACGGGCGTTCTCGCCGATCGTGTCGACGAGCTTGACGACGATCAGCAGGCACAGCCCGGGCAACAGGGCCAGCCACCAGGCGCCCGCGGTGAGGTAGCGCATCGACTCGGCGAGCAGGACCCCGATCGACGGCTCGGCCGGATCGACGCCGAGCCCGAGGAACGACAGCGCCGCCTCGTGCAGGATGGCGTGCGGGAACAGCAGGACCGTGCCCACGACGACGTGTCCGAGGACGTGGCGTGCGAGGTGGGTGGACGCGATCGCCCAGCTGCTGCGGCCGAGTCCGCGGGCCACGGCGACGTAGTCCGACGCCATGACCTGGCGGGCCTGGCCGCGCAGCACCCGGGTCAGCGTGGGCCAGTGGGTGACCGCCACGGCGATCACCACCGCGTGCGTGCCGCCGCCGAGCGCGAAGGCCAGCAGGATGAGCAGCACGAGGTGGGGGAGGGCGAGGAACGCGTCCACCAGCCAGCTCACGATCCGGTCGACGACGCCCCCGAACACCACGGCCGCGCAGGCGAGCACGACCGCGATCGCGGCGGAGATCAGCGCTGCGGACGTGCCGACCAGCAGCGACAGCCGCAGGCCCGCGAGGGCCCTGGCGAGCACGTCGCGGCCGAGCCAGTCGGTGCCGAACGGGTGGGCGGCGGACGGGCCGAGGTTGCGGTCGGCCAGCGCGGTCGTCTGGGCGGCGTCCGCGCTCAGCGTGCCCGCGACGACGACGCCGAGCACCACGGCCGCGGCGGCGCCGATCCAGAACAGCGTGCGGCGCCTGCGGTTGGGCAGGTGCTCCGCCGCCTGCGCGGCGATGGTGGTGGTCATGCCACCTCCTCGGCGGTCGCCCGGCCACGGGAGCGCCAGGACGCGCCCACCCGTCTGATCCGCGGGTCGACCTGCGCGTGCACGAGGTCGCCGATCGCGTTGCCGACGAACACGAACACGGTGGTGAACAGCGCGATCCCGAGCAGCAGCGGCACGTCCTGCCCGAGCGCGGCCGCGGTGGTGGCGGCGCCGAGGCCCGGGTAGGAGAAGACCTGCTCGGCCAGCACGGATCCGCCGAACAGCTCGCCCCACGAGCTGAACTGCAGCAGCAGGGCGGGCGCCGCCGCGTTGCGCAACACCCGGTGCAGCACCACGCCCGCCGTCGACTCGCCCTGTGCGCGGGCGAAGGCGACGTAGTCGCTCTCCAGCGCTTCGACGACGGCGTGGCGGGTGTGCAGGACGACCGGGGCGACGCCGACGATCGACAGCGTCACCGCGGGTAGGAGCAGGTGGTGGATCCGGTCGAGCAGGCCGACCTCGTCGGCGGTGACCCCGACCGGAACCGCGCAGCACACGGGCGTCCAGCCCAGCCGCACCGAGAACACGTAGAGCAGCAGCAGGCCCACCCAGAACGTCGGGGCCGAGGCGAGCGTGTACGCCCACCACGTCACGACGCGGTCGGCCGCCCGGCCGCGCTGCACCCCGGCCAGCACGCCGAGCGCGAAGCCGATCAGCCCGGACAGCAGCCAGGCGGCGCTCATCAGCGCGAGGCTGGTGAGGAACCGCTGCGCGATCACCTCCGTGACGGGCTGGTTGAACGTGAGCGAGTGGCCGAGGTCGCCCTGCAGGAGGTTGCCCAGCCAGGCCCCGAACCGCTCGAGCGGCGGGTCGTCGAGCCCCCACCGCTCGGCGATGAGCGCGCGCTGCTCCGGCCCGATCACCGCGACGTCGGCGCCGACGTAGGCGCTCACCGGGTCGACCGGGGAGTTCACCATCAGGACGAACGACGCCACCGCCACCGTCGCGAGCAGCAGCGCCAGGCGCAGGACGCGGCCCCCGACCGCCGAGATCACCCGCACCGGGCTCAACAGGTCCAACGCCAACCGGTGATGCCCGCCGTGATCGGCCAGCCGTGCCCGTGCGGCTCGATCTGCGGGCGGCCGATGTCCAGGCACTCGTCGACGTAGTACGTGTGCTGGAGGTTGACCAGCCACGCCCACGCCGCGTCCCCGGCCGGCCCGAACCCGACGCCGTTCTCGTCGGCCTGCGCGGCCCGCCAGTGCCGGTTGGCCACCTCCGGGTCGGTCGCGGCCATCGCGGCGTCGAGGTGCGCGTCCACGGTCGGGTTGGAGTAGTAGCCGGGGTTCCAGAACTCGATGCCCGCCTGCCGCGAGGAGTAGAGGTTGTACATCTCGGTCGGGTCGTGGCTGCCCCAGCCGAACACCACGGCATCGGCGTGCAGGCGGTTGGTGATGGCGTCCCAGCTGACCCCGGATACGGTGATATCGATGCCCACCGGGCGGACCATGTCGGCGACGGCCAGCGCCAGGCCCTGGCGCAGGCTGTCCTCGGCCCGGTACAGCAGCGTGAACGCCGCCCGCACCCCGTTCCGCTCGCGTACCCCGTCGCCGTCGGAGTCGACCCAGCCTGCGGCGTCGAGGATCGAGGCCGCGCGGGCCGGGTCGTTGCCGGGGATCGCCGAGGCCGGCTCGTACCACGGCAGGCCGTCGACCGGCCCGGTCGCGGGCGAGCCGTACCCCGCGAGGACGCCGTCGACCAGCGCCTGCCGGTCCACGGCCCAGTTCACCGCCTGCCGGATCGCCAGGTCGGAGGTGACGTCGTTGCCGATCGGGCGCCCGTCGGCGTCGGTCCGGCCGGTGTCGGGCACGGTGGGGAAGGAGATCCCGCGGTTGTCGACCGAGGTCACCGCCTCCAGCCGCATCCCGGGGATGGTGGCCGTCGCCAGCGACGACGGCACCGCGGCCACGTCCACCTGGCCGGCGGTCGCCGCCGCCACGGTGGCGTCTTCGTCGGTGAACAGGAACACGACCCGGCGGAAGGCGGGCAACTGCCCGTAGTAGTCGTCGTTGCGCTCGACGATCAGCTGCTGGCCCGGGTCCCACTGGACGAAGCGGAACGGGCCGGAGCCGATCGGGTTGCGCGCGTAGTCGGGGCCGTGGGCGTGCTCGGGGACGATCCCGAGCGACACCAGCCGGTTGACGAACGTGCTCTGCGGCGCGGTCAGCCGCAGCTCCACGGTGTCGTCGTCGACCGCGACCGCCTCCTGCAGGGCCGTCACGTCGGTGAGGCCGCCGCTGCGCGCGGCGGTGCTGAACGTATAGGCGACGTCCCGCGCGGTGACGGGGGTGCCGTCGGTGAACCGCGCGTCGGTGCGGATGTCGACGGTCCACACGAGGCCGTCCTCGCTCACCGAGTAGTTCGTCGCGAGGTCCGGGACGACGTTCAGGTCGGCGTCGCGGGTCAACAGGGTGGACTGGAACAGCGGCGACCCGTAGCGCCCCCACCCCAGCGTCGGGTCGTAGCCCTCCTCGGACTCGCCGCCGATCGCGAGCCGCAGCTCGTCCGGGGGCGCGGCGGCGGGCGCCGGGGTCGGCGTCCCGCAGCCGGCTACCACCACTGCCATCGCCGCCGCGGCGGCCAGCGCTGCCCAACGCGGCGAGCTCCTCGCACCGCGCGCCATATCCGCCCTCCATGGCCCCGCTCGAGCCGATCATTCGCTGTTGCATTAAAGATGCAACAGCGAGTTAAAGGCAAGAGCCTCGCTGATCACATCGGGGGTCGGCGTAAGCTGTGTTGCGCCGGCGGTTCGTCCCGGGTGCCGGTCGTGGCCCGGGACGAGGCAAGAGGGAACCCGGTGGGAGTCCGGGACTGCCCCGCAGCGGTGAGCGGGAACGACCACCGTCATGAGCACTTGGCCACACGGCCTGGGAAGCGACGGTCAGTAGGTGCACCTGGAGGTGCGTGCCCGCGAGTCCGAAGACCTGCCGTCGGTGCGCACACCACCCGGTGTGCGCTGATCCGCGGCCTCGTGGGTGGGCCGGTGGAGCCGGGCCGCTTCGTGCGAGGACCCCGGTTGCTGCTTCCTGCCCCGCGGTCGTGGGTTCTTCGGAACCGCTCGCGAGGAGAGAGCAGTGCCACAGATCCCCACCCTGGGGCCGACCGTCCTGGGTTATCCCCGCATCGGGCCGCGCCGTGAGCTCAAGCGCGCCGTCGAACGCTACTGGTCCGGCGCGGCGAGCGCCGCCGAGCTGCACGAGGTCGCCATCGGCCTGCGCCGGGACACCTGGGCGGAGCTCGCGTCCGCCGGGCTCGGCTCGGTGCCGTCGAACACGTTCTCGTTCTACGACCAGGTGCTCGATGCGGCCCGGGTCGTCGGGGCGGTGCCGGAGCGGTTCGCCGCGCTCGGCCTCGATCCCCTGGACGAGATGTTCGCGATGGCTCGTGGCCGAGACGGGGTGCCCGCGCTGGAGCTGACGAAGTTCTTCGACACGAACTACCACTACCTCGTGCCGGAGCTGGGGCCCCAAACGCGGTTCGCGCTCACCGACCGCAAGCCCTTCGAGGAGTTCACCGAGGCGCTCGCGCAGGGTCTGCGCACCCGCCCGGTGCTGCTGGGGCCGGTGACGTTCCTGCTGCTGGCCAAGCGCGCGCCCGGCACGCCGGCGGGATTCGCGCCGCTCGACCTCTTGGACCCGCTGCTCGACGTCTACGCCGAGCTGCTCGGCGACCTGGCCGTGGCCGGGGCCGGCTGTGTGCAGCTCGACGAGCCCGCCTTCGTCGCCGACCGCACGCCTGCTGAGCTGGACGCCTTGCGCCGCGCCTATGCCCGCCTCGGCGCGCTCGCGGAGCGGCCCGCGATCCTGGTCGCCGGCTACTTCGGCCACCTCGGACCCGCGCTGCCGGTGCTCGCCGCCTCCCCGGTGGAGGCGATCGCGCTGGACCTCGTCGCCGGGGTGGCCGACGTCGACGTCGCCGCCTCCCTGCCCGGGCTCCGCCACAAGACGGTGCTCGCGGGGGTGGTCGACGGGCGCAACGTGTGGCGCACCGACCTCGGCGGTGCCCTCGCCCGGGCCGCGACGCTGCTGGGTTCCGCCGGCCGGGTGGAGATCTCGACCTCGTGCTCCCTTGCGCACGTGCCCTACGACCTCGAACTGGAGACCGGTCTCGATCCGGCCCTGCGTGAGCGCCTCGCGTTCGCCCGGCAGAAGGTGGCCGAGGTCGTCCTGCTCTCGCGCGCGTTGCACGAAGGCCGCGATACCGTCGCCGCCGAGCCGACCGGGGGCGCCCCGGCCGCCCGGGACGACCGGGTCCGGGCCCGGCTCGACGCACTCGGTCGCAACCACTACCTTCGCGCCCCGGCGGAGGAACGGCGGGCCGCGCAACAGCGGCACCTGCGCCTGCCCCCGCTGCCGACCACGACGATCGGGTCGTTCCCGCAGACCGCGTCGATCCGGGCCACCCGCGCCGCCCACCGTGCGGGCGAGCTCGACGACGCCGGGTACGTCGCGCGGATGCGGGCCGAGATCGAGCGGGTGGTGCGCCTGCAGGAGGAGATCGGGCTCGACGTCCTCGTGCACGGGGAGCCCGAGCGCAACGACATGGTGCAGTACTTCGCCGAGCACCTCGACGGGTTCGCGACCACCCAGAACGGGTGGGTGCAGTC
>NZ_DATGOP010000121.1:0-22701 GCF_035305885.1 Pseudonocardia sp.
GCCGATGGCCGAGGAACGCCGCTTGGCTTCGGCGGTGTCGGTGCCGGTGTCCGTGCGGCCGGTGCCGGCCGTCCGGGGCGAACGTGCCATCCCAGAGAACCCCATCGTTCGCGAGGGTTGCGCTGCGCCGTGACGCGCAGACAGGCTGTCTGTGTGTCTGTCTGTCAGACAATCGGACGGTAGAGTCGTCGGCCGTACACGTCAACCGCAGGCACGAAGATCGTGATCCGGAGGCACGCATGACGCCCACCCCAGAGGACGTTCGCGCAGCGGTCCGCGACGGGCTGCTCGACGGCCTGCCCCCGGGGCCGCCGTGGACGGCGCTGCTGACGATCGGGGAACTGCGCGTCGTGCTGCACGCCGACGGCGACGGCGCTCTTCGGGTCACCGACTCGCCCGGCGACGCCGCGGACTTCGGGTTCGCGATCTCCGCCGACGAGTGGGCCGACTTCTGCACGCAGCCACCGCCGCGCGGGTGCACCTCCGCGCAGGCGCTCGTCGCCACCCGCGGCGACGCCCGGGTGACCGGCCGGCGCGAGGTCTGGGCCCGCGCGGCGGGCGCGCTCGACCGCGTGGTGGACGCGATCCGCGACCAGGTGCGCGCGCCGCGACCCCGACGCCCCGACCCGCCGACGCCGACCGCGGGGCTGAGCCCGATCGAGGGGCGCTACCTGCACGTCGAGGTCCGGGGCGAGCCGCGGCGGATCTACTTCGAGCAGGCGGGGGACGGCCTGCCCCTGCTGTGCCTGCACACCGCCGGGGCGGACTCCCGGCAGTTCCGGTACCTGATGGAGGACCCGAGGGTCACCGATCACCACCGGGTCATCGCGTTCGACCTGCCGTGGCACGGCCGGTCCGACCCTCCGCCGGACTGGCAGCACCGCCGCTACCGGCTGGACACCGAGACCTACGAGGCCACCGTCCTCGCCGTCATCGACGCGCTCGGGCTGCACCGCCCGGTACTGCTCGGCTGCTCGATGGGCGGCTCGATGGCCCTCTACCTGGCGAGCCGGCACGGCGAGCGGTTCACGGGGGTCTGCGCGCTCGAGGGCGGTCTCGGCAACCCGGGGCGGTTCGTGGAGTGGACCAACCGCGTCGACGTGGACCACTCGTCGTTCCTGGTGAGCTGGGTGGGCGGGCTGATCGCGCCGAGCAGCCCCGCCGCGCCGCGGGCCGAGACGCTGTGGGGGTACGCCCAGTCCGGGCCCGGCGTCTACCAGGGCGACACCTACTTCTACTCGGTCGACTTCCCCCGCCACACCGCGGACCTGGTGCCCGCGAGCTGCCCGCTCGTGGTGTTCAGCGGCGAGTACGACTACTCCGCCACCACGGAGGCCAGCCGGGAGGCGGCCGAGCGGCTCGGCGGGCGCCTCGTCGAGATGCGCGGGCGCGGGCACTTCCCGATGTCGGAGGACCCGGACGGGCTCGCCGAGCACCTGCTGCCGGTGCTGGCCGAGCTGAGGCAGGAGCAGGGGGCGCACACGCCGTGACCGGCCCCCGCCCGCGCTGCGGAGGAGCCGTCGGCACGACTCAGCTGTGGAACAGCACGCTGCGGCAGGCCAGATGCAGCGCGAGCCGCTCGTCGGGGTCGGTGAGCTCGACGCCCAGCAGCTCCTGCGCCTTCGCCACCCGGGTGGCGACGGTGTTGCGGTGCACGCCCAGCACGGCGGCGGCCTCGGTGAGGGAGGACTCGGCGTCGAGGTAGGCGGTGAGGGTGGCGAGCAGGTCGCCCGGCTGGTCGCGCAGCGGTTCGAGCAGCGAACGGGCCGCGGGCAGGAACGTGTCGGTGCGGGTCCAGGCGAGCAGGAGCTGGCCGAGGCCGAGCCGGTCGACGTGCACGAAGTAGCCGGCCGCCGAGCGGGTGGCCGCGAGGCGCGCGGCGTCGCCCGCCTCGCCGAGCGTGCGGGCGAGCCCGGTCGCGTCGCGGTAGAGCCGGCCCACGCCCATGGCGCTGGGCAGGGTGGAGCGCAGCAGCCACTGCGCGCGGCGGGCCGCGGTGGCGTGGGCGTGCAGCTGCGCGGCCGACGGCTCCTCGGCGAACGTCGTCCAGGCGCTCCACCCGCGGCCCTGCTCGACGACGAGCGCGTGCAGGTGGGCCGCCTCGAACGCGCGCAGCACCTCGGGGCGCATGACGAGCGGGTCGACGGTGTCCGGGACGTCGACGCGGATGCCGACGTGCCAGCCGTCGAGCTGCCAGCCCGCGTCGAGGGCGCGCCTGCGGGTGCCCGCGTCCGGTTCGGCCTGCAGCAGCTCGGCGAGCAGCGACATGCGCAGGCGGGCGTCGCGCTCGACGGCGAGCCGGTTCTCGGCGAGCCGCTGCCCGACCGCGCCCGCCGCCACGCCGAGGGCGGCGCGCACGGCGGCCAGCTCGGCCGGCACCCCGGGCGGCACGGCCGCGGCCAGCGTGGTGGGCCTGCGGCCGGTCTGGACCGGGCGGGTGAGCAGCGCGCGGCGGTCGGTGGGGCCCGGCTCGGGGCCGGCGAGGCGGTCCCCGTGGCCGTCGAGGAGCCAGACCGGGCGGCGCCACGCCTGGGCGAGCGCCGCCACCAGCTCGTCGACGCCGCCGCCGGTGGCCGAGCACACCGACGCGGTCGTGGCGACGAGCGCGGCGACCACCTGGTCGGACTCCCGCAGCAGCCGCGTGGCGGCCATCGCGGCGGCGAGGGGGTCGGGCGTGCCGAGCACGGTGAGCCCCACCCGCTCGGCGAGCAGCCGGCTCGCGAGCCGCAGCGGGTCCTTGCCGGGCAGCAGCACCGCGGCCGCGCCCCCCGCGGCGGCGCGGCGCAGCAGCGCATCCAGGTGCCAGTCCTCGCGGTCCCCGGACAGCGCGACCGCGACCAGCGCGGCGCGGGCCGCCGTCACCTCGGCCCGGAAGTCGGCGACGGTGACCACGTCCCGCACGGGCACCCCGTCCGGCCCGCCCGCGGGCTCGGCGAGCACGTCGACCGCGGCCCAGTCCGGGTGGCCCAGCAGCGCGTGCAGCTCGAGCTCGGTCACGGCGCGCTCCCGACCGGGTCGGGGAGCAGCACGGCGTCGCAGTCGAGCCCGAAGGCGCGCGGGTCGACGTGGCGCAGCCGCTCCGGCGCCGCGCGCCACCACGGCGGGCCGGGCAGCGCCACCGCGAGCACGTCGTCGCCCAGGCGCAGCCCGTCCACCGCGATCGGGGCTGCGGTGCGCCGGTCGAGCAGGCACAGCAGGTCGGGGCAGGTCGCGACGGGCTCGCCGTCGAGGATCGCGAGCAGGTACTCGTTCTCGGCCTCGACCCGCAGCACGCCGCCGCCCTCGTCGAGGATCGTGACGCCCGCCCGGCCGAACGACGACGAGGGGTGCCGGGCGATCTCCACGGTGCGGCCCGCGGCGAGGACCCGCCCGCCGAGGGCGCGCGCCACCTCCGCCGGGCCGGGGCAGACCAGCCCGGCGTGCGCGCGGCCGAGGGCGAGCGCCCGGGCCAGGGTGCCGGTGCAGGAGTCGGTGCCCAGCGTCCGCGCGGGCACCGGGGCGAGCGCGCCACCGGCCCAGCCGCCGCCCTGCGCGACCACGGCGCGCGCGACCCGCTCCAGTGCGACCGGGTCGGTGTCGTCGACGAGCACCACCTGCCCGCTCGCCTCCGCCAGCGCGTACGGGGTGAGCGGGCCGCCCACGACGGCCCGGGTGAGCTGGTCGAGGCGGGGGAGGGCGCGGCCCATCAGGTCGGCGTCGACGAGCGGGAGCCCCAGCTCGCCCGCCGCGACCACGGCGAGCGCGCCGTTCAGGCCGGCCGCCTCGTAGGGCATCAGCGCGGCCGGGGTGACGCCGGTCCAGCGGGCCAGCGCCCGCACCGCCCGCGTGATCTCCTGCCCGCTGGGCAGCTTCTCGGCGAACACCCGCGTGGCGCCGAGCATCCCGACCGCGACGACGGGCGCGTCGCCGAGGTCGGCCGGGTCGTGCAGCACCACCCCGTCCGGGGTGAGCGCGCGGCGCAGGCCGTGGCGGAACGGCAGCGGGTCACCGCCGCCGCCCGAGCCGAGCAGCTGGAGCCCGACGACGAGGGGGTCGACGTCCGCGGCTCCGAGCCGGACAACCGCCATCGCACGATGATCCCAGACCCGGGCGCGGATACGGGTGCTTCGGTTCGGGAGGGCTCCCGGGCCCCGTCCCTAGCCTCACGCCCCGCGACAGGCGGAATGCCGCGTCGCAGCGATCGAGGCTTCCAGGAGACGGAGATGAACTACATCAGATTCCCGGGGTTCAGGACGCTGCGGAAGCTGCTATTGCAGCTTTATGTGCCGACGCACCGGTCAACCCCACCGCCTCACACCTCACCGATGGTCGTCTGCGTGCAGCCAGAGGGGCACACCAGGGTGGTCGGCGTGCTCGCTGAGCAGTTCGAGCCTGCGGGCGGGCGCCGCGTGCCGCACGCCAATGTCACCGAACGCCCAGATTCTACCGGTGGCAACGCGCTCGACCTCCGATACCGCGATGTGCTCGAGCTCCGCAGCCTCCTCGGTGCCATTTGCAATGAGTTGGCGAGGACGGAGGGGGGCGGTTACCGTTTCCCGCGGTTCCGGCTCCTGCAGTGGTTGATGGAGGTCGATCTGCCCTCCGCGCCGCCGGAGGACCGGATCGTCGAGCTGCAGAAGCGTTTACAGGACCGCTCGCTGGGCCGCATAGCTCACCGGAAGGACCCGGTCAGCGATCTGCCGTGGCGGCTGCGGCTGCTGGGCTGGGTGCTCACGCCGGCCTACTTCTGGGTGCGCCAGAGCGGGGTGGTGCCGGGATTCGGCCGCCAGTACCGCTGGTTCCTCCGCCGCCAGCCGAACCTGGCCCCGCGCCCGCACCGCACGTTCTTCAGCTTGGCCGAGCGCCTCGCCCCGCCGGAGTGGAAGCGGGAGGACCCCGAGCAGGTGCGCCGGCTGCTCGTCAACGCCTTCCTCGCGGACCTGCGCCGGGAGCACCGTCGGATCGGCTGGTTCCGCCGCTACCGCACCACCGTGCCCATCGTGCTGCTCGACCGCGACGCGGTGCCGGGCGCCGACACCCTGATCCGGACGATCGGTGCGGTCCGCAACGAGACGGGCATCGACGACCCGCTGCTCCTGGTCACCTCGGGCTCGGCGCTGCCGGCGTTCGTCGCACACCCCGACGGTGGGGACGTCTCTGCACTGCCGCAACCCACGGCCTGCGGCGAAGACGCAACAGAGGTGCTTGAGCGGTGGCGCGCCCAGCTGCCGCATGAGCGGCGGCGCCGCAACGAGGCCGCTTGGGTCGTTGTCTGCGACCTGACGAATGACCGGGACCTGAGGCAGCTCCCGCCGCGCGAACCTGCGAAGCGCGGCAGGCAGTCCTTCGAGCCCGGCCATCCCCCGCTGTGGCGCCGCCGATGGGTCGCGGCGGTGCTGGCCGGCGTCGTCGTCGCGGTCCCGACGGCCGTCGGCGTCTTCGACGACTGGCGCACGTGCGGTACGGGGCTCACCTGGCTCCTCGAGGAGCGGTTGCCTTCCGAGCTCGAGCGCATCGACGACGTGTGCATCGGGGTGCTGGACCCCGGTGATCCGCGCCTGCCGTACCCGGAGGTGCTCGGCGGGGTGGGGGCGACGATCCACGAGTTCAACCGGCGCGCGGACGAGCTCCACCGCGAGCAGCCCGACCGGCCGCTCGTCACGCTCGTGCTGCTGGCCGGGATCGACCCCGTCGCCGGAGGGGGCGATGCGCCGCTCACCGCGGTGCGGGAACAGATGGTGGGCATGGCCGTGCTCCAGGAGGTGCAGCTGGAGAAGGCGGCCCAGCCGTTCGAGCCGCTGGTCCGCGTGCTGATCGCGAACGCGGGCCCGACCCTCGCGCACGGGGGGACCGCCGCCGAGAAGGTGGGCCGGATGGCGGCGGCCGATCCCAGCGTGGTCGCGGTGGTCGGTCCCAACCAGAGCCGCGTGACCACGGAGCAGGCGCTCGAGTCCCTCGGCGCCGCGGGCCTGCCGACCGTGGCGGCGGTGCTCACCGCGGACGCGCTGTTCGAGGCGAGCCGCCTCTACTTCAGCGTCGCGCCGCAGAACTCCCGGCAGGCAGCGGTGACCGCCGCGTACGTCGACCACCTGATCGCCACCGGGGAGCAACCCACCGGGCGGCCGCTCGCCCGCCGGGCACGCATCTACGTCGCCGACGACCCGGGAGACATCTTCAGCCGCGGCTTCGCCGACGAGCTGGCCACGCGGTTCGGCGAGCGGGGATTCGCGGTCGAGCAGGTGGCGTTCACCCCGGCCGGCTTCCCTCCGGGTGATCCGGGGAACGCCGGACACGTCACCGACGCCGCCGAAGCGGGGCGCGAGGCGTGCGACGCCGACGGGGTGGTGCTGTACGCCGGCCGCGGCAACCCCGACTTCCGGACGTTCATCGACGGGGTGGCCTACCGGTGCAAGAACCGGCCGCCGTACATCATCGCGAGCTCGGACGTCACCACCTACGTGGCCGATCGCGACGTGAGCGGGGCGAACCGGTCGGTGCCGTTCGAGTACCTGTCGCACGCGCTCGCGCCCGAGCTGGGCGGGCCGGTGCCCGTGGAGGTGCGCGACTTCTACGCGCGCCTGTACGAGCTCTTCCCGTGGGAGCAGACCAACCTGGGCCGCTCCCTCGACGGGTACGCCGCGCTCACCTACGACGCCGGCTTCACGGTCGTCGCGGCGGCCGGTCACCTCGGCCAGGAGAACATCGCGATCAGCGGCGCGGCCGTGTGGCCCGCCCTCATGGCGATCACCGATGCGGGCGACGAAACGGGCCGGTACCAGGGCGTGAGCGGGGTGATCGACTTCGGCGGCACGATCGAGCGCCGCGTCCCGGTGGACAAGCCGGTGGCGATCGTCCGGTTCGCCGACGGGGCGCCGAGCGCGGAGCGCAACATCGTGTGCGCGGGGCGGGACGACCCGGCCACGCCCGCGTGGTGCCCGGCCGATCGGTGAGCGCGCTCAGCCGACCGGGACCTCGCCCTCCACCGGGCGGAACTCCTCGCTGAGCCCGAAACAGGCCGGTCCGAAGACGGCGAGCGCCTCCGGCGTTCGCATGATCTCCGGGGTCGAGATGCCGATCACGACGACGCGCTGGCCGTAGCGCAGCGCCTCCGTCGTGATCGGCTCGCCCGACTCGGCCTCCAGCACGCAGATCAGGTCCGGCACGATGCACCGCACCACGCCGTCGACCTCGGCGACCAGCGTCTCGTTCTGGAAGACCGTGCGCAGCGTCGAGGTGCCGTCGAAGGAGACGAAGCGGGCCTTGCCGCGGGCGAACCCGTCGACCGTGCGCCGCTCGACGTCGGCGACCTTGCCCGCGAACAGCACCCGCAGGTGCGAGTACAGGGTGGGGGCGAGCACCTCGCCGAGCGCCGAGATCGGGTCCCGCAGCTGCTCGCGCGCCTCCCGCAGGGCCCGCCCGACGGCGAGCCCGAGGGAGAGCGTGCGTGGGACCGCGGTGCGCTTGACGTCCGCGCCGGACATCGCGTACTCGGCGATCAGCGCCGCCCCGCCCATCCGGATCGTCGCGCCGCGCGCGAGCCACTCCATGCGCTTGTTGTCCGGGCCGGTGTCGATCGTGACGGTCTCGCCGTGGTCGCCGGAGACCACCATCGGCGACCCCGGCACCCCGTACACGCCGAACGTCTCCATCTGCAGCTCGGGGAACGCCCGGCCCATGCCGTCGGCGTCGACCACGGGCAGGCCCGCCGTGGCCGCCACGACCAGCGGGATCATCGAGTTGATGCCGCCGCACTCGATCGGCATCGTCGCGTCGGCCGTGCGCCCGAGGTGGGCCTCGAGCGTGCGCAACGCGCGCACCGCCTCGTCACCGCGGGGGATCTTCTCCACCATCACCGTCGGCGCGCCCATCATCGCGGTGGGGATCACGAACGCGTCGTCGGCGACCTCGTCGGGGTCGAGCACGGTGACCGGCCCGTGCGCGCGCATCGCGGCCTCGACCATCAGCCGCCCGATGTGCGGGTCGCCACCGCCGCCCGTGCCCAGCAGCGCGGCGCCGCGCGCGAGGTCCGGCAGGTCCTCGGGCCCCAGTTGCCACGTCATGACCGCTCCTTGGCGTCGAACCGGACGGGGTCGGTGTCGTAGCCGAAGTAGCGCGGCCCGACCAGGGCGATCCCGCCGGGGGAGTGCCAGCGTTCGTCGGTCGGGGCCGCCACCACCGTGACGCGGTGGCCGAAGCGCAGCGCCTCGGTGGTGACCGGCTCGCCGGTGTCGGTGTCGAGCACGACGATGAGGTCGGGGGTGGTCACCTGCACCACGCCGTCGCGCACCGCCACCAGGTGCTCGTTCTGGAACTCGAGCGTGAGCTCGCCCGCCCCGCCGGAGATGACGGCGGTGCCGCGGGCGAAGCCGGTGACGGTGCGGCGGGAGACGTCGGTGACCTTCCCGCTGTGCAGGACCCGCCCGCCCAGCTCGTCGGCCGCCGCGGCCACCGGGTCGCCGTGCTCGGCGCGCACCTGCTCCAGGCGGCGGCCGATCCGGGTGCAGAGGCTCAGCGTGCCGGGCACCAGCGCCTCGCGCGCCTGGGCGCCGCTCATCACGTAGTTGGAGATGATCGCCGCGCAGCCCATCGTGATGGTCAGCGAGCGGGCGAGCGCCTCCGCCGCGTGGTTGTCGACGGCGTTGAGCACGCCGGTGTTGCCCTTCTCGTCGGCGATCGACATGGGCGTGCACGCGATGCCGGACAGCGTCGGCAGCACCATCTGCAGCTCGGGGAACGCCCGGCCCATCCCGTCGCCGTCGACGACCGGGAGCCCCAGCTGCGCGCCCGCCACCAGCGGGAACGTCGAGTTGACCCCGCCCGCCTCGATGCAGGCGATGTGGGTGGGCGTCACGCCGAGGTAGTCGGCGAGCGCGGCGACGGCGGCCCCGATCCGCTCCGTCGACGGCGTCTTCTCGACCATCACCGTGGGCGCGCCCATCATCGCGACGGGGAAGACCGTGGCGTCGTCGGGCAGGTCGGCCGGGGCGACGAGCCGGACGGGCCCGTGCTCGCGCAGCGCCTGCGCGGCGAGCAGCCTGCCGATGTAGGGGTCGCCGCCCCCGCCGGTGCCGAGCACCGCGGCACCGCGGGCGAGCGCCTCGAGGTCGTCCGCGTCGATCGTGGGGAGCGCCTCGGTCACCGTGCCGGTCACGCCCGCCGCCCCGCCGCCTGCTCGATCCGCAGGTCCCCGACGGCCTTGCAGCGGATGCGGGTGGCGTTGCCGGGCAGGTAGGGGATCGGCACCTCGTCGAAGTCGACGATCTCGACGGTGGCCGGGTCGGCCCCGGCCACCACGGCGCGGTCGACCGCCTCCTGGCGGGCCTCGTCGACGGCGGCGTCGCGGCGCCCGGGGGCGATCGCGAACACCCGGTCGACCTCCCCGCCCACCTGCGCGATCGCGGCGCCGATCGCGTTCGCCACGGCGAAGTGCTCCGGCCGGTGCACCTCGCCGAGCCCGGGGAAGGACTCCGGCAGCAGGACCGACCCGCCGCCGACGGCCACGACCGGCAGCGGGTCGGCGGAGATCCGCATCCGGTCCACGACGTCGGCGACGTCGGTGGCGATGCGATCCAGCGCCGCGGCGACGTCCGCCGGGTCGAGGCCGGCGACCAGGGAGCCGTCGCCGATCTGCACCCGGCCCGCCGCGACGGCGACGTCGGTGGCGGTCAGCACGTCGCCGCCGAACACGAGCGCGTGCTCGGTGAGGCGGTAGCCGACCGAGTCGGGGCCGACGGTCGTGTCGGTGCCGCGGCCGCGGACCCGGCTGCCGCCGCCGATCCCGATCGACAGCACGTCGGGCATGCGGAAGTTGGTGCGGATGCCGGCCACGCTGACCTCGACCGTCGCCTCGCGGGGGAACCCGCCGGTGAGCACGCCGACGTCGGTGGTGGTCCCGCCGACGTCGACGACCGCGCAGGTGCCGAGCCCGGAGAGCACGGCGGCGCCGCGCATCGAGTTGGTCGGGCCGGACGCGAACGTCGCCACCGGGTAGCGGCGGGCGAACCCGACGTCCATCAGCGTGCCGTCGTTCTGGCTGAGGTAGAGCGGGGCGGTGATGCCGTGGCCGGCGATCGAGGCGGCGAGCCCGTCGACGATGCCCGCGGCGAGCTCGCGCAGCGCCGCGTTGATGATCGTGGCGTTCTCCCGTTCGAGCAGGCCGACGCGGCCGATCTCGTGCGACAGCGACACGGGCACGTCCGGCCCGAGCTCCTCGGCGAGCACCTCGGCGGCCCGCACCTCGAACTCGGTGTTGACCGGCGAGAACACCGACGAGATCGCCACCGAGCGCACCCCGTTCGCGGCCATGTCGGCGGCGTGGCGGCGCAGCTCGTCCTCGTCGAGGGCGGAGATCGGCCGCCCGTCGAACTCGTGGCCACCGTGGGCGAGGTAGGCCCGCCCCGAGATCGCCTCGACGAGCCGCTCCGGCCAGTCGACCATCGGCGGCAGCGACGCCGTGGCCGGCAGCCCCAGCCGCAGCGCCGCCGTCGGGGCCAGGTCACGGGCCTGCACCAGCGCGTTGATGAAGTGGGTGGTGCCGATCATCACCGCCTGCACGTCCGCGGGCGGGAACGGGTGCTGGGCCTGCAGCCCGTCCAGCGCGGTGACGATGCCGGAGGTGACGTCCGGGGTGGTCGCCGCCTTGACCGCGGCGAGCACGCGTTCGCCGTCCATGAGCACCGCATCGGTGTTGGTGCCCCCGACGTCGATCCCGATGCGCATTCAGACGTTCTCCTTCTGGACGACGGGGTCGAAGCTGTCGACCGTACGGCTCGTCCCCACGCCGCGGACCAGGCCGAGCTTGCCCACCGCGACGTAGAGCAGGAACGCGGTGGCGAGCGAGTTGATGCTGGGCAGGCCCCAGGAGACGAAGTAGCCGACGAGCGCGGCGATCAGCCAGATGACGAGCGTGGCGGGCACCCAGGTCGGCGCGGTCTCGGGCACGGTGCCCGCGGCGCGCGCGGCCTCCAGCTCACCACGCCACCGCTTCACCACGAAGTACTCGGCGACCATGATCCCGGCGATCGGCGGGAAGGCCACGCCGAGCACGGTGAGGAAGCCGATGAAGCTCTCCAGGATCCCGCCCGCGGCGAGCACACTGCCGACCACGCCGAGGACCAGCGTCGCCATCGCGCGGTTGACGTGCTTGCCGAACACCGTGCCGACGAAGTTCACCACGCCGAGCCCGGAGCTGTAGAGGTTCCAGTCGTTGATCTTGAGCGTGCCGAGGATGATCACGAGCGTGCCGACCCAGCCGACCGAGGACGTCACGATCGTGATGATGTTGTCGGAGCGGATGGCGTGGGCGAGCAGCACGCCCGACATCCCGATCAGGTACTCGCCGACGGTGAACCCGACGACGGTCTGCTTGACCACGTCGGCCGCACTGCGGTTGAACCGGGTCATGTCCGGCGTGATCACGGCGCCGACGATGAAGCCGCCCGCGACCAGCGTGGTGCCCTCCAGGAGCGAGATGGCCGGCCCGGCCGGCTCGGACGTGACGAGCGTGCCGAAGTCGTGGGCGACGAGCTCGCTGCCGATCGACCACGCGACGAGCACGAGGAACGACGGCACCGTGAGGTAGGCGACCCACTTCATCGAGGCGAAGCCCCACAGCACGATGAACGTGACCGCGAGGCCGAACAGCAGCGACCACACCCAGAGCGGGAGCACCCCGATCAGGCTGACCAGGCCCTCCGCCGACACCGCGGACTGGATGCCGAACCAGCCGATCAGCGAGATCCCGATCGCGACCCCGACCACGGCGCTGCCGCCCTGGCCGAAGCCGGTCCAGCGGGCGAGCACCGAGGTCGGCAGGCCCTCGCGGCAACCGATGATGCCCACGCCGATCGAGACCAGCTCCAGGATCACCGCGCCGAACGTGAAGGCGAGGAACGCCTCCCAGAAGCCCATCCCGAACCCCAGCGTGGAGCCCAGGAGGAACTGGCTGAGCGCGGAGACCTGTCCGAACCGTTGCACCGCGACGGTCCACCAGGAGTAGCGCGCCGCGGCCGGCACGCGGGTGAGCGCGTAGTCGTCGACCCCCACATGTGCTGCCATGTGACCTCCTCCGGCGTTGGCGGAACGATATGGGCTGGTCAGAGGCGGGTCACGAGGCAGAGTGTCGGGTCAGATCGGTCAGACTGTGCACGTTGCACAGTGATGACTGCTCGTCATACAAGTCGACTAGGGTGGCGCTCCGTGACCGGTTTGCGATTCGGAGTCTTCGTTCCCCAGGGTTGGCGGCACGACCTGGTCGGGATCGACCCCAAGGACCAGTGGCCCACCATGAAGGCCCTCGCCCAGCGGGCCGACGCCGGGCCGTGGGAGTCGATCTGGGTGTTCGACCACTTCCACACCGTCCCCGCCCCCACCGACGAGGCCACGCACGAGGCCTGGACGCTCATGTCCGCCCTCGGCGCCGTCACCGAGCGCGTGCGGCTCGGCCAGATGTGCACGTGCATGAGCTACCGCAACCCCGCCTACCTGGCGAAGGTCGCCGCCACCTGCGACCACGTCTCCGGCGGCCGCATCGAGATGGGCATCGGCGCAGGCTGGTACGAGCACGAGTGGCGCGCCTACGGCTACGGCTTCCCGCCCGCGCGCGAGCGGCTGCGCATGCTCGACGAGGGCGTGCAGATCATGCGGCAGGCCTGGACCGAGGGGAAGGCGTCCCTCGACGGCAAGCACTACCAGGTGGACGGGGCGATCGTCCGTCCGCTGCCGCTGCAGGAGGGCGGCATCCCGCTGTGGATCGCGGGTGGCGGCGAGCAGGTGACGCTCAAGATCGCGGCCAAGTACGCGAACTACACCAACTTCATCGGCACCGCCGAGGTCTTCGCCCGCAAGTCGGAGATCCTCAAGGGCCACTGCGAGACCGTGGGCACCGACTTCGACAAGATCGTGCGGTCGGCGAACTTCAACGTCTTCATCGGCGAGACCGAGGCGGAGGTGCAGAAGCGCATCGACGCCGCCAAGGCCCGCCTCGCGCCCTACGTCGGGGCCGAGAAGGCGGAGAACGCCATCGCGCAGTGGACGCTGAACGGGGAGAGCCCCACGGTCGGCACGCCGTCGCAGATCGTGGACAAGCTCGGGAAGTACACCGAGCTCGGGCTGGGCTACGGCATCTTCAACTTCCACGAGGCGGCCTACGACCAGTCCGGCCTGGAGCTGTTCGAGCGCGAGGTCATCCCCGCGCTGCGGTGAGCCCGGGGGACTTCAGGAAAGCCACATTCACGAAGCCCACGTTCATGAATGTGGCTTTCCTGAAATCCGGGACCGGCGCGCCGCCACCGGGCCGCGGGCGCCCTGCGGGAGGATCGCGCGGGTGGGAGCTCGACCGGCCGACGTCGTCGAGGCGTTCCTGCACCACCTCGCGGTCGAACGGGGGAGCGCGGCCAACACGCTCGCCGCGTACCGCACCGACCTCGCCCGCTACCTCGACCACCTCCGCTCCCGCGGCATCGACGACCTGGCCGCGGTGCGCGAGGCCGACGTCGCGGCGTTCGTCCCCGCGTTGCGCAGCCCGCCGCTGAACCTCGCCGCGTCCTCGGCGGCACGGGCGCTCGCCGCGGTGCGCGGGCTGCACCGGTTCGCCGTGCGCGACGGCCTCGTGCCCGACGACGTCGCCCGCGACGTCGCCCCGCCCGCGCTCCCGGCCCGGCTGCCGCGTGCGCTGACCGTCGACCAGGTCGAGCAGCTGATGGCCGGCGTCGTCGGCGACGGCCCGATCGCGCTGCGCGACCGGGCGCTGCTCGAGCTGCTGTACTCGACGGGCGCCCGCATCTCCGAGGCCGTCGGCATCGACGTCGACGACCTCGACACCGACGCGCGGACCGTGCTGCTGCGCGGCAAGGGCGGCAAGCAGCGCGTGGTGCCGGTCGGGCGGCCCGCGCTCGCCGCCGTCGACGCGTACCTGGTGCGGGCCCGGCCCGCGCTCGCCGCCAAGGGTCGGGGGAGCCCCGCGCTGCTGCTCAACGCCCGCGGCGCGCGGCTGTCGCGGCAGAGCGCCTGGCACGTGCTGCGCGGGGCCGCCGAGGTCGCGGGGCTCTCGGCCGAGGTCTCCCCGCACACGCTGCGCCACTGCTTCGCCACGCACCTGCTCGCGGGCGGGGCGGACGTGCGGGTCGTGCAGGAGCTGCTCGGTCACGCCTCGGTGAGCACCACCCAGGTCTACACCCACGTCACCGTGGACACGCTCCGCGAGGTCTACGCCACCACCCACCCCCGCGCCCTGCGTTGAGCGCCCGGCGTGACACGCCCATGGACGGTGGGTGGTCGTCGGCTCCCCGCAACCGGGCGGTAACGTTCCGGACCCGTCGGCCACATCCGGCCGATTGGTCGGCCGACACGCGGCGGGGTGCGTTGGCGGTCGTCCGCCCGGCCTCCTACCCTGCGGTGATCGGCCCCTGTGGGGTCAACCGTCAGAGACCGGAGACCGCATGGACACGCCGCGGCCCTTCACCCCCCGTCCGGAGCCGCTCGACCACGAGACGAACGGCGAGGAACCGTATGGCGACTACGAGGGTGGCGAGCTGGACGTCGCCGCCGAACCCGTGGGGAGGCACCGGTTGAAGGAGGTGCCCGAACCGGCTCCGCTGACCGAGCACGGTCCGGCGCGGGTCATCGCGGTGGCGAACCAGAAGGGCGGCGTCGGCAAGACGACGTCGACGATCAACCTCGGCGCCGCGCTCGCTGAGTACGGCCGCAAGGTGCTGCTGGTCGACTTCGACCCGCAGGGCGCCCTCTCGGTCGGTCTCGGGGTGCAGGCCCACGAGCTGGAGACCACGATCTACAACCTGCTGATGGAGCGGGGAGCCGAGATCGACGAGGTCATCCGGCCCACGACCGTCGAGGGCATGGACCTGCTGCCGAGCAACATCGACCTCTCCGCCGCCGAGGTGCAGCTCGTCACCGAGGTGGGTCGTGAGCAGGCGCTCGGGCGCGCCATCAAGCCGGTGCTCGACCGCTACGACGTCATCCTGATCGACTGCCAGCCGTCCCTCGGCCTGCTCACGATCAACGCGCTGGCCTGCGCCGACTCCATCCTCATCCCGCTGGCCTGCGAGTTCTTCTCGCTGCGCGGCGTCGCGCTGCTGATGGACACGATCGACAAGGTCCGGGAGCGGCTCAACCCGGACCTGAAGATCCTCGGCATCCTCGCCACGATGTTCGATCCGCGCACGCTGCACACGAAGGAGGTCCGCCAGCGCGTCGTCGAGGCGTTCGGCGACCTCGTGTTCGAGGCGGTGATCAACCGGACGGTCCGCTTCCCGGAGACCACGGTGGCGGGCGAGCCGATCACGTCGTGGGCGCCCACGTCGAACGGGGCGGAGTCGTACCGGCTGCTGGCCCGCGAGGTCCTCGCCCGGTGAACGTCGCCGGGGAGCGCCCACGCCGAGCGCAGCGAGGTGGGGGCGAGTGACGGTCGTCGACAGCGACGCGCCGGTCTCCGTCCGCGAGGAGGCGCCCGCGCGCCCGCGCTTCCAGGTGCGGCTGCACAACTTCGAGGGTCCGTTCGACCTCCTGCTGCAGCTCATCAGCAAGCACGAGCTCGACATCACCGAGATGGCGCTGCACACCGTCACCGACGACTTCATCGCCCATCTCGCCGCGCTCGGGGACGACGCCGACCTCAACGAGACCACCGAGTTCCTGGTGGTCGCGGCCACGCTGCTCGACCTCAAGGCGGCCCGGCTGCTGCCGAACGCCGAGGTCGAGGACGAGGAGGACCTCGCCCTCCTCGAGGCCCGCGACCTGCTGTTCGCCCGCCTGCTGCAGTACCGCGCCTACAAGCAGGTCGCCGAGCTGTTCGTCGAGCTGGAGGCGTCGGCGCAGCGGCGGTTCCCGCGCTCGGTCGCGCTGGAGGAGCGGTTCTCCGCGCTGCTGCCCGAGGTGCTGCTCGGGGTCGACGCCCAGCAGTTCGCCGAGCTCGCCGCGTCGGTGTTCCGGCCCAAGCCCCCGCCCACGGTCTCGACCGACCACCTGCACGCCGTCCACGTCTCGGTGGCCGAGCACGCCGAGATCCTGCGGGAACGGCTCGCCGAGCTGGGATCGGCCACCTTCGCCGAGCTGACCGCCGACTGCACGACGCCGCTGGAGATCGTCGCCCGCTTCCTCGCGGTGCTCGACCTGTACCGCAGCGCGGTCGTCGACCTGCAGCAGCCGGAACCGTTCGGCGAGCTGACAGTACGCTGGACCCCGACGTCCGAACCGGACGACGAGAACACCGCAGACGAGCAGGCCGCCCCCACCGATGACTGACACCCCGTCCGAGCTCGCCGCCACCGTCCTCGGTCTCGTGCCGGAGGCGCCGGACGAGCCCGAGCCCGGGGTGGCCCTCGACGAGACCGACGACGAACTCGCCGACGACTCCGCCCTCGACTCCGCGCTCGAGGCCCTGCTGCTGGTGGTCGACGCGCCCACCGACGAGGAGACGCTCGCGCAGGCCCTCGACCAGCCGGTGGAGCGGGTGCGGCAGGCGCTGCACCGGCTGTCGGAGACCTACACGGCGCAGCGGCGGGGCATCGACCTGCGGCACGCCGGCGGCGGGTGGCGCTTCTACACCCGTGACATCCACGCCCGCTACGTCGAGCGCCTCCTGCTCGACGGGCAGCGGTCGCGGCTCACCCGCGCCGCGATGGAGACCCTCGCGGTGGTGGCCTACCGGCAGCCGGTCACCAGGGCCCGGGTCTCCGCCGTGCGCGGCGTCAACTGCGACGGGGTGCTGCGCACCCTGCTCACCCGCGGCCTCATCCAGGAAGTGGGCGTCGACCCGGCCACGCAGGGCACGCTGTTCGGCACCACGGAGCTGTTCCTCGAGCGGCTGGGGCTCTCCTCCCTCGACGAGCTGCCCCCGCTCGCCCCCCTGCTACCCGACGTCGACGCGATCGACGAACTCGAGAAGTCCCAGCATGAATGACATGACCACGGACACCCGTCCGACCGGCGTCCGCCTGCAGAAGGTGCTCGCCCAGGCAGGCGTCGCCTCCCGGCGCGCCGCCGAGGAGCTGATCGCGGCCGGCCGCGTGAGCGTCGACGGCGAGGTCGTCCGCGAGATGGGCCGCCGCATCGACCCGGCCACGGCCGTGGTGCACGTCGACGGCACCCGCGTCGTCCTCCAGGACGACCTGGTGCACCTCGCGCTGAACAAGCCGCGGGGCATCCTGTCGACGATGTCCGACGACCGGGGCAGGCCCTGCGTGGGCGATCTCGTCGTGGAGCGCGGCATCGTCGAGGAGAACTTCACCGGGGCGCCGCGGGCGCGGCTGTTCCACGTCGGGCGGCTCGACGCCGACACCGAGGGCCTGCTGCTGCTCACCAACGACGGCGAGCTCGGCCACCGGCTGATGCACCCGTCGTACGAGATCGAGAAGACCTACCTCGCCGAGGTCATGGGGCGCGTGCCGCGCGACCTGGGCAGGCGCCTGCGCGAGGGCGTCGAGCTCGACGACGGCCCGGTGCGGGTGCACTCGTTCAAGCTCGTCGACTCCATGCCGGGGCGGTCGCTGGTCGAACTCGTGATCCACGAGGGGCGCAAGCACGTCGTCCGGCGGCTGCTCGACGCGGTCGGGCACCCGGTGCAGCGGCTGGTGCGCACCGCGATCGGCGAGGTGCGGCTCGGCAACCAGAAGCCGGGCAAGTTCCGGCCGCTGACCCGGCAGGAGGTCGGCTCGCTCTACCGCTCGGTGGGTCTGTAGTGGCGGTGCGCGCGATCCGGGGCGCCATCCAGGTGGACGGCGACACCCGCGAGGAGATCCTGAAGGGGTCGGCCGAGCTCGTCAGCGCCGTGCTGGAGCGCAACGAGCTCACCGCGGACGACATCATCTCGATCATCTTCACGGCCACCCCCGACCTCACCGCCGAGTTCCCCGCCTACGCGGCGCGGCTGCTCGGCCTCACCGACGTTCCGCTGCTGTGCGCGACGGAGATCGCGGTGCCCGGTGCGCTGCCGCGCACGCTGCGGCTGCTCGCGCACGTCGAGACGTCGAAGGCCCGCTCCGAGCTGCGCCACGTCTACCTGCGCGGCGCCGCCGCGTTGCGCACCGACCTGCCCCAGTAGCGGCCAGGGCCCGCCCGGTCGCCGGGGCGCCGAACCCGACAAGGCATGATGGTCGGCGGCCCGCGACAGCCGCGGAGCAGGACGGGCCACCGGGGCCCGAGGAGCAGGGGGAATGCTGGGTGACCGGGCGGTTGCACGGGGTCGTGGCGATGGACGGTCCGTCCGGGACGGGGAAGTCGACCGTCTCCCGGCGGCTGGCCGCTGCGTGCGGCGCCGCCTACCTCGACACCGGAGCGATGTACCGGGCGGTGACGCTCGCCGTGCTGCGCTCCGGGCTCGAGGGCACCGACCAGGCCGCCGAGAAGGTCGCGGTGGAGGCCGTGAACGACCTGGAGTCGGTGACCGACCCGTCGGCGCCGGCCATCCGGCTGTCCGGTGAGGACGTCGAGTCCGAGATCCGGGGGCCCGCCGTCACGGCCGCGGTGAGCGCGGTCTCCGCGATCCCGGCGGTCCGCGCCGCGCTCGTGGAGCGGCAGCGCGCCCTCATCGCGCAGGCGCTCGCCGAGCGGGGTGGCATCGTGGTCGAGGGCCGCGACATCGGCAGCGTGGTGGTGCCCGACGCGCCGCTCAAGGTCTACCTCACCGCCTCCGAGGAGGTCCGGGCCGCGCGGCGGGAGGCGCAGGACCGCAAGGCGGGCCGGATCGCCGAGCACGCCGCGGTGCTCGCCGACGTCCGCCGCCGCGACCAGCTCGACTCCACCCGCAAGACCTCGCCGCTGCACGCCGCCCCGGACGCGCTGGTGCTCGACACCGACCACCTGTCCGTCGACGACGTCCTGAGGGAGCTGCTGCGGCTGGTGGAGGAACGCGGGCTGGTGACGTGAGCTCGCCCGATCTGCCTCCCGGCGCGTGGCCGTGGCTGCACGACCTCGCCCGCTGGCTCGCGTCGTGGCTGTTCCGTCCGTTCTTCCGCCTGCGGGTCCACCACCGCGGGCGGATCCCGCGCAGCGGCCCGGTGGTCGTCGTGGCCAACCACAGCGCTTTCGTCGACGGACCGCTGCTTTTCGGACTACTCGGGCGCCGCGCGGTGTTCTGGGTGAAGCAGGAGATGTTCAGCGGCGTCGTCGGCCGGGGCTTGCTGCGGATCGGGCAGCTGCCCGTGCGCCGCGGCGAGGCCGACCGGCGTCCCCTCACCGCGGCGCTCGACGTGTTGCGCGGCGGCGGCCTCGTCGGCGTGTTCCCGGAGGGCACGCGCGGCAGCGGGGACGTCGCCGCGGCCCAGCACGGCGCGGCGTGGCTGGCCCGCACCAGCGGGGCGGCGGTCCTCCCGGTCGCCTCGCGCGGCACGCGGCGCCCCGACGGGGCGCGCAGGCGCTGGCGGCCCCGGGTCGACGTGGTGGTGGGGGAGCCGCTGACCGTCCCCTCCGGTGGCGGGCGCAGCGGCCTCGCCGCCGCCACCGAGACCCTGCGGGCGGAGCTGGCCGGCATGGTCCGCGAACTGGACGAAATACGGAGCAAGGCGTGAACGCAACCGACGACCGCGCCGCGATGGCGGCGCTGGGGCTCGACCCCGACGACTTCGGGGCCCCCGACGGCCCCGGCTCCCCGGACGCCGAGGACGGCGCGGCGGCGCCACCCACCCCGGTGCTCGCCGTCGTGGGGCGGCCGAACGTCGGCAAGTCGACGCTCGTCAACCGGCTCCTCGGCCGGCGCGAGGCGGTCGTGCAGGACGTCCCCGGCGTCACCCGCGACCGCGTCGCCTACGACGCGCTGTGGAACGGGCGGCGCTTCACGATCGTCGACACCGGCGGATGGGAACCGGACGCCACCGGCCTGCAGGCCGCGGTCGCCGCCCAGGCCGACCTCGCGATGCGCACCGCCGACGCGGTGCTGCTCGTCGTCGACGCGAGCGTGGGCGCCACCGCAACCGACGAGGCCGTGGCGCGGGTGCTGCGCCGCTCCGACCGGCCCGTCGTGCTCGCCGCCACGAAGGTCGACGACGAGCGGCTGCTCGCCGACACCGCGGCGCTGTGGCGGCTCGGGCTGGGGGAGCCGCACCCGGTGAGCGGCCTGCACGGGCGCGGCTCGGGCGACCTGCTCGACGCGATCCTCGCCGCGCTGCCCGAGACCCCGCGCGACGACGCCATCGCCGCCGGCGGCGGGCCGCGGCGCGTCGCGCTCGTCGGCAAGCCGAACGTAGGCAAGTCCAGCCTGCTCAACCGGCTCTCGGGGGAGCAGCGCGCGGTCGTGCACGAGGTCGCGGGCACCACCGTCGACCCGGTCGACTCGCTCGTGGAGCTCGACGGTGAGATCTGGCGGTTCGTCGACACCGCGGGCCTGCGCAAGCGCGTGCAGACCGCGAGCGGCATGGAGTACTACGCCAGCCTGCGCACGCGCGCCGCGATCGAGGCCGCCGAGGTGGCGGTCGTGCTGATCGACGCGAGCGAGCCGATCGCCGAGCAGGACCAGCGCGTGATCTCCATGGTCGAGGAGGCCGGGCGGGCGCTCGTGCTGGTGTTCAACAAGTGGGACCTCGTCGACGACGATCGCCGCCACGCGATGAAGCGCGAGCTGGAGCGTGACCTCGTCCGCGTGCCGTGGGCCGAGCGGATCAACGTCTCGGCGCGCACCGGCCGGGCGGTCGCGAAGATCGCGCCCGCGCTGCGCACCGCCCTCGCGTCGTGGGACCAGCGCATCCCGACCGGGCGGCTCAACGGCTGGCTGTCGGACGTCATCGCCGCGACCCCGCCGCCGGTGCGCGGCGGCAAGCAGCCCAAGGTGCTCTTCGCCACCCAGGCCCAGACCCGCCCGCCGACGTTCGTGCTGTTCACCACCGGGTTCCTGGAGGCCGGGTACCGCAGGTTCCTCGAGCGGCGGCTGCGGGAGGAGTTCGGCTTCACCGGCTCCCCCGTGCGGATCTCGGTCCGGGTGCGCGAGAAGCGCAACCGCAAGCGCTGACGCGGGGTCACCGCGCTGCGCGCCGTACTCCTCACGGGGGGTGCGTAGTTACCCTGGACGGGTGCCGGTCCGGGTCGTTCTCGCCGACGACGAACCCCTGATGCGCGCCGGGCTGCGCACCGTGCTGGAGGCAGGGGGCGCCGTCGAGGTCGTCGGGCAGGCCGAGGACGGTGCCGCGATGCTCGCCTGCGTCGACGCGCACCGCCCGGACGTCGTGCTGGTCGACGTGCAGATGCCGGGCGTGAGCGGCCTGGAGGCGCTGCGCGTGCTGTGCCGGCGGCCCGACGCGCCGCCCGCCGCCGTCCTCACCACGTTCGACCTGGACGACTACGTCGCCGAGGCGCTGCGGGTGGGCGTGCAGGGGTTCCTGCTCAAGGACGCCGAACCGGACGCGCTGGTCCGCGCCGTGCTCGACCTGGCGGCGGGCGGCGCCGTGCTCGACCCGCGGATCACCGCCCGGTTGCTGCCCCGCCTCGCCGCGGGCACCCCGCCGCCCGGGCCGTCCAAGCTCGCCGACCTGACGCCGCGGGAGCTGCAGGTGTTGCGCGGGCTCGCCGCGGGCGACTCGAACGCCGTGATCGGGGAGCGGCTCGGGCTCGCCGAGGCCACCGTCAAGAAGTACGTGTCGGCGCTGCTGATCAAGCTCGGCGCGGAGAACCGCGTGCAGGCGGCGCTGCTCGCCCAGGGATGGGGGTTGACATGACCGCAACCCGACCGGCTGTGACCCGGCCGATCCGCGTTCCGGAGGCGGTGCGGCGGGTGCTCGTCGAAGCCACCGCCGTCCTGCTGCCGGCGAGCGCGGTGCTCTTGGGCGTCCCGCCGTTCGAGTGGTCGGTCACCGCGGCGCTCGTCGCCTGCGCGCTGCTGCCGCTGCGCCACCTCTGGCCGCCGCTGGGCCTGCTCGGCTCGCTCTGGGCGCTCGCGGGCGGGCTGGGCTGGCCGCCGGCGATCGTCGCGCTGTACACGCTCGGCCGCCGGAGCCGACGGGTCGGCCCGCTGGTCCCGTGGCTCGCGCTCGCCGTGGCCGCGTCCGTCACGCCGGTGCTGCTCACCCAGGACCTCCCGATCGGCCGCATCGTCCTCACGATCGCGTTCGCCGGCCTGTACGCCGGCGCGCCCGCCGCGCTCGGCCTGCTGGTGAGCACCAGGGCCCGGCTCACCGAGAGCCTGCGGCAGCTCGAACAGGCCCGCGAGGAGGCGCTCGCCGCGTCCCGGGACGCCGCGCGGGCGCAGGAGCGGGCCCGCATCGGGCGGGAGATCCACGACGCGGTGGGTCACCACGCCACGCTCATCGCGGTCGGCGCCGCCGCGATCGCCGCCTCCACGGCCGAGGAGGAGACCCGCCGCAGCGCCGAGCAGCTGCGCACCCTCGCCAAGCGCGCCCTCGCCGAGATGCGCGCCGCCCTCGGTCTGCTCGACGGCAGCGAGCACGTGGCCGGCCTCACCGAGGTCCCGGCCCTGGTGGCCGGGTCGCGCGCGGCCGGCGTGGCGGTGGACTACGACGAGCGCGGCGAGCCCGTCGAGGTCGCCCCCGGCACCGGCCGCGCCGTGTACCGGGTGGTGCAGGAGTCGCTCACCAACGCGGCCCGCCACGCCGCGGGCGCCCCCGTCTCCGTCCGCCTCGAATGGCGGCCCTCCGAGCTGGTCGTCGAGGTGCGCAACGGGCCCTCGCCCGCCCCCCGGCGCCCGCTCGCGAGCGGCGGCGCTGGCCTCACCGGCCTCTCCGAGCGGGTGACCGCCGCGGGCGGCCGGCTCACCGCGGGCGC
>NZ_DATGOP010000122.1:0-90286 GCF_035305885.1 Pseudonocardia sp.
CAGCTCCGCCACGAGCAGCAGCGCGACCAGCCACGCCACCAGGAACCCGATCGAGTACAGGAACCCGTCGTAGCCGTTCACCGCGATCGCACCGGCGATGCCGAGGAACGACGCCGCCGACAGGTAGTCACCCGCGATCGCGACCCCGTTCTGCGGCCCGGTGAACGACCGGCCCGCGGCGTAGTAGTCCGACGCGGTCCGGTTGCTGCGGCTCACCCGGAACACCACGACGAGCGTGACGAGCACGAACGCCGCGAAGACCGAGATGTTGAGGATCGGGCTGCCCAGCCTCTCGGACATCAGTGCCCCTCCAAGCGGGTTCGGATGGACTCCGCGACCGGGTCGAGCTTGGCGTCGGCGAACCGCACGTAGATCCCGGTGATCACGAACGTCGACGCGAACTGCAGCAGGCCGACGAGGATCCCGACGTTGATGTGGCCGAACACGGGGATCCCCATGACCTCCGGCGCGTAGGAGGCCATCAGCACGTAGCCCAGGTACCAGAGCATGAACGCCGCGCTCATCGGGAAGACGAACCGGCGCAGCCGGGACCGCAGCTCGGCGAACTCGGGGCTGGCCTGCACCCGTTCGTGGAGCGTCCGTTCGTCTCTCACCCGGCACCGTCCAAATCGGTTCTCGTCATGCCCTGCAGCCCGGTGCAACGACCGCGGGACGACCCGGTTCCGCGGCCGTCGGCCCGCATGATCGAATTCCGGGCACGGTGGGGAGCGCCGTTCCGATCCGGGCCGACCCGACCGGGTGAACGTAGAGCCACCACCGTGAGCCGCACCGCGCAGGATGCGCGGAACGGCCACTCGGAGTAAACGGGAATGCGGCACCTGCGCGTGATCTTCATTCTTTCGAGTGCATTTCGCCGCCCTGCCGAGGGACCCGGTGGTTCCCGGGTGTGACGGGGGTCGCCGCTACGCTCCGGCGCGATGGGGGGCACCAGGGAGGTCGTGCGCGCGGCGGCGCGACCGGTCGCGGTCACCGCGGCGACGGCCGCGTGGGTGCTCGGCGCCGTCGTCAACGACCTGTCCGGCTGGCCGTTCGCGCTCACGGCCGCGGCGGGCGCGGTGCTCACGGCGCTCGCCGTCGGCATCCCGCTGCGCGCCGAGCACGACGCGCAGGTGCGCGCCGTAGCGGCGGAGCAGGTCGCCGAGGAAGCGGCCGCGCGCATCCAGCTCGTGCTGAACGACGCCCTCGAGCCGCTGGCCTACCTCATCGGCCGCATCACCGACCGCAGGCGGCGGGTGATGGGCCGCGAGGCGATGGAGCTGCAGGGCCAGGCCAAGGCCGTGGTGCTCGCCGCTGCGGCCGAGGTGCTGGGCGCCGACCGGCTGCGCTCCTGCTTCTTCGAGTACGTCGACGACCGGCCCGCCCGGCTCGTCCCGGCCGGCTTCCAGGGGCGCGCCGAGCAGCCGCGCACCACGTTCGTGGAGGGCACCGAGCTCGGCGACTTCGCGCTGGGGATGCTCGCCCGCCGCGAGGACCTGTTCTGCGCCGACGTCCGCGCCAACCCCCTCCCCGGCTGGGAGCCCGGCGGGCACGCCTACCGCACCTTCATCGCGGTGCCGGTCGCCACCGAGGCCCGCCAGTTCGGCGTCCTCACCGTCGACGGGCTCGAGGTCGGCGACCTCACCGAGGACGACGTCGCCGCGGTCCGGGTGCTCGGCCGCCTGCTGGCGGTCGCCCTCGGCTCCTGAGCGCGGTTATCCTCGCGGCGTGGCGGATCCCAGGAACGGCGACGACGTGCAGCGCGCCCGGTTGGCCCGCCTGCTGAGCGACCCCGTCGGCTACTTCGCCGACGCCCGCCGCCACGCCCACGAGCAGGCGAAGCGGCTGCTCGAGGCCCGCCTGCACGAGCACCAGCCCTCCCCCGGCCGTCCGTGACCGCGCGCCCGCGCGGGCGCCGGTCGATCTCCACACTTCCTCCACATCACCGTCCTCTCCCCTCCACGACCGCTGCCTAGATTCGGCGCCGTGAACGGGGGGCGACGGGTGCTGGTGGTGGACGACGAGCCGACGATCGCGGCGTCGATCGCGGCGTCGATCGCGGCGCGGCTGCGGTCCGAGGGGTACGCGGTCGACGTCGCGCACGACGGACCGTCGGCGATGACCCGTTTCGAGGAGGGCGAGCCCGACCTCGTCGTGCTCGACATCATGTTGCCCGGCTTCGACGGGCTCGAGGTGTGCCGCCGCATCCAGGCGCGTCGCCCGATCCCGGTGCTCATGCTGACCGCCCGCGACACCGAGACCGACCTGCTCGTGGGCCTCGCCGTCGGCGCCGACGACTACCTGACCAAGCCGTTCTCGATCCGCGAGCTGGCCGCCCGGGTGGGGGTGCTGTTCCGGCGGGTCGACCGCGCCGCGGAGCAGCAGGCGCAGGACCGGATCGTGCTCGGCGACCTCGAGATCGATCAGGCCGAACGGCGGGTGCTGCGCGCGGGCGAGCCGGCCCACCTCACGCCCACCGAGTTCGACCTGCTCGTGCACCTGGCGCGGCGGCCCCGCGCGGTGCACCCGCGCGAGTCGCTGCTCGCGAACGTGTGGGGCTGGGCCGACGCCACGGGGACGCGCACCGTCGACAGCCACGTGAAGGCGCTGCGGCGCAAGCTGGGCGCCGACCTCATCCGCACCGTGCACGGCGTGGGCTACGCGCTCGAGGTGCCCCGGTGAACCGGCTGGCGGCGCTCGCCGACCTGCTGCCCCGCCCGCTCGACCCGCGGCGGGTTCTGGCAGCTGCTCGCGGTCACCCTCATGGCGCTGGGCATCGTGCTGCTCGCCTCCCGCCACGCGCCCACCCCGACCCCGGCCGACCGCGCGTGGAAGCGCGGTCTGCTCGCCGCGCTCGCCTGCCTCACGCTGGTGATCGTCGCGTCGGCGCTGCGCCGGATGTGGCTCTACCAGGAGGCCTACGGCTTCACCACGCTGCGGCTGGTCGTGCTGACCTGCGAGCTGTGGCTCGGCGCCTGCTTCGTGCTGGTGCTGGTGGCGGTGCTGCGCCTGCGGGCGCGGTCGCTGGTCAGGGAGATGGCGGCCGTCGGGGTCGCGGCCCTGCTCGCGCTCGCGGCCCTCGACCCCGACGACTTCGTCGCGAGGTCGAACGTCGAGCGGTTCGCGGCGACCGGCCGGATCGACACCGGATACCTGAGCGGTCTGTCGGCCGACGCGGCGCCCGCCCTCGCCCGGCTGCCCGAACCGCAGCGCTGCGCGGCGCTGTCGTCCATCGCCCGGAGGCTGGCCGCCCCGGAGGACGGCTGGCGCAGCTGGAACGCCGCGCGGGCCACCGCGCGCGAGGTGCTCGCCGACGTGCGCTGCTGAGCTCCTGCGGCGGCGGGCGGCCTGCGCGCTGCCGGTCCACGGGGCCGCGCAGGACGCCGGCGTGCTCGAGCCGGTCGCCCGCGCGTTCACCGCGCGCGGCGCCGCGGCGCCTGGTACGACCGCCACGGCACCGGCGCCACGCCCCGCGGGGACTGGCCTTTCGGCGGGGTCCGTCGCCGCGCCGACGACGCCGCGGGGATCGTCCGGGCGCTCGGCGGCCCGGTGCGGCTCATCCGCGTCGGCTCCGGCGGCGTGGTCGCCGTCGAGCCGACCGCGGCCCACCCCGAGCCCGACGTCGCTCGGCGTCGCCGCCTGGGAGCCGCCGGTCGACACCGCGCTGGAGGACGGCGCCGAGCTGCACGCCCGGATCCCCGCGCCGGTCGAGGCGCACCTCAGCGGCCGACCCGGCGGCCGGCGGGCACGTTCGCGGTGCTGCCGGACCGGATACCCGGCGGCCGGGCGGACCTGGTGCTCACCCGACGCCGCAGCCTGGATGCGCAACGCGGAAGCCGCGGTGCGCGACGACGGGCCGGTCATCACGCGGCACGCGTTCCCGCCCGGCTCGCTGCCCGGGCGCGGCCGACCACGAGGCCAACCTCTCGACGCCGGAGGCGCACGCCGCGCCCGACTGGAACCGATCAACGCTGCGGGGTGAACCGCGGGAGCTGTGGCACTAGGCTCGCTGTATACCGTGTTCACTGCTGAATGGGGAGCTCGATGACCGCCGTCCAGGAACCGACCACAGCGGTTCGCACGGTCAGCGTCACGATCGACGGCCGGGAGGTCACGGTCCCGGAGGGGACCACGATCTACGACGCTGCGAAGCAGATCGGCGTCGACATCCCGGTGCTGTGCCACAACGAGCGGTTCGATCCGGTCGGCGTGTGCCGGATGTGCGTGGTCGACACCGGCGGGCGGGCGTACGCCGCGGCCTGCGTGCGCCCCTGCGAGGACGGGATGCAGGTGCAGACCTCCACCCCCGAGGTGGAGCGCTCGCGCGCCGTGCTGACCGAGATGCTGATGTCGGACCAGCCCGCGCCGGAGCAGGACCGCAAGCACACCACCACCCGCGACAACGAGCTGTTCGAGCTCGCCGAACGCTACGGCGTCGGGCAGGACGCGCTGCCGCGCGGCTCGGGACGGGGCACCGACCTGTCCAACCCGGTGATCGCGGTCGACCACGACGCCTGCATCCTCTGCGACCGCTGCGTGCGGGCCTGCGACGACGTGCAGGGCAACGACGTGATCGGCCGGTCCGGGAAGGGCTACTCCACGCGGATCGCGTTCGACCTCAACGACCCGATGGGCTCCAGCACGTGCGTGACGTGCGGGGAGTGCGTGCAGGCCTGCCCCACCGGGGCGCTGACCAACAAGCCGATCCGCGGCATCCCGATCCGGCCCCGGCAGGAGCTGGAGCAGGTCGAGTCGGTGTGCCCGTACTGCGGCGTCGGGTGCGCGCTCACCTACCACGTCGACCGCGAGCGCAACGCGATCGCGTTCGCCGAGGGCCGCGACCAGCCGGGCTCCCAGAGCAGGCTGTGCGTGAAGGGCCGCTACGGCTGGGACTACGCGGCCTCGCCGCAGCGGCTCACGGTGCCGCTGATCCGCAAGGAGACCTCCTACCCGAAGGGCCCGCTGTCGGCCGACGTCCGCGGCGACCGCAACGGGCACGACGACCGGGGCCGCGGCACCCTCGCCGCGGGCGACCGCAGCGGCGGCGGCCGGAACGTCGACGGCAGGCCGGGCAAGGACCGGCCCCGCAAGCCGGGCGGGCTCGTCAACTACGACGAGGTCCTGCCGCACTTCCGGGAGGCCACCTGGGAGGAGGCGCTCGACCTCGTCGCGCGGCGGCTCAAGGAGATCCACGCCGAGGGCGGGCCGGGCGCGATCGCCGGGTTCGGGTCGGCGAAGTGCTCCAACGAGGAGGCCTACCTCTTCCAGAAGCTGATCCGCACCGGGTTCCGCACCAACAACGTCGACCACTGCACGCGGCTGTGCCACGCCTCCAGCGTGGCGGCGCTGTTCGAGGGCATCGGGTCGGGCGCGGTGTCCACCACCTACGGCGACGTGATGAACGCCGACGTCGCGATCATCACCGGCTCGAACCCGACGGCCAACCACCCGGTGGCGTCGTCGTTCTTCAAGCAGGCCCGCCGCCGCGGCACCAAGCTCATCTACGTGGACCCGCGCGCGTCCACGGTCGCCCAGCACGCCGACGTGCACGTCCAGCTCAAGCCGGGCACCGACGTCGCGTTCTACAACGCGGTGATGCACGAGGTGATCCGCAACGGGCACATCGACCGCGAGTTCATCGCCAACCGCACCACCAACTACGACGCGCTCGCGCGGACCGTCGCGGACTACCCGCCGGAGCGGGCCGCGCAGATCACCGGCGTCGACGCCGACACGATCCGCGAGGTCGCGCGGCTGTGGGGCGAGGCGAAGGCCGGCGTCATCTACTGGGGCATGGGGATCTCCCAGCACACCACCGGCACCGACAACGCCCGCTGCCTGATCGCCATGTGCGCGATCACCGGCAACGTCGGGCGGCCGGGCACCGGGCTGCACCCGCTGCGCGGGCAGAACAACGTGCAGGGCGCCTCCGACGCCGGGCTGATCCCGATGTTCTACCCCGACTACCAGGGCGTGGACCGCGAGGACACCCGGCAGCGGTTCGAGCAGGCGTGGGGGGTGCCGCTCGACCCGAAGCGGGGCCTCACCGTCACCGAGATCATCAAGTCGGCGCTGGAGCCGGGCGGCGTGCGCGCCATGTACATGCTGGGCGAGAACCCGTTCCTGTCCGACCCCAACATCAACAAGGTGCGCAAGGCGCTCTCGGCGCTGGACTTCCTCGTGGTGCAGGACATCTTCCTCACCGAGACCGCCGAGTTCGCCGACGTGATCCTGCCCGCCACCTCCTACCTGGAGAAGGACGGCACCTACACCAACACCGACCGGCGGGTGCAGCGCGGGCGCAAGGTCCTCGACCCGCCCGGGCAGGCCCGCCCGGACTGGGAGATCGTCCAGGACATCGCGCGGCGGATCGGGCTCGACTGGGACTACCGGGGCCCGAGCGAGGTGTTCGACGAGATGGTCGCGCTCATGCCGTCCTACGCGAACCTGAACTGGGACAACCTCGGCTCGTCGGGCAAGCTCTACCCGAACCCGGACCCGGAGCACTCCGACGGCACCGTCGTCATGTTCGACGAGCGGTTCAACACCGACGACGGGCTCGCCCACCTCGTGCCGGCCGAGTGGCTGCCGCCCAAGGAGCTGCCCGACGCCGAGTACCCGCTGGTGCTCAACACCGGCCGGCTGCTCGAACACTGGCACACCGGGTCGATGACGCGGCGCTCGTACGCGCTCGACACGATCGCACCGGTCGCCGAGGTGTACATGCACCCCAAGGACGCCGCCGACCGCGGGCTCGCCCACGGGCAGCGGGTGCGGGTGCGGTCCCGCCGCGGCACGATCGAGCTGCAGCTGCGCATCAGCCACCGCGAGCAGTTGGGCAACGTGTTCATCCCGTTCCACTTCCGGGAGGCGGCGGCCAACCTGCTGACCATCGACGAGATCGACCCGTACGGCAAGATCCCCGAGTTCAAGTTCTGCGCGGTCCAGGTCGAGGCGGTATGACCGGAGGCCCCCGGCTCGCCGGGCGGGAGTTCTTCGCGACGCGGACGGTCGGCGAGGCGCTGGCCGGCTTCCGGCCCGCCCGGCGCACCGCGGTGGAGGAGGTGCCGCTCGCCGAGGCGCTGCACCGGGTGCCCGGCGCCGCGGTGCCGGCGCCGGGGCCGCTGCCCGGCTTCGCCCGCTCCACCGTGGACGGCTACGCGGTGCGCGCCGCCGACACGTACGGCGCGTCCGAGGGCCTGCCCTCCTACCTGGATCTGCTGGGTGCGGTGCGGATGGGCGCGGCGCCCGAGGTGGCGGTGCGGCCCGGCGGGGCGGTCGCCATGCCCACGGGCGGCGTGCTGCCCGAGGGCGCCGACGCGGTGGTGATGGTCGAGCACACGGCCGAGACCATGCCCGGCACGATCGAGGTCACCCGGCCGGTCGCGCCGGGCAGCGGCGTCGTGCGCGCCGACGAGGACGTCGCCGTGGGCGCGCCGCTGGTGCCGGGCGGGCGGCCGCTGCGGGCCCCCGACCTGGGGATGCTCGCCGCGGGTGGCGTCACCAGGGTGGCGGTGCACGCCCGGCCGCGGGTGGTGGTGCTGTCCACCGGCGACGAGGTGGTGCCGCCGGAGACCGCCGCGCTCGGCCCGGGCCAGGTGCGCGACGCCACCGCCTCCGCGCTGGCCGGGCTGGTCCGCGACGCCGGGGGCGAGCCGGTGCTCGCCGGGATCGTCTCCGACGAGCCGGGCGCCCTCGAGGCCCGCCTGCGCGAGGTGCTGCCGGACGCCGACCTCGTCGTCGTGTCCGCGGGCTCCTCGGTCGGCGCCCGTGACGAGACGGCCGGCGCCGTGGCCGCGCTCGGCGACATCTGGTGCCACGGGCTTGCGATCAAACCCGGCAAGCCGACCCTGCTCGCCGAGTGCGCGGGCGTGCCCCTGATCGGGCTCCCCGGCAACCCGCTCTCGGCGCTGGTGGTGTTCCGCCTGGTCGGGGTGCCGCTGGTGTGGCGGCTCGCCGGGTGCGAGGCGCCGCCGCCGGAGCCGTCGACGCGGGCCCGCCTCGCCCGCGACCTGCCGTCCGCAGCGGGCCGGCTGGACGTGGTGCAGGTCGCGGTGCGCGACGGGCGGGCTGAGCCGATCTTCGGCCCCTCGGCGCTGCTGTCGGTGCTCACCCGCGCCGACGGCTGCATCGTGGTGCCGGAGCCGGCGACCGGCCTGGACGCGGGCACCGAGGTCGAGGTCACCCTCTACCGCTGAGGCCCCCTCCCCCGTTTCCGACGAACGGCCCGTTCGTCGGGATCAGGCCTGGTGGAACAGGCCCTTCGGGTCGAGTTCGGCTTCCAGCTCGGCGCGGCCGGGCGTCTCGATGGGCCAGTCCCGCGCGGCGCGGGAGCCGAAGCGGAAGTTGGGGGTGCGGCCCGCGGTCCACGGCGCCGCCGCCTCCATGAGCTCCCGGTGCAGCCGGCCGGGGAGGTCGGTGCCGTCGACCAGCGACAGCACCTGCAGCAGGTAGGGCGCGTCGCGGTGCGGCACGGCGTCGGGGACGGCGGGCTCGCGCGACAGCGCGCCGCCGAGGTGGCGCAGCCCCAGCACGCACATGACCGGCGCACCGGGCCCGGCGATGTCGAGCGCGGCGTCGAGCACCGCCGGGTCGAGCTCGCGCAGCAGCGCGTTCGTGCCGGTGTAGGGGTGCGGCCGGTCCGGCTCGCTGAAGATCGACGCCGCCTCGGTGTAGGGCAGCTCGCCCAGCTCCCCGGTCGTCGGCACGGCCGCGCGCAGCGGGGCCACCAGTCGTTCCCCCTCGTCCGCCGGGCCGGTCCAGGCGATCCGGACCTGCGCGAGGTACCGGCCGCGCAAGTGCTCGGGCAGCACCGGCAGGTCCGGGTAGCGCAGCGCCCCGATCGACGAGGTGAGCCCGTCGGGGAGGTCGGCCGTCCACTCCCGGTACGCGGCGAGCAGGGCGGGCACGTGCTCCTCGGCGACCGTCAGCGCCCCGCCGTAGAAGCGCCCGCCGGGGGCGAGCTCGATCTCCATGGCGGTCACGACGCCGAGGCCGTGCCCGGCGCCGCGCAGCACGCGGAACAGCTCCGGGTCGGAGTCGGCGGTGACGTGGCGCAGCCCGCCGTCTGCGGTGACGAGGTCGACGCTTTCGACCCGGTCGCTCGCCCAGCCGAGCTCCCTGGCCAGCACGCCGATGCCGCCGCCGAGCGTGTAGCCGACGACGCCGGCCTCGGGCGACGACCCGCTGGGCGGCACCAGCCCGTGCTCGGCCGCCGCCGCCACGACCCGCGCCCACCGGGTGCCCGCCTGCACCCTGGCCACGCGCCTGGCCGGGTCGATCCGGACGCCGTCCATCCGCCGGGTGGTGATCAGCACGCCGCCGGTGAGCGGCGCCGCGCGGCCGTGCCCGCTGGTCTCGACCGCGACCGGCAGCCCGTGGTCGGCGGCGTGGCGCACCGCGGCCACCACGTCGTCGGCGCTCGTCGCCGCGACGACGAGGTCCGGCCGGTGCGGGTGGTCGGTCTGGTAACCGGCGAGCTGCGCGTCGAACCCGTCGTCCCCGGGCCGCAGGACCGGCCCCTTCACGTTCTCGATCGCATCCATGCCCGCGACGCTACGGGCCGTTCCGGACAGGATCGGTCCGGAACCGATCAGGCGCGCTCCGACCCGCCGACCACCAGCCACTCGCAGCTCTCGACGAGCACGTCGACCGCCTTCCGCAGCTCCGGTCGCATCAGCGGGTTCGCCGCCCGGCGCCGCCAGTGGGCCAGCCGCTCGGCCGCCGCCTCTCGGATCTCCTCCCGCGACGCACCCGGCGGGAGCCCGAGCCGCGTCGCCGGCTCCGCTCCCGAGCAGCCGAGCAGCCGCAGGACGGCGGGGCGCTCCCCGTCCGGGAGGTCCACCTCGTCCGCCAGCACGGCGTCCACCACGTCGAGCTCGGCCAGCTCGTGGGTGCCGGACCGGATCCGGTCCAGCCGGTAGCGCAGGGCGTCGCCGCCCGCCGGTGGCGGCTCGTGCCCCACCAGGTCCTCGAGGGCCAGCAGGACGGCGCGGGCCGTGAGCGCCTCCGCCCGCCGCGACAGCCGCTCCGCCACGAGGTCGCGCACCCGGGGCACGCCGCTGCGCTCCACGAGCGCGGCAGCGAGCACCTCCCGGGTCGGCGCCCGCCCGGACCTGATCGCCGTGACGGCGTGCTCCACCACCGGGCGCTCGAACGGGAGGAGGCGCGCGTCCGGCGCCACCCGGGCCGGTGCGGTCGAGCCGCGGCCCGCGCCGAGGGCGCGGCCGGCGCCCGCGAGCGCGACGGGAGGGCCGGGCGGCTCCAGGGCTGCGGCGAACCCACCGTCGAGGCCGCCGTTCTCGGCGGCGTCCCGCAGCGCCTCGAACTGCGCGTCGGACATCCGCGCCCCGGCCAGGGCGAGCGCGGGCGCCGCGGGCACGACGACGTGGCACAGCCGCCGCACGTCCGGGTCGGCGGCGCACCCCGCCGCGAGCCGCTGGGCGTGCTCGTCGGCCGCCGCGTCCACGAGCAACACCCCGATCGCGTGGGCGGGGCGGCGCCACGGGGAGCCGAAGGGCCGCTCGGGCAGGTGCACGTGACCGGTGGGGTCGCGCCGCATCGGCACGACGAACGCGTCGGCGTCCAGCGCCGTCTCGTCCAGCGCCGTCTCGTCCAGCGCAGTCTCGACCAGCGCCGTCTCGACCAGCGCCGTCTCGTTCGGGGCCGTCTCGTCCGGGGGACCGTTCGGGCCGGCCGCCGCGAGCGCCGACACCAGCGCCGCCGCCCCGTCGCCCGGCACCCCGATCCGCGGCGGCGCGTCGAGGCGCTCGCCCAGCGCACGCACGGCGTCGGCGCGCGCGGTGCCGCGGTAGTGCTCCAGCGCCTCCTGGACGGCGTCGCGCACCTGGTCGGCGAGGGGGCGGAGCACCTCCGCCGCGTCGTCGCGGGCGGGCGGCCGGGCGGCGGTCGCCGGGGCGGCGGGCTCCGCTCCGGCCGGCTGCGGGAGGGGGACGGAGCCCTCCACCGTGGTGCCCTGCCCGGGTGCGGAGCGGACGTCGATCCGGCCCCCGACCGTGGTGATCCGCGTGGTGACGTTGCGCAGGCCCCGGCCCGGCGAGCCGGCCGTGCTGCCGGCGTCCCAGCCCGGGCCGTCGTCCTCCACGGCGAAGTGCAGTCGGCCGCCCGCGACCCGCACGCGTACCGCGATCGAGGCCCCCTGCGCGTGCTTGCGCGCGTTGTTCACGGCCTCGAGGCAGCAGAAGTACACCGCCGACTCGACGTCCTGCGGGAGCCCGATGTGCCCGTCCATCCCGCTCGCGTCGACCCGTACCGGCGGCTCGCCGGACGCCAGCTCCTTCTCCAGCGCGGGCACGAGCCCCCGCTCGGCCAGAAGCGGCGACGACACGCCCATCGCGGTCTCCGCGAGCACCGACTCGGCCACGTCGATCTGGCCGCTGACCTGCTCGAGCCGCTCCCGCGCCTGGTCGTACCGGCCCGTGGCCACCTGGTGTTCCACCAGGCCGAGCACGAGCCGCAGCGACACGAAGTGGTGCTGCGCGCCGTCGTGCAGGTCGCGCTCGATGCGGCGCCGCTCCCGGTCCATCTCGGCGACGACGGCGCGCCGCGACGCGGCGATCTCGTTCGCGTGCGCGAGCGCGGCCCGGAGTTGCCGTTCCAGCTCGATGCCGTAGCGGCTGGCCTGCAGCACGGCTCCGAGGCTGTCGGCGACGTCCTCCAACAGGTGCCGGCGCTGCTGCTGGAGGCCGGCCACCGCGCCGTAGTCCACCGCGAGCGTGCCGATCGCCTCCGACCCGTGGCGCACGACCACCTGCACGAGCTCGCCCGTGTCGCGCTCGCCGCCCGCGGTCCAGGTGTAGCTGCGGTCGCGCAGACCGGGCCGGGTGACCGTCAGCCGGCAGGTGGTGGCGCCGAGCCCGCGCCCGACGACCTCGGCCACGCGTGCCAGGTCCGGCGCGTCGGTCGCGGTGACGCGGGAGAACGCCGTGATCCCGGCGAGCACGCTGTACGGCGTGGGCCGGGAGCCGAAGAGGAGCTGGTCGGTCCAGCGCTCGGCCGACACGTAGGCGGGGCGCAGCGTCACGGCGGCGAGGGCGGTCGCGAGCACCGCGGGCAGCAGCCCGGCCTCCTCGCCCGCGAGGGTCGCCGTGCTGGTGCGCACGAGGCAGTAGCCGCCACCGACCAGCACCGCCGTGAGCCCCGCCGCGAGCCCGCGGCTGAACAGCCGCTCCGCGTTCCACAGGCCGCCGCGGCGGGTCGCGACGAACACCGCGCCCGCGATCGAGATCCCCGCCAGCCGGGCGAACCAGAACAGCAGCGCGGTCGGCTCGCCGCTCGTCTGATCGGTCGGGTCCACGAGCAGCAGCAGGCTGCTCCACCCCGTCGCCAGCATCAGCAGGGTGATCGCCGCGAGGGCGATCGCGATGGCGGACGCGACCGCGACCACGCTGAACAGCAGCCGCGCCTGGGTGCGGGCGGTCGCCGTCGGCGCCTGCCTGATCTGGCTCGGCAGGACCAGCACGCCGACGACCGGCCCGAGGTAGCCGAAGAACAGCACGCAGGTCACGATCGGCGCGAGCAACGCGCTGGCGAACCCGGCCAGCAGCAGCACGCCCGCGCCGGCGAGCACGACCGGGATGCGGTCCGCCCGGGCCGTGCGGGGCGTCCGCGCGGGCGGGAAGCCCAGCAGGGCGAGGACGAAGGCCGCGATCGCGATCCCCGGCAGCAGCACGGAGTGGAGCGGGCCGACCGGCACGCCCGTGACCGCGTCGACGACCATGACGACGGCCATCGCCTGCACGTTGAACGCCCCCGCCGCCGCGACCATCGCGAGCAGCAGCAGCCGGGTGCACCAGCTCCGGTCCCGCCCGGCGATCAGCGCGCCCGCGGCGACGAGCGAGAGCAGGCTGAGGCCGTAGTCGAGGGCGCCCTGCACGCCGAGCCAGCCGACCGCCGAGTCGTGGACCGCCATCCACCCGACGGCGCCGACGACGAGCGCCACCAGCGACAGCGCGGCGCACGTGAGCAGCAGCACCCAGTAGGCGGTGGTGGCGAGGACGCCGCTTCGGCCCCTCGCGCCGCCGGCGGCGGTCGTCACGGGACCCTCAGCTCCGCGCCGACGCTGCTGTCGACGATCGGCTCGAGCCGGTCGGGCAGCCGGACGCGCAGCTCGACGGACCCCCCGACCGACCCGGGCGCGGACCCCCCGGTGATCGCGAGGTCGCCGCCGAGCGCCGCGAGCCGCTCGGCCTCGTCGGCGAGGGCGGCGCGCAGGTCGTCCGGGCTCATCGCCGCGGCCGGGTCCTCGACCCGCACCTCGACCCGGCCGTCGGCCCGTTCGAGGTCGACGAGCAGCTCATCATCGCCCGGTGCGCCCGCGAGCGCGCCCAGCCCCGAGGCGACGACGTAGTACACGCCGGACTCGATCTCGTAGTCGAGGCGGCCGCCGAGGTCGCCGGTCAGCCGGACCGGCCGGGGCAGGTCGGTCGCGACCTCGTCGAGGGCGGCGGCGGGCCCCTGGTCGCGCAGCACCGCGGGGAACACGCCCCGGGCGATCAGCCGGAACCGGTCGAGGAGCTCGTCGAGGGCGACCCGCGCCTGCGTCAGCGCCCGCTGCGCCGCCTCGGCATCGACCTCGGTCGGGTCGACCGGGGCGGCGTCCCCGGGCCGGTGGCCGAGCTCCGCGCCCGCGGCCGCGACGTCGGCGCGCAGGGCCGCCAGCCGGACGCTCGTCGCGTTGCCCAGCTCCGCGACGAGGCGTCTGCGCTCCACCTCGCGGGCGCGGGAGAGGCGTTGCCGCGACGCGTGCAGCTCGCGGGCGAGGTCGTCGGCGCGGCGCACCCGCTCCGCGAGCTCGGCGTTGAGCGCCACGCCGCGCAGCAGCAGCGCGGCGCCGTTGGCCACGTCGCGGACGAGCTCCTGGTCGCCGGGCGTGATGGGGGCGCCGGGCTTGCTGATCGTGAGCGCCGCGCGCAGGACCGTGCCGTCCAGCACGGGGACGGCGTGGTCGACGTCCGGCCGGGCGAGCAGCACCGCCAGGTTCTCCACGGTGTCGGTCCGGCCGCCGGGTGCCGGTGCCGGGTGCTCGGCCGCCGCGACCAGCTTGTCGCCGACCACGAGCCACACGACCGCCTTGGTGGCGCCGGTCCCGTCGGCGATCACCTGCGCGAGCCCGGGCAACGCCTCCTCGAGCGCCCCCTCCCGGACGCGCGCCGCGGCCGCCGCGAGCGACGAGTACGGCGTGACCTCGCGGTGGTGGGTGATCCGCTCCACGACGCGGTCGATCCGGGGCTGAACGGCGCCGAGCCCGATCGCGGCCAGCACCACGGCCACGAACGGGATCAGGATCTCGAGCGGACCGTGGCCGAGCAACCGACCCGACCAGTCGACCATCACGACGAGCACGACTGCGACGCCGCAGGCGACCAGCGATGCCCGCAGCGACCGCGCCACGATCGTCCGTTTCATCGTGTGTCCGATCCGCGCCCGGTCGGGATCCGGTTGCGCCACGCTATTCGAGGTGGCGGCACCGGCCAATCGGGCGGACGGGCGAGGGACGCTCGCGCCTGCCATCTGCGCGGATCAGTCGCCGTCGCGCTGCGACCGCAGGTAGGTGAGCACCGCGAGCACCCTCCGGTGGTGCTCCGTGGCGTCGGCGTGCAGGTTCAGCTTCCCGAAGATGCTGGCGATGTGCTTCTCGACCGCCTTCGGCGTGACGAACAGCTGCGCCGCGATGCCGTTGTTCGACCGACCCTCGGCCATGAGGCGCAGCACGTCCAGCTCGCGTTCCGAGAGCGTGGAGATGACGCCCTTGCGCTCCCCGCGCGGCCGCTCCACCAGGCGCCGGGCGAGCACCGGCTCGATGACGATCTCCCCGCCGCTGATCCGCGTGAGCGTGTCGGAGAGGACCTCGACGCTGCCGATCTTCTCCTTGAGGCGGTACCCGACGGCCTCCGTCCCGATCTGGAGGATGCGCATCAGGTAGTGCGACTCGGCGTAGTGGGACAGGAAGAGCAGCCCCATCCCGGGGTGCGCGGCGCGCAGGCGTTCCGCGGTCACGAGGCCGCCGTCCGGCTCGGGCGGCATGCGGATGTCGAGGATCGCGATGTCCGCCGGTTGCTTCACCAGCAGCTCGACGAGGGAGTCGCCGTCGGCGGTGCAGCCGACGACCTCGTGCCCGGCCGCCTCGAGGAGCATGACCAGGCCCTCGCGGAACAGGGCTCCGTCCTCTGCAAGCGCTACTCGCATGGGATCCTCATCGTGATCGTCGCGGCGTTCGGCCCGCTCACCACGTCGATCGCGCCGTCCAGGCGCCGGACGGCGCCCAGCATCGCGTCGGCGTGCCGCGCCTCGGCGCCGATCACGTCCACGGCGAGGACGTGGTCCTCTCGCCGCACGACGACGTCGAGGCGCGCCGAGCCCGCCGGCACGGCTTGCAGGAAGCCGACCACGGCGAAGTAGGCGGCCCCCTCGGCGGCGGGTCCGAAACGGTCTTCTCCGGCATCCACCCGCACCGGCAGGTCCATCGCGTCGGCCGCCTCGCGCAGGGCGGGCCCGAGGCCGGCCTCGTCGAGCAGCGGGGGGTAGATCTTGGACGACACGTCGCGCAGCTCCTGGAGCACGGCGTGCAGCTCGTCCTGGAAGTCGTCGATGTAGGTCTGCAGGTCGCATCCGGCCTCGGCGGCCCGCTGGCGCAACAGCCCGAGCTGCAGGGTGAGCGCGGAGATCCGCAGCGCCGCGCCGTCGTGCAGCTGCCGTTCGAGGCTGCGCCGCAGCCGCCACTGCTCGCGCTCGGCGCGCAGCCGGGCGTCCTCCGACGGAGGGGAGAGCCGGGTGGCGGGTTCGGCGGTGACCGGGGTGGACGGTCCGGGGGCTGCGCCCTGCTCGGAGGCGCTGCGGGGAGCGTCGCCGGCGCGCTGCGCTGGCTCGAGCATCATGCCGTCATCGTGCGGGCACGGCACGTATCAGGGAATGGGGTCCGCCCCACCTCGGGTAGGGCTGGCCCCCTTGTTCGCCCGGGATCCGGCCAGAACGGTAATGGGGGACCCCGCGCGGGCGACGGGGCGGCAACGAGACCGTTCCCTGGGAGGAGACGTGGGCTACCACCTCGGCGTGGACCTCGGGACGACGTTCGTCGCGGCCGCGCTCGCCACCGACACCGGAGTCGAGATGGTCACGCTCGGCGACCGGTCGGTCGTCACGCCTGCCGTCGTCTACCTCCGCGAGGACGGCGCGCTCGTCTGCGGCGACGCGGCCGCCCGCCGGGCCGTGAGCAACCCGGACCGGATCGGGCGGGAGTTCAAGCGCCGCCTCGGGGACCCGACACCGGTGATGCTCGGCGGTACCCCGTACGCGGTCCCGGTGCTGCTCGGCACGCTGCTGCACGAGGTCCTCACCCGGGTCACCGAGACCGAGGGCGCCAAGCCGGACAGCGTGGTGCTCACCCACCCGGCCAACTGGGGGCCGTTCCGGCGCGAGCTGTTCGACGAGGTCCCGCACATCGCGGGGCTCACCGCCACCCGGATGGTCACCGAGCCCGAGGCCGCGGCGGCGCACTACGCCGCCTCGCGGCAGCTGTCCGACGGCGAGATCATCGCCGTGTACGACCTGGGCGGCGGCACGTTCGACGCCACCGTGCTGCGCAAGGAGCCCGGCGGCATCGAGATCCTCGGCGTCCCCGAGGGGATCGAGCGGCTCGGCGGCGTCGACTTCGACGAGTCGATCCTCTCCCACGTCAACTACGTGGCCGGGGGCGCGCTCTCCGAGCTGGACATGAGCGACCCGCAGACCGCCGTCGCGCTCGCCCGGCTCAACCAGGACTGCGTGCTGGCCAAGGAAGCGCTCTCGATCGACACCGAGACGACGATCCCGGTGTTCCTGCCCAACCGCCACTTCGACGTCCGGCTGACGCGCAGCGAGTTCGAGGACATGATCCGGGCCCCGATCGAGTCGACGATCGGCACCCTCGTCCGCACGCTGCGCTCGGCCCAGGTCGACCCGAGCCAGCTGTCCGCCGTGCTGCTCGTCGGCGGCTCCTCGCGGATCCCCCTCGTCTCGCGGATGATCTCCGAGGAGCTGGGCCGCCCGACGGTGGTCGACGCCCACCCCAAGTACGCGGTCGCGCTCGGCGCCGCCACCCTCGCGCGGGCCGGCGCGGGCACCCCGCTCGGCGAAGGGACCGGTGGGGTGCAGGCCGCCGTGGTCGGCGAGCTCCCGAAGCCCACCCCGCCCGCCCCGGCGGCGGGCGCACCCCCGGTCGCGCCGCTCGCCGACGCCGGCGGGCCCGCACCCGCGCCGCCCGTGCCGACCCCCGTCGTCCCGTCCCCGGTGACCCCGACCCGGGGGACGCCGTCTCCGGTGACGCCGACGCCCGGGGCGCAGCAAGGCCCTCCTCCAGCGGCCCCGGGGTTCGCCCCGCAGCGGCCGGCCACCCGGGGGATGCCGCAGGGGCCATCCGACTCCGGGCCGCCCACCGGCCCGCCCGCACCTCCCGTCCTCGGCGGCGGCCGCGGCGGCCGCAACCGCGTCCTGCTGGTCGTGGCCGCGGTGGTCGCCCTGCTCGCCGTGGTCGGCGGGGTCGGCTACGTGGCCTTCGACCAGCTCCGGTCGGGCGGTCAGGAGCCCGCGGCGCAGGTGGTGCCCCCGCCAGCCGAGGCCGAGCCGCCGGCCGAGGCGGCGCCGACCGCGGTCGTCCCGTCGGCGAGCGTGCCGGTGCCGTCCCTCGGCCAGACGGTGGACGTCGGGCCCACCTCGGGCTTCGTGGTCGTCTCGCCGAACGGGCGGCAGGCCTACGTCGCGAACCGGACCGCAGGCGTCGTCACGGTCGTCGACACCGCGGTCAACCGGGTCACAGCCACGATCCCGGTGGAGGCCGGTCCCCCGCAGTTCCTGGCCTTCTCCCCCGACGGCCGGACGATCTACGTGAGCATCTGGAACGAGGAGCGCACGATCGCCGCCGTCGGCGTGCTCGACACCACCAGCAACTCGATAATCGCCACGATCCCCGTCCGCACCCGGCCGTACCTCGCCGCGGTCACCCGCGACGGGACGTCGCTGTACGTGCCCAACCACGACTCGGGCACCGTCTCCGTCATCGACACCGCGACCAACACCGTGACGACCGAGATCAAGGTGCCGCCCAACCCGCACTGGATCGAGTTCTCCCAGGACGGCACGCGCGCCTACATCGCCAACCACGAGTCGAACCTGGTATCGGTGCTCGACACGTCGAACAACACCGTGGTCGCCGAGGTACCCGTGGACACCAGCCCGCACAGCGTGGCGGTGCACCCGACGCGGCCGCTCGTGGCGAACGTCAACTACGACTCCAGCACCGTCACGATGATCGACACGGGCACCGAGCAGGTCATCGCCCGGATCCCGGTGGGGCGCAACCCCCAGGACGTCACCTGGGCGCCGGACGGCCGGTTCGCCTACACCGCCAACGTCGAGGACGACTCGGTCTCGGTGATCAGCGTCGACACGATGACGGTGACGGCGACCATCCCGACCGGCCGTTCGCCCACGTCGGTCGCCGTGACCCCGGACGGCACCACCGGCTACGTCTCCAACCTCCAGGACGGCACGCTCACGCTGCTGAACCTCGCCGGCTGACGAGGGGGTGAACCCCACCCGGAAATCGGGGGGTGCGCACCCTGCCCTGGTGGGGTCGGCGTCATGTACCGGCGAATCCGCCGGGAGCATCCTTCTTCCTGTCACCGCAAGGACGCGGACCGGAAGGAGAACGACGATGAGCACCACCGCCGCACCCCTCAGCAATCGCGATCGTGCTGTTCTCCGAGCCGTCGCCGCCGGCCGGTGCCGGATTTCCCCGATCGGCGACGAGCTGGTCGTCGACGGAATGCACTTCGCCGACCCGTTCGCCGGTCACCGCCTCGCCGCGGCCGGGCTGATCGCCGCGACGACGGACACCGGGCACGCGCTCCTCACCGCCTCCGGGCGCGAGCTGATCGGGGCCGCGTCATGACCGCCGCAACCGCCCGCCCCGCGCTCACCCGGCACGACCGGTGCGACCGCTGCAACGCCGCTGCGCAGGTCAGGGCGCTGCTGCCGAGCGGAGGCGAGCTCCTGTTCTGCGGCCACCACGCCCGCGCGCACGCCCCGCGGCTGCGCGAGATCGGCGCGGACCTGAGCCGGTGAACCACCCTCCTCGCGAGCCCGGTCGTCTCCCGCGCGACCGGGCTCGCCGCATGTCCGACGCTTCTCCGACCGGGGGTCCTCCCCACCGCGATGCGGGTGACGACTCCCCGCGACGTGGGGCCTGCTCGCTGTTTTCCGGGTTCGCCGACCGTCATTCTTGACGTGGGTCGCAGAAGTGGGGAGAACACCCCGCCGACCCGATTCCAGAAAGGTGGACGGAATGTCGGACGAGTACTGCGAGGAAGAGCACGAGGACGTCGGCTGGGAGGAGCACGACGCCGCCGAGGACGACGCGGACCTCGAGGAGGTCGACTACTCGGAGGAGGATGAGGACGACGACTGCGAGGACTACGAGTACGCCTGACCTCGCCCCGACCCGGAATCGAAGCGATGAACGCGCAGCCCGCACCGGACCCGGCCGACCGGACACCTCCAGGGGCCGTCGGCGCAGCGCACACCGGGGGCCGGCCGGAACGCTCCGGCCGGCCCCCGGCACCTCCGCACCCCGCACCGGTCGCCGTGCAGGTGGCGGGCGGCACCCAGCAGGACCGGACCGCGCTCGCGACGGCGCTCGCCCGTGCCGGGTCCGGGCGGCTGGTGTTCACCCGTGACCACCCCGGCGGCCCGCTGGGCGCAGCCGTGGACGCCGTCGTGCTCGTCGCCTCCGCCGCGCAGGCGATCGGGCCCGCCGAGCTCGTCCTGACGCACACCCTGCGCCACCGTTCCCCCCACGTCCTGCTCGCCCTCACCGGCGTCGACCGGCACCCGGCGTGGCGGGAGGTCCTCGAGGCCGACCTGCAGCGGCTGCGGGCGGCCGGCACCGACGTCACCCCCTTCCCCGTCTCGGTCGACGTGCACGAGCACGCCGTCGCGACGGGCGATCGCGCGCTCGCCACCGCCTCCGGCATCCCCGCCCTCGCCCGGTACCTCGACGACATCGCCGGGCAGGCGGCCTCACCCGCCGCCCCGCGCCCGGCCACCGGCCGCACACCCCGTGCGAGCGGCGGCGCCGAGCGCTGGCGGCAGGTGCTCGGCGACGGCATGTCCGCCGCGGCCTCCGACGTGGACTTCGACCTGCGCAGCCGCGTGCGCGCCGCGGTCGCCGACGCGGAGGGGGTCGTGGACGACAGCGACCCCGGGCGGGACTGGAACCACCTCGAACGCTGGCTGCGCGCCCGCCTCGGCTACGAAGGCGAACGGGCGTTCGCGCTGCTGGCCGAGCGCACCGCCGAGGTCACGGCGGCCCTGGAACGGGAGCTCGGCCGCGAGCCGCTGCCCCGGCCGGCCCCACCCGAGCCCCCCGACCTCTTCGCCCACCTCCCGGAGCGCGACGCGCCCAGGGGCGTGCGCCGCCCGCTCGCGGCCCGCACCCGCAGCCTCGTGATGTCCACCTACGGCGGCCTGATGATGGCGCTGCTCCTCCCGCGCCTGGCCGGGGTGAGCCTCCCGGCGTGGGTGGTCGTGGCCGGTGCGCTCGCCACCGCGCTCCTGCTCGGCGGCGCGACCCTGAGCGGCGAGCGGAGGCGGCAGCTCGAGACCAGCCGCACCCGGGCGAAGGCGCGGGTGCGGGGCTGCGCCGACGGTTTCCTGCTGGCGGCGACCAAGCACGCGAAGGACACGCTGCGCCGCTCGCAGCAGCACCTGCGCACCGAGTGCGCCGGGAGGGCGGACCCGCGCTGAACCTGGGCCGCCCCTCCTACCCGCGGTCCAGGTGCCGGCGCTGGCGGCGGGCCAACGCCCGCAGGAGCACCACCAGGGCCGCCGCGGCGGCCAGCGCCGCGCCCGCGGTCGCGGCCACCCCGGAGGGCGAGGCCACGGTGGCGGGGGCGGCGACGGGCGCCCCGTGGTCGCCGTGGTGGTCGCCGTGCGCCTGTGCCGCGGCGGGCCGGGGCACGCCGAGGGCCAGCTTCAGCGCGTCGTGCGCGGGCTTCGGCCCGCCCTCGGCCCAGCTGTCGGTCCACTCGACCCGGTTCCCGGCCGCGTCGGTGCACGCCGCCCGGAAGCGGACCGGGCCCGCCCCCTCCGGCAGCAGGTCGGCGTGCACGGTGAAGTCCACCGCCCCGGCGGCCCGCGGCTGCGAGGCCGTCCACGCCACGGTCGAGACGATCTCGGTCACGGGGCCGTCCGCGCTCGGGGCGGGCGCCGGGAGCGCGGTCGTGGTGAGGTCCACCGCCCACCCCGGCGGCGCCTGCGCGGTGACGCCGACCAGCGGCCGCCCGGTGGGCAGCCGCAGCTCCAGGCCGGTGACGGGCACCGCGCCGTCGGTCAGGCGGAAGGTGAGCGTCACGTCGCGGGCGCCGGGCTCGACGCGATCGGGTTCGACGACGAGCCCGGGGCCGTCCGGCGCGCTCCCCGCTCCCAGCACCCAGGGCACGAACGCCAGCAGGAGCACGACGACGGCCCCGCCCGCCGGTGCCCTGGTCGTCATCCGTGGCGGCTCAGGTCGTGGAAGAAGCCCTCGACGGCCTGCAGGTCCCCGGACCGGACGACCTCGTCGTAGACGTACTTGCCCACCGCGAGGTCGAGCACGCCGAGGCCGAACGGGGAGAACACCACCGGTCGGTCCGCCGGCACGCTCACGCGGCCGGTCATGACGTCGTCGAGCGTGCCGGCCAGGAAGTCCCTGCTGCCGGTCAGCTGCTCGACGAGGTGCGGCGAGGTGTCCGCCTTGAGGCAGTGGTCGACGTCGTCGACGACGTTGGTCGACGCGAGCAGGATCTCCGGCGCGAGGTCGCGCAGCGACACGTGCAGCACCACCGGGTTGTGCGCGAACCACGACACGTCGTGGACGTGCGGGGTGCTCGCCACCGTCGCGAAGACCACCAGGTCGGACGACCGGATCAGGCCCTCGGCGCTGTCGTGCACCGCGATGCGCCCCGCCTCGCCGGAGCGCTCCAGGTAGCCGCGGAAGCCCGCGGCGCTCGCGGGCGAGAGGTCGTGCACGCCGACCTCGTCGAACGTCCACCCGGTGCGCGCCAGGTAGGTGTGGATGTAGCGGGCGATCAGGCCCGTCCCGACGAACCCGACGCGGGTGGGGCGCGGCCGGCCCTGGCTGAGCCGGTCCGCGCCCAGCGCCGCGGACGCCGCCGTGCGGGTGGCGTTGATGATCGAGCACTCCACGCAGGCGAACGGGTAGCCGGTGTCGTGGTCGTTGAGGATCAGCACGGCCGAGGCTCGCGGGATGCCGGCCTGCACGTTCTCCGGGAAGCTGGAGACCCACTTGATCCCGTCGACCCGGATCGGCCCGCCGATGGACGCGGGAAGCGCGATGATCCGGGCGGTCGGGCGGTCCGGGAACCGCAGGAAGTACGACGGCGGGTTCACCGAGTCGCCCGCGCCGTGCAGCCGGTAGGTGGCCTCGACCAGCTCCACGACCTGCTTCTCCCGTCCCTGCAGCGCCCGCTGCACCTGGGCGCCCGAGATCACGGCGAACGGCGGCGCCCCGGTCATCGGGCCACCCCCGGAACCGGCATGCGCAGCGGGGCGCTCATGCCGACGAGGACCTCGCGGTCCCCCTCGTACGGCTCGCGGCTGTGCGCCATCCGCACGTTGTCGACGAGCATCAGGTCGCCCGCCTGCCACGGCTCGCGCAGCGTGTTGGCGTCGTAGACCTCGTTGAGCAGCTCGACGATGTCGGCGCCCACCGGCTCGCCGCCGCCGAAGCACGTGGTGAACGGCAGGTTCTCCGCCCCGTAGGCGTCCACGAGGTACTCGTGCACGTCGGGGTCCATCGTCCACTCGTTGAGGAAGGCGATCTGGTTGAACCAGCAGGCCTGCCTGGTGACGGGGTGCCCGACGAGCGCGTGGCGGCGCTGGCGGGTGCGCAGGCCGCCGTCGGGCCGCCACTCGAACTCGATCGAGTTCGCCCGGCAGTAGGCCTCGACCGCGCCGCGGTCGTCGGTGCCGAACGCGTCGGCGTAGGACGCGCCGATCTCGTCGTTGTAGTTGCGCACGAGCGTCCAACCCTCGCGCGCGAACCGCTGCACCAGCTCCTGGGGCAGCCGGCTCATCACGACCGTCGAGTCGGCCACCCCGGTCACGCCGCCCGACGCGGGCGGGGTGAGGCAGGCGAAGAGCATCAGCGACGGCACCTCGAGGGTGTAGCTCAGCTCGTTGTGCATGCACATCGGCTGGTTCGCGGGCCACTTCGTCGAGGAGTAGACGCCCTCGACGTAGCTCGTGCGGGGCGCGAACGCCTCCCGCTCGGCCATCAGCCCGGTGCCCAGGCCCTGGAACACGGCCGCAACCTCCTCGGCGGTGCGCAGGCCGAGGCCGCGGACGAGGACGGCGCCGTGCTGCGTCACGGCCGCCCGCAGCGCGTCCCGCTGCTGGGCCACCCAGCTGGGGGCGTCGGTGGTGAGCCGGACGTGCAGGACGGGCGTCCGGCCGGGACGCAGCTCGACGTCGAGCGGCGGCGCCATGTGCGACGACGACATCGTTGTCTCCTCTTCGTCGGTTTCTTCTCGCGTGGTGACTCGGATCGGATCAATCAGGCGTATCGGCAGGTCGCCGCGAGGTTCGCGGTGGCGTCCGCCGGCTCGGGGGCCGGCGCGTTCCGGCCGTCGACCAGCTCGGCGAGGTCGGCCAGCACCGGGTGCGCGATCACGTCCTTGAGCGACACGACGCGGTTCAGGGCGACCGCGAGCTTCACCGCGGTGAGCGAGGAGCCGCCGAGGTCGAAGAAGTGGTCCCGCCTGCCGATCCGGTCGGCGTCGAGGCCGAGCATCCGCGCCCAGACCGACGCGAGCCGGACCTCGGTCGGGGTGGCGGGCGGTTCGTGGCCGTCCTCGTCGCCGGTGGCCGCGAGCTCGGCCGCCAGCGCCGTGAGCGCCTTCGTGTCGATCTTGCCGTTGGGCGTGAGCGGCAGGCTCTCCCGCCAGTGGAACGCGACCGGGACCATGTAGTGCGGCAGCGACGCCCCGAGCCGGTCGCGCAGGACGTCGACGTCGAGGGGCTTCTCCCCGGTGTAGAAGGCGACCAGGTGCTCGCCGCGGTCGGGCCGCTGGGCCACCACGACCGCGCCGTCGCGGACGCCGGGCACGCGCAGCAGGGTGTTGTCGATCTCGCCGATCTCGATGCGGAAGCCGGAGATCTTCACCTGGCTGTCGCGGCGGCCGAGGAACTCGAGCTTGCCGTCCGGCCGCCAGCGGCCGTAGTCGCCGCCCTGGTAGAGGCGCTGGCCGGGGCGGTGCGGGTCGGCCAGGTACGTCGCCCGGGTGCGCTCGGGGTCGTTGACGTACCCGCGGCCCACGCAGACGCCGGAGAAGGCGATCAGCCCGGGGGCGCCGAGCGGCACCGGTTGGAGGTGGTCGTCGACGACGTAGACGTGGACGTTCTGCACCGCGGGGCCGAGCGGCATCCGGCCGGACTCCGGGGCCGCGTGCATGACCTCGTGGTTGGTGTCGTCGGAGGTCTCGGTCAGCCCGTAGGCGTTGACCAGCGTGGTGCCGGAGCGGACCGCGAAGTAGCGCTGGGCGAGCTCGGTCTTGAGCGCCTCCCCGGTGGCGGAGACGCAGCGCAGGTCGGGCAGCTCGTGCGGGTGCTGCTCGAGGTAGGAGAGCACGACCTCGAGGTAGGAGGGCACCACCTGCGCGACCGCGACCCGCTCGCGCTCGATCGTCTCGACGAACCGCGCGACGTCGAGGATCACGTCCTGCTCGACGATCACGGTCCGCCCGCCGACCAGCAGCGCGGACACCAGCTGCCAGAGCGAGATGTCGAAGCACTGCGGCGCGATCTGGGCGACGACCTCGCCCTCGCGGATGCCGAGGTCGCTGATCTTGGCCTGGATGTGGTTGAGCATCCCCGCGTGCTCGCACATCGCGCCCTTCGGCTCACCCGTGGAGCCGGAGGTGAAGTAGATGTAGGCGAGCTGGCCGGGCGTCACCGCCACCCCGAGGTCGTTCTCGGGGTGGTCCTCGGCGTACGCCGCGTCGACCAACACCTTCTCCACCCCCGGGAGGGTGTCGAGCGCCTCGTCCAGCGTGGTGGTGCTGCCCGGCTCGGTCAGCACCAGCGTGCAGCCCGCGCGGGACAGGGTCCTCCCGATGCGGTCGGCCGGGAAGTGGGGTTCGACGGGCAGGTACGCGCCGCCCGCCTTGAAGATCGCGAGGACCGCGGCCATCCAGTCGAGGTTCCGCTCGGTCACCACCGCGACCACGCCCTCGGGGCGCAGCCCGCGCGTGAGCAGCGCCCGACCCAGCCGGTTGGCCCGCGCGTTGAGCTCCCGGTACGTCCAGCGCCGGTCGCCCTGCACGGCGGCGACGGCGTCGGGGTGGCGGCGCACGCGCTCCTCGAACAGCTCGTGCACGCGCCGATCCGGCAGCTCCCGGCGCGGCCCCGCGAGGCCCTCGAGCTGGAAGTTCAGCTCGTCGGGGGCGAGCAGGCTCACCCGCGCGTGCTCGGCGTCCGGGTCGGCGACCATCGACTCGAGCGCGGCGAGGTGGTAGCCGGCGATGCGCTCGGCGCTCGCGGCGTCGAGCGCGTCGGTGCGGTACACCACCCGCAGGGCGCCGGCGCCGTTGGTGAGCCCCACCCGCAGCACGACGTCGTCGGCGAGGTCGGGCGCGGCGTCGACGGTGTCGATCGGGTCGAACTCGGTCTCGAACCTGACACCGGCGACGGCCAGCTCGCGCTTCAGCGCATCGACGGCGAACGCGCGGTGCCGCACCACGTCCATCTCGACGGGGGCGACCGCCCGCAGCAGCGCCCGCCACGTGGCCGGCGCGGTGGTGAGCGGGCAGGGCAGCGCCCGACCGCCCGGCCCGGCCGCGTAGCCGGTGACGACGTCCTGCTCGCCGGACAGCGCCGACAGCACCTTCGCGTGCGCCGCGAGCACCAGCGAGGGCACGGGCAGGTCCATGGTGGCCGCGAGCCGGCGCATGACCGCGACGAGGCGGGCGGGCAGCGGGGCGACGTGCTCCGCGGTGCCGGCGACGGGCGCCAGCGTCCACCGCGGGATCGCGGTCGCGCCGCCCGCGGTGAGGACGCCCCGCCAGAACTCCCGGCCGGTGATCTGCGTGTTCATCGATTCGTTCCTCTTCTCGCCGGGGTCGTTCATCCGCGGATGAGAACCGCGGACCGGTCGTCGTCGAGGCTGACCCGGCGCACCTGCAGGTCAGCGGATTGCTCGCGCATCTTCTTGGCGGGATTGCCGCCCCAACGGGCGCCTGCGGGGATCTCCTCGCCCTTCATGAGGAAGGAGTCGGCGGCCAGCACCGCACCGTCGCCGATCGTGACGCCGTAGAGGACGAAAGCGCCGATCCCGAGGGTGCAGTCCGAACCGATCTCCGACTGATCCGACTTGAACCCGCCGTCCTCCTGCGAGTGGCATTGGATGACGCTGCCCGCATTGAGCGTGCACCGGTCACCGATGGTCACGAACGACCGCTCCGAGATGTAGCAGCCGTCGTCGAAGACGCGCCGGCCGATCCGCACGCCGAGCAGCCGCCACATCACGCCCTTGAGCGGCGTGCCGTTGAACGCGTTGAAGTAGGCGTCGGCACGCACCTTCCAGAAGCGTTCGTGCCGCCAGAACGCGCGGTCGTAGAGCGAGCAGCCCTCGGGCCGCAGGGCCTGCAGCGGCCGGAGCAGCCGGTCGACGGCCACCCAGTACACGACCGTGAACAGGAACGTCAAGACGCCGGCGGCCGCGATCACCAGCCCGCCCCACAACAGCCAGACGTCGAGGGCGGCCATGAAGAGCAGGGTGACCACGACGGAGTAGATCCAGCGCACCACGAGCGCCAGCACGATGGTGATGGTGTTGTGCACGTTCTTGGCCCGCAGACCCCGGCGCACGTCGTCCGCACCGTTCACGAGGAGTTGCCGGTCGCGTTCCACCGACCGCGGGATCTCGAAGGCGGGCGAACCGAGCAGACCCACGCCCTCCCGCTCGCTCCCGTCGAGCGGAACCAGGACCTTCGTCGCCAGGAGGCAGTTGTCACCGGTCTTGCCCTTCGCGGGATAAGCGACCTTGTTCCCGATGAAGTTGTGCGCGCCGATCGACACCCGAGACTGCCGGAAGGACGTGTTCGAGTACTCCGAATTGATGATCGACAATCCGTCGGCGGCCATCGTCGCGCGGCCGACCGTGCTCAGGAACGGATTGTCGTGCTTGACTTCCTCACCGAAGTTCGCACCGGTCTGCTGCCGGTCGGGGAAGCGGTAGCCGATCCAGCGCAAGTAGTGGAGGATGTACGAGCTGTCGCCGAAGAGGCGCGTGAAGAACGTCAGGTTGGTCATGCGCCCGATCGCGCGATGAACCCAGTAGTGGAATCCGTAGAGCGGGTAGACCTCGTCCGGCTCGAGGAACACGTTGAGCAGGCGGGGGAGGGTTCCGACGAGCACGAGACCGAGCACCAGGCCGCCGAGCAGCAGCACGGTGGAGATGAGCAGCGCATCGACGTAGAACGTCGCGCTCGTCATGGCCACGTGCCCCGGTTCGAGCAGCGCGGCGAGCTGCGGGAGCTCGGTGAGCAGGAAGATCAGCACACTGAACGCCAACGGTGTGCCGATCAGGAGCAGGTTGACGAGCTGCACCGCGACGAAGGCGGTCCGTCGCACGATGCCGACCCTGCGCGGATCGGGTGGGGTGGTGTGCGCTTCCGTCCGCTGTGCGGGTGAGCCGTGCCAGCGCTCCCCGTCGGGAACGGCCTGCCCGGCGTGCAGCGAGGAGGAGTGGGCCAGTTCGGCGTGGTCACCGAGCGACGTCCAGATGTCGAGCACCGCCCCTTCCGCGACGACGGCACCCTTGCCGATGCTGACCGCACCCGTCTGGATGGCGCCGTCGTGAGCGCGATAACCGGTGAAGTGGGTGTCCTTGCGGATCACCGCCCCGTCGCCGATCCGCAACATGTCGGTGCAGACCGGAACGCTCGCCGAGAGGATCACCGCGCCGCGCCCGATCTTCGCGCCCAATGCCCGCAGGTAGACCACGTAGAGCGGCGAGCCCGCGAACAGCGCCATCGGGTTGAGTTGGACGATCGTCCTGACCAGCCAGAAGCGGAAGTACGCCATGCTCCAGACGGGGAACTCCTGGGGCTTCCACCGCCCGATGAGCACCCACTTGAGCAGGATCGGAAGAGAGCACATCCCGACGAACACCGCGCTGCCGAGGGCGACCGACCGCAGGTAGACGGTGAGCATGTCCGGGCTGTGGAGGATCCACTCGTAGCCCTCGAACACCGCGAGCATGAGCAGAGCCGGGTAGACGAGGAGGAACAGCAGCTGGAGGAGGCCGCAGAGCACGTAGTGCTGCTTGCGGGTCGGCGCCTTCCGGTGCCGGGCGGCGCGGACGCTGCGGACCGCCCGGACGGCGCGCATGATCTGCGTCCCGAGCACCGGCGGCTCCGTCGAGCCGGCCGCCTCGGCGCCACCGGTCACCGGTGCGCCGAACGCCGCGGCGAGCTGCGCGATCGTCGGGTGGGCGTAGACGTCCTTCATCGCGACCGCGGGCAGGTCGTCGCACTTGCGCAGCCGGGCGCAGAACCGCGCCATCAGCATCGAGTCGGCACCCAGGTCGTCGAAGAAGTGCGCATCGACGGCGACCTCCGTCCCGACGACCTCGGCCAGCACCGCGGCCAGCTCGGCGGCGAGCCCCGAGTCGACGGAACCGGACGCCGGCGCGAAGGCGCGGGCGAGGGCGGAGATGCTGGGGTGCGCGTAGACGTCCTTCATCGCCACCGCGGGCAGGTCGTCGCGCTTGCGCAGCCGGGCGCAGAACCGCGCCATCACCATCGAGTCGGCACCCAGGTCGTCGAAGAAGTGCGCCTCGACGGGCACGTCGGCGCCGACGACCTCGGCCAGCTCGGCCGCGAGCTCGCGCGCCAGGCCCGACGCCGGCGCGGGCGGGGCCGGCTGCTCCACCGGCACCGCGGGGGCGGCGGACGGGGCCGGGCGGAGGGCCTCCTGCGGCACCGGCGGGTCGAAGGCCTGGGGCACGGGCAGCTCGACCGCCTCGGGCACGGGCAGCTCGACGGCCTGCGGCACGGGGAGCTCGACCGCCTCCGGCACGGGCAGCGCGACCGCCTGCGGAACCGGCAGCTCAACCGCCTCCGGCACCGGCAAGTCCACCGGCTGCGGCACCGGCGGCACGACCGCCTCCGGAACCGGCAGCTCAACCGCCTCCGGAACCGGCAGCTCAACGGGCTCGGGCACGGGAAGCGCGACCGGCGTCGGCGCTTCGACGTCCGGCGGAACCGACGGCGCCGCCGCCCGCGGGACCGGGCTCGGTCGCGGCCGCCGCTCCACGGGCTCGACCTCGTCGAGCGCACGGGCGTCGGTCACGTCCCGCCCGTCGAGCCGGCCGTGGTACTCGATCTCGCCGTCCGGGTTGACCCGCCCCAGGTCGCCGGTGCGGAAGATCCGGCCGGACGGGTTCGCCGGGATGCCGAGGAAGTCGGGGATGAACCTCTTCTCGGTGAGGTCGTCGCGGTTGAGGTAGCCGCAGGCGAGCCCGATGCCGGCGATGCCGATCTCGCCGACCTCCCCGCGCGGCAGCGCGTGGAACGGGTCGGCCGCGTCGAGCACGACCGTGCTGTAGGTGGGGAGGGGGATCCCGATGGTCGCGGGCTTGTCCGGGTGCAGCTCGCTCCACGCGGCCGACACCGTCGCCCCGTCCGGGCGGTAGACGGCCAGCAGGCGGCGGCCGGGCTCGTGCCAGCGCCGCACGAGGTCCTGCGGGAGGGCCGGGCCGGCCACGAGCAGCAGCCGCAGGTCGGGCAGGTCCGCCTCGAGCGCGGCCAGCGTGGCGGGGTCGGCGGCCAGCGCCGTGACGCGCCGCGTGCCCAGGAAGGCGTGCAGGTCGCGCCCGCGCAGGTCCACCCCGGCCGGCCGGGGCACGAGGGTCGCGCCGACGGCCCACGGCACCCAGATCTCCTCGACCGCGGAGCCGTGCGCGATCGGCGCGCCCTGGTAGACGCGGTCCCCCGGCCGGACGCCGTACACCTCGGCGGCGACCTTGACGAAGTTGCAGGCGCTGCGGTGGTCGACGGCGATGCCGACGGGCTCGCCGTCGGGGCCCTCGCGGTAGGTGATGGAGGCCAGCGAGCTGTCGCGCAGGCCGCGCTCGGCGTCCGTGAGCCGGTACGGGCGCTGCTCCTCGATCAGCGGCATCGCGAGGTCGAGGCGCACGACCTCGGCCGGCAGCCCGGCCCGCGCCACGCGGTCGGCGGCCTCGGCCGACGACAGGACCGTGCGGACCCGCGCGTCGCGGACGATGGCGGCCGTGCGGTGCGCCGGGGAGCCCGGATCCACCGGGACGTAGGCGGCGCCGATCTTCAGGACGGCGAGGACCGCCGCGTACGCCTCCACCGGGCGGTCGAGCGCCAGGCCGATGCGGTCGCCCGCGTTCGCGCCGCGCAGGCGCAGGAAGCGGGCCAGCTGGTTGGCCCGGGCGTCGAGCTGGTCGTAGGTGAGCGACTGGTCGGCGGAGTCGACCGCGAGCCGGCCCGCGCGACCGTAGGTGCGGACCCAGTCGCAGCGCTCCTCGAAGAGGCGGTCGAGCCGCTCGTCCTTGCGGACCCGCCAGCCCTGGGCCTCGTACCGGTCGACCAGCACGAGCTCGGACATCGGGATGGAGCGGCGGATGTCGTCGCGCTCGGCTATCGGGACGGGCCGTTGCACGTCTCGCGCCGGCGGATCGGGCAGCAACGTGCTCATCGCTTTGCCCCTCAGGCGGCGCGGGCGTCGGTGGAGAGCGGGTCGGCGCCGAGCACGTCGTCGCCGTAGAGGTCCCGCACCCAGTTGCTCTGGTAGATCGTGTCGAGGTAGCGCTCGCCGAGGTCGGGCGAGATGGCCACCGCGGTGAGGTCGCGGGCGTCGTTGCGCGCCAGCCAGGAGGCGGCGCCGCTCACGACCGTGCCGGTCGAGCCGCCGAACAGGAACCCGCGCCGGGCGAGCAGGTGGCAGGTGCGGATCGCGTCGGCCTCCGCCACGTGGACGACCTCGTCCACGTAGTCCTCGTCCAGCAGCGGGGGCCGCACGTTCATCCCGAGGCCCGGGAGCATCCGGCGGGCCGCGGGAGTGCCGAAACTGACCGAACCCACCGGGTCGATGGCGACGATCCGCACCGACGGGTGGTTGTCCTTGAAGTAGCGCGCGCAGCCCATCAGCGTTCCGGTCGTACCGGCCCCGACGAAGAGCACGTCGAGATCCGGGAACTGCCGCGCGATGGCCGGGCCGGTCGTGCGGTGGTGCGCCTTCCACGCGTTCTGGTTCGTGTACTGGTTGAGCCACACGAATCGCTTGTCGGACGCGCAGAGGTCGCGGACGTGGTTCAGGCGAGCGCCGAGGTACCCGTGCTCCGGGTCGGGCTCGGTGATGACGACGACCTCGGCGCCCAGCGCCTCCATCAGCAGCCGGGTCGCGAGGTTGCAGCGGGAGTCGGTGACGCACCGGAACCCGTAGCCCTTGCCGGCCGCGATGATGCTGAGCGCCACGCCGAGGTTCCCGGACGACGACTCGACCAGCACGGAACCCGGGCGGAGGACGCCGCTGCGCTCCGCCGCGGTGACCATCTCGTTCGCCGCCTTCAACTTCACGGAACCGGCGAAGTTGAAGCCCTCGCACTTCAGGTAGAGCGCGCGGCCGAGGATCGGTCGCAGGTCGACGTAGAGGTCGTCCTGGTTGAACTCCTGGGGAAGGGAGATGATCGGCATGATGGCCCCCTCGTTCGGAATGCCGACCCGCTTGGTCCGGGCCGGTCCGTCATCGGGCACAAGAGTGCTTCTCCGGGCGCCCCGGAACGATGGGGGCAACACGTCGCCGCGTGCCGGGGACCCCCGTATCCCCGTGGGGTTGTCCCCACCACCGGGAGCGGGGGTGGGCCCGCCACGACCCGGGGCGCGTACCGTTTCCCCGTGGTGGCCGACTCGCCGTTCGTGTCCGACGTCCCCGCCCGCCAGGCCCTCGACGCGTGGCGCGAGGCGTGCGCGGCGGCCGGGTGCCCCGCGCGGGTGGACGCGGTGCGGGTGCCCGTGGGCGAGGCCGTCGGGCGGGTGACCGCCGAGCCGGTGTGGGCCCGCCGCTCCTCCCCCGCCTACGACAGCGCCGGGATGGACGGGATCGCGGTGCGTGCCGCCGACACCGTCGGGGCCGCCGAGACCACGCCCGTGCTGCTCACCGACTTCGTCGTGGTCGACACCGGCGACCCGATGCCCGACGGCTACGACGCCGTGGTCATGCGCGAGCACGTGCACCGCGTCGGGGACGCCGCCGAGCTGCGCGCCGCGGTGCCGCCGTACGCGCACGTCCGCTCGATCGGCGAGGACGTGGCGGCCTCCGAGCTGCTGCTGCCCGCGGGGCACCGGCTGCGGCCCGTCGACGTCGCGGCGGCCGCCGCGGCGGGCGCGGTGGAGCTGGTGGTCCGGCGCCCGCCGCGCGTGGTGGTCGTCCCGACCGGCGACGAGATCCGCCCCGTCGGCACCGAGCCCGCGCCGGGCGAGATCGTCGACACCAACTCGCTGATGCTCGCCGCGCAGGCCCGCGAGCTGGGCTGCACCGCGCGCGTCACCGAGATCGTCCCGGACGATCCGGCGCTGATCACCGAGGCGATGCGCAAGGCCGCAGCCGACGCGGACCTGGTGGTGCTCGTCGCGGGCTCCAGCGCGGGCCGCGACGACTACACGGCCCGGGTCGTGGCGGGCGCGGGCACGCTCGCCGTGCACGGGGTCGCGGTGCGGCCCGGGCACCCGGTCGTGCTCGGCGCGGTGGACGCCACCCCGGTGCTCGGCGCGCCCGGGTACCCGGTGTCGGCCGCGCTGACCTTCGAGATCTTCGCCGCGCCGCTGCTGGCCGAGCTCGAGGGCGCCGCGCCGCCGGAGCGACCGGTCACGACCGCCCGGCTGGCCCGCAAGCTCGCCTCCACCGTCGGGATGGACGACTGGGTGCGGGTGCGGCTCGGGCGGGTCGGCGGGGAGATCGTCGCGACCCCGCTGCCGCGCGGAGCGGGCGTGCTCACCTCCCTCGTGCGCGCCGACGGGCTGCTGGTGGTGCCGGCCGGGCTGGAGGGCCACCACGCGGGCGAACGGGTGCAGGTGCAGCTGCTGCGCGGCCTCGGCGAGATCGGCCGCACGATCGTCGCGATCGGGTCGCACGACCTCGTGCTCGACGTCGCCGCGTCCGCGCTGCGGGGCGACGACCCAGGGCTCACCCTCGCGAGCTCGAACGTCGGCTCGCTCGGCGGGCTCGTCGCGCTGCGCGACGGGCTGTGCCACGTCGCGGGCTCGCACCTGCTCGACCCGGCCACCGGCGAGTACACGCTGCCGTACGTGGACCGGGTGCTCGGCGGCGTCGACGTCGCCGTGGTCCGGCTCGTGCACCGCGAGCAGGGCCTGATCGTGGCGCCCGGCAACCCGCTCGGCCTCACCGGCATCGAGGACCTCAGGCGCGTCCGCTACGTCAACCGGCAGCGCGGCGCGGGCACCCGGGTGCTGCTCGACCACGAGCTCGCCCGCCGCGGTATCGACCCCACCGAGGTCGACGGCTACACCCGCGAGGAGCACACCCACCTCGCCGTCGCAGCGGCCGTCGCGGCCGGCCGCGCGGATGCCGGGCTGGGCATCCTCGCCGCGGCCCGCGCGTTCGGGCTGGACTTCGTGCCGGTCGCCCGCGAGCCCTACGACCTGGTCCTGCGCGCCGAGACCGTCGACGACCCGCTGCTCGCGCCGCTGTGGGACCTGCTGGACCGCGAGTCGTTCCGGGCGGAGGTGACCGCGCTGGGCGGCTACGACTGCGCGGAGATGGGCCGCCGCATCCGCTGACCCCTTCCGACGAGCGGCGCGTTCGTCGGAACCCATCCGACCAGCGCGCCGTTCGTCGGAACGCGGCCGTAGGTCAGGCGGCGCAGCAGGACCTCCGCGGGGCCGCGCATGCCCCGCCTGCGCATCAGCTCGGCCAGGCCCACCGTCGCCAGCCACGTGCCGGCCGCCAGCGCGGCCGTCGCCGCCACACCGAGGTCGTCGCCCAGGTCGAGCGTGTACGGGGCGAAGGCGAGCGTCCACACCACGGACTGGCACAGGTAGCAGGTCAGCGAGCGCTGCCCCACCGCCGCGACGGCGCGCGTCACCGCGCCCCGCCGCTGTCCGAGCCGCGCCGCCAGCAGGGCGAGCGCCGCGGCGTAGCCGGGGCCGCCGAGGTAGCCGGTGGCGTCGTGCAGGGTGTCGAGCAGGCCGATGTCGGGGCCCAGGGGGAGCACGCCGGCCACGGTGAGGCCGAGCGGCAGCCCGCCGGCGACCGCGGCCCCGATCCCGACGACCGCCACCACGGCGAGCAGCCCCCGGTGTCGCTCCGGCTCCTCCAGCAGCCGCCTGCGCGCGGCCAGGACGCCGAGCAGGAACGGCGCGAGCAGCCCGACGGTGAGCAGCGGCACGAGCATCGGCCACACCGTGGCCCGCACCAGGACCGCCGTGACCGGGTCCGGCGGCAACAGGTACTGGTCCGGGGCGTCCTCCAGCGTCGGATCGGCCTCCCCCGGGAACGCGATCAGGGCGAGGACGAGCCCGGCGAGCGTGAGCGGCACCCACGCCCGCCAGCGCACCGCCCCCGCGAACAGCACCGAGAGCAGCCCGTAGGCGGCGACGATGTCGCCCACGTAGAGCAGCACGCAGTGCAGGAAGCCGATCGGCACCATCCACAGGCCGCGCCGCCGCAGCAGCCTCCCGACCTGCCGCCACGGCGCCCCCGCCGCCAGGTGCCTGCGGGCGAGCTGCGCCACCCCGTACCCGAACAGCAGGCTGAACAGCGGGAACGCCCGCCCGTCCACGAGCGTGGCGACGACCCCCGCCACCGCGGCGTCGAGCGTCGGGACGTCCAGCGGGAAGCCGGCGAGGTAGCGCTCGCCGCGCACGAAGTAGTGGGTGTTGGCGACCGCGATGAACAGCAGCATCACGCCGCGGGCGAGGTCGGGCGCGAGCGCGCGCTCGGCCAGGGGCGTCGGGCGCAGGCGGTGATCCACGCGGTCGAGCCAACCCGGGGCGGTCGGCCGCTGTCACCAGCCGGTGGTCTATCCCTGCCCGACCTCGGTATTCATTCGTCGCTGAGCTCGTCCTCCACCGGTCGGAGCTCGTCTGCGAACCGGTCGAGGAAACCGGCCCACGCGGTCACCGGGGTGGCCGGGCGCACCACGAACTTCGTGATGCCCTCGTCGACGAACCGGCGCACCAGCTCGCGCGCCTCCGCCCAGCCGTGCGGCACCGCGACGGCGGGGTCGAGGTCCGGCCTGCGGCGGGCGGCGCGTTCCCGGGCCGCGGCGACCTCGGCCTCGGACGCGTCGGGGAGCGCGACCGCGATGTTGGTCCCGTAGTGGTCGTCCTCGATCTCGCGGCCCGCCTCGGCGGCCGCCCGCTCGATCGCGGCCCGCGCGGCCCCCGCCTCCCGCGGGGTGACGAAGCTGCCCAGCCAGCCGTCGGCGAGCCGGCCGACCCGCCGCAGCGCGGCCGGGACGCGCCCGCCCAGCCAGATGTCCGGGGGCCGGGGCGGCAGCGGCGCCACCGACGCGTCGTCGAGGTGGAAGAACCGGCCGTGGTGGGTGACGCTCTGCTCCGACAGCAGCCGGCGCACCACCGTGAGCGCCTCGTCGAACAGGGCCGCGCGGTCGCCGTCCGGGGCCGGGAAGAGCTGCCGCTCCGCCGCGAGCGCGGACCGCACGCCGAACGCGGGCAGGATGCGCCGCGGGGCGAGGGCGGTGAGCGACGCGAGCTGGGCGGCGACCAGGGCCGGGTTGCGGCCCGGCAGCACGACCACGCCGGTGCCGGCCTTGAGCTGCCGGGTGCGCGACACCGCGAAGCCCATCCCGACCAGCGGGTCGATCCCCGGGGCGGAGGCCTGGTCGGCCAGCCACAGCGAGTCGATCCGCCGCGCCTCCAGCTCGTCGACGAGCTCGACCAGCTCGGGGCCGGGTCCCGGCCCGCCGGCGAGTGGAACCGACCCGATGCCGATGCGGACCTTCACGCCGATCACGCTACTGGGGCCGGGCGGCTACCGTCAGTGCCTTCGCCGAAGATCGTCCGGCGCAGTACCGTGCCCGGCGTGGCCGTCCGAGCAGAACACCGCCAGCTCGACCACCGGGTCCGCCTCGAATGGGGCCGCGAGGGCGCCGCGCTGCTCACAGCCGAGTGCGCCGTCGTGATCGTCGTCGACGTGCTGTCGTTCTCCACCGCCGTCGACGTCGCCGCGGGCCGCGGGGCGGCGGTGCTGCCGCTGCGCGCGTCCGACTCGCGCCGGCCCGTCCCGCCGGGCGTCGTCCGCGCCGGACCGCGGCGCAGCACCGGGCCGTCGCTCTCGCCCGCGTCCCTCACCGGGCTGCCCGCGGGCACCCGGCTCGCGCTGCCCTCACCCAACGGCGCGACGCTCTGCGCCGCCGTCGCCGCCACCGGCGCGGTGCTGCTCGCGGGCTGCCTGCGCAACGCCTCCGCCGTGGCGGCCGCGGCCGAGGCCGTCGGAGGCCCGATCGGGATCGTCCCGGCGGGCGAGCGGTGGCCGGACGACACCATGCGCGTCGCCGCGGAGGACGCGCTCGGCGCAGGCGCCATCGCCGCCGCGCTGCCGGACCGCTCCCCCGAGGCCGAGCTGGCGGTCGCGCAGTTCACCGCCGCGCGCGACCGGGGCCTTCCCGCCGTGCTCGCCGCCACGAGCTCGGGCCGTGAGCTGCGCGCCGACGGCTTCGCCGCCGACGTGGAGCTCGCCGCCGACCTCGACGTGAGCGCCGCGGTCCCCCGCCTGCACGACGGCTTCCTGCGGGCCGGTTGATGGACGGGCGCTGGGTCGAGGTCGGCGACGGCGTGCTCGCCCGCAGGCACGCCGAGCTCGACCTCACGACCGGTCTGGTGCTCGGGGCCGAGCGCGCGCTCGTCGTCGACACCCGCGGGGACGCCCGCCAGGGCGCCGAGCTCGCCGCGGCGGTCCGCGAGATCACGCGGCTGCCGCTGGTCGTCGCGATCACCCACGCACACTTCGACCACTGCTTCGGCACCGCCGCCTTCGCCCCCGCCCCCGTGCACGCCCTGCCCCGCTGCCGGGAGGTCCTCGCCGCCACCGCGCCCGAGCAGCGGGCGCGCTGGAGCGCGTACTACCGCGACCGCGGCGACGCGGCCACCGCCGACGCGCTCGCCGCGACCGAACCGCCGCTTCCCGACGCCGACGCCCCCGCGGCGCTCGACCTCGGCGGACGCGCGGTCGAGCTGCGCCACCTCGGCCGCGGCCACACCGACCACGACCTGGTGGTCACGGTGCCGGACGCGGGCGTCGCGTTCGCGGGCGACCTCGTCGAGCAGGGCGCCCCGCCGGATTTCGAGGACGCGGTGGTCGCCGAGTGGCCCGCCACCCTCGACGCGCTGCTCGCCCTGGGCCCGCGCACGGTCGTGCCCGGCCACGGCGACCCGGTCGACCCCGCCTTCGTCGCGGCGCAGCGCGCCGAGCTGGCCGAGGTGGCGGCGCTGCACGCCGCGGTCGCCTCCGGGTCGCTGCCGGTCGAGGAAGCCGCCCGCCGCTCCCCCTACCCCGGCGTCCGGTGGCAGTAGGTTCTGTCACCGTGACGTTCTCAGCGCAGTTGCGGGAGCAGACCGCCCCCACGTGGGACGCCGCCGTCGGGCACCGGTTCGTCGACGAGATCTGGCGCGGCGCGGTCGACACCGAGGTGCTCACGACCTACCTCGTGCAGGACCACCAGTTCGTCGACGCGTTCCTCGCGCTGATGGGCGCGGCCGTCGCCACGGCCGATCGCGCCGACGCGCGCGTCGTGCACGCCCGCCAGCTCGGGATCGTCGCCGGGCCGGAGAACGACTTCTTCGCCCGCGCCTTCGACACCCTCGACGTCCCGCTCGCCGACCGCACCGAACCCCCGCTGCTGCCGCCCACGCGGGAGTTCATCGAGCTGATGGACACCGCGCGCCGCAGCGCGGACTACGCGTCGTGCCTCGGGGTGCTGCTGGTCGCCGAGTGGCTGTACCTGGAGTGGGCCACGCGCCCGGACCACGAGCCGCCGGACGAGCCGATCCAGGCGGAGTGGATCGCCCTGCACAGCGGGCGGGCCTTCACCGCGTGGGTGGATTTCCTGCGCGCCGAGTTCGACCGCGTGTGCGCCGACCTCGCCCAGGCGCACCGGGACCGGGTGCGGGAGCTGTTCGTCCGCGCCGTCGACCTGGAGCTCGCGTTCTTCGACGCCGCCTACGGCTGAGCCGCTACTCGCCCCGCCGGTCCATCAGGCCGACGAACATCGTCTCGTGCAGGACCTCGACGTGGCGGCGGGCCACGTCGGCCGCGGCGATCGGGTCGCGCCCGGCCACGGCCTCGACCAGCGCGCGGTGCTCGGCGTTCGACTCGCGGAGGTACTCGAGCGGGTAGGGCAGGTAGTACCGGTAGAGCTCCCGCAGCGTCGCCCCGTACCCCTCGACGGCGGAGGCGAGGCCGCTCGCCGCGGCGAGGGTCAGGTGGAACTGCTCGTCGAGCCGGTGGAAGTCGGCCCACGAGCCGACCCGGTCCATGCCCTCGACGAGCTCGCGCATCCGCTCGACCTCGGCCGGGCCCGCGCGCGTCGCGGCCAGGTGGGCGGCGCCGCACTCGAGCAGGACCCGCCGGTCGATCAGCTCGTGCACCTCGCCCGCCGCGTCCCGGTACGCCGCGACCTCGGCGACCGACCCGCGCCGCGGGTTCGGGGCGACGAGGGTGCCCCCGGTCCGGCCCCGCCGCCGCTCGAGGACGCCGTCCTTGCAGAGGGAGACGAGCGCCCTGCGCACGGTCATCTCGCCGACGTCGAGGGCCGCGGCGATGTCGCCGGTCGGCGGCAGCCGCTCCCCGGGCGCGAGCAGCCCCAGCTCCACGGCGAGGGCGATGCGCACCCGCACCGTGTCGAACGCGGTGAGCCGCCGGATGCCGGCCAGGGCCGGGGCCGCGAGGCTCGCGGGCAGGCCGGCGTTCGCCTGCGGCCGGGCGGTGGCCTCGTCGTCGGCGGCGTCGGCGGACGGCATGCCAGCACGGTAGCCCGATCCGGAAAACAGGTCAGTCTGAGCACTATTGCTTAAGTGTTCACTTTGCACTAAATTTCGCCCCGTGCCTCGTCCCCTGCCCGTCCAGCTGGTGCAGGCGGCACCGCAGCAGGCGGCCGCCCCGATCGACGGGTTCGCCGCCGCCGTCGAGGCGCACGTCGCCGCCGCCCCGCAGACCCGGCTGATCGCCTACCCGGAGCTGCACCTGTGCGGCACCCGCGGGCGGCCCGCCGAGCGGCTCGAACAGCTGCAGGCGGCGGCCGAGCCGCTGCACGGCCCGCGCGGCAAGCAGCTGGCCGAGCTCGCGGGGGACCTCGGCGTCTGGCTGCTGCCCGGCAGCGTGTGCGAACGCGGCGAGAACGGCGAGCTGTACAACACCGCGCTCGCCTTCTCGCCGGACGGGCGCCTCGCGGCCTGGTACCGCAAGGTCTTCCCGTGGCGCCCGTACGAGCCCTACCGGCCGGGCGACCGGTTCGTCGTGTTCGACGTCCCGGATGCGGGCCGGCTCGGGTTCTCCATCTGCTACGACGCCTGGTTCCCCGAGGTGGCGCGGCACCTGGCCTGGATGGGCGCCGAGGTGATCGTGAACCCGGTGCTGACCACCACCTCGGACCGCGCCCAGGAGCTCGTGCTCGCCCGGGCCAACGCGATCGTCAACCAGGTCTACGTCCTCTCCGTCAACGCCGCGGCGCCCGCCGGCGTCGGCAAGAGCCTGGTCGTCGACCCGGAGGGGCTCGTCCGGGTCGAGGCGAGCGGCGCGGAGGAGACCGTGCTCACCGACGTGCTCGACCTCGACGCGGTCACCCGGGTGCGCACCTACGGCACGGCGGGCCTCAACCGGATGTGGTCGCAGTTCACCGACGCCGACGACCCGCTCGACCTCCCGCTCTACGACGGCCGCATCGACCCGGCGCGGTGGCGCCCCGACGGCCCCGACGCGACACCGGCCTGACCCCCAGGAGAGCAGCCATGGCGACGCAGCCACCAGCCCTGACCCGAACGCTCACGCTCGGCCCGGTCGTGTTGTTCGGCCTGGCCTACATGACCCCGCTGATCGTCCTCGGGATCTTCGGCATCGTGGCCGAGGCGACCGCGGGCGCGGCCCCGTCGGCCTACCTGCTGGCCCTGGTCGCGATGCTGTTCACCGCCTACAGCTACGGCCGGATGGCGCGGACGTACCCGGTCGCCGGCTCGGCGTACACCTACGTGCGGCAGGCGATCGGCTCCCGCATCGGGTTCCTCGTCGGGTGGGCCGTCCTGCTCGACTACTTCTTCCTGCCGATGGTGATCTGGCTGATCGGCGGCGCCTACCTCTCCGCGCAGTTCCCCGGCGTCCCGTTCGCCGTGTGGATCATCGGCTTCATCGCGCTCACGACCCTGCTCAACGTGTTGGGCATCCGCGTCGCGAAGACGGCGAACAACCTGCTCATGACGTTCCAGCTCCTGGTGCTCGCCTTCTTCGTCCTGCTCTCGCTCGCCCACGTCGCAGGCGCGTCCGGGGCGGGCGGGCTCGTGTCGGCGACGCCGTTCGTGAACGACGCCACGACGTGGGCCGGGGTCGCCGCGGGCGCGGCCATCGCGGCCTACTCGTTCCTGGGCTTCGACGCGGTCACCACCCTGACCGAGGAGACCACCGACCCGCGCCGGACGATCCCCCGCGCCATCCTGCTGATCGCGCTGATCGGCGGCGGGATCTTCGTCCTCGTCGCCTACACCACGCAGCTGGTGCACCCGGGCGCGGTGTTCGCCGACTCCTCGTCGGCGGCGTTCGACATCGCGACGCTCATCGGCGGCAACCTCTTCGGCGCGGTGTTCCTGGCCGGGCTCGTGGTGGCGCAGTTCGCCTCGGGGCTTTCGGCCCAGGCCAGCGTCGCGCGGCTGCTGTTCGCCATGGGCCGGGACTCGGTGCTGCCGAAGAAGCTCTTCGCCTACGTCCACCCGCGGTTCCACACGCCCGCCTTCGGCATCGCCGCATCCGGGGTCGTCGGGCTCGGGGCGCTCGCCATGAGCGTGAGCACCTCGACCTCGTTCATCAACTTCGGCGCGTTCACCGCCTTCACGTTCGTCAACCTGAGCGTCATCGCCCGCTACCTGCGCAGCCGGGGCGAGCGGCCGCCGGTGCTGGGCCACGTCGTGGTGCCCGCGATCGGCGCCGCCATCGACATCTGGCTCCTGACGAGCCTCGACGGCACCGCCATCACCCTGGGGATGGTCTGGCTGGGCCTCGGCGTCGCCTACCTCGCCGTGCTGACGCGCGGGTTCCGCGTCCCGCCCCCGGAGATGCAGTTCGCCGAGGAGGAGCCGGCTTCGGCGTAGCACCACCCGGACGGTGTGACGTTCGAGCGACACGCGCGTCACATCGGTGTGGCAGCGTCACACCCATGAGTGACGTGCCGCTGCTCGGCGTCGAGGAGGAGTTCCACGTCGTCGGGCTCGAGTCCCGCCGGGCCGAACCGGAGGTCGACGCGCTGCTCGCCCAGCTCGACGGCTCGGAGTTCGCGCCCGAGCTGCAGCGCTCGCTCGTCGAGACGAACACGCCGGTGTGCGGCACGCTCGACGAGCTGCGCGGGCACATCACGCGGCTGCGCGCCCGCCTCGAGGCCGTCGCCGAACCGCTCGGGCTCGGCGTCGTCGCCGCGGGCACGGTGCCGCTCGCCGAGCTGCACGGCGACGCCATCTCGGCCGGGGCGCGCTACGAGAAGATGCAGCACGAGTACCAGATGCTCGTGCGCGAGCAGCACATCTGCGGCGCGCAGGTGCACGTGGACGTGCCCGACCGCGACCTCGCGGTGCAGGTCGTGCGCCGGATCGCGCCGTACCTGCCGGTGCTGCTGGCGATCTCGGCGAGCTCGCCGTACTGGAACGGCCGCGACACCGGCTACGCGAGCTTCCGGTCCGTGGTGTGGTCGCGCTGGCCCACCGCGGGCCCGCCCGCCCACGTCGAGACGGCGGCCGACTACGACGCGCTGGTGGCCGACCTCATCGCGTCCGGCACGATCAGCGACCCCGGGATGGTCTACTTCGACATCCGGCCGAGCGCCCACCTGCCCACCGTCGAGCTGCGGGTGTGCGACGCCTGCCCGGACGTCGACGACGTCGTGCTCATCGCCGGGCTGTTCCGTGCGCTGGTCGGCAAGGCCCGCGCCGAGGCGGCCGAGGGCGCGCCGCTGCCCGAGGTGCGCCACGAGCTGCTGCGTGCGGCGTCGTGGCGGGCGGCGCGCTCCGGCCTGGAGGGCGACCTCGTCGACCTCGTCGGGCCCTCCCTCGTCGCGCCCCCGATCCTGATCGGCCAGCTCGTCGACCAGCTGCGCCCGCAGCTGGAGGAGCTGGGCGACTGGGAGCAGGTGCTCGAGCTGTCGCAGGCGGCGCTGTCGCGCGGCAGCGCCGCGGCCCGCCAGCGCCGCGCGTACGGCCGCCGGGGCGAGCTCACCGACGTCGTGGACGTGCTGCTCGCCGCCACCCAGGGCCGCGCGCTGCGCACCGAACCGCCCGCCACCGTGCCGAGCACGCCCGCGCTGCTCGTCGGCTACCACGAGCCCGCAGGCGCCAGTTCGTCCTACGACGAGGCGGTGAGCGCGGGCGGCACCGTGCTGCCGCACTACGGGTGGATGTTCCGCACCCTCGACCGGCTCGGGCCGCGCGGCATGCGCGCCGCGGAGTCCGCGGTACGCACCGAGCAGCAGGCCCGGGGCGTCACGTTCCGGGTCGGCGACGGCGACGCCGACCGGCTCTTCCCGCTCGACCTCGTCCCCCGGATCATCACCTCGGAGGACTGGGAGCACCTCACGACCGGGCTCGCGCAGCGGGTCCGCGCACTGGAGGCCTTCGTCCGCGACGTGTACGGGTCGCGCTCGATCGTCGCCGACGGCGTGGTGCCCGCCCGCGTGGTGGAGGACGCGCCCGGCTGGAGCCGCCTGGGAAAGCTCGTGCCGTCCGGCGCGGTGCGCATCGCGGTCGCGGGCATCGACCTCGTGCGCGACCGCGCCGACCACTGGCTGGTGCTGGAGGACAACCTGCGGGTGCCCTCCGGCATCGGCTACGCGCTGATCAGCAGGCGGCTGATCCGCAGCGCCATGCCCGACCTCGAACCCCCTGCGGGCGTCGTGGGGCTGGAAGGGGTCCCCGGCATGCTGCGCTCGGCCCTGCTCTCGGCCACCGAGCCGGACGCGCCGGGCCACGACGAGGTCGCGCTGCTGTCGGCGGGGCCGTCCGACTCGGCGTACTTCGAGCACCGCCTCCTCGCCGACCGGATGGACGTGCCGCTGGTGACCCCGCGGGACCTGCAGGTCACCGAGGACGGTGTCTACCTCGTCAGCACCGGCGCCCGGCGCAGGCTCGCCGCGCTGTACCGCCGGCTCGACGAGAAGGAGCTGCTCACCGCCACCGGCGCCGACCTGCGCCCGATCGGGCGGGCGATCGCGGGCGCGGTCGCCCGGGGCACCGTCGCCGTGCTCAACGCGCTGGGCAACGGCGTCGCCGACGACAAGCTGGTCTACGCCTACGTGCCCGAGATGATCCGGTACTACCTGGGCGAGGACCCGGTGCTCGACAACGTCCCCACCTACCCGTGCGTCGACCCGGACCGGCGGGAGGAGGTGCTCGACCGCCTCGGAGAACTCGTGCTCAAACCGGTCGACGGCTACGGCGGCAGCGGCATCGTGATCGGCCCGCACGCCGACCGGGCCGAGCTCGCCGCGGTGGCCGACGCGGTGCGCCGCAACCCGGCGGCGTGGGTGGCGCAGGACCTCGTGCACCTGTCCACCCACCCCACGTTCGCGGGCGACCGGCTGGAGCCGCGCGCGGTGGACCTGCGCGCCTTCGTGTTCCAGTCCCGCGTGGGCGAGCGCACGGGGGTCGACGTGGCCCCGGCCGCGCTGAGCCGCGTCGCCCCGGCCGGGAGCATGATCGTCAACTCGTCGCGGGGCGGCGGCGCGAAGGACACGTGGGTGCTGCGCTGACGCCGGGGGCGGTCACTCCCGCTTCGCGCAGGACGCGATGAGAGGCAACGGGTCGGGCGCCTGCCCCGTGGGATGGAAGACCACCGTGTCCGCCCCGATCCCGGCCAGCGTGGTGATCGCCGAGTCGATGCGGGCCTCCAGGTCGTCGGCCCCCGGGTCGACCTCGACGAACACGACCGTGTCGAACGGCTCGGCCGCCCGCCCCGCGGCCGCGCGCCCGGCGGCGGCGTTGGCCACGCCCTCGCGGATCTGGTCGAGGCTCAGCGCGGAGTCGAGGATGACGCCGTCGGCGAGCTCACCGGCCAGCGCGACCGTCTTCGGGCCGCGCCCGCCGACGAGCAGCGGCGGCGGGGGCTCGGGCGGCCAGTCGAGGGCCACCTCGCGCAGCCGCACGTAACGGCCCTCGATGTCGACGGTGCGGCCGTGCAGCAGGTCGCGCACCGCGGCGGTGTACTCGCGCAGCAGCGTCAGGGGCGAGGCGGCCCGCGCCCCGACCTGCTCCATCCACTCGAGCACGCCGTGGCCGAGCCCGGGGAGGAACCGGCCCGGGAACATGCGGGCGACGGTGGCGATCTCCATCGCGGCGAGCGCGGGGTTGCGCAGCGGCACCGGCAGCAGCCCGACGGCGACGTGCAGCCGCTCCGTGGCGGCCAGCGCGGCCGTCGCGGAGGTGAGGCCGCCCTCGCAGAAGCAGTCCTCCCACAGCCACAGCTGGGCGACTCCCGCCGCCTCCGCCGCCAGCGCCACGTCGCGCAGCGCTTCGGGCGGGGACTGCGGGCGGAAGGTCACGCCGATCGTCGGATCCGTCATGGGCTGATCACACCACGGGCACCCGACACGAACCCGAAACACGCCACCGCTTGCGCGCACCGCCTGCGGCGTCGTCCACTCGACGGCGAGGAGCGGAGGACGGGCATGTGCGGTATCGCCGGCGAGATCCGGTTCGACGGCTCCGAGCCGGACGTCGCGGCGGTCGCACGGATCACCGGACAGATGCACCGGCGCGGGCCCGACGGGTCGGGGGTGCACGCCTCGGGCGCCGTCGCGCTCGGGCACCGGCGGCTGAAGATCCTCGACCTGTCCGAACGCGGCGCGCAGCCGATGGTCGACCCCGAGCTGGGGCTCGCCGCCGTGTTCAACGGGCTGATCTACAACTACCGCGAGCTGCGCGCCGAGCTCGAGGCCGCGGGGTACCGGTTCTTCTCCACCTCCGACACCGAGGTGCTGCTCAAGGCGTTCCACCGCTGGGGCCCGTCGTGCGTGGAGCGGTTCCTGGGGATGTTCGCCTTCGGGGTCGTCGAGCGCGACACCGGCGTGCTGACGCTCGCCCGCGACCGGCTGGGCATCAAACCGCTCTACGTCACCGAGTCGCCCGGGCGGCTGCGGTTCGCCTCGTCGCTGCCCGCGCTGCTCGCGGGCGGCGGGGTCGACACGGCGATCGACCCGGTCGCCCTGCACCACTACATGACGTTCCACTCGGTCGTCCCGGCGCCGCGCACGATCCTCGCCGGCGTGCGGAAGGTCCCGCCCGCCACGATCCGCACCGTCTCCCCGGACAGCACGACCCGCGACCGCGGGTACTGGCGGCCCGAGCACGTCCGCCGCCCCGACCACGCCGGCATGGGCGCCCGCGACTGGAGCGACGCCGTGCTGGAGGCGCTGCGGGTCGCGGTGCGGCGGCGGATGGTCGCCGACGTCCCGGTGGGCGTGCTGCTGTCCGGCGGGCTGGACTCCTCGCTGGTGGTGGCGCTGCTGGCCCAGGAGGGCCAGACCGGGCTCGCCACGTTCAGCGTCGGCTTCCCCGCCACGGCGGGCGAGTCGGGCGACGAGTTCGCCTACTCCGACCTCATCGCCCGCGAGTTCGCCACCGACCACCACAAGATCCTCATCGACCCGGCCCGGATGCTGCCCGCCGTCGACGCCGCGATCGGGGCGATGGCCGAGCCGATGGTGAGCCACGACTGCGTCGCGTTCCACCTGCTCGCCGAGGACGTGTCGAAGTCGGTCACCGTCGTGCAGTCCGGCCAGGGCGCCGACGAGGTGCTCGCCGGCTACGACTGGTACCCGCCGCTCGCCGGCGTGCCGCGCGAGCGCGGGCCCGAGGCGTACGCCGCGGTGTTCACCGACCGCCCGCACGCCGAGCTGGCCGAGATCCTCGAACCGGAGTGGCTGCTCGACCACGACCCCAGCCGGGCGTTCATCGCCGAGCACTTCGCCGCGCCCGGCGCCGACGAGACGCTCGACGCCGCCCTGCGGCTGGACTCGACCGTCATGCTGGTGGACGACCCGGTGAAACGGGTCGACAACATGACCATGGCGTGGGGGCTCGAGGCGCGGGTGCCGTTCCTCGACCACGAGCTGGTGGAGCTGGTGGCGGCGTGCCCGCCGGAGCTCAAGCTGGCCCACGGCGGCAAGGGTGTGCTGAAGGACGCGGCGCGCGGGGTCGTCCCGGATGCCGTCATCGACCGGCCCAAGGGGTATTTTCCGGTTCCGGCGATCCGGCACCTGGAAGGGCCGTTCCTGGACCGGGTGCGCGACGCCGTCACGGACCCGGTGGCGAAGGCTCGGGGGATCGTCCGCCGGGACTGGATCGACGCCATGCTGGCCGATCCGAACACGAAGAGAACGAACCTGGGCTCCAACGCGTTGTGGCAGGTGGCGCTGTTGGAGATGTGGCTGCAGGAGAGGGGGCTGTAGGGGATGGAGCACGTGGGGTTCACCGAGCGACGGCTGGCGCGCCTCGGCGGGGGCACCGACGCGCCCGGGCTGTACCCGACGCGCTACTCCGATCCCGCCCCGTCCCCCGACGGCACCCTGCTGGCCTGGATCTCCGACCGCGACGGCAGGCCGCACGCCTGGGTCGCGCCGCTGCCCGCCGCGGGCAAGGAGGTGGTCGAGCCCGACCGCCCGCTGCCGACCGACGGCGACGTCGAGGCCATGTGCTGGTCCCCCGACGGCCTCTGGATCGCCTGCCAGGTCGCCCCGAACGGGGGTGAGCGCACCCGCGTGCAGGTGGTCTCCCCCGACGGGAGCGAGGTGCGCGACCTCGCGCCCGGCGCGGCGGCCGCCACCCTCGGGGTGTGGTCCCCCACGGGCCGCCAGCTCGGCATCACGATCTACGCCGAGGGCTCCGGCGACGGGCAGGCCTGCCTGGTCGACCTGCGCGACGGTACGTCCACCGTGCTCGCCTCCGGCCCGGCCGCCCGCGTCTGCGCGGTGAGCGGCGACGGCAGGCGGGCGGTCGTGCGGCTCGGCCCGCGCGGGGCCCGCCGCCTCGAGCTCGTGGACCTGCGCACCGGGCGGCGCACCGAGCTCCTGCCCGGCGGCGCCAACGTGGCCGACGCGCGCTTCGGCGTCACCGGCCGCCAGCTGTACGTGCACACCGACGCGGGACGCGAGCGGCCCGCGCTGCTCGCCGTCACACTGCGCGGCACCAGCGGCGTGTCCACCGTCTACCCGATCGCCGAGCGCCCCGACGACGACCTCGACCTGGTCGCGCTCGACCCGGCGGGCGTGCGCGCCGCGCTGTCCTGGAACGTCGACGGGCGCAGCGAGGTGGAGCTGCTCGACCTGCGCTCCGGCCTGCTCGAACCGATGGTCCCGGTGCCCGGCGACGTCGTCACCGGCCTCGCGTTCACCCTCGACGGCGCCGCCCTGATCGTCGCGAACGAGGGCCCGACCGTGTCGCCGCGGCTGTCGCGGATCGGCCTCGACGTGCACGGGGTCGCCACCCCGCTGCTGCGCCCGGCCAAGCAGTTCGGGGTGTCGTTCGTCGAGCCCACGCTGCACGAGTTCCGCGCCGAGGACGGGCTGCGCCTCTCCGGCTGGCTGTTCCGCCCGAGCGGCGCGCTGGGCCCGCTGCCCACGTTGATCTGGCTGCACGGCGGCCCCGAGTCGCAGGAGCGGCCCACGTTCCAGCCGCTGTTCCAGGCGCTGGTCGCCGAGGGCGTCGCCGTGTTCGCCCCGAACGTGCGCGGCTCGGCCGGCTACGGGCGCACGTTCTCCACCGCCGACGACGGCGAGCGGCGCTTCGCCGCCATCGCCGACGTGCGCGCGGCCGTCGACTTCCTCGTCTCCGCCGGCCTCGCCGACCCGGGCCGCATCGGGGTCTCCGGCCGCTCCTACGGCGGCTACCTCACCCTCGCGGCGCTCGCCTGGTACCCGGACCTGTTCGCCGTCGGCGTCGACGTGTGCGGCATCGCCGACTTCTCCACGTTCTACGCGCGCACCGAACCGTGGATCGCGTCGGCGGCCACCACCAAGTACGGCGACCCGCACGCCGACGCCGCGCTGCTGCGCGAGCTGTCGCCGCTGCACCGCGCCGACCGCATCACCGCCCCGCTGCTCGTCGTCCACGGCGCCCACGACACGAACGTCCCCGTCGACGAGGCTCAGCAGGTGGTGGACGCCCTGCGCGAGCGTGGCGCGAGCCCCGGCTTCCTGCTGTTCGAGGACGAGGGCCACGAGGTGCGCGGCCGGGACAACCGGGTGGTGTTCGTCCGCGAGGTCGTGCGCTGGGTCACCGGGCACCTGCTGGGGCTGTCCGAGCAGACCGCGTGACCGTCGGACTCACAGCCGGCTGAACGACTCCATGATCGTCCGGCCGTCCGGCCCGGTGCCCATCACGAACCGGTACGGCTCGCTCGACGTGCTGCCGTCGCGGCGGGTGAACACGACGGTGCCCTCCACGGTGTTGTCGCCGGTCCGGCGCACGTTCCGCACGGTCACGTCCGCGATCTCGCTCCAGAAGCGGTCGTACCCGGCCTCCCCGCCCGAGCGGCTGCGCGCCTCGGCGCCGAGCAGCTGCCACGCGGCGTCGGTGTTGTCGGGCAGCAGCGCGTAGTAGTCCTGCACGAACGCCACCGGGTCCGACGACGGGACCGACGACCCCGTCGACCCGGTGGTCGGCGCCGTGGTCGGCGCCGTGGTCGGTGCGGTCGTGGGCGCGGCCGCGGTGGACGTGGGCCGGGGCGGCGCGGTCGTCGTGGTCGCCGCGGGCGCGCCGGTGGCCGCGGGCGGCTCGGTGGGCTGGGCGGCCGCGGCGTCCCCCGGCCCGTTGCTGCTGGTCAGGGCGGCCGTGACCCCGCCCGCGCCCAACGCCAGCACGGCGAGCAGCGCGAGCAGCAGCGCCGTCCGGCGGTTCCGTCGGCGGGGCTGCTCGGGGCGCGGCACGTCCGCCAGCGTGGGCGGACCCGCCTTGGCCGGCGGTGGCGCGGCGGGGGTGGTCTTCTTCTCCCCCGTCCCGGCGAGCGGGGCGAGCCCGGCGTCCCCGCCCGCCGCGACGGCGGCGAACGCGTCACGGGCCTGGGCCGCGGACGGCCGGTCCTCGGGCGCGCGGCTCAACAGCCGCATGATCACGTCGACGACCGGGCCCTCCTGCTTCGGCGGCCGCACCTCCTCGGTGGCGACCTTGTGCAGCAGGGCGTAGGCGTTGTCGTCCAGCCCGAACGGTGGGATGCCCTCGACGGCGGCGTAGAGGGTGGCGCCGAGCGCGAACACGTCGGACGCCGCCGTGGGCGTGAGCCCGCGCGCCACCTCCGGGGCCAGGTACGCCGGCGTGCCCGCGATCAGGCCGGTGCGGGTGAGCTGCACGTCGTCGACGGCCCGGGACACGCCGAAGTCGGTGAGCTTGACCCGCCCGTCGTCGGCGATCAGCACGTTGCCCGGCTTCACGTCCCGGTGGGTGACCCCCGCCACGTGCGCGGCGGCCAGGGCGTCGGCGACCTGCCGCCCGATCGCGCCGACCTCCTCCTGCGGCAGCGAGCCCTTCTCCGCCAGGATCGCCGCGAGCGACCGCGACGGCAGGTACTCCATCACGAGCCACGGCCGGTCGTCGTGCACCACGACGTCGAACATGCTGATGACGTGCGGGTGCTGCATCCGCGCGCCGATCCGACCCTCGCGCAGGAGACGCTGCCGCGACTCCTCGAGCGCGTCGTTGCCCGCCGCTGTGGGTGGCGCGGCGGCGGCGAGCAGCTCCTTCACCGCGACGGTGCGGTTGAGCAGCTCGTCGGTCGCTCGCCACACCGCACCCATGGCTCCTGCGCCGATGCGCTCGTCGAGCCGGTAGCGTCCGCCGATGCGGACGGGGGTGTCGTCGGATGCGGGGCTCATCGCCCGCAAGGGTATCCAGGAGCGCTGAGGGCACGCTCATGGCAGTACCGCTCCCCGTTCGAGGGAGCGAGGCTGCTCCGAACGTGTCACCGATGCCGCCGATCAAGCACCCACAGCAGCGCCGCTGCGCCGGACGTGGCCGCCGCACAGAGGAACGCCGGACCCCGATGGTCGCCCCCGCCTGCCGGAGGGCGTTCCGCAGTCCGCGTGGTCCCGGCGGTGCCCGCAGGGGCGGCCGCGACGACGACGGTGACGAGCGCGGGCAGCGTGAGCGACACCCCCGCCCCGATCAGCAGCAGCCCGGTGGCGAGCACCGCGTACGGCGCGGTCGGGACCGCCGCGAGCAGCGCCGGGCCGGCGACGAGCAGCCCGAGCCCGGTGAGCACGGGCCCCCTGGGCGCGGACGGGGAGCCGGCCGACGCCACCCTCGTGCCGCTACCGCTGCGCGACCCGCCCCCGCCGCTCGCCCTGCGCGCCGTCCGGCGGTCCGCCGACGAGGACCGCGAACTGCGCGACGCGCTCTACGCACTCGCCTCCTGAACGGCCCGATCGCCCCCGATCACCGACCGTTCGACGCACGAGATCAGGCATCGGGGACGGACCGCACGTCATTCCGGTGACGACTCGCGGCTGACGGGAGCGACGCGCGTCACACAGGAGCACGATGGAGGTATCGCGCGGCACGGGCGAGTGCTTCGCGGACTCATCGCAGGCGCAGCGAAGGGGAGAAGATGAAGATCGCCGACATCCTCGCCACCAAGGGATCCACCGTCCACTCCGTGCTGCCCTGGCTGACCGTGGCGGAGGTCGTCGAACGCCTCGGCAGGCTCGAGATCGGCGCCGTGCTGGTCTGCGACGAGAACGGCGCGATGAAGGGCATCGTGTCCGAGCGGGACATCGTCCGCGCCCTGCGCCGCCACGGCGGCGCGCTGCTGTCGATGCCCGTCAGCGAGGTGATGACGAGCCACGTCCAGACCGCCGAGCCCGAGGAGACCGTCGCCCACGCGATGGCCCGGATGACCGCGGGCCGCTACCGGCACCTGCCCGTCCTCGACGACGGTCGCCTGGTCGGGATGGTCAGCATCGGCGACCTGGTCAAGCACCGGGTGCGCGAGATGGAGCTGGAGACCGGCGTCCTGCGCGACGCGCTCATCGCGCGCTACTGATCGCCACCCAGCAACCCCTCGGGGTGACCGGCGCCCACCCGACCGTGCCCCGGCAGCCGACCACGACCAGGTGGCCGGGGACCGCGGTCGCACGACGGAGACCGAGGAAAGCCCAGGTCAGCACGGCCGGGGCGGTGGTTCGCATTCCGGTACTGATGCGTGAGCCCGGCGAGGGGTTGCTTCGCAGTGGTGATCTGCACGGTTTTCCACCTCACCGATGCGGTGACGTGACGTCGTGGTTCGCCTACTCACCGTGACACCAGTCCGGCGTGTCGTTCACGCTGCGTATTACTTCGCGTGATCAACTGACCACGGTGAGCGCTGACCGGCCCACCGAAAGCGGCCGTGCCGCTCCCTGATCAAGGGAGCCGCGTGGGCGACTGATAGCTTTCCGTCACCGGTTGATCACATACCGCTACTCAGCCGGGCAGGTTGGTCACTCGAAGGAGAACCCGTGCATCGCAAGCCGAAGACCCCCGCCGTCACCGCCCGTCGCGCCATCGCCGTCGGTGCACTCGCGCTGCCCCTGACCGTCGCCGGGGCCGGGCTCGCACACGCCGGCGATCACCACAAGGGAGACCGCGGCTGCGACGACCACCTCGCGGTCCAGGACGGTGGCCTGGCCGACCTCGGCATCGACGTCGGCCCGCAGCTCAACCTCGGCGGAATCCTCAGCGACGGCCCGGTCGTCCAGCAGAACTCGCGCGTCGACGCGTCGAACGACGGCATCCAGCAGTTCGGCTGCGGCGACTTCGACGCGTTCCAGGCCGATGACCTCGTGGCCGCGACGCTCGGGGCCGACCCCCAGCTCAACATCGGCGGAATCCTGTCCGGTGGCCCGGTGCAGCAGGGCAACGTCGATCTCGACCGCTCCAACTCGGGGATCATCCAGGGCTGACGCCCCGGGCGGCGGCCCGGGCGCGGGCCGCCGCCCATCCACCGCGACCAGAAGGACCACACACCGTGTCATGCGCACGAGCCCTCGCGCGGGCGGCAGCGGTGGCCGGGCTCGCGGCCCTGCCCCTCGCGAGCGGCGCAGCCTGTGCGGCCGCGGCCGAGGAGACCCCGCAGGCAGCGCCCACGACCACCGACCACGAGGAGGTCGGCCCGCCCCAGCGGTTCACCGACCCACCGACCGACACCTTCCGGGCCGACGACCTCGTCGCAGCCGCACTCGCACCGACCGCGGCGAGCGCCGACGACACCACCGACGACCCCCGCGGCACGGGCCGCGACGACGCCACGATCACCGAGGAGCGGACCGCCGACCTCCGCACCCGACCAGCGGGCCCGCTGTCGCTGCTGGTCGCGGGGCTGGTCGGCCCGACCGGGTTGCTCGGCGGCGAAGGCCTGGTCGCCGAGCTGCTCGACGGGCCGCTCGTCGTCATCGAGGCGGAGGTCAGCCCCCAGGTCAACGTCGGCGGCGTGCTGTCGGGCGGCCCGGTCGCCCAGGCGTCGACCTCGGCGGGTTGACCCACCCCACCCGGGACGGGTGGGAGGCCTTCCCTCCTTTCCGACGAGCGGCGCGTTCGTCAGAAACCTCTGCGACAACCTCTGCGACCAACGCGCCGCTCGTCGGAACGGGCTGAGCCGCCCCCTACGACCGGTCGAACTCCCGCGCCCCCAGCGCCCGGACGATCCCCGCCCGTCCCTCCGAGACGAGCCGCCGCAGCGCCGGCGGGTGGGACTCGTCGGCCAGCCACGCGTCGGCGGCCTCGACCGTCGACTTGTCCACCGCCCACGACGGGAACAGGCCCACGACCACCTGCTGGGCGCGCTCGCTCGTGCGCCGCGACCACACCTCCGCCACCTCGGCGAAGTAGCGCTCCACGTAGCCGCCGAGGAGCCCTCGCTGCGCCGGGTGGGAGAAGCCGCTGATGATGGCCTCCTGCACGGCGTTGGGGATCTCGTCGTCGCGCACGGCGCGGGTCCAGGCCCGCTCCTTGGCCTCCGCCGTGGGGATCAGCGCGCGAGCGCGCTCGGCCTGCCGCCGGCCGGTGGAGGTGGGGTCGCGCTCCAGCTCGGCCTCGATCTCGGGCTCCCGGGCCAGCCCGTGCGCGACGAGCGCGTGCAGGAGCCGCCAGCGCAGGTCGGTGTCCACCGTCAGGCCGTCGGGGACGTCCACGCCGTCCAGCCAGCCGCGCATGCGCTCCAGCACGGGGGTGGAGAGCACGCTGCCGGTGAGCGCGTTGACGACCGCCAGCTGGGCGTCGGAGCCCGGGGGCGCGGTGTCCAGGCGGGACAGCAGGGCGTCGACGAGCAGCGTCCAGCCGCGCTCCGCGGCCCACTGCTCGTCGGCGTAGGAGGCGAGCGCGGTCTGCGCCTGCATGAGCAGCCGCTGCACCACGCCCACCTCGGTCTCGGCCCCGAACCCGCCCGCGACGAGCGCGACGAAGTCGCGGGCCTTCAGCTCGGCCTCGCGGGTCATCTCCCACGCGGCCGACCAGCACAGCGTGCGGGGCAGCGGCTCGGCGATGTCGCCGATGCGGTCGACGAGGGTGGCGAGCGAACCCGGGTCGAGGCGCAGCGCGCAGTAGGTGAGGTCGTCGTCGTTGACCAGCACGAGCTTCCCGCCCGGCACCCCGACGAGCTCGGGGACCTCGGTGCGCTCGCCGGAGACGTCGACCTCGACGCGGTGGGTGCGCACCAGCTTGCCGTCGCGGTCGTCGTACACGCCGACCGCGAGCCGGTGGGTGCGCAGCTCGCCCGCGCCGGGTCGCGCGCCGCCCTGCACGACCTCGAACCGGGTGAACCGGCCCTCGTCGTCCAGCTCGAACGACGGGCGCAGCAGGTTGAGGCCCGTGGTCTTCAGCCACTGGGCTCCCCAGTCGGACAGGTCGCGGCCCGAGGACTCCTCGAGCGCCGCGATCAGGTCGTCGAACGTGGCGTTGCCCCACGCGTGGCGCTGGAAGTAGGCGCGCAGCCCCGCGAGGAACGGCTCGAGCCCGACGTAGGCGACGAGCTGCTTGAGCACGGACGCGCCCTTGGCGTAGGTGATGCCGTCGAAGTTCACCTCGACGGCCTGCACGTCCGGGATGTCCGCGGCGACGGGGTGGGTGGAGGGCAGCTGGTCCTGCCGGTACGCCCACGACTTCTCCACGTTCGCGAACGTGGTCCACGCGTTGCGGTACTCGGTGGCCTCGGCCTGGCAGAGCACCGACGCCCAGGTGGCGAACGACTCGTTCAGCCACAGGTCGTCCCACCAGCGCATGGTCACGAGGTCGCCGAACCACATGTGCGCCATCTCGTGCAGCACGGTCTCGGCGCGGCGCTCGTAGAGGAACCGGGTGACGCGGGAGCGGAAGACGTAGTCCTCCAGGAACGTCACCGCGCCCGCGTTCTCCATGGCGCCCGCGTTGAACTCGGGCACGAAGAGCTGGTCGTACTTGCCGAACGGGTACCGCACGCCGAAGTGGCGGTGGTAGAAGTCGAAGCCCTGCTTGGTCACGGTGAACAGCCGCTCGGCGTCCATGTGCTCGGCGAGCGAGGCCCGGCAGTAGATGCCCAGCGGGATGCCGTCGTGCTCGTCGCGCCACTCGGCGTACGGGCCGGCGATCAGCGCCACCAGGTAGGTGGACATGACCTCGGTGGTGGCGAACCGGTGCACCCCGCCCTCGACGCTCTCCGCGACCGCATTCGAGATGACCTTCCAGCCCTCGGGGGCGGTGACCGTGAGGGTGTAGCGGGCCTTGAGGTCGGGCTGGTCGAAGCAGGCGAACATGCGCTTCGCGTCGGCCGTCTCGAACTGCGAGTAGAGGTAGACGGCCCCGTCGACCGGGTCGACGAACCGGTGCAGGCCCTCGCCGGTGTTCATGTACCGGCCGGTGCCCACCACGCGCACCTCGTTCTCGGCGGCGAGCCCGGGCAGCGCGATCCCGTCCTCCTCGCGGTAGCCGGACACGTCGAGCGGCACGCCGTTCAGCGTGGCCTCCGCCACCCCCGCGCCCACGAAGTCGATCCAGCTGTCGGCGCCGGGCTCGGTGCAGCGGAAGCGGACGGTCGTGGTGGTGGCGAACGTCGTGTCGCCGGGCTTTCCGGCGCCGTCGGTCAGGTCGAGCTCGACGGCGTAGTCGACGACCTCCAGCAGCGCAGCCCGGCGCTCGGCGTCGGTGCGGGTCAGGTTGGGAGGGGCCATTCGGACTCGGCACTCCTGGATCGGTGGGTGAGCTCGGACTGGCTGCCGATCCAACCACGTGCGTCCGCCGCGCGCCGTCGAGATCGGGCACGTCACGGAATGCCGGGTGCCCCGCCGCGGTTGGTGCTGAGGAGAGCGATCACCCGATCCGAGGAGCTGCCGTGACGAGTGCCGCACAGGCCGGTGCAGAGGGCAAGACCCGCGTCGACTTCTGGTTCGACCCGTTGTGCCCGTGGGCGTGGATCACCTCGCGCTGGATGCTCGAGGTCCGCGAGGTCCGCGACATCGAGCTCAACTGGCACGTCATGAGCCTCGCCGTGCTCAACGAGGGCCGCGACCTGCCCGAGCAGTACCGCGAGCTCATGGACCGCGCGTGGGGCCCGGTCCGGGTCGCGATCGCCGCCGCCCGCACCGAGGGCGAGAAGATCCTCGAGCCGCTCTACACCGCCCTCGGCACCCGCATCCACAACCAGGGCAACAAGGACTTCGACGTCGTGATCAAGGAGGCGCTCGCCGAGCTCGGCCTGCCCGCCTCCCTCGCCGAGGCCGCCGACAGCACCGAGTACGACGAGGAGCTGCGGGCGAGCCACCACCGCGGCATGGACCCGGTGGGGCTCGACGTCGGCACCCCCACCATCCACGTCGACGGGGTCGCGTTCTTCGGCCCCGTGCTCTCGCGCATCCCCCGCGGCGAGGAGGCGGGGCGCGTCTTCGACGGCGCCCGGCTGCTGGCCTCCTACCCGCACTTCTTCGAGCTGAAGCGCACCCGCACCGAGGACCCGGCGTTCGACTAGCGGACCTCAGCTCGCGCCGAGAGCCGCGGCGAGGGCGTCGCGCACCTCGTGCTCCTTCGGCGGCTCCTCGCCGCGCTCCTCCGCGAGCACGCGCAGGGACGTGATCGGGTCGGTCAGGCCGCACGAGACGAACTGGTCGAACACCGTCATGTCCGGGTCGACGTTCAGGGCGAAGCCGTGGCTGCTGACCCCGCCCCGGATCCGCAAGCCGATCGACGCGACCTTGCGGTGGTCCGGGGTCCACACGCCGACGAGGCTGGGGCCGCCGGGCGGGGTCTGCCTGCGGATCGCGGGGAAGCCGAGCGCGTCGAGGGCGGCGATGATGCCCTGCTCCATCCACCGGACGACGTCGGCGGGGCCGCGCTCGCGCACGTTGGCCACGAGGTAGCCGACGATCTGGCCCGGGCCGTGGTAGGTGGCCTGCCCGCCGCGGTCGACCCCGACCGTCCGCAGCCCGGACGCGGCCGGCGGGAGGTCGTCGGGTGAGGTGCGCGGCCCGTACGTGACGATCGGCGGGTGGGAGAGCAGGAACAGCCGGTCGCCCGCGGTGCCCGCCTGGCACTCCGCGACCCAGCCGCGCATCGCGTCGATCGCGGCGTCGTAGCCGACCTCACCCAGGTCGACCCGGGTGAGGTCGGGGAAGACCTCCCCCACTCAGCCGCGGAGCCCGAGGCCGCGCAGGAGCCGGCGCCAGCCGCTGTTGGCGGGCCGGTACTCGCGGCAGGCGTTGCGGCCGCACGCGCCGCAGTCGGAGCCGGGTCGGTAGTGCTCGTGGGCCTCCGGCCCGTGGCCGCACGTGCACGGGTTCGCCACCGTGCGCTGCGCGGGCGGCTGGGGCGGGTCGGCAGGGACCGGACGGGGCCCGCGCCGCTGCTCGGGGAGGATGCTCTCCAGGTCCGGGATGACCGGCATTCCCGTGGGTGGCGTCAGGACGGACGAGCCTGCGGTGCCCGGCCGGCGGCGACGCTGCCCGTTGCCGGCTGAATGTCCCGCGTCACCCATGTAGGTCCCTGCCCTTCGTCTGTCCGTGGCCCGAAGGGGGCCGTGGACGCACAGTATGCGACTCGGGCGACGGGGTCGACCATCCCCAACTTGGAGGCAAGCCCGGAGGTTGCGGTCGATCTGTCACCGGTCGCGTCCTGCGCCCGGGTGGGGTACCCGGCGACGAACGGTCGGGAAACCGGTGCTTCGCGCTCGACGAGCGGCTCAGTGCGTGCGCCGACGACCGCCCGCCTGGTCGGCGAGCATGCGCAGGCCGCTCAAGAGCCCGCCGAACAGGTCGCTCTCCTTGAACGAGGCGACCATGCTCATGACGGCGAGCTTGGCGCCGCGGTCGGGCAGCCGGGTGCGGGCCTCGGCGCCGCTCAGCACCTCGACGAACCGCTGCCCGGGGCTGACCGCCACGAGCACGGCCTCGTCGGAGCCCTCGAGCTGGTCGTGCAGCTCCGCCACGCGCGCGGACGGGTCGGGCCCCAGGTCGCCGATGTAGATGCTGAAGCGCAGGCCGGTCTCCCGGCTGGCGAGCGTGAGGGCCTCGTCGAGGCGGGCCATCTGGACCGGCGTGAACGGCTGGTCGGCCCGGGACGGCTCGCGGAACTCCTCGGCGCGGGAGATCCGGCCCGACGCGGTGACGACGGCACCCACCGGCAGGTCCTCGCTGCCGGGGTGGGCGACGGCGGTCCCGGTGCCACCGTGGTCGGTGGTGCTCCCCGGGTGCGACTCACCAGCTGCCACGTGCGCCTCCTCGCTCGGCGTGGGCACGCGCTCCCGCGCGGACGGGGCCGCGCTCGGCGTCGGATCCGTCGGTGTGGCCGGGCGGCGGCAGGTGCGCACCCTCCGGGTTGGCCGTCCACCACACCGGCTCGTGCGGCCACGGCTGCCCCACCCGGTAGCGGGGCCTGCGCGCCATCCGCGGTGCGATCACCAGCAACGCGATGCCCACGTACAACGCCACCGCGGGCACCGCGAAGTAGAGGATCGTCTCCCACACGCTCACGTGCGGAAACGATAGACGACCCCCCTTCGGCGGCCGCACCGGGCGGGCCGGCGCCGCCTCACAGCCGGTCGACCGCTCCGGATCCGAGCCGGTTGCGGGTGTCGAGCACCCGGTCGGCCCACCGCTCGAGCAGCGCCCAGTCGAGCGCGTCGTGGTCGGTGAGCACCACGACCACGTCGGCGCGCTCGACGTTCTCGGCCGTGAGCGGGACGAGCCGGACGAACGACGGCACGTGGTGCGGGTCGATCAGCGGGTCCACGGCGGTGAGCACCGCCCCGCGGTCGGCGAGCCGGCGCGCGACCTCGAGCGCGGGCGACTCGCGGGCGTCGCCCGAGTTGCGCTTGTAGGCGAGGCCGACGAGCAGGATCGAGCTGCCGTTGACCGACCGCTGCCTGCGGTTGAGGTGGTCGGCCACCCGCGAGACCACGTAGTCGGGCATGTGCTCGTTGATGTCGTTGGCGATGTCGATGAAGCGGAAGTTGCTCCCCACGGCGCGCCGCACCTGCCACTGCAGGTAGGAGGGGTCGATCGGCAGGCAGTGGCCGCCCACGCCCGGGCCGGGGGTGAACTTCATGAACCCGAACGGCTTGGTCGCCGCGGCGTCGAGGACCGACCAGACGTCGATCCCGAGGCCGTGGCAGTACATCGCGAGCTCGTTGACGAGCGCGATGTTGACGTGCCGGAACGTGTTCTCCAGCAGCTTGGCGAGCTCCGCCTCCCGGATCGCGCGGACCCGCACGACCTTCTCGACCAGCTCCTCGTAGAACCGGGCGACGGCCTCCAGCGACCGCTCGTCCACCCCGGACACGATCTTGGGCGTGTTCTGCAGCGTCCACGTGGGGTTGCCGGGGTCGATGCGCTCGGGGCTGTAGCCGACGCGGAAGTCCCGCCCGGCACGCAACCCGCTCCCCGCCTCCAGCAGCGGGACGAACAGGTCCTCGGTGGTGCCGGGGTAGGTGGTCGACTCCAGCACCACGCAGCAGCCCGGCCGCAGGCACCGACCGAGGTCGACCGCGGCCGCCTCGACGTGGCTGAGGTCCGGCACCCGGTCCCGCAGCGGGGTCGGCACCGACACGACCGCGACGTCGAACCCGGCGAGGTCCGCCGCGTCGGCGGTGGGGTGGTACCGGCCCGTGGCGAGCATCGCCTCGAGCTGCGCGTCGGTGACGTCGTCGATGAACGACTCGCCGCGCTGGAGCAGCTCCACGCGGCGCTTGTCGGTGTCGTAGCCGACCACGTCGTGGCCGACCTCGACCGCCCGCACCGCGAGCGGCAGCCCGACGTAGCCCTGCCCGATCACGACGGTTCGCGTCACGACCCCGCCCTCCGACCTGCTCCGACCTACATCGAGTCGCGGTACCAGGCGAACGTGCGGCGCACGCCCTCCTCCAGCGGCACCCGCGGCTCGAAGCCGGTGAGCGCGCGCAGCTTCGTGAGGTCCGGCGCCCGCCGCGCGACCGCGCCGGGCGGCGCCGGGAGCACCTGCAGCTCCGGCGCGAAGTCGGCCTCCCTGAGCACGAGCTTGGCGAGGTCGGCGATGATCGTCTCGGTGTCGGTGCCGATGTGGACGATCTCGCCGAAGGCCGCGTCGGTGCCCATCAGGCGGACGACGGCCTCGGTCGCGTCGTCGACGTAGCAGAACGCGCGCGCCTGGTCGGCGCCCCACACGCGGAACGGGTTCTCCCGGCGGATCGCCCGCGCGGACATCTCCCCGATGACGTGGTCGGTGCCCCCGCGCGGCCCGTAGACGTTGTGGAAGCGGCCGATCACGAACGGGAAGCCCTTCTCCCGCGCCGTGTGCACGACCGCGGCCTCGCCCCACATCTTGCTGATCGCGTAGGTCGACCGGGGTGCGGTGACGTCCTCGACCATCAGCGGGGCGGTCTCCGGTGTCGGGACGCCCACCACGCCGGCGTTGACGCCGCCCGCGTAGGTCTCGCTCGTCGAGGCGAAGAACAGCAGCGCGTCCGGCTCGATCCAGTCGAGCAGGTTCATCACGGCGACGGTGTTCACCCGCAGCACCCGCGCCGGGTCGTTCACCACGTTCCGCACGCCGAGGACGGCCACGAGCATGTAGACCTCGTCCCAGCCGTGCGGGAGCTCCTCGTAGGCCTCCCGGCGGGTGAGGTCGGCGTGGACGACCGGGACGTCGAGCCGGGCGAGCTCGACGTCGCGCCTGCCGCGGGAGAAGTCGTCGACGATCGTCACCGACCGCCCGGTCTCGAGCAGCCGGCGCGTGAGGTGGAGCCCGATGAAGCCGGCCCCGCCCAGGACGAGCGCCCTCATGCGACCACCCCGCTCGGTGGCACCCGCGCCGGGTCCGGGCGCTCGAAGCCGAGGGCGGCGTAGCGCACCCCGCACGCGGCCACCCGGTCGGCGTCGAGGACCCGCCACGAGTCGAACACGAACCGGGCCCGCGAGCCGGCGAGCGCGGCGGAGACGTCGATCGCCCGGTAGTCCGGGTGGTCGGTGACGATCAGGACGCCGTCGGCGGCCCGGAACCCCTCGGCGAGGTCGACGGGCTCGCCGCCGTGGGCGCGGATGACCTCGGCCCGCACCCGCGGGTCGTGGCCGAGCACCCTGATCCCGGCCGCGGTGAACACCGGCATCATGGCCGCGATCGGGGTACCGCGCATGTCGTCGGTGGGCGGCCAGCCCTTGTAGGCCCAGCCGAGGACGGCCAGCGTGCCGCCGCCCCCGCCCGGCATCAGGCGCACCACCCGCCGCGCGACGTGCCCGGGCAGGCTCTCGTTCAGCGCCCGGGCCGACTTGATCAGCTGCGGGGTGTAGCCGTACCGCTGCGCCCCGGCGAGCATGAGGTACGGATCCTTGGACAGGCATCCCCCGCCCACGTACCCGGGGCGGGCGAGGTCCGGGCGCGGGTAGTCGAGGTTCGTCGCCCTGATGACCTCGAGCGGGTCCAGCCCGAGCCGCTCGGTGAGCATCGCGATCTCGTTGCCGAACGAGTAGATGACGTCCGTGTGGCAGTTGTTCGCGAGCTTGACCAGCTCGGCCGTCTCGAGGCTCGACACCGGCACCAGCTGCCGCACCAGGCCGCGGAAGAGGTCCAGGCCGAGCTCGAGGCTCTCCTGGTCGATCCCGCCGATGACCTGCGGCAGCTCGACGAGCTCGCGGAGGGCCTGGCCCTGGATCGTGCGCTCGGGGGCCATGACGAGCCGCGCCGCGCCCCACGCCCGCTCGAGCGGCGGGAGGACGAACCGGCGGCTCGCCCCCACCGGGACGGTGCTGCGGACCACGACGAGCGTGCCGGGACGGCACCGCGCGGCGACGTGCTCGGCCGCCGCGACGAGGTTGTCGAGGTACGGCTCGTGCGTCGCCGGGTCGACGGGGGTGGACACGCAGATGACGACCGCGTCGACCCCGCCGTCGGGCAGCTGCGGACCCACGAAGATCCGCTGCCCGACGAGCTCGGCGAACGCCTCGCCGACACCGGGTTCGTAGATGTGCGGCTCCCCCCGCGACAGGCTGTCCACGACGTCGGGCTGCACGTCGACGCCGTGCACCTCGTAGCGGCCGGTGCGGGCCATGGCGGCGGCCAGCGTGAGGCCGACGTAGCCCATCCCGACGATCCCGACCTTCCAGCCGCGCGGCGCGGACGGCCGCCGGCCGTTCCCCGCGTCGCCGGTCACGAAGCGAACCCCACCCGCGAGACGGGCCGCACCGGCGGCAGCAGGATCGACCGGAACTCCTCGAAGGAGCGGTTCGCCTCGTCGTAGTCCTCGGGACGGCCGATGTCGAGCCAGTAGCCGTCGAACTCGTACGCGCGCGGTTTCTGGCCGCGGGCCAGCAGGTCCAGGACGAGGTCGTCGAAGCCGAACGGGACGTTGCGCGGGTAGCCCGCGAGCGTCTTCCGCGACATCGCGTAGACGCCCATGCTGACGCGGTAGTGCAGCGTGGGCTTCTCCTGGAACCGCACGATCTGGCTGCCGTCGGTCTCCAGGGTGCCGAAATCGATCTTCACGTTGCGCTGGTACGTGGCCACGGTGAGCGGCGCGCGCGAATCGATGTGGTGCTGCAGCAGCTCGGCGTAGTTGAGGTCGGTGAGCACGTCCCCGTTCATCACGATGAAGTGCTCCGGGAGCCGGTCCAGGAAGTTCAGGATCGGCCCGATGGTGTAGAGCGGCCGGTCCTCCTCGGAGTAGTCGACCTCGAGGCCCCACCGCGACCCGTCACCCACGAACGCGCGGATCAGCGAGCCGAGGTGCCCGATCGCCAGCGTGATGCGGGTGAATCCCTGAACGCGCAACTGCTGCAGGATGATGTCGAGAACTGCGTACTTCTCGCCGATCGGCACCAGCGGCTTTGGAAAGGCGGTGGTGTAAGGCCTGAGCCGGACCCCCCGGCCGCCGGCAAGAATCGCAACATGCATGGTGCTTCTTCCCCTCACGTGCACCTCGTTGGGCAGCGTTCGTGGTAACGACCCGTGCCCGTGCGGATACCCACGGGCACTTGCGCGATCACGACCCCGCTCGTCAGCGGCTGTCGTGCCCCCCGACTCTCGACGGCCCCCCGGCGCGCGATGGACGAGTTCGGTGAAGGTGCAAGAGCGAAGCCATCGTTCCCCCGTTCTGCTGGCTGTCCCTCTTCTTGAACGCCATATCGTGCACCCTCCGCACCCTGTTTCCGAAACGCGGGGCCGTTCACCCGTTCGCCGGGCCGGTCGAGGGATGTCCGCCGGGCGTGCGAACGCAGGCCGACCACGTGCCGAAACGCGGCCGAAAATGACCTTGTAATCCGGATCACAGCACCGAATGCCGACGCTTTGGACCACACGGTCGGCCGAGCCCGGTCCGCCCCGCCGTCGCCCCGATGGGCTCGTTCGGGAGGGGTGGGGCCATTCGGGTGGCAACGGACGAGGTACGCCGAATGCAGCAGGGAGCTGGGCGGGTTCGCGGAATGAGCGGGCGAGGATCCTCAGTGAAATCTCAGCGGGCCGCTCGGATCGCCTCGCGCAGCGCCGACACGACCCTCTCGACGTCCCCGGGCTCCAACGCCGGGTGCAGGGGCAGCGTCAACTGGCGCGCGCTGAACCGCTCCGTGTTCGGCAGGGAAACGGCTCCGTGGGCGCGGCGGTAGTACTCGAACTGGTGGATGGCCGGGAAGTGCACGCTGGTTTGCACGCCCGCCGCGCGCATCTCGGCCATCACCCGCGGACGGTCGCAGCCGTCCGGCAGCAGCACCGGCATGATGTGGGCCGCCGTCCGGTGCCCCGGCGCGAACGGCACGACGACCTCGGGGACCTCCCGGCCCAGCTCGGCGCGGTAGCGGTCCGCGAGCTCGCGGCGCGTCCGGTTCCAGCCCGGCAGCCGTTCGACCTGCACGAGCCCGAGCGCCCCGCGCAGCTCGTCCATCCGGAAGTTGTGGCCGCAGGCGACCACGTCGTAGCCGACCGCGCGGCCCCGGGTGCGGTCGAGCGTGTTGGCCGTCATGCCGTGGGAGCGCAGCAGCCGCGCGCGCTGCCGCCGCTCCGGGTCACCGATCACGACCATCCCGCCCTCGGCGGTGGTCATGTTCTTGTTCGTGAAGAAGCTGAAGGCCGCCGCGTCGCTCGTGGCGCCCGGGCCCGCGAGGCCCGCGGCGTGCGCGGCGTCCTCGAACAGCAGCAGCCCGTGCTCGCCGGCGAGCGCGCGCCACGCGGCGACGTCCATCTCGTAGCCGCCGTAGTGCATGATCATGATCGCCCGGGTGCGCCCGGTGATGCGCCGCCGGGCGTCCTCGATCGACATGTGCGGCCGGTCGGGGCCCTCGACGTCGACGAACACCGGCGTGGCGCCCGCGTGGACGACGACGGACGCGGTCGCCACGAAGCTCATCGACGGGACCAGGACCTCCGCGCCCGGCCCGACGTCGAACGCCGCGAGGCAGAGCTGCAGCGCCGCGGTGCCGGAGCTCACGGCCACCGCCTCGTCGACCCCGTGCAGCTCGGCGAAGGCCTGCTCGAACCTGCGCACGCGGTCGCCCATCGTGAGCCACCGGTCGTCGATGACCTCGGCCAGCGCGCGCTTCTCGGCCTCCCCCAGCACCGGGGCCGCGAGCTCGATGACCTGTGGTTCCGCCTTCGTCACGTTCCCACCCCCACCTGAGGCCTCCACCGTGCCACGAAGTGGTGTCGGGAAGCGCGGTCGTGCGCTTTACTTCCGGGCTGGAGCGAGCGCAGGCCCGAGGAGGGGACATGGCGCCACGCAGCAGCACGGTCCTGATGCTCCACGACGTGCTTCCCGACGACCGCCCGCTCGACCAGAGCGGCTTCACCGGCCCGGGACCCGATCGCTACAAGATCCGGCGGCGGCTGTTCGAGGCGATGGCCGAGCGGGCCCGCGCGACGGGTACGGTCCTCACGTTCGACGACGGCGGCCGCAGCGCCCTCGACGTGGTGGCACCGGTGCTCGCCGAGCACGGCCTGCGCGGCGAGTTCTTCATCGCCACGGCCCGGCTGGGCACGCCCGGGTTCCTCGACCGCGCCGGCGTGGCCGAGCTCGCCGCGGCGGGGCACGTCGTCGGCTCCCACTCCCACACCCACCCCGAGCTGATGACGCGGCTGTCGGAGGAGGAGATCCTCGACGAGTGGCGCACGAGCGTCGAGGTGCTCGAGGACGTCACCGGCAAGCCGGTCGACCACGCCTCCGTCCCGAACGGCTTCACGAACCGGGCCGTGCTGGCGGCGGCGTACCGGGCCGGGATCCGCACGCTGTACACGTCGACGCCCACCCGGCGCAGGCGCACCTACGCGACCATGGACGTCGTCGGGCGGTTCGCGGTGCTGGCGGTGGACGCGCCGGGTGCCTGCGTCGCACTCGCCTCCGGCGCCCCTGCGCCGCGGCTCAAGCAGCAGGCCAGGTGGAACGCGCTGGCGGTGTCGAAGCGGCTGCTCGGCCCGCGGTACCCGGCCGTGCGGTCGAAGGTCCTCGGGATGATCGGTGGGAGATCCGCGTGACGGCCCGGCTGGACACCCCGGTCGGCTCGATCACCGCCCCGCCGGGCACGCCGACGGTCTCGCTCGTGATCCCCGTCCGCGACGAGGAGCGGTTCGTCGAGGCCTGCCTGGAGTCCGTGCTCGCGCAGGACTACCCCGCCGACCGGCTCGAGATCGTCCTCGTCGACGGCCGGTCGACCGACCGGACGCGGGAGCTCGCGGCCGCGGTGCTCGCCGACCGCATCGCCGAGGGCAGGGCGCAGATCGTGGACAACCCGCTCGGCATCGCCCCCACCGCGATGAACCTCGGCATCGAGGCCTCGACCGGGGAGGTGGTCGTGCGCGCCGACGGCCACACCGCGCTCCCGCCCGACTACGTGAGCCGATCGGTCCGGGTGCTGCAGGAGACCGGCGCCCAGTGCGTCGGGGGCGCGATCCGCACGCTCGGCACGGGGCCGGTCGGGCGGGCCATCGCCGCGGCGCAGAGCTCGCGCTTCGGGGTCGGTGGCGTCGCGTTCCGCACGGGCCGGCCCACCGCGGGTCCGGTCGACACCGTGCCGTTCGGGGCGTGGCCGCGCGAGGTCTTCTCCCGGATCGGCGGGTTCGACCCGGAGCTCGTGCGCAACCAGGACGACGAGCTGAACTTCCGGCTCCTGCAGGCAGGCGGGACAGTCTGGTACGACCCGGGGATCCGCACCGACTACTTCGCGACGCCCTCGCTGCGCCGCTTCTGGCGTCAGTACCACCAGTACGGCGAGTACAAGATCAGGGTGGCGCAGAAGCGCGGCGGGTTCGCCTCCCCCCGCCACGTCGTGCCCGCGGCGTTCGTCGTGGCGACCGCGGCGTCGCTGCTCGTCGCCGTCGCCCGCCGCGACCCGCGCTGGGCGCTCGCCGTGCTCGGGCCCTACGCCGTGGCCAACGGCGCGGCCAGCGTCGCGGTGGCCCGGCGGACGGGGGCCGATCCCACGCGCGTCGCCGCCGCGTTCGCGGTGCTGCACACGAGCTACGGCACCGGCTTCCTCAAGGGGCTGTGGCGCTGGCGGCGGCGCGACCGGCGCCGGTAGCGCCCCCGTCGCCGCGGCCCGGCGGCCAGCCCCTGGGCGCGAGCGCGCAGAGGACGATCAGCGCGAAGAACCCGTGCGTGAGGATCGCGGTCAGGATCGCCGACTCGGCGAGCGCGATCGCGGGCACCACGAACACCATGCACGCGAACGGCGCGGACAGGCCGCGAGCGGCGTCGTCGACCGCCCACAGCAGCAGGACGAGCACGACCGTGGCGGCGAGCATCCCGGCGTAGCCGAAGTTCGCGTACCCGTCGGCGAGCCAGTTGCCGTTGGCGTGGGTCTCCGGGTCGCCGAAGAACAGCCTCCCGACGAGGTCCGGCGGCTCCTCCAGGTAGGGGTGTTCGACGAACGGCGACAGCACGGAGTGGGCGAGCTGGGCCTTCGGGGCGTCGTCGAACACCTGCACGTACCCGGCCGTGGTCAGCCCCGGCAGCACCAGCGTGCGCCGGATGAACAGCGAGGTCAGGTCGTTGGACGCGAGCAGCCGGTCGAGAGCCAGCACGAGGATCGACGCGACCGAGGCGGCCAGCAGCACGACGGTGCCGATCCGACGGCGCGCGCGCAGGAACGCGTACGCCCCGACCAGGGCGATCGGCGCGAGGGCCGCGGTCTTGTTGCCCTGCTCGGCGTACAGGTACAGCTCGCCGAGGACGCCCGCGCCGATCCACCACCAGCCGCGGGTGAGCAGGCCGCGCACGATCAGGAGCGGGTTGACGATCTTGTCGAGCAGCGGCACGACGTAGCCGAGGGCGGGTAGCGCCGACTCCTCCTCCCGGAACTCGCCGCGCACGTCGTAGACGTCGTTGAACGACGGCAGGTCGAAGTTCACCCCGATGGCGAGCAGCACGTAGCCGTTCAGCACGACGAAGAGCACCGCGACGAGCCGCCACCACGTCCGCGACCGCAGCGGCGCGAGCGGGACGACACCGCGCAGCAGCCCGCGGGTCCCGAGCACCACCACCGCGAGGAAGCACCCGCCGACCCACAGGGCGAGCTCCAACGCCGCCGGTTTGCTCAGGGCGGGCGCGTACTGCGGCACGACGAGGCTCGGCAGCACCGCGATGAGGAAGAGCGCCCACACGATCACGTGCGACGGTCGCGAAACCCGCCGCGGGAGCAGCAGGGCGATCGCGACGACGAGGGCGATCGCCACCGCGTAGCCGAACGGGTCCGGGCTGCGGTAGCCGAACTGCAGATAGGTGAAGTACGGCGCGATGTCGTTGACGTAGGCGTGGTGGAGGACCGCCACGTAGGCGAGGACGGCCGCGACCACGACCGGTGCCCGCGCCAGCACCGGTCGCCTGGCCGGAGCCACGGCCGTCGGCGGCACGGCGTCGACAGTAGCCAACGGCCGCGGAATCCCGCACGATGTCGTGCGCAAGGGCCCGTCGGCCGCCGCCGACGGCGCGCAGCCACCGGGACACCCGGGTCGTGGGGGAGCAACCTCAGGTGAACGACATCGCAGTCGCCCGGCCGAGGATCCGACACCTGACCTCGGTGCACCGCGTCGAGGACACGCGGATCCTGCACCGCGAGTGCGCGAGCCTGGTCCGCGCGGGCCACGACGTCGCGCTGATCGCCGGCCGGCCGCCGCAGGAGCCGGTGGCCGGGGTGCGGGTGGTCGGGGTGGGGCTGCCCCGCAACCGCATCGACCGGGCCTTCCGCGTGGCGTGGCGGGTGTTCCGAGCCGCCCGGCGCGAGCGCGCCGACATCTGCCACTTCCACGACCCCGAGCTGATCTGGGTCGGGCTGCTGCTCAAGGTCCTGGGCTGCCGCGTGGTCTACGACGTCCACGAGGACGTCCCGCTGCAGATCATGAACAAGTGGTGGATCCCGCGATACGTCCGGCGGTTCCTCTCCCTCGGCGCGGCCGTGGCCGAGTGGATCGCGGGGCGGGTCCTCGACGCGATCGTCGCCGCGACCCCGACGATCGCCGAGAAGTTCCCGGCGGCGAAGACGGTGGTGGTCCAGAACTTCCCGGAATCGGAGATCGCGCGGCGGCCGGACCCGGTGCCGGTGGAGGAGCGCCGGTACGCGTTCGCCTACGTGGGCGGCCTCAAGGCCGTGCAGGGGGCGCGGGAGATCCCGGAGGTCGCGGCGGCGCTGCCCGAGGGCAGCCGGGCGGTGGTCGCGGGTTGGTTCGACGACGAGGCCGTGGAGCGGGACGCGCGGGCGAGCGAGGGCTGGCCGCGGGTGGACTTCCTCGGCGGTGTCTCGCACGAGCGCGCGATCGCGGCGATCCGCGACTCGGTGTGCGGGCTCGTCATCGACCACCCCATCAGCAACTACCTCGACTCGTACTCGACGAAGATGTTCGAGTACATGGCGTGCGCCGTGCCGGTGGTCTGCTCGAACTTCCCGCTGTGGGCCCGGCTCGTCGGAGACGCCGACTGCGGGATCGCGGTCGACCCGCTGGATCCCCGGGCCGCGGCCGCCGCCATCGAGAAACTGCTGCGGGATCCGGACGAAGCGCGCCGGCTGGGCGCCAACGGCCGACGCGCGATCCTCGAGCGCTACAACTGGGAGAACGAGTTCGCGAAGCTCGACGCGCTCTACCCGCGGCTGGGGCAACCGCACGTGCGCAAGACCTGAGAAATCCCTGAGAACGCGGGCGACTCCACGTGCACGGAGCGTCCCGGGCGAGTAACGGTAGGGCCTCGGGGGCGACGACCCTATGGGGAGTCGTGAGCTTTGCCAGCAGATCCCGGGCACCGCCGCCCGGGAAACGGGGGTGGCGTGTGACACCGCGGGAGTGGCTGGACGTCCTCGGCGCTCGATGGCGGTCCGTGCTGGCCGGGCTCCTGCTGGGCCTCCTCGTCGGCGTCGTGGTGAGCCTGCTCCTGCCCCCGACGTACCGGGCCTCGACCACGATCTTCGTGTCCGCCCGTTCCCCCGGCGGGGACGTGGCCGCGGCGGCGGAGGGCGGTGAGCTGTCCGCCCAGCGGATGGCCACCTACCTCGAAGTGCTGCGCAGCCACCGGCTCGCCACCCAGGTCGCGGAGCGCCACGGCGGCGGCCTCACCCCGGACGAGGTCCTGGACAAGATCGACGCGAGCACCACGCCGGACACCCTGCTGCTGACCGCGACCGTGGCGGACAGCTCGCCGCAGCGGGCCGCCGACCTGGCCAACCTGCTCGCCGAACAGTTCAACACCACCGTCGCCGCCTTGGAACAGCCCGACCCGCAGGCCCCACCGGTGGTCACCGCCCGGACCTTCGAGCCCGCGGTCGTCCCCACCTCGCCGAGCGGACCGCGGCCGCTGCTGGTCATCGGCATCTGCCTGGGCCTCGGGCTCCTCGCCGGGATCGCCCTCGCGCTCGCGCGCCACGCGCTCGACCGCTCGATCACGTCCCGCGACCAGGCGCGCCGGTCCGTCGACGCCCCGGTGCTGGGGCTCATCACCGACGACCGCGACGTCCAGGCGCACCGGCTCGTCTTCCGCGACCGCCCCCGGGGCCGGGTGGCCGAGGAGTTCCGGCGGCTGCGCGCCAACCTGCAGGCCGTCGCCGGGCCGGACGCCCACCGGACCGTCCTCGTCACGGGCACCGGGCCCGAGGAGGGCACGACCACCACGGCGTGCAACCTCGCCCTCGCGCTCGCCGACGCGGGCGAGCGGGTGTTGGTGGTCGAGGCCGACTTCCGCCGCCCCCGCGCCGCGGACCTGTTCGGGGTCGACCGCACGGTCGGGTTGGCGAACGTGCTCGCCGGGCGGCTGGGCTGGCCCACCGCCGTGCACCGCTGGCAGGACACCCTCGACGTCCTGCCGAGCGGCCCGCCGCCGCCGAACCCCAGCGAGCTGCTCGCCCAGCCGGTCATGGACCGGCTCCTCGCCGACGTCCGCGCCCGGTACGACGTCGTGATCATCGACTCCCCACCCGTCGGGGCCGTCTCGGACGCCTCCGTGCTGGCACCGCGCGTGGACGGGGTCGTGCTGGTGCTGCGCTCGGGGAAGACCACGACCGCGGCGGCCGAGGACGCGGCGACCGCCCTCGAGACGGTGTCCGCGCGGCTGCTCGGCACCGTGCTGACGATGACCCGCGGCCGCGCCGGCGTCGCCGACGACGACTACCTCGCCACCGGTGCGGGCACCGGGTACGCCGTCGGGCCGTGGTCGGTGGCCCCCTCCACGACGCCACCCGCCACCCCGGCACCGACCGCCCCGCCACGGGCGCAGCCACCACCCGCTCCCGAGCCCTCGCCACCCCCGCCGGTGCGGGAGGAGCACCCGACTGAGGCCGTGCTCGCCACCGGCGCGCGGCGCCCCTCGCCGCGGCCGCGGCCGCGCCCGGAGGGAGGTGACGGTTCCGGTGCCCGCTGAGCCGGTGCGGGTGGTGTTCATCGGGGGCCTCGACGACGGCCGCCGCGCCGTGCAGGTCCTGCTCGGGCACCCGCGGGTCGACCTGGTCGCCGCGTTCGTCCTCGCCGACTCCGAGGCGCCGCGGGTCTCCGGCTTCCGCACGTTCGACGACCTGGTGGCGCCCGAGCGACTGCGCAAGATCCGGCGCATCGGGGACCACGCCGACGAGATCCACGGGCTCGCGCCGGACGTGATCTTCGTCGTCGGCTTCTCGCAGGTGATCCCGCCGACGATCCTCGGCGTCCCACCACGCGGGGTCATCGGGTTCCACTCGGCGGTGCTGCCGGGCCGCCGCGGCTGCTCGCCGCTAATCTGGGCCATCGTCGACGGGCTCACCGAGACCGGCGTCTCGATGTTCTACATGGACGAGGGGATCGACACCGGCGACGTCATCGGCGTCGAGCGGTTCCCGATCGCCCCGGACGACGACGCCGCGGACGTGCTGCGCAAGGCCGACGACGCCACCATCCACCTGCTCGAGCGGCACCTCGACGGAGTTCTCGACGGCACGGCCCCGCGCGCGCCACAGCCCGCGGGCTCGGGCACCTACACCCGCAAGCGCACCCCCGCCGACGGCGAGATCGACTGGTCGAAGCCCGCGCACGAGGTCGTCAACCTGATCCGGGCGCTCGCCCCGCCCTACCCGGTCGCGCACACCTACGCGGGCGACGGCGTGCCGGTGCTGATCGAGAAGGCGCGCGCCGCCCCCGAGCTGCGGCTGCCCCCGCCGCGCTACCTGCAGAACGACCCGATGCGCCAGCGCGTGCTCTGCGTCGTCGCCCACCCCGACGACGAGACGCTCGGCGTGGGCGGCACCCTCGCCCTGCACGCCGAGGCCGGCAGCGAGGTCACCGTCGTGATCATGTCGGAGGGCGAGGAGGAGAAGCTCGACCACACCCCCCGCTGCGACACCCGCCGCGAGTGCGCCCTGGCCGCGGCGAGGGAGCTCGGCGTCCGGACGGTGGAGTTCCACGACTTCCCCGATCAGCGGCTGGACTCGGTGCCGTTCATCGAGCTGATCAAGGTGGTCGAGGCGGCCATCGAGACCCACCGCCCGACCGTCCTCTACACCCACCACGGCGGCGACGCGAACACCGACCACCAGGTGGTCTTCAAGGCCGTCTACGCGGCGAGCAGGCCGATGACGCCGCTCGGGTCGACGGTGAGCCGCCTGCTCACGTTCGAGACGCCGTCGTCGACCGACCAGGCGCCGCAGGTCGGGGACTACGTCTTCAACCCCACGACGTACGTCGACGTGGAGGCCGTGTGGGATCGCAAGGTCAAGGCGCTCCAGTGCTACCCCACCGAGATGATCGGCGGGCGGCACCCCCGCAGCTTCGAGTACGTCGAGGCGCTGGCGCGGGTGCGCGGCGGGCACTCCGGCTACCTGCTCGCCGAGGCGTTCGTGCCGGTGCGGGAACGGCTAGCGCGCCCCGTCGCCGCCCGGCGCGGCTGAGCCCTCGCGGCCGAGCCTGCCGCGGGCGCCGGCCGCGGCCCGCACGAGGCGGGTGACGCCGGTACGGGCGGCGAGCAGCGGCTGGACGTGCGGGCGCGTCCGCGAGACGAAGAAGTACGGCACCTGGCGGGCGCCGAACGCGCGGTTGAACCGCTCGATCGGCTCGATCATCGACCCGAGGAAGTCGAACCGCCGCGGCGTCCCGGCGTCCCTGCGGATCGCCTCCCACATGACGAGGCTGTTGGCGCCGCTCGAGCGCAGCTGCGGGTCGGCGCCCCCGAACAGCAGGTAGGTCGTCGACGCGTCGTGCACGAAGAACCAGGCCGCGTGGACGCGGTCCTCGGCGTCGACCGCGGCGAGGATCGTGCGGGCCCCGCGCTGCGCGCACGCGCGGTCGAGCCGGTGCGCCAGCGTGTCGTCGAAGGAGACGTCCAGCCCCTGCCGGGCGAAGACCTTCCGGTTGATCTCCAGGACGGTGTCGACGCCCATGTCGGTGCGCACCGCCATCTGCTTGCCCGCGCGGCGGACGTGGTTGCGGATGTTCGAGCGCAGCCCCGTCCACAGCCGGTCGGGGTCGCTCACGTCGTCGAGGCGGTAGGTGTAGCGCACGGTGGCCTCGAACCCGGCCCAGTGGAACGGCAGCCAGTTGGTGACGGCGGGCGCGAAGGCCCCGCGGTAGGCGTCGAACCGCGGCAGCTTCGCGATCAGCTCGGCCATCACCTCGTGCTCGGTCGCGAGCCGGGTCTCGTACTTGCCGTCCCCGGGGTCGACCCACGGGCCGACGAACCGGGTGAGCGGGGGCTGGGTGAGCACGGTGACGCCCAGCCGGCGGCGGCGGACCCAGGCGAGCCGGGCGACGATCCGGCCCTGCCGTTCGACGAGCGTCTCCCCCCACTGCCCGGGTGCCACCGCCTCCAGCCACCAGCGCTGCTCGAACGGGGTGTGCGCCCAGGGGATGTCGTCGGTGGCGCGCACCTCGGTGTCCGTCGCCATGAACCACCCCCGCGACCGTGCAGCGCACCTCCCCCAACCGCCGAAGCGGCGGGGCTCGTCGCCCCATCGTGGCACGATGCGGGCGGGATCCGTCGGCGCCGCGGCGTCGCCCACCCGGCCGGCCGAGGGAGGTGGGAGCGATGCGCCTGAGCGGTCCCCTGCGCGGGGTCGCGAGCATCGTGGGCGGCAGCGTCGTGGGGCAGGCCGTCGTGATCCTCACCTACCCGTTGATCACCCGGCTCTACGACCCGGCCGACTTCGGGCTGTTCAGCGTGTTCGCCTCCGTCGTGAGCATGGTCGCCGTCGCGAGCACCGCATCGCTGGAGGCGGCGGTCCCGCTCCCCCGCGAGGACCGGGACGCCGCGGCCGTGGCGTGGGCGGCGCTCGCGTTCGTCGCCGCGACCGGCCTCGCGACCGCACTGGTCGGCGTGGTGGCGGCGGAGCCGCTGGCGGCGCTGCTCGGCGCGCCCCGGCTCGCCGGGTACTGGTGGCTGGTCGTGCTCACCGTGCTCGCGTTCGGCACGTACCTCGTCCTGTCGGAGTGGATGGTCCGCGACCGCAGCTACGGCGCGCTGGGCCGCCGCAACCTCCTGCAGGGGCTCGGGCAGGTGGGCACCCAGCTCGGGCTCGGGGCGGCGGGCGTGCGGCCCGTCGGGCTCCTGCTCGGCCTCGGCGTCGGCCGGGTCGCCGCGCTCGGCGGCCTGCTGTCGCGGAGAGGGCTGCTGCGCCAGCCGCGGCCGAGCGCGGCGGCGGTCGGGGCCGCGGTCAGCCGCTACCGCCGGTTCCCGCTCATCGCCATGCCGTCCGCCCTCGTCAACTCGGCGGGGCTCGAGGTGCCGCTGCTGCTGGTCGCCGCGCTGTACGGCGACGTGCGGGCCGGGTTCCTCGGCCTCACCGTGCGGGTGGTGTCCGGGCCGTTCAGCGTGATCGGCCAGGCCGTCAACCAGGTCTTCGCAGGCGAGTCGAGCGCGGTGGTCCGCAACCCGAACGGCACCCTCGGCCGGATCGTCCGGACCTCGGTGCGCAGGCTCGTGCTCGTGGGGGCTGTCCCGGCCGCCGTCCTGCTCGCGGCGGGGCCCGCGCTCTTCGGCGTCGTGTTCGGGCAGGAGTGGACCGAGGCCGGCGAGTACGCGCGCCTGCTGGCGCTCGCCTACCTCGGCCAGCTCGCCGTCGTACCGGTCTCCGCGACGCTCTTCCTGCTCGAGCGCCAGCACGAGGAGCTGGCCTGGGTGGTGCTGCGGCTGCTGCTCACCGCGGGCGGCCCTCTGCTGTGCGGCATCGCCGGCGCCCCCGTGACCGCGGCGATCGCGGCGCTGTCGGCCGGGCACGTGCTGTCCTACGTGGCGCTGTACGTGCTGTGCGTGCGCGCGGCCGACGACGCGGACCGGCGGTACCGCGCGCGCCGTTCTTGATCTCACCGCGAACGAACGCCGCGCCGATAGCATGGTCATGCACGCAGGCGTGCGCCGGGATCCCCGAGCGCTGCAGGTAGCCATCCCGGCAGGACGGAGTCGGATGAGGTACCGGCACATCGTCACCGCGACCCTGGTCATGGCGGCCCTGGGCATGTCGGTCGTGGTCGCCTGCACCCAGGACGCGTCGGCACCCTCGCAGCGCCGGTCCCCGAACAGCGTCTTCCCGGCGCCCGTCCCGACGCCCACCCTCGACGCCGCCGCGCTCGTCGTCGCGCCCGACGGCGACGACTCCGCCGGCGGCACGGCCGCCGCGCCGCTGCGCACGATCGACGCGGCCGCCGAGCGCGCCCAGCCCGGCGACACGATCCTCGTCCGCGCCGGCACCTACGAAGGCGACGTCCACACCGCGGCCAGCGGCACCGAGACCGCGCGCATCACGTACGTCGCGGAGTCGCCCGAGACCCGCATCGTCGGCACCGGGAGGGACGACGGGGCGTGGGAGAACGTCGGCGAGTACGTCGACATCATCGGGTTCGACATCTCCGGGCCCAACGAGGACGGGCTCTACAACCAGGGGTCGAACGTCCGGCTGATCCGGAACCGGGTGCACGGCATCGCGGGCAACTGCATCTACGTGCAGAACCCCGACTACTCCGTCACCGAGGTGGACGTGCTCAGCAACGTCACCTTCGACTGCGGCGAGGACAAGCTCGACCACGGCATCTACGTCACGCACCGGGGCGGCCGCGTGGCCAACAACATCTCCTACGGCAACGCCGGGTACGGCATCCAGTGCTGGCACGCCTGCAACTCGATCGCGATCGTGAACAACCTCGTGTTCTCCAACCCGGAGGGCGGGATCGTCATCGGCGCCGACGACGACGATTTCGAGACCGGCAACTCGCTCGTCGCCAACAACATCGTGGTCGCCAACGGCCGGTCGGGGATCCGGGAGACCGGGGAGTCGGGCGACAACAACCGGTTCCTGAACAACCTGCTGTGGAACAACGAGCGCGACGCCATCGCGCTCAACGGCGGCGACGAGCAGGGCACGATCGTCGCCGACCCGCAGTTCGTCGACTTCAGGCCGGACGGATCGGGCGACTACCGGCTCGCGCCCACCAGCCCGGCCGTGGACAGCGGCGACCCGGAGGTGGCGCTCCAGTTCGCCTTCGACCGATCGCCGCGGCCGCTGTCCTCCGGCCTCGACGTCGGGCCGTACGAGCAGTAGGCGGCGCATGACCCTCGTCGTCCGCGCCCCGGACACCTACGCCGAGGAGCGGCGCTACGTCCTCGGCGTGGTCCTCGGCGACTGGCTGGGCCTCGACTGGCGGCTCGAGCGGCACGCCGGGCCGGGCCTGCGGCTCGGCCTCGCCGACGACCCCGACGGCCCGGCCGTGACGATGCCCGATGTCCTGTTCTCCACCCCGACCGAGGCCTGGCTGACCGGGGCCGCGCTCCCGGCGCGGCCGCTCCCGCGGCGGCCGGTGGGCCCGGCCGGGGCCGGCGTGCTGGACGCCGAGGAGCGGCTGCCCGTCCTCTACGGCGGGCCCGGGTCGGGCGACCTCGCGCGACCGCGCGACGACGGCCTGCACCTCGACGTCGACGTGTTCGGCGGCGCCTTCGCGATGATCACCCGGTACGAGGAGGTGGTCCGGGCGGACGCGCGCGACGCCTACGACCGCTTCCCCCTGGCCTCGGCGCTCGCGCACGCCGAGGGGTTCCTCGAGACGCCGATCGTCGACGCCTACGTCGCGCTGCTCGCCGCGGCGCTCGGCCGGCTGTGGCCGCGGCTGCGGCTGCGCCCCCACCGGTACCGGGTGTGGCTGACCCACGATGTGGACGACCCGCTCTCGACGATCGGGCGCGGGCCCCGCCTGCTCGCCCGCCAGCTCGCGGGCGACCTGGTGCGGCGCCGCGACGCGGGGCTCGCCCTGCGCAGGCTGCGGGCGGTCGTCGACGCCCGCCGCGGGCGCCACGACACCGACCCGAACAACACCTTCGACTTCCTCATGGACGTGAGCGAGCGGCACGCGCTGCGCAGCTCCTTCTACTTCCTCGCCCGCGGCGACGCCGACCCCGCCGCCCCGCGGTTCCAGCTGTTCGACCACCCCTGGGTCCGCGAGCTCATGGGGCGGGTCCACCGGCGCGGGCACGAGATCGGGTTGCACGGCGGCTTCGGCACCTACCGCGACCCGGCGGCGCTGGCGGAGGAGTTCGACCGGCTGCGCGCGGTGGCCGAGGGCCAGGGCGTCCTCCAGGACGAGTGGGGCGGGCGGCAGCACTACCTGCAGTGGCGGTGCCCGGCCACGTGGCGGCACTGGAGCGCGGCGGGCCTGCGGTACGACTGCTCGGTCGCCTTCAGCGAGGCCGTCGGGTTCCGGACCGGCACGAGCCGCGCGTTCCGGGTGTACGACCTGACCGCCCGCAGGCCCCTGAACCTCGTCGAGAAGCCGTTCCAGGTCATGGACGTCTCGCTCTTCGGCCACATGGGCCTGGGCCCCGACGACGCCACCCGGGCGGCGCTGCGCATCGCCCGGGAGTGCAGGCGGTTCGGCGGCACCCTCGGCATCCTCTGGCACAACGACGAGGTGCTGCGCACCGCCCGGGAGAAGCGGTGGTACGAGTCGTTGATCGCGGCCGTCACGACCCCGTAGCCGCCCGGGCCGCGCCGTCGCCCCACCACGGCCGGAAACCGACGTTGGCGAGGTAGTCCAGGCAGCTCAGCCCGGGCTCGAAGGCGCCGAACTGCTGCGGGTACTCGAACGGCTCGAACCGGTGGAACCGCAGCTCCACCCCCTCCGCCGGGAACATCTCCGGCTCGAGGTAATCGCGCCCGGTGGGGCCCGAGAGGTAGACGTCGCCGCCGACCGCCTTCGTCAGGTTCAGCATCAGCCGCGACGAGCTGCCCGCCGCGTCGAGGTCCGACGCCACGACCAACCGCGTGGTGATGTCGAGCCGCTCGACGACGCCGCGGATCAGCGCCGTGGTGAAGTCGCTGAGCCTGCTCAGCTTCTCGTCGGCGTAGAGGGGCTCCACCAGCTCCAGCACCTCGTCGCGGTGCGGGGCCTTGGCGAGCAGGGTCTGCAGCGTGCGCGGGTGCGCGCTGCGCCAGTCGCGGCTCTCGTCGATCTCGACATCCCGGGTGAGCTGGTGGTAGCGGCCCTTCGTGATGACGGGCACCGTCAGCCACTGCGGCCCGGCCGGCCCCTTGACCCGGGTCCGGTTCTGGTAGCCGCGCTTGATGAACTGGACCGAGTCGAGCAGGACCATGACGTCGGAGTGCACCATCTTGTCGAAGAACCCCAGCCACGGCGCGAAGTTCGGCTGGTGCACCGAGACGATCACAAGCGGATCCTGATCATCTCGAAGGCCTCCGCGAACTCGGTCTTGACCTGCACCCCCCGCACCCGCGCCATCGACTCGATGAAGTCGTAGCGGAAGTACGGCCGCTCCAGCTCGAGCTGGCTCTCGTACTTGGTCAGCGCGGCCCACTTGCGGCGGATGTGCTGCTCGGTCAGCACCACGAACGCCTGGGTCGGGAACGTGATGTGGTTCCACGGCAGCTCGTAGCCCATGACCGTGAGGTGCCGGAACACCCGCACGCACTCGTCGTGCACGACGGCGTGGTCCTGGTGCAGGTCGGCGCCCGACGGCGCGAGGACGACCTCGGGCTCGAGCTCCCGGTGCAGCCGCACCATCTGCTCGAGCACCTCCTGGCGGTGGTAGCCGAGCTCGCGGACCGGGTAGTCGAAGACGAACCGGTTGTCCCGCGGCACGCCGATCTCGTCGAGCGAGCGATCGCACTCGTCCTTCAGGCGGCCGGCCGGGGAGCCCGGCGGGAGGGACTTCTCGGCGGTCGAGAACGCCGCCGTGAACACCTCCGCGCCCTCGTCGATCCAGCGGGCCATCGTGCCCCCGCAGCCCAGCTCCGCGTCGTCGGTGTGCGGGGACAGGACGAGCACCCTCTTCGGTGCGATCACGGCGTGATTCCCCCCTTCGTCCTCATCAGCCGACCGTGAACTCCGCGACCATGCCCAGCGCAGCGTGCGGCGCGCCCGTGCCGTCCGCCGTCGGGGACGTCCCCTGCAGCACGGGGCACGCGACCCCGTACCGGCCGGGGATGAGCGTCATGAACTCGGTGTCGGCGGCGCCCGGGCTGACGCTGATCTCCCCGACCGAGGTGAGCACGACCTCCCGCTGGTCGTCCGGCAGCAGGGCGAGCTCGCCGAAGGGCTGCGGGACGCCCTCGTTGATCCGGTACACGTCCAGCTCGTGCGTCTCCGCGCCCTGGTTGGACACGGTGAACGCGACGGTCCCCGCCGGGAGCCGCGCCGGGATGCCGTCGAACCGGTACTCGACCGCGGTGACCCGGACCTGTTCGAAGCCGCAGTCGGTGATCATGTACGCCCGCAGCCTGCTCACCGCCGTGTCGTACTCGGGCGTGCCGAGCGGTGCCTCGTCGTTCGTGGCCACGGCGTAGCGCGCCTGCCGGGCGATCGTGGCGATGTCCTGCTGCAGGGCGGGCGGTACCGACTGCTCCACGGCCGTGAGCGGCGGCTCCAGCCGCGCCTGGTACTCCTCGAACGCGGCCGCCACGTCCTCCGGCGACGGCGGTGGCGGCCCGTCGGGGACGTCGGGTCCGTCGTTCACCACCCCCGCCAGGTCGACCGCCCCGGTGCAGAAGTCGACCTTGTCGGCCGGCAACCCCCGCTCGGTGGGCGCGGGCGGCGCCGGGCTCGGCTCGGCACCGCCGCACGCCGATGCGGCCAGGGCCAGAAGCAGCGCCACCGCGGTGGCGGCGCCCCGGTGGGGCGCGGGGGACGTCTCGGTTGTCGCGACCATCGCGACCCCCTGAATCGATCGACGGTGAATCGGCCAGTATCGGCCTCCGCCCGCCGGCCTGCACCGGGCGCGGTTCATCGGTGACCGCGGCCGAGGGTCACCACCGCGACCCCCGGCCAGCGCGCGGGGTCGAGGACCGCGCGCCCGTCGAGGACCACCTTCACGCCGGGCAGGTCGCCGGGCGAGAGCTGCTGGTACGCGGCGTGGTCGGCCTGCACCACCGCGGCGTCGACGGCCGTGCCGCGGCGGTACGGCTCGAACCCGAGCCCGGTGATCTCCTCCGCGGTGAGCAGGGGGTCCTCGACCAGCGGCCGGGCGCCGCGCCTGCGCAGCGCCTCGACCGTGGCGAAGACACCCGAGAACGCCGTCTCCTTCACCCCGCCCCGGTAGCAGGCGCCGAGCACCACGACGGCCGCGCCGGCCAGGTCGCCGTACCGCTCGGCCAGGAGGTCCACGCACCGCTCCGGCATGGCCGCGTTCGCCTCGCGGGCCGCGCGCACGACCGTCGCCGACGGGTCCCCGCCCAGGTAGAACCACGGGTACACCGGGATGCAGTGGCCGCCGACCGCGATGCCGGGGCGGTGCAGGTGGCTGAACGGCTGGGAGTTGCACGCCTCGGCGATCCGGTGGAAGTCGACGCCGATGCGCTGCGCGTACAGCGCGAACTGGTTGGCCAGCGCGATGTTCACGTCGCGGTAGGTGGTCTCGGCGAGCTTGGCGAGCTCGGCGGCCTCGGCCGACCCGAGGTCCCACACCCCGTTCGGACGCGGGAGGTCGTCGCGGTCGTCGAAGTCGAGGGCGCTCGCGTAGAACACGGCGGCCCGGCGGCCGCTCTCCTCGTCGATCCCGCCGACGAGCTTGGGGTAGCGGGCGAGGTCGCAGAACACGCGGCCGGACGAGACGCGCTCCGGGCTGAACGCCAGGGAGAAGTCCGCGCCCGGGCGCAGGCCGCTCGCCGCGCCGAGGCCGGGGGCGATGCGGTTGCGCGTGGTCCCGACCGGGAGCGTGGTCTCGTACGTCACGAGCGTGCCCGGCCGCAGGCCGCGGCCGACCTCCCGGGTCGCCGCGTCGATCGCGGAGAACGCAGGGTGCCGGTCGGCGTCGACGTACAGCGGGACGACGACCACCACGACGTCGCTGCCCGCGACCGCGGCGGCGGTGTCGGTGGTCGCGGTGAGGAAGCCGTCCGCGACGACCTTCGCCAGACGTTCGTCGAGGTCGGCCTCGTTGGGGAAGGGCGGGCGCGCCTCCTCCACGGCCCGGACCACCGCCTCGTCGACGTCCGCGCCGACCGTGTGGTGGCCCCGGCCGGCGATCTGGACGGCGAGCGGGAGCCCGATCTTGCCGAGGCCGACGACCGTGACCTTCACAGAACGACCTCGACGGTGCGGCCTTCCCGGGCCGACTCGCGCATCAGCTCGGCCACCCGCACGGTGACGAGCCCCTCCTCCAGGGACACGACCTCCGCGTCCTCGCCGCGGACGGCGGCCACGAAGTTCGACAGCTCGGTGTGGAGCGGTTCCGGCTTGGGGATGGCGTAGCGGATCATGTCGCCCTCGGTGACGCCGCGGAACGACGCCACCCGGTCCCACTGCACCGGCTCGGACCCGTTCCGGAAGAACGTCAGGTCGGCCGTGACCGTGTCCGCCATGAAGCACCCGCGCTCGCCGGTCACGGTGGTCACGCGTTCCTTGAGCGGCGAGAGCCAGTTGACCAGGTGCGTCACCACCACGCCGTTGTCCAGCTCGGCGACGGTGCTCACCAGGTCCTCGTGCTCGCGCCCGCTGCGGTGGGCGGTGCGCGCCGCGATCGACCGGTACGACGACCGCGTCACCCAGGCGGTGAGGTCGATGTCGTGGCTCGCCAGGTCCATGATCACCCCGGAGTCGGCGATCCGCGCCGGGAACGGGCCCTGGCGGCGGGTGAAGACCTGGTAGACCTCGCCCAGCTCGCCGCGGTCGAGGCGGAGGCGCATCTGCTGCAGCGCCGGGTTGAACCGCTCGATGTGCCCGACGCAGCCGAGCACGCCCGCCCGCTGGAACGCCTCGACGATGGTCTGCGCCGACTTCGAGCTGTGCGCCACCGGCTTCTCGATCAGCGTGGCGACGCCCGCCTCGGCCAGCTCGAGCGCGACCTCCTCGTGCGTCCCGGTCGGGGACGACACCACGCACAGGTCGATCCGGCGCCGGATGAGCTCGCAGACCGACTCCAGCAGTTCGACGCCGACCGCGGTCGCGCGCTGCCGTGCCTGCGGGCCCGTGTCGACCGCCGCGACGAACTCGACGTCGGGCATGGAGCTGAGCACCCGGACGTGGTGGCGGCCCATGTGACCGAGGCCCACAACTCCGGCGCGCAACGTGGCGTTCACGGCGTCACCGCCCTTTCCACCGCGTCGACGACGCGGTCGAGCTGCGCCCCCGACAGGTTGGGGTGGACCGGCAGGGACAACACCTGCCGGGCCGCTGCTGCCGTGTGGGGGAGGTCGAGGTCGAGGTCGTAGGCGGGGAGCCGGTGGATCGGGGTCGGGTAGTAGACGCCGGCGGGCACCCCGAACTCGGCCAGCCGGGCCACGACCTCGTCGCGGTGCGGCGCGCGGACCGTGTACTGGTGCCACACCGGCTCCGCCCCCGGTGCGACGGAGGGCAGCCCGAGGCCCGCGGCCGCCGCCACGCCGCGCAGGGCACCTGTGAGGGCGGCGGCGTTGCGCCTGCGGACCTCCGTCCAGCCCGGGAGGCGGCGCAGCTGCACCCGTCCGATCGCGGCCTGCAGGTCGGTCATGCGCGCGTTGTAGCCGACCACCTCGTTGGCGTAGCGCTTCTCCATGCCCTGGTTGCGCAGCAACCGCACCCGCCGCGCCGTGGCCTCGTCCGCGCAGACCACCATGCCGCCCTCGCCGGTGGTCATGTTCTTGGTCGGGTAGAAGCTGAACGCCGCGACCTCCCCGAACGTGCCGACCGGGCGGCCCGACAACCGAGCCAGGTGCGCCTGCGCCGCGTCCTCAACGATCGCGAGCCCGTGCGCGTCGGCGATCTCGGACAGCGCCGCCATCGCGGCCGGGTGCCCGTAGAGGTGCACCGGGATGATCGCCGATGTGCGTCGGGTGATCGCCGCCCGCACCGCATCCGGGTCGAGCGTGAAATGGCGAGGCTCGATGTCGACGAACACCGGCCGCGCCCCCGCCAGGACGACCGCGTTCGCAGTGGCCGCGAAGCTGAACGACGGCACCACGACCTCGTCGCCCGGCCCGATCCCCACCGCGAGCAGCCCCAACAGCAGCGCGCTCGTGCCCGAGCTCACCGCCACGCACGGCCGCCCGACCACGTGCTCGGCGAACTCCGCCTCGAACGCGGCCACCTCCGGGCCCTGCGCCAGCATCCCCGACGTGAGGACCCGCTCGATCGCCGCCCGCTCGGCGGGCCCGAGCTGCAGGCCGCTCGCCGAGATCGGCTCGATCCCGATCGTCTCAGGTGGGGAGGTCATTCAAGACACCGTCCGTCTCCTGGTAGAGCTCTCCGGTACGGGGGCAGCGCCACCGGCCGCCGTCCTCCCGCTGCAACGGCACGCCGGCGCGCCCGACCCAGCCGATCCGGCGGGCGGGCACCCCGACCACCAGCGCGTGGTCGGCGACGTCCGACACGACGACGGCGCCCGCGCCGACCATCGCCCACCGCCCGACGACGACCGGCGCGACGCAGACCGAGCGGGCCCCCAGCGACGCCCCCTCGCGGACCGTCACACCGACGGGCGTCCAGTCGGCACCGGTCTTGAGCCGGCCCTCGCCGTCCACCGAGCGCGGGTGGGTGTCGTTGGTCAGCACCGCCGCGGGCCCGACGAACACGCCGTCCTCGAGCGTCGCCGGCGCGTACACCAGCGCGTAGTTCTGGATCTTGACGTTGTCGCCGATCGTGACCCCGGGGCCGATGCAGGCCCCGCGCCCGACCACGCACGAGCGGCCGAGGACCGCCCCCTCCTGGACCTGGGCGAGGTGCCAGATCCGGGTGCCTTCGCCGATCCGCGCGGAGCCGGCGACGTCGGCCGTGGCGGCCACGTGGCGGGTGTCCAGCTCCGCGGTCACGTCAGCAGCCCCTTCGCGGTGCGCGCGAGGATCCGGAAGTCGTCGCGCAACGACCAGTTCTCGACGTAGCCGAGCTCGATCGCGAGCTTCTCCGGCAGCAGCTCGTTCAGGTAGAAGGCCTCGATGTCGTCGGGGTCGACCCGCTCGATGTAGGCCTCCTCGTCGCCGAACCTGAGGAACGCGAGGCTGACCAGCCCCGGCCGCACCGAGAGCACCTTGCGCTGCTCGGCCGTGTAGAAGGCGGCGTAGCGCGGGTCCTCCGGGCGCGGCCCGACGAGGCTCATCTCGCCCTTGAGCACGTTGACCAGCTGCGGCAGCTCGTTCAGCTTCGTCGAGCGCAGCCAGCGGCCGAACGGCGTGATGCGCGGGTCGCCCGCCCGCGTGAGGCGCGGGCCGCCGTCGCCGGGGGCCATCGTCGTGAACTTGAACATCGTGAATATCTCGCCGCCGAGCCCGACCCGCTTGGCCCGGTAGATGACCTCGCCGCTGGTCGCCAGCAGCACCGCGGGGACGACGACGAAGAACGGCAGGAAGACCACCAGCGCGACCAGCGACAGCGCGACGTCCACGAACCGCTTGGCCCGGCTCTCGAGCGCCGCAGGCGGGCGGCTCACCGGTGCGCGGCCGCCGTTCGGGGCCGAGCCAGCCTGCGTCGGGATCAGCAGCGTGGGCGGCACCGGCCGCAGCAGCTCGGCGAGCGGCGCGACGACGCGCACCTCGAGCCCGGCCGCGGCGGCGGCCCGCGACAGCTCGCCGATCGCGGCACCGTCGGTGCTCCGGCCCGTGATCGCGAGGAGGTCGGCGCCGGTGCGGGCGGCCACGTCGGCGAGGTCCGCGCTCGTGCCGTGCACGCCGACACCGGAGACCCGCAGCCCGCGTCGCTGCGGGTCGTCGTCGAGGAACGCGACCGGCAGGTAACGGGCGTCGGGGTCGGTGAGCATCGACCACGACAGCTGCTGGCCCTCGACCCCTGCGCCGTAGATGATCACCCGCTGCGCGGCGCTGTGGTCGGGCCGCGCCTTGCGGGCGCGGTGCTGCCCGACCGCGACACGGGAGCCGACCGCGATCAACAGCATGATCGGCGTGCCGATGATCGCCACCGAGCGCGGGATCCACTCCGCCACCGACACGACGTTGGCCACGAACACGACGAAGCCGGTGAGCGCGATCGACGCCGCCGTGTCGACGATGTTGTCGACGCTGCCGATGCAGTGGCGGCCGCGGTAGACCTGCAGCGCCACCCCGATGAGGATCTGCGTGACCACCGCGACGGCGATCAGCAGCGCGATCCCCGACGCGTCGTCGGCGTCGAGGTCGAACTCGTAGCGCAGCCCCAGCGCCAGGGTCAGCGCGATCGCCCACCCGACGGCGTCCCAGCCGACGAGCAGCACCCGGCGCACGCGCCAGGCGGGCGAGCGGCGCCTGCGGCCGGTTCCTGCGGGATGACCCCCGGCTTCCGTCCGATCCCGGGCAGGGCGTGCCGCGACTCCCCTCGTCCCCCGATGCGGTTGAGCCGACTCCCCCATGAGCCCTCACAAAGTCGCCCTCGGTCCCCCAACTCGTTAGCGATTCCACTCGAGGGTGTGTTACAGAGCTCACATCATGCAGTGAGGAACTACGGCGCGCATCGGTTGACGATCGATCTTCTTCAGCGTTCTCACAGGATCGAACGCGAGTTCGTGTATTCGCGACGAATGGAGTAGAGCGGACGTAGCGCTCATCCCCCGTCCGCCGGAAAATCACTGGTCCCGATCGCCGTCCACGGACCGCCACCCGCGCCCCGCGCGCATCCGTCGGCCGCCACGCACCACCGCGACGAGCGGTAGCTTCGACGGGGTGACGGCGACCGCTCCGCACCCGGACCGCGTGATCCTGCCGCCCGCCCTGCGCACGCCCGCCGCAGCCGTCTCGGTGGGGGCGCTGCTGGTCTTCGGCGTCCTCGCCGGGAGGTACGCCGACGACTCGACCGCGGGCCGGCTGGACCGCAAGGCCCGGGCGATCGTCGGCTCCACCGACGGCGGGCCGTCGATCGCCGACGTCGTGATCTCGTTGGGCAACGCGGAGTCGGTCGTCGCGTTCGCGGTGGCGCTCTGCGCCGTCGCGCTCGCGCTCGGCCGGCGCAGGCTGGCCCTGCTGGCGATCGCGGGTCCGGGGCTCACCGGCGTCGCGACCTCGACGCTCAAGCCGATCATCGGCCGGACGATCGAGGGTCAGTTCGCCTACCCGAGCGGCCACACCGGGGGAGCCACCTCCCTCGGGCTGGTCGCCGCGCTGCTGCTGGTCGCCGTGCTGCGCCCGCCCGCGGGCGCGAGCGCCGCCGTCATCGCGGCGGGGGCGGTGCTGTGCGGCGGCACGATGGCGCTCGCGCTCGTCGCCGACGGGGACCACTACGCCACCGACACGGTCGGCGGGTTCTGCGTGGCGGTCGCGGTCGTGTTCAGCTGCGTGGGCGTGATCGAGCGGTGGCGGACGGACGACGCACCGGCCCGCGCGGCACCGTGAGCCGCCCGCCCGACGACGATCGACGGAACCCGTTCCCGCGTTCCGTCCACAGAGGACCCGTCTCCGCCTCTGCCGGCGAACGGCGCAGAACGGCGTGCGCCGCACGCAGCTCAGGCTGACCTCGGTCAGGGTAACCCGATCGCAGCAACCTTGTGGCCCGATGGGGTTTGGAGGTTGTCACCCAAATGCCGAGCTGAGAAAACCCTGTAACACCCCCGTTTACTCTCCTGGTAGCCAGAGAAGGCGGCGGGTACCACTTCGCAAGATCTCGCCGGCGCGATTCGCGACGATCAGGGGCACGGCGTCCGAACCGTCCGGGGATCCGCAGTTGCGGGGCCGCTGCGTTGGCGGTGCCGCATCTGCACCGCCGTATTTGGGGGAAGCATCGCAAGGTCTGGGGGACCGGTGGCGAAGCAGGACAAAGTACGGATAGCCGTCGTCGGTTACGGCTACTGGGGGAGCAAGCACGTCCGCGTGCTCAGCACGATGCCCGACGTGGACGTCGTGGTCGTCGACGCGCACGGCGGACGGCTCGAGGAGGCGGTCGCCCACTACCCGTCGATCGCGGGGACGGCCACGTCCCTCGCCGACGCACTCGACACCGTCGACGCCGTGCTGGTGGCCACGCCGCCCGCGGGGCACGCCGAGATCGCGCTGCAGGCGATCAACGCGGGCAGGCACGTGCTGGTCGAGAAGCCGATGGCCACCTCGGTGGCCGACGCCGAGGCCATGGTGCTCGCCGCCTCGGTGCACGGCGTGCAGCTGATGGTCGGGCACACGTTCGAGTACAACGCCGCGGTGCGCCGGCTGCGCGACATCATCCGCTCCGGCACGCTCGGCCGCGTCCTCTACATCGACTCGGCCCGCCTCAGCCTCGGCCGCTACCAGAGCGACGTGAACGTCATCTGGGACCTGGCGCCGCACGACATCTCGATCGCCTCGTTCCTGCTCGACGAGCTGCCCGTCGCGGCGTCGGTCTGGGGCGACCGCAACGTCACCCCGTGGCGGGAGGACGTGGCGTACCTGCGCCTGGACTTCCCGGAGACGCGGGCGTTCGTGCACGTCAGCTGGCTCAACCCGAACAAGGTCCGCCGCACCACCGTCGTCGGCGAGCGCAAGATGGCCGTCTACGACGACATGTCGGACAACGAGCGGATCCGCATCTACGACATCGGGGTCGACCCGGCGAGCATCGACGACCCGCACAGCGCCCACGAGCGGCCCGTGAGCTACCGCACCGGCGACATCGTCTCGCCGTTCGTGCCGTTCCACGAGCCGCTGATGGCCCAGGACCGGGCCTTCGTCGACTCGATCCGCACCGGCGTCCCGTCCGACACCCCGGGCGAGCGCGGCCTCGACATCGTCCGTGTGCTCGCCGCCACCGACGCCGCCCTGGTCACCGGGCGCACGGCCCCGGTGCTCAAGCCCACCCAGGTCACGCCCGGCGTGCGAGCGGTCTCGTGACGCAGACGGTTCCCTTCCTGGACCTGGCCGCCGTGCACCTCGACCTCCGCGACGACCTCGACGTCGCGTGGAAGGAGGTGCTCGCCCACGGGCGGTTCATCGGCGGGCCGGAGGTCGCGTCGTTCGAAGCGGAGTTCGCCGCCCACTGCGAGGTGGCGCACTGCGTGGGCGTGGGCAACGGCACCGACGCGCTCGAGCTCATCCTCGCCGGGCTGGGGATCGGGCCGGGCGACGAGGTGATCGTGCCGGCGAACACGTTCGTCGCCACCGTGGAGGCGGTGTGCGCCGCGGGCGCCCGGCCGAGGTTCGTCGACGTCCGCCCGGACACGCTGCTGGTCGACCCGGCGGCCGTGGAGGCCGCCATCACCCCGCGCACGGCGGCCGTCGTCGCGGTGCACCTGTACGGGCAGATGGCCGACGTCGACGCGCTCTCCCGGCTCGCGTCCCGGCACGGGATCGCGCTCGTCGAGGACGCCGCGCAGGCCCACGGGGCCCGCTACCTCGGCAGGCGGCCCGGCGGCTGGGGCGCGGCGGCCGGCTTCAGCTTCTACCCGGGCAAGAACCTCGGCGCGCTCGGCGACGGCGGCGCCGTGGTCTCCGACGACCCGGCGCTGGTCGGCCGGATCCGCAGGCTCGCCGACCACGGCCGCTCCCCCGACGACCGGTACGTCCACGAGGTCTCCGGCCGCAACAGCCGGCTCGACACGATCCAGGCCGCGGCGCTGCGGGTCAAGCTCGCCCACCTGGACCGGATGAACGCGGCCCGGGTCGCGCTGGTCGAGCGGTACCGGCAGAACCTCCCGTCGTGGTGCGTGCCGGTCGCCAGGGACCCCGCGGCCGAGCCGGTCTACCACCTGGCCGTGGTCCAGGTCCCCGACCGGCCGACCGTCACCTCGGCGCTCGACGCCAACGGCATCGGGTGGGGGCTGCACTACCCGGTGCCCTGCCACCGCCAGCCCCCGTTCGCGCGGTACGCCGACGGGCCGCTGCCGGTGGTGGAGGAGGCGGCCGAGCGGATCCTGTCGCTCCCGCTGTCGCCCGGGATGGCCCCGGAACAGGTCGACCTGGTCTGCGAGGTCCTCCACGATGTCCCGATCTGAGCGGTCCCGATCCGAGCGGCGGTCCCCGCGCGGCCGCCGCGTGCCGTCGCTGCGGTCGCCCCGCGTGCTCATGTACCACTACTTCGGCGACGCCCCCGGCGCCGACCCGGAGCACCTGTTCGTCACCGAGAAGGCCTTCGCGGCGCAGCTCGAGCACCTGCGTCGCCGCGGGTGGAAGGCGCTCACGCTCGACGAGTACCTGGCGGCGCTGGACGGGGCGCCCACGCCGCGGCGCTCGTACCTGCTCACCATCGACGACGGGCACGAGTCGGCGGTGCGGGTCGCCGCGCCGGTGCTGCAGGCGGCCGGGGTGCCGTCGGTGCTGTTCGTCTGCCCGGACCGCATGGGCGGCACGATCGACTGGAACGAGGCGTACGCCGCCGAGCGGCTCGCACCCGCCGAGGAGCTGAAGGGCCTTCCCGACCTCGGCATGGAACTGGGCGTCCACAGCGCCGACCACACCCGCATGGCGGGGATGGACGCCGCCGCGCTGCACCGGCACGTCACCGAGGCGCGCCAGCGGCTCGAGGCCACCACCGGGGTGCGGGCGCGCGCGTTCGCCTACCCGTACGGCACGCACGACCGCGCCGCCCGGGCCGCGGTGGCCGCCGAGGGCTACGACGTGGCCTTCGCGGTGGCCCGCGAGCACGGCCGCTTCGCCGTCGACCGCGTGTTCGTCCGCAGCGACGACTCGATGCTGCGCTTCGCCTTCAAGCTGTCCACCGCGTACCGGCTGATCTCCCGGGTCGGCGGGCGGGCGTGGCGGCTGCGGCACGCCGTGCGCGGGCTCGGCGCCCGGCTGCGCGGCTCGGTGTCCGGGCGCGCCGCCGCGGTCGTGCGCCGGGTCGTCGACGTGGTGGTGGCGGGCGCGGCGCTGGCGGTGCTCGCGATCCCGATGGGGATCATCGCCGCCGCCATCCGGCTCGAGGACGGCGGACCCGCCCTGTTCCGCCAGCAGCGCGTCGGGCTGCGCCGCCGCCGGTTCGAGATGCTGAAGTTCCGCACGATGGCCCCGGGCGGCGACGACAGCGCGCTGCGTGAGCTCATCGCCCGCGAGCTGCGCGGCGAGGACACCGTCGTCGACGGCAGCTCGAAGCTGCACGGCGACCCCCGCGTCACCCGCGTCGGCCGGTTCCTGCGCCGCACGAGCCTCGACGAGCTGCCGCAGTTCTACAACGTCCTTCAAGGACGCATGTCCATCGTCGGCCCTCGCCCGCATGCCGTGGCGCACAACGAGTATTACAAGGACATGGTCGAGTCCTACATGCAGCGCCACCGCGTCAAGCCTGGCATCACCGGCTGGGCGCAGGTCAATGGCTACCGCGGCGTCACCGACACACTCGAAAAAATGGCCAAGCGGGTGGAGCACGACCTCTGGTACATCAACAACTGGTCGCTGGGCCTGGACCTGAAAATCATCGCCATGACGGTCTACAAGGGTTTCGTGAATGGCCAGCCCTGATTCGGCGCCTGTGAAGACACGTAAAACGGCCGTCATTGTCCCCACCTATAACGGCGGGGCGGTATGGTGCGACGCCGCCCGGGCGTTGGCCGCGGCGGTCCAGGCCAGTGAAGGGCGCGTCGACGTGCTAGTGGTGGATTCAAGCTCCAGCGACGACACGGTGCAGACCGCCCGGGATTGCGGATTTGCCGTGCACGAGATTCCCAGCGCCACCTTCGACCATGGCGGCACGCGCAACCAGGCCGCGCGCATGCTGGGCAGCGCGGCCGATATTGCTATCTTTCTGACGCAAGATGCCATCTTGACCGAACCGGGCGCCCTCGACCCGCTGATCGAGGCGTTCGATAACGCAGACGT
>NZ_DATGOP010000123.1:0-23254 GCF_035305885.1 Pseudonocardia sp.
CGATCGGCCGCCGCTGCGAGCCCTTCGGCACCACGATCGGCTGGCACGGCCCGCGTGCCAAGCCGGGCGTGAGCTGGCAGTACTTCGACGACGTGGTCGATCTGGCGCGCTGGGCCGACGTGCTGATCGCCGCCTGCCCGGGCGGTCCCGAGACGCACCGGCTGATCTCCCGCGCCGCGCTCGAGGCGCTGGGCCCGGAAGGCATCTTCGTGAACATCGCGCGCGGCTCGGTCGTGGACCAGGCGGCGATGGTCGAGTTGCTGGGCAATGGCAAGCTCGGGTCGGCCGGACTCGACGTGTTCGACGACGAGCCGAACGTGCCGCAGGCGCTGATCGAGGCCGACAACGTGGTGCTCGTGCCGCACATCGCGAGCAACACGGTCGAGACGCGCGACGACATGGACCGGTGCGTGATCGACAACATCCGGTCGTGGTTCTCCACGGGGAAGGCCCTCACGCCGGTCCCGTGACGGGAGCCCCGGCCTCGGCCTTCGGTACCCGGCCCAGCCGGGGCGGGAGCACGGGGGCCTGGTCGGCCAGGAAGGTCCACAGCTGCTCGGCGACGGGGCCGTGCGGCCGGTCGCGCCGCCGGGCGGCCACGAGCTCCTCGACCACACCGGGGAAGTGGCGTCCGGCGATGGAGAGCAGGCGCCCGTCGCGCAGCTCCTGCTCGATCAGGAACCGGGGGAGGTGCCCCCACGCCATGCCGTGCAGCACCAGCTCCTTCTTCATGAGGTGATCGGGCACGGTGCAGCGGGGCGCCCCCTCGACGAGGAAGTGGCCCGGCTCGGCGGGGTGGCGCGCGGAGTCGCGCAGCACGCACTGGGTGAACGGCTGCATCCGTTGCGGCGTGAGGTCGTCCGACGGCGGGAACGGCAGGAACCCGGGCGCGACCACCGGCACCATCGCGACCCGGCCGAGGTCGATCCACTCCATGCGCACGTCGCTCTTCGGGACGCGGTGCACGATCAGGTCGGTCTCGTCGTCCAGCAGCCGCTCCCAGGGCCCGGTGATCGCCTCGAACTGCAGGTGCAGCCGCGTCTGCGGGCAGGCGCCGAAGAACTCGCTGAGCAGCGCCAGCGCCGGCGGCAGCGGGCACAGGTCGCCGAGCACGACCCGCAGCTGCGCCTCCTCGCCCATGGCCAGCTGCGCGGCGTAGGTCTGCAGCTCATCGGCCTCGTGCAGCAGCACCCGGGCCTTGCGGTGGAAGGCCCGGCCCGCCTCGGTGGGCGCGACCCGGTAGCCGGAGCGGTCCAGCAGGGTCAGGCCCAGCTGGCGCTCGAGCTTGGCGACCGCAGCGAACACGGCCGGGTGGGAGCGGTGCAGGCGCTCGGCGGCGGCCTGGAAGCCCCCGGCGCTCACGACGGCGTCGAAGCACTGCAGGTCGTGCAGCGTGAACCGAGACATTGTCGGGAGAGCCTACAAAGCTGGTCCGATCTTTGTAATGGCCATCTCCACCGACGTGGCCGAAGGTCGAGGCCATGAACGCACCGACGCCCGGCGCCGTCACCACCGGAGACGGCGTCCGCATCGCCTACCGCCTCGACGGCGACCCCGACCGGCCCGTGCTGCTGCTGTCGAACTCGATCGGCGCCGACCTGCACATGTGGGACGGCCAGGTGCCCGCGCTCACCGAGCACTTCCGGCTGCTGCGCTACGACGCCCGCGGCCACGGCGCCTCGGACGCGCCGAGCGGCCCGTACTCGCTCGACCGGCTCGGCCGGGACGTGGTGGAGCTGCTGGACGCCCTCGGCCTGCAGCGGGTCCACGTGCTGGGGCTCTCGCTCGGCGGGATCGTGGCCCAGTGGCTCGGCATCCACCTGCCCGAGCGCGTCGACCGCCTCGTGCTGTCCAACACCGCCGCCTACCTCGGCCCGCCGCAGCGGTGGGACCAGCCGATCGCGGACCTGCTGGCCGCCCCCGACATGCGGGACACCGCGCAGACCTTCCTGCGCAACTGGTTCCCGCCGCACCTGCTCGACGGGGACGAGGTGGTCGAGGGGTTCCGCCGCACCCTGCTCGCCACCCCGCCGGAGGGCGTGGCCGGCAGCTGGGCCGCGGTGCGCGACTACGACCTGCGCCGCACCGCCTCCCTGATCACCAGCCCGACGCTGGTCATCGCGGGCGAGCACGACACCGTCACCTCCGCCGCCCACGGCGAGGAGCTCGCCGCGATCGTGCCCGGCGCGCGGCTCGTCCTGCTGCCCACGGTGCACATGGCCAACGTCGAGGCGCCGGTGGAGTTCCTCGACGCCGTGATCGGCTTCCTCACCGAGTGACTCGTGAGCTCAGGCCGTCGCCCGCACGATCAGCCGGGTCGGCAGGATCACTCGCCGCCTGCCCGGCCTGCCCTCGATGGCGTCGACCATGAGCGTGGCGAGGTGGCGGCCCATCGCCTCGGCGGGTTGGGCCACGGTGGTGAGCGGCGGCCGGTGGCGGGCGCTGTTCGGGTCGTCGCCGAACCCGACCACGGCGACGTCGCGGGGCACCCGGACCCGCGCGGTCCGCAGCGCGCGCAGCGCCCCCATCGCGGCGGTGTCGGACGCGGCGACCACCGCGTCGATCGGCACGCCCCGCCCGAGCAGCTCGGCCATCGCGCGCTCGCCGCCGTCCTCGGTGTAGTCGCTCTCGGCGATGCGCCGCTCGTCGACGGGCAGCCCGGCCCGGGCGAGCCCTTCGCGGTACCCGGCGAGCCGGTCGATCGCCGACCGCATCGACGGCACACCCGTGATCATCGCGATCGCGCGCCTGCCCTTGCCGTGCAGGTACTCCACGGCCTGCGCGACCCCGCGCGCGTTGTCCGCGTCGACGTACCGGGCGCCGGCGACGCCGAACGGCTTGCCCATGAACACCACGGGCACGCCGGTCTCGGTGAGCTGGGTGCCGAGCGGGTCGCCGCGGCGCGGGGCGATGAGCATGACGCCGTCGACGTGCCGGCTCGCGACGTAGTTGCGCAGCCACACCCGGTCGTCCGGGGAGCGGGCGACGATCAGGATGAAGTGGAACGGCGTCGTCGCCAGCCGGGCGGTGACGCCGTGGACCAGCCCCGCGAAGAACGGCTCGCCGAACACGTGGTCCTGGTCCTCGGGGATCACCACCCCGACCGTGTCCGATCGGCTGGTGACGAGCTGGCGCGCGGCCAGGTTCGGCACGTAGCCGGTCTCTGCGATGGCCGCGCGCACGGTCCGCTCCAGCTCGGGGCTCACCGGCGTGGAACCGCGGACCACCCGCGAGACGGTCGACGGCGAGACGCCCGCCCGCCGGGCGACCTCGCTCAGCGTCGGTCGGCGGCTCCGCTCCGGCTTGATGGCGACCTCCTCGACCCGGGACCGCCGATCACCCGGTGATGCCGTTCGCCCGCGCGACGCCGGCGAACCAGCGGGCGCTGTCCTTCGGGGTGCGCTGCTGCGTGGCGTAGTCGACGTGCACGAGCCCGAACCGGCGCGCGTACCCCCACGCCCACTCGAAGTTGTCCATCAGCGACCACACGAAGTAGCCGCGCAGGTCGACGCCGTCGGCGATCGCCCGCGCCGCCGCCCGGAAGTGGCCGTCGAGGAAGTCGATGCGCTGCTGGTCGCGCACCCGCCCGTCGGCGTCGACGACGTCGGCGAAGGCCGCGCCGTTCTCGGTGACGAAAAGCGGCGGGGCGTCGTAGTCGCGCGAGACGCGCACCAGGGTGTCGTACAGGCCGTCCGGGTGGATCTCCCAGCCCATCTCGGTGCGCGGGGCGCCGGTGCGCACCTTCTCCACGTCGGGGGCGAGCACCCAGGAGGCGTCGCGCTCGAAGTCCTCGTCCGGCTTCCCGCCGCGCACCACGTGGCGGGTGTAGTAGTTGACCCCCAGCACGTCGAGCGGCACCGCGATCTGCTTCTCGTCGCCGTCGCGGATGTGCGCCGTGCCGGCGATCGGCTCCAGGTCGGCGAGCACGTCGGCCGGGTAGCGCCCGGCGAGGAGCGGGTCGAGGAACAGTCGGTTGCTCTGGCCGTCGACGCGGCGGGCGGCCTCGGCGTCGGCCGGGTCGGCGCTGGCCGCGACGGTGGGGTAGAGGTTCAGCGTGATGCCGTAGCGCAGGTCGGGGCGGGTCGAGCGCATCGCCTCGACGGCGAGGCCGTGCCCGAGCAGCAGGTGGTGGGCGGCCCGCAGCGACGCGGCGGGGTCGCGCCTGCCGGGCGCGTGCACGCCGGAGGCGTAGCCGAGGAACGCCGAGCACCACGGCTCGTTCAGCGTGGTCCAGTCGGGGATGCGGTCGGCGAAGCGCTCGTGGACCGCGGCGGCGTACTCGGCGAACCGCAGCGCGGTGTCGCGCTCGGGCCAGCCGCCCGCGTCCTCGAGGGCCTGCGGCAGATCCCAGTGGTAGAGCGTGACCCACGGCCGGATCCCGGCCGCGTGCAGCTCGTCGAGCAGCCGGTCGTAGAAACCCACCCCGCCCGGGTGCAGCGGCCCGCGCCCCTGCGGCTGCAGCCGCGGCCAGGCCAGCGAGAACCGGTAGGCGCCGATGCCGAGCTCCCGCATCAGCCCGACGTCCTCGCGGTAGCGGTGGTAGTGGTCGCACGCGACGTCGCCGGTGTCGCCGTCGCGGACCGCGCCGGGGGTGTGGGAGAACGTGTCCCAGATCGAGGCGCCGCGGCCGTCCTCGGTGGCGGCGCCCTCGATCTGGTAGGCGGCCGTGGCGGTGCCCCAGACGAAGCCGTCGGGGAACGTGATCGGTTCGGTCACGGGGAAAGGGTCCTCTCGGTCAGTACAACCAGCGCTCGCTGCTCGGCACCAGCGCGTCCAGCTCCGGCCACAGCTCGTCGGGGATCGGGTGCCGGGCGAGCGCGACGCACTCGTCGACCCGCTCGGGGCGGGAGAACCCGACGATCGTGGAGTCGACCCGCTCGTCGCGGATCGAGAACTGCAGCGCCGCGGCGGCGAGCGGCACCCCGTGGCGGGCGCAGGCGTCCTCCATCGCGCGCACCGCGGCCAGCACCTCGGGGTGGGCCTCCTGGTAGGCGTAGCGGGTGGAGCCCGCGCTGCCGGTGGCGAGGATCCCGCCGCCGTAGACGGCCGCGTTCACCACCGCGACCCCCTGCGCGACGGCCGCGTCCAGCAGCGCGTCCGCCGAGCGGTCCAGCAGCGTCCACCGGTTGTGCGTGATCAGCGCCTCGAACGCGCCGGTCTTCACGTACCGCTCCATCAGCCCGACCGGCCCTCCGGCCACGCCGATGTGCGCGGCGATGCCCTCGTCCCGGATCCGCAGCAGCTCCTCGACCGGCCCGCCCGCTGCCATCCCCTCCTCGAAGGAGATGTGCTCGGGGTCGTGCAGGTACAGAAGCGGCACCCGGTCGACGCCCAGCCGTTGCAGGCTCTCCTCGATCGACCGGCGCACCCGGGCCCCGGAGAAGTCGCCCGAGGCGTCCTGGTCCACCTTCGTGGCGAGCACGAACCCGTTCGGCACCCCACCGACCTGCGCCAGCGCGGCGCCGATGCGCCGTTCGCTCTCGCCCCCGCTGTAGTCGTTCGAGGTGTCGAGGAACGTGATCGGCCCGGCGAGCACCCGCAGCACCGTCTCGATAGCCCGCTGTTCGGGCACCTCGTAGCCGAAGTTGTCGGGCATGCTGCCCAGCGGCGCGCCGCCCGCGCACACCGCGGACACGGTGAGCCCCGTGCCGCCCAGCGGACGCAGCCACCCGCGCTCGGCCATGCGTGTTCTCCTCCCGGGTCGGCTCGGACGGCACCGGCGGCCGACGCGCGGCCGAGGGAATGCTGTCGGGGTGTGACAGCGCTGTCAAGGCGGTCGGGCTCGGTGTCTCGCGCCTCGTCGGGTGGCTCCTGAAAACGTTGGCGGCCGTCTGCCGGTCCCGGGGGACTCGTCCCGGTTGATCCGGCACCCCCGACGTCGCCCGCGGGTCGTGCTGCCGCTGATCGCGCCGGCGAACGTTCACCTCCGGTCGTACGGGCACGCGCCGGGCGTGCGGGGCTCGACCGACGGGCCGCCGGGCGCCGCCTGCCGAACAGGGACCTGTGACGGGCGGCCCCGCAACGTGAAGGCGGCCATGCCGCGATTCGAGGCGACCCGCGCGGGCTCCGCGGAACCCGACGGCGCACGCGCGCTACAGATAGGCGGCGGCCGTCGAATCCGGCCCCACGCCGAACCTCGCCAGCGCGTGGGAGAACTCCCCCTTCTCATGCGCGCCGACCAGCGTGACCGCGACGTCGCGGAGCTTCGTGTTCGTGTTCTGCGAGGCGGCCTTGAGCAACTGGAACCCCCGCGCCGAGTCGCATCCGACGTGGCGCATCAGCAGACCCTGCGCCTGCCCGATCACCTGGCGGTTCTCGATCGCCTGGGTCAGCTGCTCGACGAGCTGCCAGCTGTCGTGGAAGAGCTTGGCGTTGTCGAAGACGACGCCGGCGTGCAGCGTCAGCAGCAGCACGATGTCGTGGACGGTCTCGTCGAACCGGTGGGGCTCGGTCGAGTACAGCGTCAGCACGGCGGGGGAGGCCGCCCGCTGCGCCGGCACCGGGATCACCAGGCAACTCCGGTACCCCTCGGCCGCGCGGCGGGCGGAGAAGCGCGGCCACCGCTGGTCGGTGTGCGTGTCGTCGAGGCGGCGCGGTTCGCGGTGCTGCAGCGCCTCGATGATCGGGCCGAGTTCACAGACCGACGGCACCGGGAGACCGTCGCGCCCGTTCGCGGCCGCGGCGACCGTCTCGGCGTCGGAGTCCACCCGGATGGTGACGCTGGCCGCGGCGCAGCCCGGGACGGTGCCCACCAGGCGGGCGGCGAACCGATCCAGCGCGCCGACCGCGTCGTCGTCGTCGACCAGCCGCGACACCTCGGCCAGCTCCTGGGCCACGGTGAGCAAGCGCTCGGCCGCGTCCGCCATACCCGAACCTCCGTCCCGTGGCGAGCCGCCACCGTACCGGGAGGCCGTTGCGCCCGCCCCCGGTCGCGCCGCGCCGGGGCCCAGACCTGGCCAGTCCGTGTCAACGCCAGTACTCTCGGTCGAGTCGCGGTTGTGCAGCCAGCCGGGCAGTCCTGCCAGCCGCTCGTGGTGTGCGGAAACCGTCGCCTGGTCCGGCGCTGTCGAAGTCACAGCCCACCGGTCCACCGCATCGTTCGCCCCCTGCGCCTCTACCAGAGGTCGTTGATGATCAATCTTCGTGTCCCCGTCCCGCCCGCGCGGCTTCCCGCCACGCGCGGCGCCGCCTCGTGATCGAGCCCCCGGTCGAGCCGATCAGGGTTGTCGTCACCCGCGCCCAGCCGTCCGTGCTCCTCGTGCAGGTCCACGGTGAGCTCGACATGGCCACGGCGCCCTGCCTGCAGGAACAACTCCTCCCCGCCCTCGAGCGGGACGGGCACTCCGTCCTCGTGGTGGATCTGACCCGCGTGCCGTTCCTGGCCGCCGCCGGCATCGCCGTGCTCCTGCGGCTGCGCGCCCTCGCCCGGGAACGGGACGTGGCGCTGCGCATCGTGGCCGCCCACCGTCCCGTCACCCGGCCGCTGAGCCTGCTGGGCCTCGACTCCGCGCTCGAGCTGCTGCCCACGCGCGAGCAGGCGCTCGGCGCCGTCCCGGTCGACCACCGCTGACGGTTGTGAGCTCCGAGACAAACGCTCGCCTCTGACGTCGACGTCAGCTCTGAGCGTGGCGGCGACCTGCCCGATGGGGCAGGAGTTCTCGACAGGCGGATCCCGTGACGAGCCTGTTCGACCGCCACCGGCTCGGCGAGCTCACCCTGCCCAACCGCGTCGTGATGGCGCCCATGAGTCGTGTCCGCACCACCGCCGACGGGCGGGCGACCCCCGCGATGGCGAGCTACTACGCCCAGCGCGCCACCGCCGGCCTCGTCGTGAGCGAGGGCGTGCACCCCAACCGGGTCGGCCGGTCCAACCCCGGCGCGCCGGGGCTGGTCACCGACGAGCACGTGGCCGCGTGGCGGCCGGTGACCGCGGCCGTCCACGTCAACGGCGGCCGGATCTGCGCCCAGATCATGCACGGCGGCCGCGTGTCCCACCCCGACACCACCGGGTTGCAGCCGGTCGGGCCGTCCGCCGTCCCGGCCGTCGGGGACGCGCCGCGGTGCCGAGGCCGGCTTCGACGGCGTCGAGCTGCACGGCGCCAACGGCTACCTGATCTCGCAGTTCCTGTCGTCGAACGCCAATCTGCGCACCGACGCCTACGGCGGCCCGGTCGCGCACCGCATCCGGTTCGCGGTGGAGGCGGTCGAGGCGACCGTCGACGCCATCGGCGGGCCGCGCACGGGCATCCGGCTCTGGCCCGGGGCGGGCTGCTGGGGCGTCGAGGAGACCGACGTGCCCGAGCTGTACACCGCCCTGCTCACCGAGCTGAACCGCCTCGACCTGGCCTACGTCCACCTCGAGGGGACCACCGACGAGGACACGCTGCTCCTGCTGCGCAAGACCTGGGACGGCGCCCTGATCCGTCAACCCGACACCCCCGATGGGGCCGCGGCGGACCGACCTCGAGCAGGCCGATCGCCGGCTGGGCCTCGGCGCCGACCTCATCAGCTTCGGCCGCGCGTTCATCAACAACCCGGACCTGGTCGAGCGCCTGCGCGCGGGCCTGCCGGTGGCCGACGACGACGAAGCGACCTGGTACCAGGGCGGCCTCGCCGGCTACCTCGGCTACCCGACCTACCGGCACACCGCCTGACGGGCGGGGGAGCGCAAGGTCACCTTCCCCGGCGCGGTCCCGTGCGCCTATGGTTAGCCTTCCTTAAGTCGATCGGAGGGCGGAGCTGGATGCGGGTCGTCGCGTTCGGATACATGACGTGGGGGAGACGCACGATCGAGGCCGTGCTCGAGGCGGGCCACGAGGTCCCCCTGATCGTCACCCACCCCGACGGCGACGACGCGTACGAGAAGATCTTCAACGAGTCGGTGGCCGAGCTCGCCGCCGACCGGGGCATCCCGGTGCTGGTGCGCGAGCGCGCCGCGGACGCCGAGGTCCGCGACGCCATCACCGCTGCCGAACCCGACGCCATGGTCGTGGCGAACTGGCGCACCTGGCTGCCGCCGGAGGTCTTCTCGGTCCCGCGCCTGGGCACGGTGAACGTGCACGACGCGCTGCTGCCCGCCTACGCCGGGTTCGCCCCGCTCAACTGGGCGCTGATCAACGACGAGCCCGAGGTCGGGGTCACCGCCCACCTGATGAACGCCGAGTTCGACGCGGGCGACATCCTGCTGCAGCGCTCGACCCCGGTCACCGACGACGACACCGTCGTCGACCTGTTCGACCGCACGCTGGCCATGTTCGGCCCGACCGCGGTGGAGGCGTTGGAGCTGGTGGCGTCCGGGCGGGCGCGCCCGGTCCCGCAGGACCGGCGGGCGGCGTCGTACTTCCACCGCCGTAGCGAGGAGGACAACCGCATCGACTTCTCGTGGCCGGCGCGCGACATCTTCAACCTGGTGCGCGCGCAGGTCGACCCGTACCCGAACGCCTACTGCTTCTACCGCGGGCAGCGGCTGCGCGTCCTGAAGGCCTCCGTCACCGAGGACGCGATCGGCGGGACGCCGGGGCGGGTCGTCATCCGGCGCGGCCGCGGGGTCGTGGTGGTCGCGGGCGCCGACGCGCGGCGGGGCCGCAACCGCGGCCTGCTGCTCGAGCGGCTCCGCACCGACGACGGGCGGGAGTTCGACGCCGCCGACTTCTTCCCCCGCATGGGTGGCTACCTGACCTCCCACCCCTGAGACACCGAGGAATCGATGACGTCCACCTGGGAACACCGCCTCGTCGCCCTGTGCGCCGCGGCGCTCGCGCTCGTCGCGACCGCCTGCGGCTCCGCGCAGCAGGCTCCCGCGCCGGAGGCCGGCCCGACGCGGGTCTTCGCCGCCGACAACGGCGAGATCACGATCCCGGTCGCACCGCAGCGCGTCGTCGCGACCGGCTACGCGGTGCCCGCGCTCATCGAGGCGGGCGCTCCGCTCGTCGGCATCTCGACGTGGGAACGGGGCATCCCGCTCATGACGCCCGAGGACCGGGCCACCTACGACCGGTTGGAGAAGGTCGCGGGCGAGCTCGCGTCGGAGACCGACTACGAGGCGATCGCGACCGTCCAGCCCGACCTCATCGTGATCGGGGTGCCCGCCCCGGTCCTCGCCGACGTCGACGTGGCCCGCCTGGAGTCGCTGGCGCCGGTCGTGGCGATCGGCCCGACCATCCCCTCGGACTGGCGCGAGGTGTCGCGCAAGCAGGCGGACGCGGCGGGTGTGCTGCCCGCGCTGGAGGCGCTGCGCGCCGACTACGAGGCCAGGGCCGCCGAACTCGCGCAGAAGTACGCCCCGGTGGTGGAGGGCCTGCGGTTCGGCCACGTCGGCGCGTACGGGCAGATCACCAACGGCACCTTCCAGCGCGAGTTCGACGGCTCGTGGGGGACGAACATCCTCAACGACGTCGGTGTTCGGTACTACGGCCAGGTCGAGGAGGCCGGCCCCGGGTCGGGGCAGGTCAGCGAGTACGTCTCGCTCGAGGAACTCGGGGATGCGTTCCGGGAGGCCGACGTGATCACCTACAGCGTCGACCCCGACGGGACGCCGAAGGACTCGGTGCAGCAGGTCCTCGACTCGCCGCTGTGGCCGAACCTGCCCGCGGTGCAGGCGGGCCGGACGATCCCGATCCGCTACACCGAGGCGGCGACCTACCGGAGCGCGCTGCGCACGCTCGACGCGATCGACGAGGCGCTCGCGCAGCTCGCGACCCCGGCGTCGTGACGCCCGTGGACCGACGACGAGAGGAGACCCACCGGTGAGCAGGGCGATCGTGCAGGACCGTGCGGCCCCGCTGGCCGACCGGCTGGCCGCCGCGAAGGCCGGTGCGGACGGGGTGCGGGTGCCGTACCGGATCGGGATCCGCGAGCTGGTCGTGCTGCGCACCGAGCGGCTCACCCCGACGCTGATCCGGCTCACCCTGGGTGGTCCGGGCATCGAGGGCTTCGAAAGCCACGTGCCCGAGGAACACGTCCGACTGATCTTCCCGGACGAGGACGGGCAGCTGCGGTTGCCGGAGGCGAACGGCGACGTGCTGCGCTGGCCGCGGCCGTTCCCCGTGTCGCGCGAGTACACCGTCCGCCGGTTCGACCCGGACGCGGGCGAGCTCGACATCGACGTCGCGGTGCACCGCGGCGGCGTCGCGTCCGACTGGGCCGAGTCCGTCGAGCCCGGCGCGCGGGTGCCGGTGGCGGGCCCACCCGGCGGGTTCGTCGTGCCGCGGCACCACGACCGCTACCTGTTCGCCGGCGACCTGACCGCGCTGCCGCAGATCGCGCGCTACCTGGAACAGCTGCCGAGCACCGCCGGCGGGTGGGCGATCGTGGAGGTCGCCGACGCGGGCGAGGAGATCCCGCTCGCGGCCCCGCCCGGGTTCCGGGTGCGGTGGGTGCACCGCGGCGAGCTCCCACCCGGCGCCGGGGACGGGCTGGCCCGCGCCGTGCGCGAGGTCGACCTGCCGCGGGAGGGGCGGACGTTCGTGTGGGTCGCGGGCGAGGCCGACGCCGTGCGCCCGCTGCGCCGCTGGGTCAAGGAGCTCGGCCTCCCCGCGGGCGACGTCCGCATCTGTGGCTACTGGAAGCGCGGCGTGGCCGACTACGACGACGACTGACCTCGTTCGCGCGTCTCCCGGACCGCCTCCCACGTGCGCCTGACCCACGTGCTCGGCGACGTGCCGTTGAGCAGGTGATCGCCGAGCACGGTCTGGCGCGTGATCACGGGGTTGTGCGAGGCGAGCGTGCGGGCGTTTCGCCAGTGCCGGTCGAGGCGGAAGCGCTCGGTCACCGCTGACGCCCCGCCGACCTCGAACAGCTCGGTGGTCAGGCCGAGGACCAGCTCGATCACGGCGGCCTGGGCGGCGAAGACGGCGGCGTCGGCGGCGTCCCCCGCCCCACGCTCGAGGACGCCCACGGCAGCGAGGGTGGTCGCGGTCGCGGCGAACGACTTGCTCTGCACCCGGCCGACGACCTGCTGCACCTGGGGGTCGAGCCGCGGTCGCGGGTGTGCCGGGTTGGCCAGGTTGCGGGTGCGCTGCGCGACGTAGGCGACCGCGTCGGCGACGGCGGCCTGGCCGATGCCCGCCAGGGTCGCGAGGTGCACGAGCTGGTAGATCGCCGCCTGGGACGAGGGGCGGGGCGCGCCGTTCTCGTACGGCTCGACGTCCTCATCGGCGATCGGCACGTCCTCGAACACGGTGGTGCCACTGCCGGTGAGGCGCTGGCCGAATCCGTCCCAGTCGTCGAGGCGCCGCACACCGGGCGCCGTGGCCGGCACGAGGACGATCGCGCTGTGGTCGCCGTCGACGGTCGCGGTGGTGAGGATCCAGTCGGCGAACAGCGAGCCGGTGGAGTAGAACTTGCGGCCGTCGAGCCGCCAGCCGCCATCGACGCGGCGGACCGTCGTCGCGTTCTGCCAGAACGACGGGCTGGACTCCTCGCTCTGCGCGTTGCCGACGAGCGCCCCGTCGACGATGCGGCGCAGCCAGCGCTTGCGGTTGTCGGGATCGGCGTGCCCGAGCCGGGACTCGACGAACCCGATGTGCCCGCGCAGCAGCTGCGGCAGGTTCGAGTCGGCCCGGCCCAACGCGATGAGCTGGCGGAAGAGCTGCGTGAGCGTCGCGCCGAGCCCGCCGTCCTCCTCCGGAACCCGGATCCGCCCGAACCCGGCCGCGCGCAGCCACTCGACCTCCTGGAACGGCAGACGGCGCTGCGCCTCACGCTCCAACGCGCCCGCCGCGATGCGCTCGTAGACGGGACCGAACCGCGCGTCCAGGGCCTCGTCGGTGGTCATGCCGCCGCCAGCCGGGGGAGGGCGGTCAGGAGCCGCTGGGTGTAGGGGTCTTGCGGCCGCTCGAAGACCTCGTTGGCATCGCCGTGCTCGACGATCCTCCCCTCCCTCATCACGAGGATCCGGTCGCTCATGTGGTGGATCACGCCGAGGTCGTGGGAGATGAACAGGTAGCTCACGCCCAGCTCGTCCTGCAGGTCGGTGAGCAGGTCGAGCACCTGGGCCTGGATGGAGACGTCGAGCGCGGACACCGGCTCGTCGCAGACGATGACCTGCGGTTCCGGCGCCAGCGCACGGGCGATCGCGACGCGTTGGCGCTCCCCGCCGGACAGGCGCAGCGGCGCGGCGTCGAGCCGCTCGGCGCCCAGGCCGACCTGGTCGAGCAGCCGGACGGCGCGGGCCCGGGCCTCCTCGGTGGACGCGGGCGGTCGCGGGCCGGTGGACAGGGCGTCGACGAGCAGCCGGCCCACCGACCAACGCGGGTCGAACGAGCTGAGCGGGTCCTGGTAGACGACGCCGATCTGCCGGCGCCGGCCGCGCCGCTGCGCCGGCGTCAGCGCCGACCACGGCTCACCGTGCAGCAGCACCTCGCCCGCGGTCGGTTCGAGCAGGGCCAGCGCCATGCGGGCGGTGGTGGTCTTGCCCGAGCCGGACTCGCCGACGATGCCGAGCGTCTCGCCCGGGAACAGCTGGAACGACACGTCGTCGACGACGGTGCGGTCGACCTTGTCGGGCCCGGTGTAGACCTTGGTGAGCCCGCGCGCGTCGAGCACGGGGTGGCTGCGGTCGATCTGCACGCGTTCCCGCCGCACCACCGGCTGGCCCGGGGCGGGGCGGACCAACCGCTGCCCGCGGGTGTGCTCGGAGGGCACCGCGTCGAGCAACGCCTGCGTGTACGGGTGCCCCGGCCGGTGCAGCACGTCGTCGGCGGGGCCGTGCTCGACGATCTCGCCCTGCCGCATGACGGCGACGTGGTCGGCCATGCGGGCGACCACCGACAGGTCATGGCTGATCATGATGAGGGCGCGGCCGCGGGCCTTGCCCTCGGCCAGGAGGTCGAGCACCTGGGCCTGCACGGTCACGTCGAGCGCGGTGGTGGGCTCGTCGGCGATCAGCAGGGGAGGATCGAGCGCGATCGCCGAGGCGATGAGTGCCCGCTGGCGCAGGCCACCGGAGAGCTCGAAGGGCCGCTGGCGGGCCCTGACCTCCGGCTCCGGCACGCCGACGGCTCGAAGCAGCTCCACCGCGGCCGTCGCGCACTCGGCGCGGGTGCCGCGGCCGTGCACGCGCAACGGCTCGGCCACCTCGTCGCCGACGCGGCGCAGCTGGTCGAGGGAGACCAGCGCGTCCTGCAGGACGTAGCCGATCTCGCGCCCGCGGATGGCCCGCCACGAGCGTTCGCTGCGGTGCAGCAGGTCGCGGCCGGCGAACTCGATGCGCTCGGCCGTGACTCGGGCGCCGGGCCCGGTCAGCCCGACCAGGGTGCGCGCGGTGACCGACTTGCCGGAGCCGGACTCGCCCACGATCGCGAGGCACCGGCCGGGGGCGACGGTGAACGACACCCCGCGCACCACCTCCCGCTCACCGAAGCGGACCCGGAGGCCTTCCACGCGCAGCAGCGGGGACGAGACCTCCGTGACGGGCGCCGGTACGGCGGTCCCGTGGGTGCCGGCGGTCATCGCGTCGCTCCTTCCAGTCGCAGTTGCAGGGTGCGGCCCAGGGACGTGACGGCGATCGCGAAGAGCACGATCACCAGTCCGGGCAGGATCGCGAGCCACCACGACGTCGTGATGTGGTTGCGGCCCGAGTCGAGCAGCGCGCCCCACTCCGGGCTGGGCGGCGGCACTCCCAGGCCGAGGAACGCCAGGCTCGAGGCCCAGACGATCGACTGCCCGATTCCGAGGGTGGCGACGGCGACGAGCGGCCGCATCGCGTTGGGCAGCAGGTGCCGCCGGAACACCGTCCACGGGCCGTGGCCCAGCGCCTGCGCCGACTCGATGTAGCCGGCCTCCTTCACGGCCAGCACCTGCCCGCGCACCATGCGCGCGTAGCCGGGCATCGAGCCGACGCCGACCGCGACGATGGAGGTGGTGACCGACGGCCCGTAGACCGCGACGATGAGCAGCGCGGCGAGCAGCGACGGGAACGCGAAGGTCACCTCGAGGATCCGGTTGATGACGGCGTCGACCACTCCTCCTGCCAGCGCCGCGGTCGCGCCGAGCACGATCGCCAGCACCATCGACACCCCGGTGGCAGCGAGCCCGATGCCGAGCGAGAGCCGGGTCCCGTGGATCACGCGGGTGAGCAGGTCGCGGCCGGCCTCGTCGGTGCCGAACGGGTGCTGCCACGACGGTGCGGCCAGCGCGTTGGGCAGGTCGATCCGGGTGGGTGTGTCGCCGGTGAGCAGCTCGGGGGCCATCGCGGCGACGAGGACCAGCGCGACGAACCCGCCGGCCGCGACGGTGCCGGGGCGGACGGGCAGCCCGGTGGTGCTGCGAGTACCGGTGGTGGTGCGGGTGAGGACGCTCATGAGAGGCGCAGCCTGGGGTCGACGAGGGTGTAGGCGAGATCGACGAGGAGGTTGGCGACGACGTAGACCGCCGCCACCACGAGCACGGTCCCGGCTACGGTGGGGATATCGCGGTTGTTCACCGCGGTGACGAGCACCTGCCCGATGCCGGGCCGGCCGTAGATGTTCTCCACGATCACCGAGCCGGACACGAGCGCGCCCAGGGCCCAACCGGACAAGGTGATGCCGGGCAGCACGGCGTGGCGCAGCGCGTGCCGCAGGCGGACTGCGGCGTCGCTCATCCCGCGGGTGCGGGCGGTGGTGATGAAGGGCTGGTCGAGCACCTTGTGGAACTCCTCGCGCAGGACCTGCCCGAGGAACCCCGAGAGCGGGATGGCGAGGGTGAGCACCGGCAGCACCGTGCCGGCCGGCCCGTCGCCCCCGATCACCGGGAAGATCGGGATCTTCACCGCGAACGCGACGAGCAGCAGCATCCCGACCCAGTAGTGCGGCAGGCTCGCGGTGAACGCCTCGAGCGAGGCGCCGAGCCCGCCGAGGAACCGGCCGCGTTGCACGGTCAGCACCGTGACCGTCACGGCGATCACCCACGCGACGGCGAGCGCGCCCAGCGTGAGGATCACGCTCGGCACGAGCTGCGCCCCGATCACGTCGGTGACCGGCCGGAACTCGGTGTAGGAAGTGCCGAGGTCGCCGCGCAGCAGCCCGGTCAGGTAGTCCAGGTACTGCAACAGGAGCGGGCGGTCGAAGCCGAACTGCGCGTTGACCGCGGCGATCTCCTCGGGCGGCCACTCCTGGTCGCGGCCGTTGCGCACGTTGAGGATCACGGTCGCGCGGTCGCCGGGCAACAGCAGCTGGACGAAGAACGTGATCGACGCGGCTACCAGCAGCACCAGCACCGCGGACGCGAGCTTGGTCCCGAACCGGCGGACCACCGGGGCCTTCATCGCGCTCACTCCACGAGGTAGGCGTCGGAGAAGACCGGCTCGCCCTGGCTGTGCTCCAACCAGAAGTCCTTCACCCTGTTCGACGCGGCGACGAGCGTGTTCTGGGTGTAGAGGCCGACCCCTGCGGCGTCGTCGGAGATGATGTGCTGGGCTTGCCGGTACAGCTGCGAGGCGCGCTGGGGGTCGGTCGAGGTGTTCGCCTCGTGGATCACCCGCGCGAGGTCCGGGTTGGTGTAGAAGGACCGGTTGTTGCCGTTGGGCTTCTCGGGAGTGCTGGGCCGCCAGACGATCCAGAGGATGGCCGGGCTCGGGCTCGTCCAGTACGAGGGCATCGCGTCGTAAGTGGACGGGTCGGAGTACCGGCCGCTGTTGAGCTCGGCACGGGTGGCGGGCACCAGCTGGACGTCGAAGCCGACCTGCCTCCACTGCTCCTGCAGCGCCTGCAGGACCGTGGCGCCCTCGGAGGTGAAGATCGAGCCGGGGCTGTAAACGAGCCTGACCGTGAGCGGCGCGCCGTCCTTGGTGCGGATGCCGTCGGGGGTGCGCCCGGTCCAGCCGGCCCGGTCGAGCAGCGCGTTCGCCCTGGCCTGGTCGAACGGGTACGCCTCGGCGACCTCCGCGTCGTAGTCGGGCGTGGACTGGCTGACCGCCGGGTTGCCCTCGTAGGGGATCACGCCGTGGAAGCCGGCCTCGACCGCTCCCTTGCGGTCGGCGCCGTGGGCGAAGGCCTGCCGGACCAGCTTGTCGGTGAACACGCCGGCCACGGTGTTGAGGTAGAAGGACACCGGCTTGCCGGGCGTGATGTAGCGGATCGTCGTCTCGAACCGCGACCGGGCGTCCTCCCAGTGGACCGTCGGGATCTCGTAGACGACGTCGCTCTGCCCGGTGGTGAGCGAGGCGTAGCGCGACAGCGCGTCGGGCACGAACTTCCAGCGCAGCTCGTCGACGTGTGCGGGGCCCTCGTGCTTGGCGGTCGCCGGCCAGGAGGTGTAGTCCGGGTTCTTCTTGAACACCACCTCCTGGCCCCGGCGCCACTCCTCGACGATGAACGCGCCGGAACCGACCGGCTTCTCGCAGTTCTCCGCCGCGCTGCGGGTGCGCAGCGCGGTCGGCGACTGGATGCCGAAGTAGCCCTGGGTGATCAGGGTGAGGAACTGCGGATACGGGGCATTGAGGTGGATGGCGACGCGGGTCGGGTCGATCGCCTCGGCCGCCCGGTAGTAGGGGTCGAGGGAGACCTTCGCCGTTCCGTTGATCTCGGTGGCCATCCACTGGTCGAAGTTGAACGCCACCGCTTCCGCGTCGAGGGGGGTGCCGTCGGTGAACCGCACGCCCTCCTTGAGGGTGAACGTGTAGGTCAGCCCATCCGGGGACACCGTCCACGACGTCGCGAGCCACGGCTTGATCGAACCGTCGGTGTCCAGCGTGACCAGGTTGTCGAGCACCTGGCGGGAGATGTAGGCCTGCTGGATCCAGCCGCCGAAGATGCAGGGCGGCTCCTGGACGTGGGCGTAGGTGATGGTGCCGCCCTCGACGCGGGTGCCGCCGCCTGCGGCGGAAGCGCCGGCGCAGGCCGCCAGCACCGAACCCACCAGTGCGAGTCCGATGCCGGCTACGCCGGCGCGGCGGAACGGGCGGAATCTGGTCATGACGGGTCCTTCGCGGAACGGGTGGGGGACTCGGCCGGCAGGTGCTTGCCGCCGCGGTAGCGGGCGCCGTGGTGCCGGTCGGGCAGGCGGTCGCCCGCGCCGAAGATGCGGTGGCGCAGTGACTCGGTCTCGTCGTAGGTGCTGCGCAGCCGGCCGCGGGCGCGCAGCTCGGGCGCGACGAGCTCGATGAAGTCCTTCGCGGTGTCGAAGGAGTGGTACTGGAGGAGGTTGATGCCGTCGATGTCGAGCTCGTCGAGCCAGCGCTCGATCTCGTCGGCGACGTGCTGCGGGGCGCCGACCACGAACAAAGGGCGGCGCGCGAGGTCGCCGAAGCCTGCCAGGTACTCGCCGACGGTCTGCCCGGGCTGCATCCGCTGGTAGCGGCCCGAGCGCCCTTCGGCGAGATCGGGCACCTGCTCCAGCGGCAGGTCCGGCGGGTAGGCGGTGGGGTCCCACGGCAGCCCGGCGTGAGCGAGGTAGCCCTCCCGGTCGGTCAGCTCCTGATAGCGGGCGAGCTTCGCGCGAGCCGCGGCCTCGGTCGGGGCGACGACGACCCCGGCCGTGGTGATGACCTTGAGGTCGCCCCTCGCGCGGCCGGCGTCGACCGCGGCCTGCTTCAGCCGGGCCGCGAGCCGCCGGATGTGGTCCTCGGTCGGCCCGCCGGTGAACACGACCTCCGCGTGCTTACCGGCGAACGCCGTCCCGGCCGGGGACGAGGTTGCGGTGAACAGCACCGGGGTGCGCTGCCGGCTGGGGGAGGGAAGGTGCGGTCCCTCGACCGCGAAGTACGTGCCGTTGTGGTGGATCGGGCGGATCCTGGCCGGATCGGCGAACACGTTGTGCTCGCGGTCGGCGATGATCGCGTCGTCGTCCCAGGAGCCCTCCCACAGCTTGTACAGGACGTCGAGGTATTCGTCGGCGATCTCGTACCGGTTGTCGTGCTCGATCTCGTCGGACAGCCCGTGGTTGCGCGCGGCGTTGGGCAGGTACGAGGTGACGATGTTCCAGCCGACCCGGCCCTTCGTGAGGTGGTCGAGCGTCGAGGCCCGGCGCGCCCACGCGAAGGGCGGTTCGTACGTCGTGGAGAAGGTGATCCCGAAGCCGAGGTGCTTCGACACCGCGGCCATCGCCGGGACGACCATCGCCGGGTCGTTGTTGGGGATCTGCAGGCCTTGGCGGATCGCGGTGTCGGCCGAGCCGCGGAAGGTGTCGTAGGTGCCGACGACATCGGCGAGGAACACCGCGTCGAACCCGCCGGCGTCCAGCAGCTGCGCGAGCTCGATCCAGTACTCGATGTCGGTGAACCGCTCGCGGTTGTTGTGGGGGAGCCGCCACAGTCCGTGTGTGATATGGCTCACGCAGTTCATCTCGAACAGGTTGAGGATGAGGCGCTTCGCTGTCATCGAGCGAATCCTTCGTGGTGGTCGGTGGATCGCGCAGAACGCGGACCGCGTGCGACTGTCCGTGCGCGCGGAAATGTCGGGAAATCGCGAGGAGATCCGATTTCCCGAGCAGGGCAGGGCTACGCTGGCCGGCGGGACGTGCCGGCCGTGACGGGGACGATGGGGTTCAGGCCCGAGAGAGGACCCGACAGAGGGCGCTCTTGACGCGCAGCAGGTCGATGTGGCGGCGGGTGGACGACGTGGGGCGGCCGTGCCGGCCCCACTCGACAGTCCACGAATGCGCGTGCATCTCCGTCGCCGATCTCTCGTCCGGGCTCGTGTAGATCGCTCAGAAAGTTAGGGCGATCTCACCGGAAATGTCAACGGCGGCGAGAGCTGGGTGACATTTGGGACGGCGAATGAATTGTACGGACAGCCGCTTCGGTCACGCCGGGGCGACGGTCCACCGGCCGCCCAGCATGGTGGCCGCGACCGGGAGCGTCGCGACGGCCCGCGGGTCGGTGGGCAGGTCCGCGTCGAGCACCACGAGGTCGGCCCGCCGGCCCGGCCGCAGGGGGCCGTCCGGCCCGGACGACGCGGCGAGCGCCTCGTCCAGGGTGATGTGCTGCTCGGGGTGCCACGGGGGGCGGTCGTCGCCGCTGCGGTGCACGGCGGCCGCGATGCCCACCCACGGGTCGAGCGGGGCGACGGGGGCGTCGGAGCCGAGCACCAGCTCCACACCGGCGTCGAGCAGCCGCCGGAACGGGAACGCCCGCGCGGTGCGGCCCGCCCAGTAGCGGTCGGCGACGTCCCGGTCGTCGATCGCGTGCCGGGGCTGCACGCTCGCCACGACGCCGAGCTCGGCGAACCGGGCGACGTCCGGTTCGGTCACGAGCTGCGCGTGCTCGATGCGGCCGCGCGCCCCGGTCGCGGCGAAGGCATCGAGGGTGAGGGTGTTGGCGCGGTCGCCGATCGCGTGCACGGCCACGTCGAGGCCGGCCCGGGTGGCGCGGTCGAGCAGGGGCACCAGCTCCTCGGGCGGCACCAGCAGCATCCCGCAGGGGTGCTCGGTGCCCGCGAGGCCCGGGTAGGGGTCGTGGCAGTAGGCGGTGCGGGTGTTGAGCGACCCGTCGGTGACGACCTTGAGCGGGCCCATGGTCACCAGGCCGCGGGTGCCGGGGACGGCGTCGCCGGTGCGCAGCCCGCGCTCGATCGGGTCGTCGATCCGTTCCGGCCACACCGACGCGACCACGCGGAGCACGTCGAGGCCGCCCGCGACGCGCTCGGCCCACGCGTCGAGCTGCCACGGCGCCTCGAAGTCGACGATGCCGACGACGCCGCGCGCCGCGGCCGCCCGGGCGGCGTCGTCCGCCCAGCGCGCGAGCTGCCGGTCCTGGGCCTGCCGGACGTCCTTCATGATCGGGTGCCACTCCAGCTCCCGGACCAGCCCGGTCGGGTGGTCGGCGATCCCGTACCGGGCGGCGGCCGCGCCGTTGATCCAGCAGCAGTGCAGGTCACCGGCGACCAGGACGACGGGCACGCCGGGCGGGGTGACGGCGTCGAGGAGGTCGCGGTGCGGGCGGTCCGGCCACAGCGCGTCCCGGAACCCGTACCCGACGACGAGCTCGCCCGGCGGTTCGTCGCGCACCCGCGCCGCGACCAGCTCGGCGGCCTCCCGCGCGGACCGGGCGCCGGCGAGGTCCAGCCGCCGCCGGGCGGCGGCCCACTGGTCGAAGTGGACGTGGTTGTCCCACAGGCCGGGCACCACGGGGCGCCCGCCGAGGTCGACCACGGGTGCCCGGGTCGGTGCGGGTTGCCCGTGCGGGTGCATGGCGTCGATCCGGCCGGCCCGCACCGCGATGTCGACGATCCGCCCGTCCACCCGGGCGGCGCGCAGCAGGACGGCGTCGTCGGACGCGGGGTCGGTCACGGGGTCGATCACCGGCCCACGCTACGGCGCCCCGGTCGGCGGGGCGCAACCGGTCCCGGTCAGGCGCGGCGCGGGAACTGCAGCTCGACGGACGTCCCCGCGTCGCCGGTCTGCACCTGCACCGCGTCGGCGAGCTGGCGGACCATCCAGATGCCCATGCCGCCCCGGCACCCGCGGCTGGGGGTCGGCGGGTGGAACCCCCTCGTGGGGATCTCGCCGCCGTCGCCCCGGTCGTCGACGCGCAGCACCACGTGGCCCGGGGTGGCCCACAGCCGGACCCGGCAGGGCTGCTGCCCGTGGCGGATGGCGTTGGTGAGGACCTCGGCCGTGGCGAGCTCGAAGTCGTCGCCGTCCTCGTCGGTGAGCCCGAGGGCCCGCCCCGCGCCGACGGCGGTGCTGCGCACCTCCACGAGCTGGTGGGCCGAGGCGAGGGGGAGGTCGAGGGCCGGTTGCGGCGGGACCACCGACAGGGGGCCGGGATGGGCCTCGAGGTAGTTGGTGGGCCGGACGTAGGCGCTGCTCGACGAGGTGTGCCCGCACGGGCCGACGACGTGCGGGTGGACCTCGCGCACGCGCTCGAGGACGTCGGCCGGGTGGCGGCGGCGGTCGTAGAGGCAGGTCCACGGGAAGCCGAACGGGGTGAGGACGTCGTTGCTGGCGGCCTCGAACCGCAGGTACGAGCTGGTTCGGGCGATGCCGCCGGTGCCGTCGTTCTCCGTGAGCAGCCGCACCTCGTTGCCGGCCTCGTGCTCGCCCGCCAGGAAGCGGCGCACGCCTTCGAACACGCCGCCGAGGCCCTCGTAGCCGACCTCCGGCACCTGCCACCGCACCTCGCGCTGGTCGGCGCCGAGGGCGTCGCGCAGCTGCCGGGCGGTGTTGCCGGACACGACCGCCACGGTGGACCCGCCGCTCGCGAGCCCGTCGCGCAGGAACGGCAGCGCGCGCCGGCGCAGGTCGTCGGCGGAGTCGTACAGCGCGACGGCGTGCGTCGCCACGCCGTCGGGTTCGTCCGTGCTCGTCGGCACCGATGCGGTCATCGGCGCCGCCGCAACGGGTCCGGGTGCGGGAGGGTCACGACCGGTCCTGTTCCCGCCCGCGCCCGGCCTACCCGTGCTGGGCGTGGTGAGCTGCGCTTCAGGTGGTAGAGAGGGGTATGCGCGGATACGGGTTCACAGCGGTCGGCGGTCCGGAGAAGCAGGCGTTCCTCGACGTGCCGGTGCCCGAACCGGGCCCGGACGAGCTGCTGGTCCGGGTGCGGGCGGCCGGGGTGAACCCGGGGGACTGGCGGGTGCGCGAGGGGTCCTACGGCGTCAGCGGGCCGGCCGTGCTGGGCCGCGAGGTGGCCGGGACGGTTGTCGCGGTGGGCCCGGGGGTGTCCGGCTTCACACCCGGTGACGAGGTGTTCGGCGGCTGCCCGGGGATGGTGGGCGGCTGGGCCGAGCAGGCGCTGGTGACCGCGTCGTTCGCGGCGCACCGGCCGGACGGGGTGAGCCCGGAGGTCGCGGCGGCGCTGCCGGTGGCGTCGGGCACCGCGTACGACGCGCTCAACGCGTTCGGGCTGTCCGCAGGGGCAACGGTGCTGGTCAACGGCGCGGGCGGCGGCGTGGGGATCCCGGCGGTGCAGCTGGCGGTCGCCCGCGGCCTGCGCGTGATCGGGGTGGCGAGCCCCGGCAAGCACGAGCTGGTGGCCGGGTTCGGCGCGATCCCCGTCGCCTACGGCGACGGTGTTCAGGAGCGGGTGCGCGCGGTGGCGCCCGACGGGGTGGACGCGATCCTCGACATGGTGGGCGGGGATGCGCTGCGCTCCGTCGCCGGGCTCGTCACCGACCCCAAGCGGTTGACCTCGATCGCGGACCGGCCGCTGGCGCTCGAGCTGGGCGGCTTCTCGCTCGAGCGGGACCGCAGCACCGCGGTGCTCACCGAGCTGGCGCGGCTGGTGGCCGCGGGCGAGCTGGATCCGCACGTCACGGTGGTCAAGCCGCTCGCCGAGGCCGGGGAGGCCCTCGCGCTGGTGGAGGGCGGGCACGCGACCGGGAAGGTCGTCATC
>NZ_DATGOP010000124.1:0-73699 GCF_035305885.1 Pseudonocardia sp.
CTGGAACACCATGCCGATGCGCCGCCGCAGGCCGCGCAGCTGCGCGCCGCCCGCCGCGGCGACGTCGGTGCCGAGCACGCGGACCTCGCCCGCCGAGGGCCGGTGGAGGCCGTTGACGTGCCGCAGGAGCGTGGACTTGCCCGCGCCGGACGCGCCGAGCAGCACCACGACCTCGCCCGCGTGCACGGTGAGCGACACGTCGTCGAGGGCGTGGGCGCCGGGCCCGAACCGCTTGTGGACGCCGGCCAACTCGATGACCTTGTCGGGTGCGGCCGTCATCGCGGTCAGCTCAGGCTCGTGCACGACTCGGCCTCGGTGACCTCGCAGACCCGGCGCACGCCGTCGTAGAGGGCGTCGTCGACCGGGGCGTAGCCCCACCCGGAGTCCTCGCCGACCGGGCACTCCGCCGCCGAGGCGCAGAAGCCGTTGCCGGTCAGGTAGTCGACGTTGGCCTTCTGGGCGAACGCGTCGGCGATCACCTGGCGCAGCTGCGGGTCGACGTCGCTCGCCACCGTGATCGGGGAGCCGACGATCATCTCCGACCGCCACACCACGGTGAGCTGCCCGGGCTGCAGCTGCCCGGACTCGACGAGCTGGCTGTCGACCATGCCGTCGTGGGCGAAGCCCGCCTCGCACTGCCCGCCGGCGACGGCGAGGGCGGACGCGTCGTGCCCGCCCGCGAACACCGGCGTGATGTCCGCGGCCGGGTCCACCCCCGCCTCGATCAGCCCGGCGGTGGGGTAGAGGTAGCCGGAGGTCGAGTTCGGGTCCACGAAGCAGACGGTGCGGCCGGCGAAGCCGGCGAGGTCGGTGATCCCGGAGCCGGGGGTGGTGATCGCGTAGGACCGGTAGCCGGGCTGGTCCCCGGGGCCGTCCACGACGGCGGCGACCGGGGTGATGCCGGGGTCCTGCCGCTTGGCGAGCACGTAGGAGAACGGGCCGAGCAGGGCGATGTCGATCTGCCCGGCCCGCATGCCCTCGATCACCGCGGCGTAGTCGGTGGCGTTCTGGAACTCGATCGTCGCGCCGGTCTCCTGCTCGAGCATCGCGATGATCGGCTCGTAGCTCTGCCGCAGGGAGGTCGACTCCTCGGAGGGGATCGAGGCGAACACCAGCGTGCCGGCGCGCTCGGCCGGGGCGGGGGTGTCGAGCGCGCTCTCGCCGCACGCGGTGAGCGCGAGCAGGGCCGCGCACGCGCTCGCCGCGAGCCGCAGGGGTGGGATCATCGGGACAGCTCCTCTGGCCTGCCGGGGGACGGTCGGCAGCGAGGGTGGGCCGCGCGGGTTTCCGGTCCCGCCACGCGCGGGTGACGCGGGGGCGAACAGGGCTGGACGCTTCTGCGGACCGGTCCGGACAGCCCGGCGAGTCGGAGATCACGCGGCGCGGCGCCGTGGACGCTTGTCGTCGGGCCGCCGGGCGTTCATCATGCTCCGAGCCGTAGTGAAACTTTTTTCCGCTACGTGAAACGCCGCCGGTGCCGTGCGGGATTCCGTTTCCGGCGCCCGAGGAAGGGGGACCTCCGCCTGTGACCGAATCCAGCGCACGAGAACCCGACCGCGTTCCCGTCGGCGCCGGGCTCGCCGCCACCCGCGTCGTCGCGATCCTGCGCGCCGAGAACGCCGACCGGGCCGAAGCCGTCGTCGACGTCCTGGTCGAGGCGGGGATCCGCAGCCTCGAACTGACGCTGACCACGAAGGGCGCCCTCGACGTCGTCGAGCGGCTCGCCTCCCGGGTCCCGCCCGAGGTCGAGGTCGGTGCGGGCACGGTGCTCACCGCCGCCGACGTCGACCGCAGCGTGGACGCGGGCGCCCGCTTCGTGGTGTCCCCGTCGGTGGAGCCCGAGGTGATCGCGGCCGCGCTGCGGCGCCGGATCGCCAGCTACCCCGGCGCGTTCACGCCCACCGAGATCAACGCGGCCTGGCAGGCGGGCGCGACCGCGGTGAAGCTGTTCCCGGCCGGGCGGCTCGGCCCGGGTTACCTCAAGGACGTGCGGGCGCCGCTGCCGGACATCCCGGTGGTGCCCACCGGTGGGGTCGGCATCGACGCGATCGGCGAGTGGCTCGCGGCCGGGGCCGTCGCCGTCGGGATGGGCGGCCCGCTGATCGGGGACGCGCTGACCCCCGACGGGGACCTGCGCGCTCTCGCCGAGCGGGCGGCCGCGGCGCTCGAGGCGGCCCGGTGACCGGCGGCCCGGTGACCGGCAGCGCAGCCGGTGGCGGGGGACCGAGTGGCGGGGGACTGGTCACCCTCGGCGAGACGCTCGGCCTGCTCGTCGCCGACGACGTGGGCCCGCTGTCGCTGGCCAGCGGGATGAAGCTGTCCATGGGCGGCGCCGAGTCGAACGTGGCGATCGGCGTGTCCCGGCTCGGGGTGCCGGCGACCTGGATCGGCCGGCTCGGCCGCGACCCGATCGGCGACCTGGTCGAGCGGCACCTGCTCGGCGAGCGGGTGCGCGCCATCGTCCACCGCGACGACGCGCCGACCGCGATCATGCTGCGGGAGCGGCGCACCGGCTCGGTGCAGAACGTGACCTACTACCGCCACGGCAGCGCTGGCTCGCACCTGCAGCCGTCCGACGTGCCCGAGGGCGTCGTCGAGGAGGCGGGCGTGCTGCACCTGACCGGGATCACCCCGGCGCTGGGGGAGGGGCCGGCCGCGACCGTCCGCGCGGCGCTGCGGCGGGCCCGCGCCGCGGGCGTCCCGGTGTCGGTGGACCTCAACTACCGGTCCCGGCTGTGGGACCCCGCCACCGCCGCGCCGGTGTTCCGGGAGCTGGTCGCGGGCGCGGACATGGCGTTCGCCGGCGACGACGAGGCGCGCATCGCGCTCGAGCTCGACGACCGCACCGGCCCCGAGAAGCTCGCGACCGCGCTCGCCGAGCTGGGCCCGCGGGAGGTCGTGATCAAACGCGGCAGACACGGCGCCACCGCGTTGATCGACGGCGAGCTGATCGACGTGCCCGCGGTGCCGGTCCAGGTCGTCGACAGCGTCGGCGCCGGCGACGCCTTCGTCGCCGGCTACCTCGCGTGCCGGCTGACCGGGCGCAGTCCCGAGGAGGGGCTGCGCACCGCGGCCGTCACCGGGGCGCTCGCCGTGACCGTGCCCGGGGACTGGGAGGCATCCCCCCGGCCGCACGAACTGGACCTCCTCGGCGCCGGAGACGACGTGCAGCGCTGAGGCTGCGGCGTTGAGGCTGCGGCGTTGAGGCTGCGGCGCTGCGGCTGCGGCGCTGCGGCTGCGGCGCTGAGGCTGCAGCGCTGACGCTCGTCCGCGGCGCGCCCGAGGACCGACTCGCACGACGTGAAGGAAAGGCAACCAGCCATGTCCGCCGAACGCGACGACGCGGTGTCGACCGACCCGTCGACCCCGTTCCCCACCCGGTACCTGCCACCACCGCAGGTCCGTGAGCTGCCCGCGCCGCCGCTGAACCAGTGGCGCTACGTCGGCCCCGGCATCATCGCCGCCGGGGTCGGGCTGGCCAGCGGGGAGTTCATCCTCTTCCCCTACATCACCTCCCAGATCGGGCTCGGGTTCGTCTGGGCGGCGCTGATCGGGTTGATCACCCAGTACTTCCTCAACATGGAGATCGAGCGCTACACGCTCGCCACCGGGGAGACCGCCCTCACCGGGTTCAGCCGCATGTGGCGGCACTGGGGCCTGGTGTTCGCGATCCTCGCCTACCTCGCGAACCTCTGGCCGGCGTGGGTCACGAGCTCCGGGACGCTGTTCTCCTACATCTTCGGCGGCGACGCCTCGATCATCGCGATCGTGCTGCTCGTGCTGGTCGGGGCGATCCTCACCCTCGCCCCGATCGTCTACAACGCCCTCGAACGCGCCCAGATGCTGAAGGTCGCCGCGGTGGCGCTGCTGGTCGTCGTCGGCGCGGTGTTCGCGATCGGCGGGGCCTGGGCGGACGTGCCGACGATCGTCACCGAGGCGCAGTTCCCGGCCGCCGAGCTCGGGTTCGCCACGCTGATGGGCGCGCTGGCCTTCGCCGGCGCGGGCGGCGGCCAGAACCTGGTGCAGAGCAACTGGATCCGGGACAAGGGCTTCGGCATGGGCCACTACGTGCCGAAGATCGTCTCGCCGCTGACCGGGGAGCCGGAGGCGCGCGGCCGCGTCGGCTACGTGTTCGCGCCGACCGAGGAGAACCTCGCGCACTGGCGCGGCTGGTGGCGGTTCGCCAACCGCGAGCAGCTGTGGACGTTCGTGCTGATCTCGTTCGTCTCGATCGTGTTCATGTCGCTGCTGGCGTACGCGACCGTGTTCGGCCACCCCGACGTGCAGAACGACATCTCGTTCCTGCAGGTCGAGGGCAACGTGCTGATGGAGCGGGTCGGCACGTGGTTCGGCTACTTCTTCTGGGTGGTCGGCGCGGTGTCGCTCTTCGCCGCCGCGTTGGGCATCGTCGACTACACCAGCCGGCTCGCCGCCGACGTGCTGAAGACGATGTACTTCCCGGACGTCAACGAGAGCAAGCTCTACGCGGGCCTGGTGTGGGGGCTCGCCGCGCTCGGGATCATCGTGATCTCGGCCGGGATGTCCCAGCCGATCGTCCTCGCCGTGATCGCGGCGTGCGTCGGCGGCACGATGATGTTCATCTACTCCGGCCTGCTCATCGTGATCAACAAGAAGATGCTGCCGGAGCCGATCCGCATCCGCGGGTTCCGGGTGGGCGCCCTGGTGTGGTCGGTGCTGCTGTTCGGCGTGCTCGCGGTGCTCACCGTCATCCAGCAGGTCGGCAACCTGGTCGGCGGCTGACGGTGCGCACGGTCGTCCGGGTCGAGGAGGCCCTGCACGCGGGGCCGGACGCCGAGGTCGACGACAAGTGGCTGCACGTGCGGCCGCACGACCCGGCCCGGACGGCTCCGTTCCTCGTGCTGTCGGAGGACCGGATCACCGCGCCCGGCTTCGACTGGCACCCCCACCACGGCATCGAGACCGTCACGGTGGTGCTCGACGGGGCGCTCGAGCACGAGGACGACGCGGGCGGCGCCGGCGTGCTGCGGGCGGGCGACGCGCAGTGGATGACCGCGGGCCGCGGCATCACCCACCGCGAGGTCGCCGCCGCGGGCGGGCACGCCCACGTCCTGCAGCTGTGGCGGGACCTGCCCGCGCAGGCCCGGTCGGCGGCGCCGGGGCACCAGCAGCTGCGCGCCGCCGACCGCCCGCGCATCGTCCGCCCCGGCGTCGAGATCGACGTGCTCGCAGGCTGGGTCGACGGCGTCGCCGGGCCCGCCCGGCCCGCCGCGCCCGCGCAGGTCGTGCTCGTCACGCTGGAGCCCGGCGCGGTGCTCGAGCTGCCCGTGCCCGCGGAGCACCGCGCGTTCGCCCTCGTGGTCGAGGGCGACGCGACGGTGGCCGGCACCCCGGTCGGGGCCCGCCGGACGGCCTGGTCGGAGCCGGGCCCGGGCACGCGGCTCGCCCTCGCCGGCGGCGCCACGGGCGCGCGGCTGCTGGTGGCGAGCGCCCGGCCCTGAGCGCGTCCGCCCGTCACACCGGCGCGGGCGGCGCGGCCGGACCCGCCGCACGGGAGGCGAAGCGACGGTGCACCAGCAGGCTGATCCCGAGCCAGAAGATCGGCCACACCGGCCAGAACCACGGCGCCGGGTCCATCGCCCAGCGCGTCACCAGGAACGCGGCGAGGAAACCGGCGATCGAGGCGTGCACGGCGAGCCACCGGCGCGCCGCCGGGGTGAGCGGACCGGCGCGCCGCCCGCGCCGGGCGGGGCCCGGCAGCTCCTCGGTGGGGTGCTCCTCGGCGGGCAGGTCGGCCGTCAGCGGGGCGAGCTCGTCGCGGGTCACGGCCGCGTAGGCGGCGGCCTGCCGCTCGTCGGCCTCGGCGATCGTGAGCAGGCCCGCGCTCGCGGCGTCGCGCAGGCGGGCGGCCACGGCCTCCCGCTCGGCGTCGGAGGCGCGGATGCCGGTGGGCCGAGCGGGCTCGGCGGGTGGGGTGGGTGTCGTCATGCCCTCGATGCTGGACCGGCGCACCGCGCGCGGCGTCGGACCGGCGGAGGCTTCGCAGCTACGCCCGCGGTGGTAGGGCCCGCGGTGGTAGGGCCCGCGGTGGTCGGGCCCGCGGTGGTCGGGCCCGCGGTGGTACGGCCGTCGCTCAGCCCGCGCCCGGCGGCGGGGGCGGCGGCGGGACCGAGCCGCTGCTGATGTGCAGGGTGATCGTCTCCTCGGGCAGCGCCGTGCCCTGCGGGGACTGCCCGATCACCGTGCCGGCGGGGGCGGCGTTGTCGACGGTGACGGTGGTGACCGGGAAGCCCGCGCGTTCGAGCCGCTCGCGGGCCTCGGCCTCCGGACGGCCGATGACGTCCGGGATGCGGGTGGCCTCGCCGCCCTCGACGTAGCGGGGGTCGGTGGGCGGCAGCGGGAGCACCGGGTCGTCGGCGAGCAGCGCGGTCATCGTGCCGAACCAGGTCTGGGCGGGCGTCTTGCCGCCGAAGATGTTGCCGCTGCGGCAGGCGAACGGCGCCCCCTCCCCGTCGCACAGGGGCCGGGGGTGCGCCGAGTTGTCGAACGTGATCACCGCGCCGGACACCTGCGGCACCACCCCGAGGAACGCGGCGGACTGGTGGGCCTGGGTGGTGCCGGTCTTGCCCGCCATCGGGCGGTTCCAGCCGACCTGGGCAGCGGCGCCCGCGGCCGTGCCGCCCGGCTTGTCGTCCTTGCTCATCCCGGTGAGCAGCGTGTTGGCCAGGCCCGGTTCGACGACCTGCTCGCACGGGGCCTCGGTGACCTCCACCGGGTTGCCCGCCGGGTCGGTGATCGACTCGATGGGGCTGGGCGGGCACCACCGCCCCGCGCTTGCGAGGGTGGCGCCGACGTTGGCGAGCTCCAGCACGCTCGTCGGGGTGACGCCGAGGGTGAACGAGGCCTGGTTCTGGGCCTTGGCGACCTCGGCGATCGAGCGGTCGGTGCGCCGGCCGGTGGCCGGGTCGACGAACGGGGTCGTGGCGAGCGAGCGCATGCCCAGCCGCACCGCCATGTCGACCACGGGCGGCACGCCGGTGAACTCCTCGAGCCGGATGAACGCGGTGTTGGGCGACTGGGCGAGCGCGTCGGTGAGCGAGAGCCGCGGGGCGTAGCTGCTCGAGTTCTGCACGGGGATCGGCCGGCCGGCGCCGTCGCGGTAGATCGGGGAGGCGTACCCCGAGGGCGGCACCTCGATCTGGGTCTCGATGCCCAGCCCCTTCTCCAGCGCGGTGGCGGCGGTGAAGACCTTGTACACCGAGCCCGCGCCGAGGTTGACCGGCTCGTAGGGCAGGCCGTAGCTGGTCTCGCGCGCGGCGGCGTTGAGCCCGTAGACCCGGCTGGAGCCCATCGCGAGCACCCGGTGCTTCTCGGCACCCGGCTCCACGATCGCCATGACGTTGGCCGCGTCGGGCGAGTCCGGCGGCACCTGGGCCTTGAGCGAGGCGTTCATGGCGGCCATCGCGTCCGGGTCGAGCGTGGTGCGCACCGTGTAGCCGCCGGCCGCGAGCTGGGTGCGGGGGATGCCGGCGCTCTCCAGGTAGTGCAGCACGTAGCTGCAGAAGAAGCCGTTGTCGCCCGCGCCGACGCAGCCGTTGGGTCGGGTCTTGAGCGGGGACACCACGCCGAGCGGGCTCGCGAGCGCGGCCTCCGCCTGCTCCTCGTTGATCATGCCCTGCTCGTGCATGAGCCGGATGACGAGGTCGCGGCGCTCGCGTGCGGCCTCGGGGCGGCGCACCGGGTCGAACCCGCTGGTGGAGCGCACCATGCCGGCGAGCAGCGCGGCCTGGGGGATCGTGAGCCGGTCGGGGGTGGTGTCGAAGTAGGTGCGGGCGGCGGCGGCGATGCCGTAGGCCCCGTTGCCCCAGAACACGGTGTTGAGGTAGCGGGTGAGGATCTCGTTCTTGTCGAGCTGCTGTTCGAGCTGCAGCGCGATCTGCACCTCGCGCAGCTTGCGCTCCGGGGTCTGCTCGACCGCGCGCAGCTGCTCGGCGGGCGTGTTGGCGAGCACGTAGAGCGTGTAGTTCTTGACGTACTGCTGGGTGATCGTCGAGGCGCCCTGCTCGATGTCACCCGCTGCGGTGTTCGCGACGACGGCCCGCAGGGTGCCGGGCCAGTCCACGCCGCCGTGCTCGAAGAAGCGCCGGTCCTCCACCGCGATGAGCGCCGCGATCATCGCGGGCGACACCTGGTCGAGGGTGACGAGGTCGCGATCCTGGGAGAAGACCCAGGCGATCGGGTCGCCGCGGTTGTCGGTGATCGTGGTGGTCTGCGGGAGCACCCCGTCGCTGAGCTCGGTGGACAGCCCCGTGAGGCTGTCGCCGGCCTGCTTGGCCACCAGGCCGGCGCCCGCGACGAGCGGGTAGGTCACGCCCGCGACCAGCACGCCCGCGAGCAGGCAGAGACCGAGCAGCAACCCGACGCACCGAAGGATCACACGCCTCCGCACGGTACCGACGTTAACCGCGATCTCCCCGGCGCGCATGCAGGGGCGGCGCATCCGGCTGACCTGCGGTGATTCCCCGGCGGCTCACCCGAGCACGGGCAGGCGGTCGGCGAGCGGCCCGGCCTCGGCCGCCTGCTCGTCGTCGGGCCGCACCCGGCCGGTGGCGATCAGCGCGGCGGTCTCGTCGTCCCACGGCAACGGGCCCCCGGCGAGCTCCTCCACGGTGGTGCGGGTGAGGCCCAGCGCGGAGGGCGCGGGCGCCGGGAGGGTGAGCTCGGCGGCGAGGTCGAGGTGGTGGACGGTGAGCTCCAGGGCCCAGCAGGCGAGGAAGTCCCCCGTCCGCATGGCGAGGCCCTGGGTCGCGACGACGCCCTCGCCCAGCGCGTCGACGGCGGCGGCGAGGGCGCCGACGGTGGGCATCAGGTGCGCGACGATCCCGGTCGGGCGCTGGTAGGCCGCGCCCACCGCCCGGACGAACCGCATGTGGCCCCCGGGCCCCGCGGCCGACCGCTGCCCGGCGGGCCGGCCCCAGTAGCTCGCGGCGTCGGTGTCGGCGGCCCGGTCGGTGGGGGTGACGACGCCGAGCAGCATCTCCTGCAGGCCCAGGTGGACGTGCACGAGCACGTCACCCGCGGTCCAGCCGCGGCAGCGGCTGGTGGCGAGCAGCTGGTCGTCGTCGAGCCCGGCGGCCGCGGCGCGCAGCTGCTGCAGGGCGTCGAGGAACCCGGTGCGCCCGTCGGCGTGGGAAACCTGCACCGGGGGAGGTTAGCGACGCCGCTGCCGCGGCCGATCCGGCTCCACCTGCGGCGCCGGGCCGGTCGATCCGCGCACCACCAGCTCGGGGCGCAGCAGCAGCGAACCGCCGTTCGGCCGCTCCGCACGCCCCTCCACCCCAGCCCTGAGGTGGGCGAACGCGGCGTCGGCCATCGCGGGCAGCGGCTGGCGGATGGTGGTGAGCGGCGGGGTGGCGAGGTCGGCGAGCACGATGTCGTCGAACCCGACCACCGACAGGTCGGTGCCGACGGCGACGCCGGCGTCGCGGGCGCCCGCGCAGATGCCGAGCGCGCACATGTCGTTGATCGCGACGATCGCCGTGGGTGGCCGTCCGTCGCCGAGCAGCTCGCGGGCCGCCGCGCGGCCGAGCTCCGGGAAGTCCAGGTCGCCGTAGTCGTCGGTGTCGGTGTTGCCGACCCCGCCGGACCACACCACCGCGTCCTCGGCGGTCAGGCCGAACCGCTCCAGGGCCGCCTCGAAGCCGCTGAACCGGGCGCGCCGGTTCACGCTGCGCAGCGAACCGGAGACGAACGCGAGCCTGCGGTGGCCGAGCTCGAGCAGGTGGCGGGTGGCGAGCTCGGCGCCGACCGCGTTGTCGACCGAGATGTTCACCAGCGACGGCGGGTCGCCCGCCTGGGCCGTGCGGTCGAACGCGACGAGGGTGAGTCCGCGGTCCACGAGCGGGAGCACGTGCTCGAGCGAGGGCAGCGACGAGCACAGCACGACGCCGCGCACCCCGTCGGCCCACAGCTCCTCGAGGTACCCGCGCTCCCGCCCCGGGTCGCGCTCGCTGTTGCACAACAGGACCCGGTAGCCGGCCTGCAGCGCGGCCGCCTCCAGGTGGCGGGCGAACGTGCCCCAGAACGGGTTGGCCACCGACGGCACGACCAGCCCGAGCACGTGGGACCGCCCGGTGCGCAGCTGCCGGGCCGGCCCGTTGGGGCGGTACCCGAGGCGGGCGATGGCCGCCTCGACCCGCTCCCTGGTCTGCGGCAACATCCGGTCGGACCGGCCGTTGAGCACGTTGGAGACCGTGCTCGGGGAGACGCCCGCCTCAGCGGCGACCTGGTGGATCGTCACACTCACGGCGCCTCCCGTCGTCGCACATCCCCGCCCGATGTCGATCGTTGACCCGGTGCGGACCGAGTGCCGACCCAGTGCTGGCCCTGTGCCGACTCGGCGTCGTTGACCCGGCGTCGACTCGGCGTTGACCCAGCGTTGACACGGCATGGGGGTGCACCTAGTTTGGTGCATCGTTGCAATGGTGCAACGTTGCAGTGGTGAGCGCCACCCGGCCGGCCGATCCACACCGCAGTGGAGGGGAGCTCGACGATGACCATCCGACACCGGTCCGTCCTGCGGGCCGTGGCGGCCGCAGCGGCGGGCCTCGTGGCCCTCGCCGCGTGCGGGGGACCCGCACCGTCCGGCGGCGGTGGCGACGGCACCGTGAGCGGCGAGATCAGCCTGCTCACCCCGATCTTCGAAGGGGCCGACGGGGCGGCGGTGCTCGAGGAGCAGCTGGCCGCGTTCCAGGCCCAGCACCCGGGCGTCACCGTGAAGCCGGACTACACCACCTACGGCAAGCTCAACGAGAAGCTCACCACCTCCATCGCGAGCGGCCAGCCCTACGACGTGATGCTGATGGGCGCCGGGTGGATCCCGCCGTTCGCGGAGAAGGGCGTGCTCGCCGACCTCGGGCTCGAACCCGCCGAGCTCGGCGCGCGCTACTACGAGCGCGCCGTGGACGCGGGCGTCCACGAGGGCAAGGTCTACGCGCTGCCGATCATGATGGACACCCGGATCGGCATCTACCGCAAGGACCTGTTCGCCCAGGCCGGCATCACCGAACCGCCGAAGAACTTCGCCGAGCTGCGCGAGTACGGCAAGCGGCTCACCCAGCGGGCGCCGGACGGCACGCTGCAGGTGGCGGGCCTCGACGTGCTCGGCATCGACCCGCGCCAGGCGTTCCTCACGATGCTGTGGGCCGCGGGTGGCGAGCTGTTCGGCCCGGACGGCTCGCCCGCGTTCAACTCGCCCGCGGGGGTCAAGGCGCTGCAGACGATGGCCGACGTCATCCAGGTGGACCGCAGCGAGGACGTCGGCTGGACGACGCCCAACTCGCCGACCGGCAACGTGATGGCGCAGGGCCGCGCCGCGATGGCGGTCGGGCACCACCACTTCTGGACCCAGATCCAGGAGGAGGCGCCCGAGCTGATCGCCGAGGACAAGCTCGGGTTCTTCGTGATCACCGACGAGCGGCCCGCGATGTTCCAGGGCGGCACGCTCGCGACGGTGTCGGCGCAGAGCAAGCACCCGGAGGCGGCCAGGGCGCTCGCGGAGTTCCTCGCCTCCGAGGGCCCGGTGCTCGCGGCGAACGAGCAGCGCGGCAACATCCCGTCGCTCAAGTCGCTGGAGTCGTCGGAGTTCGTGCAGCAGAACGGGGCCATCCAGTTCGCGATGCAGAACTTCGAGCACGCCCACTCCGAGGGCGGCGTGCCGCAGTGGCTCGAGATCCGCGACAAGTTCAAGCCCGCCATCGAGAGCGCCCTGCTCGGGCAGAAGAGCCCGCAGCAGGCCCTCGACGACCTCGCGGCCGAGGCGTCGGCCGCGCTGGCGGGACGCTGAGCATGGCGGCTCCGACGGCGGCGCCCCCGGCCACCCGTGCGGTGGCCGGGGCGCACCGGCGGTCGCGCCCGCTCGGCCACGAGCGCCGCCGGGCGGCCTACCTCATGCTCGCGCCGGGGATGCTGCACCTGGCGTGGTGGATCGGTGTCCCCACGGTCGCGACGTTCGTGCTCGCGTTCACCCGTTACGACATCCTCGCCGGCACGATGGCCTGGGCCGGCCTGGACAACTTCGTCGCGATCTTCCGCGACCCGGTGTGGTGGACGGCGGTCTGGAACACGGTCGTCTACACGTTCTTCACCGTGCCCGTCGCCATGGCGATCGCCGTGGTGATCGCCGTGCTGCTGAACACGAACCTGCGGGCGCGGGCCTGGTACCGCACCGCGGTCTTCATGCCCCACATCACCGCGACCGTTGCGATCGCGCTGGTCTGGATGTGGATGTTCGAGCCGAACATCGGCCTGTTCAACTGGGTCCTGTCCTGGTTCGGCGTGCGCGGCCCGGCGTGGACCTCCGACCCGGCGTGGGCGATGACGTCGGTGATCCTGATGAGCGTCTGGAAGGGCATCGGCCTGAAGATGGTCATCTACCTCGCCGCGCTGCAGGGCATCCCGCACGACCTCTACGAGGCGGCCGAGATCGACGGCGCGGGTCCGGTCCGCCGCTTCTTCGCGGTCACGCTGCCGCTGCTCGGCCCGGCCACGTTCTTCGTGCTGGTCGTGTCGCTGATCGAGTCGTTCCAGGTGTTCGAGCAGTTCTACGTGCTCACCCCGGAGGGCGGCCCGGCGGGCTCCACCACCGTGATGACCTACGAGATCTACAAGTCGGCGTTCCAGCGCTTCGACATGAGCGTCGCGAGCGCGCAGAGCGTCGTGCTGTTCGTCTTCCTGCTCGTGCTGACGATCGTCGGCAGGCGGTTCACCGGGAGGGACGATGTCGCCTGAGGGCACGTCGGCCCCGGTCGCGCCGCCCGTGCCGAGCGGGCCCGGGCCGGGGCGGTTGGGGGGTGCGCCCCGGCCCGGGCGGATCCTCCTGCACGCGGTGCTCGTCGCGCTGTCGCTCGCGATGGTCGCGCCGTTCGTGTGGATGGTGCTGACCTCGCTGAAGTCGCACGCCGAGGTCATGTCGTACCCGCCGACGGTCCTGCCGTCGGTGTGGCAGTGGGTGAACTACCCGGACGCGCTCGGGTTCGCCCCGTTCGGCACGTACTTCCGCAACAGCATGGTCATCGCCGTGAGCCACACCGCGATCAACGTGGCGCTCGCGGCCATGGCCGGGTACGCGCTCGCCCGGCTGCCGTTCCGCGGGCGCACGCCGGCGCTGGTGTTCGTGCTGGCGGCGATGATGATCCCGACGTTCACCAAGATCGTGCCGCAGTACCTGCTGGCCAAGACCATGCCGTTCTTCGGCGGCAACGACTTCCTCGGCCGCGGCGGCAGCGGGTGGCTGGACTCGTGGTGGGCGCTGATCGTGCCGGGCGCGGTCACCCCGCTCGCGATCTTCCTGTTCCGCCAGTTCTACCTGTCGCTGCCGCGCGAGCTGGAGGAGGCCGCGCGCCTGGACGGGCTCGGCGAGTTCGGCATCTTCGCCCGGGTGATGACGCCGCTGATGAAGCCCGCCATCGCGACGGTCGCGCTGATCACGTTCGAGAACAGCTGGAACAACTTCGTGTGGCCGCTCATCGTCACCCGCACCGACCAGCTGCGGGTGATCCAGGTGGGGCTCGCGGCGTTCCAGCAGACCGAGCGGACGCTCTGGGAGTACCTGATGGCGGGCACCGTGCTCGCCACCGTGCCGATGATCGTGCTGTTCCTGTTCACCCAGCGCTACTTCGTGCAGGGCTTCGCCACGGCAGGGATCAAGTAGGAAGAAGGAGATCGCGTGAGCTTCGATCTGACGGGACGACGCGCCCTGGTCACCGGCGCCGGCCACGGCATCGGCGCGGGGATCGCCGAGGCGCTGGCCGCCGCGGGCGCCGACGTCGTCGTGCACCACGGGCGCTCGGCCGGGCCCGCGGCCGAGGTCGTCGAGCGGATCGGTGCGCTGGGGCGCAAGGCCACCGCGATCGGCGCGGACGTCACGGTCACCGCCGAGGTCGACCGGCTCGTCGACGAGGCCGTGGGCTTCCTCGGCGGCCTGGAGATCGTCGTGACCAACGCGGGCCACCTCGTCGGCCGCTCCCCGGTGGCCGACATGACCGACGAGCACTTCAGCAAGGTCGTCGAGGTCAACCTCGGGTCGACGTTCCGCACCGTGCGGGCGGCGATCCCGCACCTGAAGGCGGCCGGCACCGCGGGCCGGGTCGTCACGATGGCCTCGCTCGCCGCGCACAACGGCGGCGGCCCGGGCGGGGCCGTCTACGCCGCGGCGAAGGCGGGCGTCGTCGGGCTCACCAAGGGCCTGGCCAAGGAGCTCGGGCCGGAGGGGATCACCGTCAACGCGCTCGCCCCCGGCTTCATCGGCGGCACCGCCTTCCACGACACGTTCACCCCGCCCGAGGCGCAGAAGGCCATGATCGCGGGCATCGGGGTGGGCCGCGGCGGCACCGTCGCCGACGTCGCGGGTGCGGTGGTCTGGCTCTGCTCGGACGCGGGCTCGTTCATCAACGGCGCGACCATCGACATCGACGGCGGCGTCGCGTACCGGTGAACCCGGTCGCGGTCCTGCCGCGGGAGCGGGGCGGGTGGTGGCACCACTACGTCTGCCCCGCCCACGGCGTGGAGCTGGAGCACGTCGGCCTGCTCAGCGGCGAGTTCCCCGAGGGCGGGGCGCCGTGCCCGCACGGATGCCGGATCGACACCGCCGACGTGCGCGGCGCGTGGACCGTGCTCGCCCACCAGGCGTGCGCGCGGGCGATCCTCGCCGCCGCGGGCGGCACGCCGGACGAGCGCGGTGCCGCCGTCGCGTTGCTGCGCGAGTACGCCGAGCGCTACGCCGCGCTCGGGGCGAGGGAGCACGACGGGGCCGCGGACTGGATGCTGCGCGGACGGCTGTTCCACCAGGCGCTCACCGAGGCGATCTGGGCCGTGACGATCGGGCGCGCCGCCCGGCTGCTCGGCGATCCCGTGCCGCGGCTCACCGCCGGGCTCGCCGACGCCGCCCGCGCCGCCCGCGACACCCTCGTGGCCGAGGGGCGGTTCCGCTCCAACTACACCGCCTGGCTGGACGCGGCGGGCGCGGCGTGCACGGGGAAGCCGGAGTGGCTCGACGGCCCGCACGGGATCTTCGCCCACGTCCTCGCCGCCACCCACCCCGACGGCTGGGAGTGGGAGGCGAGCACCTACTACCACTCGTTCGTGCTGCGCGCCTACCGGCACGCGATCGCCGCGGTGCCCGGCGTGAAGGTGCCCGCCGCGGTCCAGGCGCGGATCGAGCGGGCGGCCGAGGTGCTGCGGGTGCTCGTCACCCCGGGCGGACTGCTGCCGTCCCTGCACGACGGCCCGTACCGGCGCGCGGAGTGGGACCGCGAGCTCGCCGAGCTCGACCTCACCCCCGCGCCGCGGCGGCCCGTCACCGTGTACCCGGACGCGGGCTACGCGGTCCTGCACGCGGCCTGCGGCATCCACGCGATCGTCGACTACGGGCCGCACGGCGGGGCGCACGGCCACCTCGACACGCTGTCGCTCTACCTCTACGGCGACCGGGTCGCCTGGCAACCCGACCCCGGTCAGGTGCCCTACGGGCACGCCGGGTGGCGGCGCCACTACGCCTCCACCGCGGCCCACCCCGCGTTCTCGGTCGACGGGCTCGACCAGGCCGAGTGCGCGGGGGAGCTGGTCGAGACCGGCCCGGACGGGGTCACCGTCGCCTGCGCGGGCGCGTACGACGGCGTGCGCGCGGTGCGGCGGGTGGCGCTCGCCCCCGACGGCGCGCTCCACGACGAGCTCACCGTCACCGCCGACCGGCCCCGGCGGATCGCGGCGCACCTGCGGCCCGACGTGCCGCTCTCGGTGCGGATCGGCCCGGACGGGTCGGCAACCACGGTGTGGGACGGCTCCCTGCGTGGCACCCACACCGCGTCGGTGCCCGCGCGCTTCGCCGCCCGCCCCGGCCCCGGCCCCGCGGACGACCCGCAGCGCACCCGCACCCACGTCGACTGGGTGGCCGAGGACGCCGCCGCCGTCACCTTCCGATCGACCTACCGGGTGGGCACGCAGGACCGCTGCTGATCGCCGGCCGCCTCGACGAGCCACCTCGACGAGGCGCGTGGGGCTGGACCGCGACGGCAGCTTCACCGCGTCGTAGGCGGGCTCGATCGTCCGCTGGACCGCCTGAGCCACCGTCGCCTCGAGGTGCGGTCACCTCGATATGCAACCGTGTCCAGCCACAGGCAATCACCGACTTGACACCGTTGCGCACGTACCTACGATCGTTGCGCGGCTTTAACGCTAAAGCAGCATCCCTTCCCTGAGGAGCACCCGATGAGGAAACCTCGCGTTCGCCGCGCCACGGTCGTCGCGGCAGTCCTCGGCCTTGTCGTCGCCGTCTCGGCCGCATGCGGCTCCGGTGACGGCTCCGGGGACGGTTCCGGCGCTTCCGAGGGCGGCGTCACGACGCTCACCTTCGCCGCCTCGACGTTCGGCGACCCGGGCCGCGGGCCCCAGCTCGAGGAGTGGCTCGAGAAGTTCAACGCGAGCCAGGACGAGATCCGGGTCGAGGCCGCCTCGATCCCCTACCCGACCTTCGGCCAGACCGTCCTGACGCAGATGGGCGGCGGCGAAGGCCCCGACCTGATCCGCTTCGACATGCCCGAGTTCGAGGCCGCGGCGGATGCCGGCCTGCTCGCACCGCTCGACGACCTGATCGACGTGAGCCGGTACGACCTGCTCGAGCAGCCGGACCGGTTCATGGTCCACGACGGCGTCCGGCACGGGATCATCTTCGAGGCGTCGAACTACGCGATGTTCTACAACGCCGACCTGATCCCCGAGCCGCCCACGACCTACGAGGAGTTCTTCGCCACCGCGCAGTCGCTCACCTCGGGCGACGTCTTCGGGCTGGCCTTCCGGCACACCGAGGCCGAGGAGGCTGGCGTCTGGCAGGACATCTTCAACTACGTCTACGGCTTCGGCGGCGCCTGGTCCGACGGGGAGAACCTCACGATCAACAAGCCGGAGAACCTCAGGGGCCTGCAGGCCTACAAGGACCTGTACGACGCGAACGTCATCCCCCGCGGCGCCGACGCGGCCACCTTCCGCCGCATGTTCGCCGAGGGCAAGGTCGGCATGGAGCTCAACAACGGCGGCTACGCCACCCACCTGCGTGCCGAGAGCCCCGAGTTGAACTTCAGCGTCGCGCCCATCCCGTTCCCGGTCCGCAGCCAGGGCGCCATCCTCGCGCCCATCGTCATCAACGAGGCGAGCGAGGCCAAGGAGGAGGCCGCGACGTTCATCGAATGGGCCCTCCAGCCGGAGAACCAGACGAGCCTGCAGGAGATCCTCGGCGCGAGCAGCGTCGCCACGGCCACCGAGCGCACCCCGGAGTCGCTGAGCGAGCTGCCGTTCCTGCCGGTGTTCGACGAGCTCACCGAGTCCAGCCTCCCGCAGATCGTGTTGGGCTTCGAGGCGCAGACGCCGGACATCCGCAAGATCGTCGTGCAGAACGTCATCGCCGCCCTGCAGGGCCAGGTCGATCTCGAGACCGCGCTGAACAACGCTCAGGAGCAGGCGACCGATCTGGTCGGCTGAACCGGCGGTGCCGGGGCGGGTGGGCAGCCCGCCCCGGCACCGTCCCACCGGACGAAGGACCCCCACTCGATGACCGTGCTCGAGAAGACGAGAGCGCCGCAGTCCCCCGCCGGGCGCGGGCGGCGCAGCGCCTTGGGCAGCAGTTGGACGCCGTACCTGTTCCTGGCGCCGGCAGCGCTGTTCATCGCGCTCTTCCAGGCCGTCCCGCTCGCTCAGGAGGTCTACCTGAGCTTCACGCGGACGTCCCTGCTCAACCCCAGCCGCAGCACGTGGGTCGGGCTGGACAACTACGCGCGCATCTTCGCCGACGACGGCTTCCACCGGACGCTGCTGATCACGCTGATCTACGTGGTCGCCTGCGTCGTGGGGTCGGTCGGGGCCGGCCTGCTGGTGGCGCTGCTGCTCAACCGCGGCTTCCGCGGCCGCGGCGTGGTGCGCGCGCTGGTCACCGTGCCGTGGGCCGCCCCGGGCATCGCGGTCGCCCTGATCGCGACCTGGATGCTCAACCCCCAGTACGGCATCGTGAACCGCTTCCTCGACGCCATCGGGCTGGGGGTGCCGGGCGGCGCGATCCTCGACAGCCCGACCTACGCCCTGCCGGCGATCCTGGTCACGACCGTCTGGCAGCTGTTCCCGCTCACGTCCGTGGTGCTGCTGTCCGCCCTCCAGGCGGTGCCGAAGGACCTGACCGAGGCCGCCATCATGGACGGCGCCGGCCGGTGGTGGACGTTCCGCGCCGTGACCTGGCAGGTCATCAAGCCGACCGTGGGCCTGCTCGCCCTGCTCATGACGATCTGGTCGATCCGGCGCTTCGAGCTCATCTGGCTGATGACGAAGGGCGGCCCGGTCGGGGCGACCGAGACGCTGGTCATCGACCTCTACGCCCAGGCCTTCGACTCCAAGCAACTCGGCACGGCGGCCGCGATCGGCATGGTCGGCGTGGTCATCTCGCTCATCGTCATCGCCGGCAGCAGGTTCGTCGCCCGCGGCGCCGCGAAGGAGGAACTGCGGTGAGCCGGTTCCGCATGGGTGTCGGCCTGCGTGTGGTGGCCGTCCTCGTCGTCCTGGGCATCGCGGTCTTCCCGCTGTACTGGATGTTCGTCACGGCGCTGTCGAGCAACGCCGACCTGTTCGCCGAGGAAGCCCGGCTGCTGCCCGACCTCTCGCGGCTCGGGGTGTTCGCCGATGCCCTCGCCGAGGGTGAGGTGGTGGGCTGGCTGCGCAACAGCCTGGTGGTCGCGGCCGGCACGACCGCCCTGTCGATCGGCCTGGGCCTCCCGCTCAGCTACGCGCTGTCGCGCTACTCGTTCCGGGGCAAGGTCGTCATGACGGTGGTGCTGCTGCTCACGCAGATGCTGCCCGAGGCGCTCATGGTGGTGCCGCTGTTCGCCCTGTTCAACCGCTTCGACCTGCTCGACTCACTGGTCGGCCTGATCCTGGCGAACTCGGCGTTCGTGCTGCCGATCGTCGCGCTGATCCTCAAGGGCTCGATCGACGCCCTCCCCCGCGAGCTCGAGGAGGCCGGAATGATCGATGGCGCCCGGCCGCTGACCAGGCTGGTGCGCATCAACGTGCCGCTCATCGCCCCGTCCATCGCGGCCGCCGCGGTGATCGCGTTCTTCCACGCCTGGAACGAGTACGTGTTCGCGGTGACGTTCATCTACGCGCCGCACCGGCAACCGGCCTCCGTGGGCATCGCGAGCTTCATCGGCGAGGTCGGCACCCCCGTCCAGACCGTCATGGCGGTGGCGTTCCTGTTCACGCTGCCCGCGGTCGCCTTCTACCTGTTCGCGCAGAAGTACGTGGTGGCCGGCATGACCGCCGGCGCCGTGAAGGGCTGATCCGGATGAAGATCACGTCGGTCGACACGCTCGTCGTCGACTTCTACCGCACCAACCTCGTCATCGTGCGGGTCTCGACCGACGAAGGCATCGTCGGCCTGGGCGAAGCGACGCTCGAGGGCAAGGAGCGGGCCGTGCAGGGCGCCGTGGCGGAGCTCGCCGAGGCCGTGGTGGGCCTGGATCCCACCCGCATCGCCGGCACCATCGACGAGCTGACGCGCGACTGGTACTGGCGCGGTGGCCCGGTCATCATGACGGCGTTGAGCTCGCTCGAGATGGCGCTGTGGGACATCTCCGCCCGCGATCTCGGCGTGCCCGTCGCGCGGCTGCTCGGCGGCCCCACCCGCGACCGGGTGCGCGCCTACGCCAACGGCTGGTTCTCCGGCGCGGTGACGCCCGAGGACTACGCGGCCGCCGCACGCCGGACCGTCGACATCGGATTCCGCGGTCTCAAGTGGGACCCGTTCGAGAACTACCACCTCACCATCACCACGGCTCAGCTCGACCGCGTCCTCGCGCAGGTCGACGCCGTGCGCTCCGCCGTCGGGCGCCACGTCGAGCTGTTCATCGAAGGTCACGGCCGCTTCGACGTGCGGCACGCGATCCAGATCGCGCGCGAGCTCGCCCCGTTCGAACCCGTGTGGTTCGAGGAACCGTGCCCGCCGGACAACCTCGACGCGCTCGTCGACATCCGCCGCGCCTCCCCCGTCCCCATCGCCGCCGGCGAGCGGTGGTACGGCCGGCAGGGCTTCGCTCCCGCGCTGGCCCGCCAGGCGGTGGACTACGTCCAGCCCGACGTGACCCACGCCGGCGGCATCGCCGAGCTGGCGTTCATCTCGACGCTGGCGGCCACGAACTACGTCGGGTTCGCCCCGCACAACCCCAGCGGGCCGCTCAGCACCGCCGCGACGCTGCAGCTGGGGGCGGTGCTGCCCAACTTCCGCTACCTGGAGATCATGGCGACCGACGTGCCCTGGCGCCCGCGCATCACCAACGAGCGCCTCACCCTGACCGACGAGGGCGACGTCATGATCCCGGACGGCGTCGGCCTGGGCATCGAGCTCGACCTCGACGAGATCGCGCGGCACCCGTTCACACCCCACCCCATGCGGCTGTTCGACGATGCCGTCTACGACATCCGCCCGCCCGACGAACAGTCCTTCTTCAACCTCGGGGCGACCGAGTGACGTCGTGGTTCGGCGCGGCCGACCCGGGCGGCTCGTGATCCGGCCGGGGGAGGGCTGACACCGCTCAGCGGGTCGATTCGCGCAGGGCCAGCCGCGCCGTCACGACCGTGGTCGTCGGCGCCGGTGCGGCCTGCTCGTCGTCGTGGGCTGCGGCGATGCGGCGATCGAGCAGCTCGAGGACCTGGGCGGCCATCGCGTCGTTGCCCGGCTCGACCGACGACAGCCGAGGGACCAGGAACTCGGTCTCCTCGACGTTGTCGAACCCGATCACCTGGACCTCGCCCGGCACGTCGATGCCGAGATCGGCCAGTGCCCGCAGCACACCCATGGCGGCGGCGTCGGTGAGGGCGAAGACCCCGTCGAACGCGACGCCGGCCTCGTGCAGCTGCTTCAGCGCCGCCGCGGCGGAGCCGGGGGCGAAGGAACCGACCTCGACCACGAGCCGTTCGTCGACCTCGACGCCCAGCTCGGTGTGGGCCTGCCGGTACCCGCGGGTGCGCAGCGACGGCATGTCGTCGACGTGGTCGTCGTGCCGGCCCCCGATGATCGCGATACGCCGCGAACCGGTCGTGAGCAGCTGCCGCGTGGCCTGTCGGGCGCCGCCGACGTTGTCCATCATCACGTGGTCGAACGTGGTCGGCACGGGGCGCTCGCCGATGAACACGACCGGCGTCTCGAAGTGCAGTCGCTCGAGGTCGGCGGCGTCGACGCGCAGCGGGCTGATGACGACGCCGTCGTACATCCGCAGCCGGCCGAACGAGATGGCCTCGAGCTCGCGTTCGGCGTCACCTCCGGTGCGCTCGACCACGAGGTGCAGGCCGCGGCGTTCCACGCCTTTCGCGAGCCGGCTGGCGAGCTGCGCGTAATAGGGGCGGTCGATGTCCGGGACGATCAGGCCGACGGCGCCCGTTCGGCCCGCGCGCAGGTGGCGAGCGGCGAGGTTGACCCGGTAGCCCAGCTTCGTGATGGTCTCGAGCACGCGCAGCCGGGTGTCGGCGCTCACCCCGGGCCGTCCGTTGATGACGTTCGACACCGTCATGGCTGACACGCCCGCCTCACGGGCTACATCGATCATCCGCACCACGCGTATATCATCTCCGGCTTCGAGGCCGAACTCGACCGCGCCCGCCGTCAGCGGGATGCGTGGCGGCGACCCGGCGCCGCCACCCGAGCGTCAGGGCCGTCCAGGAGACCGGCGGGAGCGTGATCCCCACCTCCCGATCGACCTACCAGGTGGGAACGTGGAACCCTTGCTGATCGCAGGCCGCCTCGACGACCTGCGCGCCTCCCTGACCTCGACCCGCGCCGCGCAGTGGCGGCGCCTGGCCGAGCAGTGCGACTGGTACCGCGGCCAGACCCCACCGCCCGAGCACCCCACCGCGAGCATCACCTACTTCGGCCCCGCCGCGGCCAACCTGGCGCTCGCCCACCGGCTCACCGGCCAGCGCGGCTACCTCGACGAGGCGTGGCGCTGGATCGCGACGGCGATCTCCTACCCGCACTGGGGCAAGGCCAAGATGCCCGACCACGACCTCGACGCGGGCTGGCTGCTGCACGGGCTGTCGCTGGCCTACTCGTGGCTGCGCGACGACCTCGCGCCCGACCGGGCGGCCGCGCTGCGGGACAAGCTCGAGCTGCAGGGGCAGCGGCTCTACGACTTCGCCATCGAGACCGAGGGCAGCTGGTGGTCGTCCAGCTTCTGGCAGAACCACAACTGGATCTGCTACGCCGGGCTCGCCACCGCCGGCTACGCGCTGGACCGCCCGGAGTGGACCGCGCGGGCGCGCGACAACTTCGCCCAGGTCCTCGACCTCATGCCGGCCGACGGGTCGGACTCCGAGGGCGTCGTCTACTGGCGCTACGGCGTGCCGTGGCTCGCGATCTACCTCGACCTGCTGCAGCGCACCGAGGGCGTCGACTGGTGGCGGCGCGGGGAGTTCATGGCGAACACCTTCACGTGGCGGCTGCACCAGTGCGCGCCCGGGTTCGAGGAGAACGTCGACCACGGCGACTGCCACGACCGCCGCAGCGGCCACAGCGTCGCGCTCTACTACCGGCTCGCCGCGGCCTACCGCGACGGGCGCGCCCAGTGGCTCGCCAACCGGGTGGCCGAGCGCCACTTCTGGCGCGAGGCCTACGCGTCGGGGGTCAAGCCCGGCGTGATGCCGGAGGCGTTCTACGAGCTGCTCTGGTACGACCCCACCGTCGAGCCGGTCGACCCGGCCGGTGAGCCGACCGCGGCGTACTTCCCCGACCTCGGCCAGGTCACCGCCCGCACCTCCTGGGCCGACGACGCGGTGTTCGTCAGCTTCAAGGCCGCCCCCGGCGGCGGGCACACGGCGTGGGAGACGGCCGAGCGGTTCCGCCGCGAGCGCGGCTGGGAGACGCTCTCGGCCGGCCACCACCACCCCGACGCGGGCGGGTTCGTGCTCACCGCGCACGGTGCCTTCCTCGCCGTCGACTGCGGCTACTCGAACGCCAAGCGGGCCGCCGAGCACAACCTCGTGCTCGTCGACGGGCAGGGCTGGGCGGGGGAGGGGCGCTACCACGTCTACAAGGACCTGCCGTTCACCGCGCAGCCGCGGCTGCGCGACGTCGTCATCCGAGACGGCTGGGTGCGCGCGGTGGCCGAGTCGGCGGCGATGTTCGACCCGGCGCTCGGCGTGCGCCGGGTGGAGCGCACGTTCGTCGTCACCCCGCGCGGCCGGCTCGTGCTGCGGGATCGGCTCGCCGCCGACGAGCCGCGCGAGTGGACGTTCCTGCTGCACAGCGACTGGCCCGCGGAGCCGGCCGACGGCCGCTGGGCGGTCCGCTCCGGCTCCGGGATGGCGTGGCTGACCAGCCTCACCCCCGGCCTGCGCGTCGAGCAGACCGACACCGCCATCGAGGCCAACCCCACCGGCAGCACGCCCAGCCTGAAGATCACCAAGACCCTGCGGACGCTGCGGATCAGCACGCCCCGCGTCGAGGAGGCGGCGCTGCTCACCGCGCTGGAGCCCACGCGCTCGCTCGCGCCCGAACCGGCCCGGGCCACGGCGATCGGGGACGGGGTCGACTTCGGCGACGAGCAGGTCCGCTTCACCGACGAGGCCACGATCCTGCGGGCCGGGGAGCGGGAAACCCGCCTGTGACCCCCGCTCCCGGCCCCGCCCGTTCCGGCGAGCGGCCCGCCGGTCGGATAGGTTCCGACGAACGCGCCGTTCATCGGAACGAGGTGCGATTCGTGGGAGCCGGGTGGGCGGGCGCCGCGCTGCGGGGGCTCGAGTGGGTCGGCTACCCGGCGCTCGCCGGGGCGGCGTTCTGCCTGCTCGCGCTCGGGGTGGTGACCTGGTTGCCCGCGCTCGCGGCCGTCGCGGCGGCCCTGCACCGGTGGCGCCGCGACGACGACACCCGGGTCTTCACCGGCGTGATCGCCGCCTTCCCGGGGTACTGGCGGGCGCTGTGGCGCCACGCCCTCCTGGCCACGGCCGCCCCGGCCGCGATGCTGGCGGCGATCGCGTTCCTCGCCGGGCGGCCCGAGCCGATCGCCGTCCCCCTGCTCGCGGTGCAGGTCGGCGGCCTCGCCGCGTTCGCGGTCTACCACCTGGCCCTCGCCGCGGTCGCCGGGCGCGACCCGGACGACCCCGCCGGCTGGCGGGCCCGGGCGCTCGTGTTCGGCTTCGGCTCACCCCGCCGGGGACTGCTGCTGCTCGCCGCGCTGCTGCTGGCCCCCCTCGTCGCGCTCCCGCTCGCGGTGGGGCCGGCGCTGTTCGGCCCCACGCTGCCGGTGCTCGCCGCGCTGGTCCTCCTCGACCGGGAGGATCCATCACATTGAGCTGATGCATCAAGCTGGTTTGATGTACTCTCTCCGGCATGGCTGATGCCGGCCCGCCCACCTTCGTCCGGATGGCGGCCCACCCGGTGCGGTGGCAGCTCCTGCGCGCGCTCGCCGAGAGCGATCTGCGGGTGCGTGAGCTCGTCGCGCGGGTCGGTGAGCCGCAGAACGCCGTCTCCTACCACCTGAGGCTGCTGCGCGACGCCGGGCTGGTCCGCGCCACGCGCAGCACGTTCGACGGCCGCGACAGCTACTACCACCTCGACCTGCGCCGCTGCGCGCAGGCGCTGGCCGAGTGCGGACCCGCGCTCCACCCGGCGCTGCGCCCGGGCCCCGACGGCGCACCGGCCCCGGGCGTGACGGTGCTGTTCGTGTGCACCGGCAACAGCGCCCGCTCGCCGATCGCCGAAGCGCTGCTGCGCCGCCACACCGGCGGCCGCGCGGCCGTGACGAGCGCCGGGACCCGGCCCCGGCCCGAACTGCACCCGCGCACGGTGCGCGTGCTGCGCGAGCAGTTCGGCATCGACGTCGCGGACCGGCGCCCCCAACCCCTCGACCGCGTCGCGGACCGCGCGTTCGACTGCGTGGTGACCCTGTGCGACAAGGCCCGCGAGGCCGTGCCCGACTTCGGCGCGCGCACGCGGCGGGTGCACTGGAGCATCCCCGAGCCCCCCGACGAGGCCGCCGCCTTCCGGCGGACCGCGGCCGAGATCGACGTCCGCGTCCGGCACCTGGTGCCGGTGCTCGCCACCACCGACCGCGAGGAGGTCCAGCCGTGACCGCGACCGAGCAGCACGCGAGCGTCCGGTACGTCGTCGACGACGTGCCGGCCGCGCTCGACTTCTACACCACCCACCTCGGCTTCACCGTCGGCCTGAACGCCGTGCCCGCGTTCGCCGAGGTGATGCGGGGCCCGCTGCGGCTGCTGCTGTCCGGACCGACCAGCTCCGGCGCCCGCGCCACCCCGGAGGACGCCCGCGGTGCCGGGCGCAACCGGATCCACCTGATCGTCGACGACCTGGACGCCGAGATCGACCGGCTCCGCGTGGCCGGGCTGCCGCTGCGCAGCGACCTCGTCGCAGGCCCCGGAGGGCGGCAGGTCCTGCTCGCCGACCCGGCGGGCAACCTCGTCGAGCTGTTCCAGCCCGCCGCCCGCTGACCCGGGGCGGGCACCCGCCGCGGCGCGAGCCCGGGTGTCGCATGATCGGGGCGGACAACCCGCAGCGCCTGCCGTGCTGCCTGCCGTGTTGCCTGCGGTGTTGCCTGTCGTGGCCGCCATCCGTGACGACGAGGGGAACCGCATGACCGTCCAGAAGCTCGCACCCGGGGTGTGGGGCGTGCTCGCCACGCCGCTCACCGCCGACGGGTCGGGGGTCGACACCGCGTCGCTCACCCGTCAGGTCGAGCACTACGTGCGCATCGGCGCCACCGGCCTCACCGCGCTCGGCGTGTTCGGGGAGGCGGCCCGCCTCACCCCGGACGAGCGGAGCACCGTGGTGCGGACCGTCGCCGCGGCCGCCGGTGACCTGCCGCTGGTGGTCGGGTTGTCCGCGCTGGACGTCGAGGCGGCCTGCGCCGAGGCGGCGAACGTGCTCGACGCGCTCGACCGGCCGCCCGCCGGGCTCATGGTGCAGGTCGCTTCGCCCGACCCGGACGCCGTGGTCGAGCAGATGACCACGGTCGCCGAGCGCACCGGCCAGGGGATCGTCGTGCAGGACTACCCGGTGGTGAGCGGGGTCTCGATCGCCGCCGACGACCTGGTCGCCGCGGTGCGGCGGATCCCGGCCGCGGTGGCGGTGAAGTCCGAGTCGTCGCCGAGCCCGCCCGCCGTCGCCACCCTCGCCGCGGGCCTGGACGTGCCGGTGTTCGGCGGCCTCGGCGGCACCGGCCTGCTCGACGAGCTCGCCGTCGGCTCGGCCGGGGCCATGACCGGGTTCTCGGTGCCCGAGGGCCTGATCGCGTGCGTGTCGGCGTTCCGCGACGGCGGGTTCGCCGCGGCCCGCGAGGTGTGGCGGGACTACCTGCCGCTGGTCAACTTCGAGTTCCAGGCCCGGATCGCGCTCGCGCTGCGCAAGCACAGCCTCGTGCACCGCGGGCTGATCGACACCCCCGCGGTGCGCCCGCCCGCCGCCCCCGCACCGCAGGCGCTGCTGCCGGTGCTGCTGGAGCACCTGCGGCGCACCCCCCACGCGCTGGGGGTCGCTTCGTGAGCGGTCTGGACCGGGGCTTCGCCAACTACGGCGACGTCGCGTTCTCGCGGTTCCTGCGCCGCAGTTTCCTGCACGCGAGCGGGCGGTCGCCGGAGTCGCTCGACCGGCCGGTGGTCGGCATCGCCACCTCGCCGAGCGACTTCAACCCGTGCCACCGGGCCCAGCCGGAGCTGGTCGCGGCGGTGGAGCGCGGGGTGCTCGCCGCGGGCGGGCTGCCGATGGCGTTCCCGACGGTCTCGCTGGGGGAGAGCTTCCTCGCGCCGACCTCGATGGTGTTCCGCAATCTCATGGCGATGGACGTCGAGGAGATGGTGCGGGCCCAGCCGATGGACGCCGTGGTGCTGGTCGGCGGCTGCGACAAGACCGTGCCCGCCCAGCTGATGGGCGCGTTCTCGGCGGGCCGCCCGGCGATCCAGCTCGTCACCGGGCCGATGTCCACCGGGCGCTACCGCGGCGAGCGGCTCGGCGCCTGCACCGACTGCCGCCGGTTCTGGGCCCGCTACCGGGCGGGCGAGGTCGACGACGCCGAGATCGCCGAGGTGGAGCGCAACCTCGCCACCACCGCCGGCACCTGCGCGGTGATGGGCACGGCCAGCACGATGGCCTGCCTCGCCGAGGCGCTCGGCATGGCGCTGCCCGGCAGCGCCACCGCCCCCGCGGTGCACGCCGACCGGCTGCGCGTCGGCGAGGCCACCGGCGCGGCCGCCGTGGAGATCGCGCGCGCCGGCCGCACCCCGGATCAGGTCGTCACGCCCGCGTCGGTGCGCAACGCGCTGCGCGTGCTGCTCGCGATCGGCGGCTCGACCAACGCGCTCATCCACCTCACCGCCGCGGTCGGGCGGCTCGGCCTGCGCGTCGACCCGGACGAGCTCAACGCCCTGAGCGACACCACGCCCGTCCTCGTCGAGCTCAAGCCCACCGGCGAGCACTACATGGAGGACCTGCACGCCTCCGGCGGTCTCGCCGCGGTGCTGCACGAGCTGCGCGACCTGCTCGACCTGTCCGCCCCGACCGTCACCGGGCAGACCCTCGGCGAGGTGCTCGGCGACGGGCCGCGCTGGGTCGACCGGTCGGTCGTGCGCCCGGCCTCCGCACCGGCGCGCCCGGTGGGCGGCCTGGTCTGGCTGCGCGGCACGCTGGCCCCGCGGGGCGCGGTGATCAAGCGGTCGGCCGCCGACCCGGCGCTGTTCGAGACCACCGGCCGCGCCGTCGTGTTCACCTCGCTGGAGGACCTCGCGGCCCGCATCGACGACCCCGACCTCGACGTCGAGCCGGACGACGTGCTGGTGCTGCAGAACGCGGGTCCGCGCGGGGCGGGCATGCCGGAGGCGGGCTACCTGCCGATCCCCGCGAAGCTCGCCAGGGCCGGCGTGCGGGACATGGTGCGCATCTCCGACGCGCGGATGAGCGGCACGGCCTACGGCACGATCGTCCTGCACGTCACGCCGGAGGCGGCGGCGGGCGGCCCGCTCGCGCTCGTGCGCACCGGCGACCGGATCCGGCTCTCGGTGCGCGAGGCCCGGCTCGACCTGCTCGTCGACGACGCCGAGCTGGAGCGGCGCCGCCGCGAGCTGCCGCCGCCACCGCCCGGCCCGTCCACCGGATACGGGCGGCTGTTCCACCGGACGGTGCTGGGCGCCGACCAGGGCTGCGACCTGGACTTCTGCGTGCCGGAGCCCACCCGCTGAGGCGGCCCGAGCGCGGCCAGGCCCGGCCGGCGATCACATGGGCGTGCGCGCGCGGCGCCGGGTGAGCGCGGCCCGGACCAGCGGCAGGAGGGCGACCACCGCGAACGCGGCCAGCAGCGTGCCGGAGATCGGGCGGGTGAGGAACCCGGTGGCGTCGCCCTCGAAGATGATCAGCGACCGGCGCAGGGAGTCCTCCAGCAGCGAGCCGAGGACGAAGGCCAGCACCAGCGGGCCGGGCTCGAACCCGAGCTTCTTCATGAGGTAGCCCAGCGCGCCGAACGCGATCACGAGCGCGATGTCGAAGACGTCGTTGCCCACGGTGTAGACCCCGATGAGGGTGATCAGCACCGTGATCGGCGCGAGGATCGTGGCGCGCACGCGCAGGATCCGCACGAACAGCCCGACCAGCGGGATACTCATGATCAGCAACAGGATGTTGCCGATGTACATCGAGTTGACCACGCCCCAGAACAGGTCGGGGTGCTCGTCCACCAGCCGCGGGCCCGGGGTGACGCCCTGGATCAGCAGAGCCCCGAAGATCACCGCCATGGTCGCGTTCGCCGGGATGCCCAAGGTCAGCAGCGGGATGAACGACGAGGTCGCGGCCGCGTTGTTCGCCGTCTCCGGCGCCGCGACGCCCTCGACCGCGCCCTGCCCGAACCGTTCCGGCCGCTTCGCGCGGCGCTTCTCGATCCCGTAGGCCGCGAGCGAGGCGATCGTGGCGCCGCCGCCGGGCAGCACGCCGAGCACGAACCCGATCGCCGACCCCCGCCCGATCGCCCCCGACGACGCCCGCAGGTCGGACCGGGACGGCCACACGTCGGCGACCCGCGCCGGGGCCTGCACCCGGCGGTGGCGTTCCTCGAGGTTGTAGAGGATCTCCCCGAGCCCGAACAGGCCCATCGCGATCGGCACGAAGTCGATGCCGTCGGCCAGCGAGAGGTTGTCGAAGGTGAACCGCGCGGCCCCGGTGAAGCTGTCGCGGCCCACCGTGGCGAGCAGGAGCCCGACGCACGCCGCGACGAGCGCCTTCACCCGGTGCCCGCTGGAGACGGTGGCGACGAGCAGGATGCCGAGCAGGGCGAGCGCGGTGTACTCCGGCGGCCCGAAGTCGAGTGCGAAGCCCGCGACGACCGGCGCGACCAGCGACAGAGCGACGATCGACACCGTCCCACCGACGAACGAGCCGATCGCGGCGATGCCCAGCGCGGTGCCCGCCCGGCCCTGGCGGGCGAGGGCGTACCCGTCGAACACGGTGACCACCGACGACGCCTCGCCGGGCAGCCGCAGCAGCACCGACGTGATCGTGCCGCCGTACTGGGCGCCGTAGAAGATCCCGGCCAGCATGATGATCGCGGTGACCGGCTCGAGCCCGAACGTGATCGGCAACAGGATCGCGATCGTGGCCGCGGGGCCGAGCCCGGGCAGCACCCCGACCAGCATGCCGACGACCACGCCGATCAGGCAGAACAGGAGGTTGGTCGGCTCCAGCACGACGCCGAAGCCCTCCACCACCGGAGTCAGGTCCACGGGTGAGGCCCCTCTAGAACATGTGCGGGATCGGGATCGCGAGCAGCCCGACGAAGACGACGTAGAGCACGACCACCGCGGCGAGGCTCGTGACGATCGACGTCCGCCAGGGCTCGCGGCCGAGGAACCGCAGCCACACGAGCATGAGCAGCGTCGCCGGGATCTCGAAACCGATCACCCGCACGACCGCGACGAAGCCGATCATGGTGGCGAGGCCGGCGAGCACGTGCAGGCTCGCGCGGGTGAACCGCTCCGCGTCGCGGGTCCGCCCGGAGAGCGCCAGCAGCCCGAGCCCGAGGCCGACGAGCGCGATGCTCACCAGCAGCGGCCACGTGCCGGTGCCGGGCGTGCGCGGGCTGCCCGCCCCGAGCGCGAGCGAGCCGACCAGGGCGGCCACGCCGAGCCCCACCACCGCGAGCGCGACGACGACGTCGGTCACCGGCCCGGCGAGCGGCGGCCGCACCTCGCGTTCGGCCTCCTGCGGGTCGGCGGGCGCGTCGGGGAACCGCTGCTCGCTCACCACGCTCCACCCGCGCGGATGCCGTCCTGCGGGGTGCGCTCCCGAGCGGCGATCGATCTCATCCCGTTCTCCCCTTCGAGATGCCGCAACCGGCTTGCCGGGGCAGCCTAGGAACGCCGATCATGCCTGTCCAACTCCGATGCGGCATGGATTGATACCGTTCGTGCATGGCGTACACGCTCGAGCAGCTGCGCGGGTTCGTGGCGGTGGCCGACGAGCTGCACTTCGGCCGGGCCGCCGCCCGCCTGAAGATGACCCAGCCGCCGCTCTCCCGCCAGATCCAGAAGCTGGAGCGGGCCGTCGGCGCGCAGCTGCTGGTGCGCGACAACCGGCGGGTGAGCCTCACGGCCGCGGGCCGGGTGTTCCTGACCGAGGCGCGGCGGCTGCTCGCGCTCGCCGACGCCGCCCCGGACCTCGCGCGCCGGGTCTCCTCGGGCACCAGCGGCGTGGTGCGCATCGGCTTCACCGCGGCGTCCACCTACGGCATCCTCGGCGGGCTGCTCAACGAGCTCGGCAGGCGGCTGCCCGACGTCGACGTCGACCTCGTGGAGATGGTCACCCGCGAGCAGGTCGCCGCGCTGGCCAACCGCGAGATCGACCTCGGCCTCGCCCGCCCCCCGTTCGACCGCGACACGTTCGACTCCCGCCTGCTGCACCGCGAGGCGCTGCTCGTCGCCGCGCCCGCGGGGCACCGGCTGCTGGGGCTGGGTCGCGACGCCACGGCCGACGACGTCGCCGGCGAGCCGGTCGTCATGCACTCGCCCACGAAGGCGCGCTACTTCTACGACCTGATCGCCGGGGTCGTGCAGATCCCGCAGGAGAACATCGTCCACGTCGTGAGCCAGGTGCTGACGATGCTCTGGCTGGTCGCGGCGGGCCGCGGCATCGCGTTCGTCCCGGCGTCGGCCACGCGGCTGCGGATCGAGGGCGTCGGCTTCGTGCGGATGGCGATGCCCGTCCCCGAGCCGGCCGAGCTGCACCTGCTGTGGGCCCGGGAGTCGGCCAACCCCGCGCTGTGGCGGGTGCTCGAGGCGCTCGAGGGCTACCGCCCCGCCGTCTGATACCCGGCGGGTATCGCGCCATGCGGAACTGCTCTTGGACAGGCATCGTGGCGATTCCTACGGTGTCCCGCGTGACGCTGCTGCCCCCGGATGTCCTCGCCGACCGGCTGCGGTCCGGCCTGCTGTCGTTCCCCGTGACCCTGTTCGACGACGACCTGCGGTTCGACGAGCCCCGCTACCGGGAGCACCTGGCCTGGCAGGCCGGGTTCGACGTCGCAGGCCTGTTCGCGGCCGGCGGGACGGGGGAGGGCTTCTCGCTCACCCCGCCCGAGGTCGACCGGGTGGTCCGGGCGGCGGTGGACGAGGTGGGCGACCGCGTCCCCGTCATCGCCCCGGCCACCGGCGGCACCGCGCTCGCGGTCGCCCAGGCGAAGGCCGCGCAGGACGCCGGCGCCTCGGGCGTGCTGCTGTTCCCGCCGTACCTCACCGAGGCCGGCCAGCGCGGCCTCGCCGAGCACGTCAGCGCCGTCTGCCGGGCCACCGACCTGGGCGTGATCTTCTACAACCGCGCCAACGCCGTGCTCACCGACGCCACCGTGGCCGAGCTCGCCGACCGCAACCCCAACCTCGTCGGGTTCAAGGACGGCGTCGGCGACATCGAGCGGCTCACCCGCATCTACGCCCGCCTCGGCGACCGGCTGACCTACATCGGCGGCCTGCCCACCGCGGAGACGTTCGCGCTGCCGCTGTTGCAGCTGGGCGTGAGCACCTACTCGTCGGCGCTCTACAACTTCCTGCCCGAGTTCGCGCTGCGCTTCTACGGCGCGGTCCGCAGGCAGGACCGGAAGACGGTGTACCGGCTGCTGTCGGAGTTCGTGATCCCCTACCTCGACATCCGCGACCGCGGGAAGGGCTACGCGGTGTCGATCATCAAGGCGGGGCTCACGGCCGTGGGCCGCGACGGCGGCCGCGTGCGCCCGCCGCTCACCGACCTCACCGACGACGAGCGCGCCGAGCTGGCCGCCCTGGTGCAGAAGGTGTCGTGATGGCCCCGGCGAACCCGACGGTGGCGCGGGTGGAGGTCGTGCCCGTCGCGGGCCACGACAGCATGCTGCTCAACCTGAGCGGCGCGCACGGGCCGTTCTTCACCCGCACGATCGCGATCGTCACCGACAGCGCGGGCCGCACCGGCGTCGGCGAGGCCCCCGGCGGGGAGGCGATCCGGCGCACGATCGCCGACGCGGCCGAGGAGCTCGTCGGGCGGCCGGTGGCGCGGGCCGGCTCGCTGCTGCGGTCGGTGGCCGACGCGTTCGCCGACCGGGACGCGGGCGGGCGCGGGCTGCAGACCTTCGACCAGCGCACCACGGTCCACGCGGTCACCGCGCTGGAGTCGGCGTTGCTCGACCTGCTCGGCCAGCAGCTGGGCGTGCCGGTCGCCGAGCTGCTCGGCGACGGGCAGCAGCGCGACTCGGTGCCGGTGCTGGGCTACCTGTTCTACGTCGGCGACCGCAGGGCCACCGACCTGCCCTACGTCGCCGAGGACAACCCGGCCGACGATTGGGAGCGGCTGCGCCGCGAGCCCGCGCTCACCCCGAACGACGTCGTCGCCCTCGCCGAGGCCGCCCAGGCCCGCTACGGGTTCACCGACTTCAAGCTCAAGGGCGGGGTGTTCGCAGGTGCGGAGGAGGTCGCCGCGGTGCGCGCGCTCGCCGAGCGCTTCCCGGACGCGCGCATCACCCTCGACCCCAACGGCGCCTGGCCGCTCGCGGAGGCGATCGAGCTGTGCCGCGACCTGCACGACGTGCTCGCCTACGCCGAGGACCCGGTGGGGGCCGAGGGCGGCTACTCGGGCCGCGAGGTCATGGCCGAGTTCCGCCGCGCCACCGGCCTGCCCACCGCCACCAACATGATCGCCACGGACTGGCGGCAGCTCGCGCACGCCCTGCGCGCCGACGCGGTCGACATCCCGCTCGCCGACCCGCACTTCTGGACCATGCGCGGATCCGTCCGCGTCGCCCAGCTCTGCTCCGCCTTCGGGCTGACCTGGGGCTCGCACTCCAACAACCACTTCGACGTGTCGCTCGCGATGTTCACCCACGTCGGCGCGGCCGCGCCCGGGCCGATCACCGCGCTCGACACGCACTGGATCTGGCAGGACGGGCAGGCGCTCACCACGGCCCCGCTGCAGATCCGCGACGGCGCGATCGCGGTGCCGACCGCACCCGGCCTGGGCGTGGAGCTCGACCCGGACGCCCTCGCCGCCGCCCACGAGCTGTACCGCGAGCACGGCCTCGGCGGGCGCGACGACTCCGTGGCCATGCAGTACCTCGTCCCGGGCTGGGAGTTCGACCCCAAGCGCCCCTGCCTCGTCCGCTGAGCCTCGTCCGCTGAGCCTCGTCCGCCGACCCCGCTTGCGAAGGAGCCGCATGTCCGCCGTCCTGGACCGGATCAGCTCGGTCACGCTCTCGTCGGTGACGCTGCCGCTGCCGACCGGCATCAGCGACGCGAAGGTGCTCACCGGCAGGCAGCGGCCGATGACCGAGGTCGCCTTCCTCTTCGCCGAGATCACCACCGAGGCGGGGCTCGAGGGCGTCGGGTTCAGCTACTCGAAGCGGGCGGGCGGGCCCGCCCAGTTCGCCCACGCCCGCGAGGTCGCGCCGGACCTGATCGGGGAGGACCCCAACGACATCGGACGGCTGTGGACCAAGCTCGTCTGGGCGGGCGCCTCCGTCGGACGCAGCGGTGCGGCCACCCAGGCGCTGGCCGCGATCGACGTGGCGCTGTGGGACCTCAAGGCCAAGCGCGCCGGCCTGCCGCTGGCGAAGCTGCTCGGCGCCCACCGCGACTCGGTGCGCTGCTACAACACCTCCGGCGGCTTCCTGCACGAGCCGATCGAGCAGGTCTGCGACAACGCCACCCGCACCCTGGCCTCCGGCGTCGGCGGCATCAAGATCAAGGTTGGGCAGCCCGACCCCGCCGAGGACCTGCGGCGGGTTCGCGCCGTCCGCGAGCGCATCGGGGACGCGCCGCTCATGGTCGACGCCAACCAGCAGTGGGACCGCCCCACCGCGATGCGGGTCGGGCGGGCGCTCGAGGAGTTCGACCTCGTCTGGATCGAGGAGCCGCTCGACGCCTACGACGCCGAGGGGCACGCCGCGCTCGCCCGGTCGCTGGACACCGCGATCGCCTCCGGCGAGATGCTCACCAGCGTCGCCGAGCACGCCGAGCTGATCCGCCACGGCGCGGTCGACGTCCTGCAGCCCGACGCCCCGCGGATCGGCGGCATCACCCAGTTCCTCAAGCTCGCCGCGCTCGCCGAGCACCGCCACCTGCAGCTCGCGCCGCACTTCGCGATGGAGATCCACGTCCACCTCGCGGCGGCCTACCCGATCGAGCCGTGGGTCGAGCACTTCGACTGGCTCCACCCGCTGTTCGACGAACGGCTCGAGATCCGCGACGGGCGCATGCACCTGTCCGACCGGCCCGGCCTCGGCATCACCATGAGCGAGCAGGCGCGGGCCTGGACGGTGGCCCAGGAGAGGATCACCAGCCCGCGCTGAGGCCGCCCGTTGCGGTGATCGCTCGCCGCGAGCTGCGAGTTCCGATCTGACGGATCGGGCAAAGCGCCCTACGCTCCGCGTCATGGCGCGGTACTTCGATGTCCACCCGGTGGATCCCCAACGGCGTGCGATCAGCCAGGTCGCCGACATCGTCCGGAGCGGAGGGCTGATCGTCTACCCCACCGACTCCTGCTTCGCACTCGGTTGCCAGCTCGGCGACGCGGCGGGTCTCGACCGGATCCGCAAGATCCGCCGGCTCGACGACAAGCACCACTTCACGCTGGTGTGCAAGGACTTCGCCCAGCTGGGGCAGTTCGTGCGCATCGACAACCTGGTGTTCCGGGCGGTGAAGTCCGCGACGCCCGGCAGCTACACGTTCATCCTCCCGGCCACCAAGGAGGTGCCGCGGCGGATGCTGCACCCCAAGAAGAAGACCGTGGGCGTGCGCATCCCCCAGCACACCGTGGTGCAGGCGCTGCTCGAGGAGCTGGGGGAGCCGCTGCTGTCGTCGACGCTCCTGCTGCCCGACGAGCCGGAGCCGCTCACCCAGGGCTGGGAGATCAAGGAACGGCTCGACGGCATGGTCGACGCCGTGGTCGACTCGGGCGACTGCGGCACCGAGCCGACCACGGTCGTCGACCTGACCGGCCCGGAGCCGGTGATCGTCCGCCGCGGCGCGGGCGACCCGAGCCGGTTCGAGTAGCGGCCGGGTACACCTAGCCGCCGGCCATCGCGCCCACCACGAGGAACGGCTCCGCCCCCGCCGCCACCGCGGCGGGGAGCGGGGTGTCCGGCTCCTCGTGCGAGAGGTCCTGCTCGCAGGCGAAGAACCGCACGAAGGCACGGCGCCGCTGCGTGCTGTGGTCGCGGATGGTGCCGCGCAGCACCGGATGGCGGGCCTCGAGCGCGTCGAGCACGGAACGCTGCGTGACCGGCGCTGCGACGGCGAGCCGCACCTCGCCGTCGACCTGGGCGAGCTTGCGCAGGTGCGCGGGCAGCTTCACCCGCACGGTCGTCGACTGGACCTCCGGCGCGCTCATGGCAGGGTCTGGACCTGGACCGACAGCACCGCGGGCAGGTTCGACACGATCGGCGCCCACACCTCGCCCGCGTCGGCCGAGGCGTAGACCTGGCCGCCGGTCGTGCCGAAGTAGACCCCGCACTCGTCGAGGGAGTCGACGGCCATCGCGTCGCGCAGGACGTTGACGTAGCAGTGCTGCTGCAGCAGGCCCGCCGTGAGCGGCTCCCACTCCTTGCCGCCGGTGCGGCTGCGGTAGACGCGCAGGCGGCCGTCGGGCGGGTAGTGGACGGAATCGCTGGTGATCGGCACGACGTAGACGGTCTCCGGGTCGTGGGCGTGCACCTCGATCGGGAACCCGAAGTCGCTGGGCAGGCCGTCGCCGATGTCGTACCAGTGCGCGCCGCCGTCGTCGCTGCGCATCACGTCCCAGTGCTTCTGCATGTAGAGCGTGTCGGGGCGATCGGGGTGCATCGCGAGGTGGTGCACGCAGTGGCCCACCTCGGCGTCGGAGTCCGGGATGCCCTCGGAGCGCAGGCCGCGGTTGGCCGGCTCCCAGGACGCGCCGCCGTCGCCGGTGCGGAACACGCCCGCCGCGGAGATCGCCACGTGCATGCGCGCGGGGTCTCGCGGGTCGACCAGGATCGTGTGCAGGCACAACCCGCCCGCGCCGGGCTGCCAGCTGGACCCGGAGCCGTGTTCGCGCAGGCCGGGCAGCTCCTGCCACGTCGCGCCGCCGTCGGTGGTGCGGAACAACGCCGCGTCCTCGACGCCCGCGAGCACGGTGTCCGGGTCGGTGGCCGACGGCTCGAGGTGCCACACCCGCGCGAACTCCCACGGGTGCGGGGTGCCGTCGTACCACTGGTGGGTCCCGGGGACACCGGCGTAGGCGAACTCGTTGCCGACCGGCGACCAGGTGGCGCCGCCGTCGTCGGACCGCTGCACGATCTGCCCGAACCACCCGCCGGACTGGGATGCGTAGAGCCGGTCGGGGTCGGCGGGCGACCCCGCCACGTGGTAGATCTCCCAACCGGCGAAGTGCGGCCCGCTCACCTCCCAGTCCGCGCGCGTGCCGTCCGCGGTGAGCACGAAGGCACCCTTCCGCGTGCCGACGAGCACCCGTACTCGGGTCATGGGGGTCTCCCTCGCGTTCGTCGTGGCCGGGCGCGGTCACGCCCGGCGCAGACTTGTGACCTCCCGCGGCAGCGGAACTCATCGGTCCGGCGAGCATCTACCACTCGACGACGGGAATGCGGCCGCTCGCCACCCGCTGGTAGGCGAGAGCCACTCGAATGGGTTACGGTGCGTGCCGTCCGGCGCAGGTCAGGAGCCGTCCGGGCCGCCCGTCGCAGGAAGCCGCGCCCTGAGCGCACTCTTCGCGGCGGCGGTCGGTTGGAGCCCGCTGCGAGGTAGCGTGCGACGCCAGGGCAGCCGGCCGCACGCCCGAGCGTGACGCGCGTCACGCCGCTTCGACATGAGCCGGCGCGAGGCACCGACCCGTTGGAGAGGACCACTGGTGGACAGGGGTTACGAGGGAGACTCGGGCTACCTCGGGCACCTCGGATCCGCTGCGGGCACCGACCGCTGGCACGCCGGCGCCGGCGATCGTGGCGTGGAACGTGCGGGGGAGCGCGGCGGGGATCGTGGTGGCGACGACACGGCCGCCGGCATCGCGCGGCGGCTGCAGGCCCGGCTCGACCGGCACATCGAGCTGCTGGAGCGGCTGCAGGCCGCGCAGCTCTACCCCGAGCCGCCCGGCCTGCCCGAGCTGCAGGAGACCGCGCGCCGGATGCGCCGCGACGCCGACGGGCTGCTCCTGCTCGCGGGCCACGAACCCGGTGTGCGCTCGCCGGGCCCGCGCGGCCTCGGCGACCTCGTCGCGGAGGCCGCAGCGCTCGCCGAGGAGACCCACCGGGTGGACGTCCGGCCCGCCCCCGCCGCGTCCGTCGCGCCCGCCGCGTCGGTCGAGCTCGTGCAGGTGCTCGCCGAGCTCGTCGACCACGTCACCGCGGTGTACCCCGGGGCGCGCATCGAGCTGGTGAGCCGCCTGGAGACCCCGGCGGGGCGGGGGAGCGGCAACGGCGGGGTCACCGTCGACGCGGTCGTGGGCGGCGCGGCCCGCCACGACCCGGACGGGCTCGGCGGCCGGCGCGCCGCCGCCGCGGCCGAGGAGCTCGCCCGCCGCTCCCGCCACGGCGTCGTCCTGCGCCAGCCGCCCGGCGGCCCGCCGGCCAGCGGGTCGGGCCTCGTCGCGAGCGTGCACTGCCCGCCCGCCGCGGTCACCGTGGAGCAGCCGCTGACCCCGCCCCCGGAGGTGCGCTCCGACCGCACCGGGCTCTCGTCGCTGTCGTCGCTGTCGTCCTACGAGTCCGGGTTCGAGGCGCGGCTGCCCACGAACGGAAGCAACGGGTCGAGCTCCCCGACGGCCCCGACCAACGGCAGCACGCAGCCCGCGCCCTCCTTCGACGACGCGCCCACCTACCAGCCCTCGACGTCGTCCCAGGTCGACGAGCTGTTCGGGCCGCTGGTCGACCTCCCGCTCGAGCCGATCGACGACCGCTACGCCACCCCGATCTTCGAGGCGATCGCCTCGGCCTGGTTCCGCGACGACGGCGGCGGGTCCGGGCCTCTGGACTGGGAGACCCCGCAGGACGACGAGTGGCGCCAGGCCGCCGCCCGTGCCGCCCGCCCCGAGACCGACCTCCCCACCACCGCCAGCGGCCTGCCCCGCCGCCGCCCTGGCGACCAGCTCGTGCCCCCGCCGCGCTCCACCGAGCGCAACGGCCGGCGCAACGGCGCCGCCCAGCACGTCACCCCGAAGGAACGCGCCCCCGATCGCGTCCGTGACCGGCTCAGCACCTACCAGCGCGGCCTGCGCGAGGGCAGGCACCGCGCCGTCGGGTCGGAGGGCGCCCCCGAGCACCACGAGGAGTGGTGACGCTGGGTCAGGCTGACGTGGTCACCTACGACGTCGCGGCGGTCCGCGCGCACTTCCCCGCCCTGGACGCCGGGTACGCCCACTTCGACGGCCCGGGCGGCTCCCAGGTGCCCCGCGCCGTCGCCGAAGCGGTCGCGGGCGCGCTGGTGGCCCCGCTGGCCAACCGGGGCCGCGTCACCGCGGGGGAGCGGGCCGCCGACGAGATCGTCGTGGCCGCGCGCCGTGCCGTCGCCGACCTGCTCGGCGCCGACCCGGGCGGCGTCGTGTTCGGCCGCTCCATGACGCAGATCACGTTCGACTTCGCCCGCACGCTCGCAGCCACGTGGGCCCCCGGCGACGAGGTCGTGGTCTCGTCCCTCGACCACGACGCGAACGTCCGGCCGTGGCTGATCGCCGCAGAGGCGGTCGGCGCCGAGGTGCGCTGGGCGGAGTTCGACCCGGCCACCGCCGAGCTGTCCGCGGACGCCGTTGCCGCGGTCCTGTCGCCGCGCACGCGGCTGGTGGCGGTCACGGCCGCGTCGAACCTGCTCGGCACCTGCCCGCCGGTCCGCGCGATCGCCGACCTCGCCCACGACGCGGGCGCCCTGGTCTACGTCGACGCCGTGCACGCCGCCGCCCACCTGCCCCTGCACATCGATTCCCTGGGCGCGGACTTCCTCGTCTGCTCGCCGTACAAGTTCCTCGGCCCGCACTGCGGTGTGCTCGCCGCCGCGCCCGCCCTGCTGGAGGAGCTGCGCCCGCAGAAGCTGCTGCCCTCGACGAACGTGGTGCCCGAGCGTTTCGAGCTCGGCACCCTGCCGTACGAGCTGCTGGCGGGCACCACCGCGGCGATCGACTTCCTCGCCGGGCTCGGCACCGGCGCGTCCCGCCGCGACCGGCTCGTCACCGCCATGAGCGCGATCGGCGCCCACGAGGACCGCCTCCGCCGACGGATCGAGGACGGCCTCGCCGCCCTGCCCGGCGTCACCGTCCTGTCGCGCGCGGCCCAGCGCACCCCGACCCTGCTCGCCACGTTCGCCGACCGGGACCCCGCGGACGCCTACGCGTTCCTGGCCGAGCGGGGCGTGCACGCGCCGGCGGGCTCCTTCTACGCCCTCGAACCGTCCCGGCGCCTCGGCCTCGGCGACACCGGGGCGCTGCGGATCGGCCTGGCGCCGTACGTCGACGACAACGACGTCGACCGCCTGCTCGGCGGGCTCGCGGAATTCCTGGGGGTCTGAGGCCTGCGATCAGGTTCCGCGGAACCTGCTTTTCACGCGGCCGCCGGGATCCGCTTCGGTAGCAGGAGCAGGCCGAGGACGTAGTCGATGTCGAGGCTGTCGCCCTGCCATTTCGTCTTGATGGTGGTGTGGTTGATGTGCAGGCCTGCCCTGGTGTGCATCTCCACCAGGCTTTCTGCTTTCCCGCTCAGTGGCTCGGCCGCCTCGGGCACGGGTGTTCCGTCTGGGCGCCGGAACTCCCACCGACCATTCACGCGGTGGATCCGGTAGCCGTGGTCGTGCACGACCGTGTGGTGGTACGTGCAGATCATGATGAGGTTGTCGATGTCGGTTGGGCCGCCCGCCTGCCAGGGGATGATGTGGTGGGCGTTGAGGTAGCGGGTGTGGGGGCAGCCGGGGAATTGGCAGCGCTGCCCGTCGCGGGCGGTCAGTGCCCGGATCTGGGTGTCGGTGGCGAGGCGGCGGGAGCGGCCGAGGTACATGCGGTTGCCGGCCCGATCGTCGAGCAGGAGCTGCACCTTGGCATCACACGCGAGCCGTCGCGCGGTGGCGGGGGCAAGCGCCGGCCCGCCGTCGAGGCGGGCCGTGCCGGTGGAGGCATCCACGTGGACGATCACCTCGGCGTGGCCCCGCTCCACCACCTTCCCGTCCTCGGTGCGGCCGGTCACCAACGCCATGAGCGCGTCGGCCCGACGGGCGGCGATGCCGTCGGCCACGAGGCCCGGTTCCTGCTCCCGCGCCCGCTCCACCAGGTCCGCCGGCTGGGGTGCGAGGTCGGGGGCGGTCGGTGTGCGTTTCGGGGTGCGGGCCTCGATCTCGGCGATCAGCCTCGCCCCCTCCTCGGGGGTGAGGCGGGCCCGCAGTTCCAGGGTGCCGTCGTCGGCCCACCGCCAGCTGAGCGACCGTCGCGCCGCCTGGTTCTGGGGTGGGGTGATGAGTTGGCGGGTGGCGTGGATGAGGCGTTCGAGGTGGGCGGCGGTGCCGTAGCGGGCGATGGCGAGCAGGACCCGCTCGGCGGCCTCCGGGTCAGCGACCCTGGTGTTCGGTAGGTTCGAGGTGCCGTCGGCGAGCTGTTGGGCGATCCGCACCAGGGTGGAGGTGTCGTCGCCGATGACCCGGCTGATCGCCCGCACCTTCGAATAGGTCAACTCACCGGCCGCGAACGCGGCGGTGACCACCGGGAGCTTGCGCAGCGCCCGGGCGATGCGCAGGTGTTCGTTGGCGGTGCGGATGTTCATGCCGATCTTCCACGACACCCAGTGCGCACAGGATGTGACCCCGTCGCACGCCGCCCACAGCTTGCGTGCGTCGAACTCGGCCAGGTATTGCAGGAACCGGCACTGGGCGGCGGCGATGTGACCGGCGATCCCGAGCAGCGCGGTTTCGACCTGGTGATCGCTCAGGGCATCGATCGAAGTGGGGAACGGGGCGACGGCGCCGGGCATCGGGGATTCCTCCTCACCGGGTGTGTGAGGTGAGGATCCCACCCGGGGCTGACAATTTCGGGGCACGAGAGAGGTTCCGCGGAACCTGAAACGTGGAACGCCTGAAGGAGTGGGGCCGGTCAACTCCAGGTTTGCGGCTGCTGATCTTTCTTCGGGTGTTTCCGCGGTGGGAGCGGTCGATCACAGGGGTGACCACGCCGTGGTTCCCGGCACGGGACGGCGGTCATGACCTGCGCGACCGGCGCCCACCACGGGTGCTGCCCGGCTCACCGCCAGGTGCACGTGCGCGCCCATCTCGGCCAGGGTGTCCGCGGCCCAGTACCCCCATAGCCTCGCTCCTTGATCGCAGCGAGGGTCGCGACAGCGATCCCGCAAGACGCGCAGCGCCCTTGACCTGTGAGAAGCGGCGCGCACAACCCGGCCGCAGCGCCGCCAGGAGGCCACCCAGGACACCACAGCAGGTCCCGCGGAACCCGCCTACGCCACGATCGCCGGATCCAGCCGCTCCCGCAGCCGCCGCAACCCGTCGGACGTGTACCGCTTCACCGCCCCCGTGGACAGCTGCATGATCTCCGCCGCCTCGGCGACGGACAGCTGCCACTGCATCCGCATCACGACGGCCTCGCGCTCGCGCGGGGAGAGCGAGGCGAGCGCGTCGCGCAGCAGCGCGGCGTCGGTGACCTGGGTGGAGACGTCGACCGGGGAGCTGGGGGTGTCGTCGGCGCGGTCCGGGTCGTCGATGCTGACGGTGGCCCGGGCGGGGATCACCTCGCGCAGCTCGCGGTTGATCTCGTTGCAGACGGCGGTGTGGACGTAGGCCTGGATGTTGGTGATCTCGGGAGGGTCGCCCTGCTGGCGGCGCAGGATCTTCTCGAACGCGCGCTGGACGACGTCCTCGGCGCGGCTCGGGTCACCGACCTTGCGGGTGGCGTAGCGGATCATCGCGGGCGAGCGCTCGCGGTAGGCGGCGGCGAGCCGCTCGGCGAACACCTTCGGGTCGACGCGCGACACGCGGCCGATGCGCGAGCGGCCGGGCGGCGCGAGGCCGAGCACGGTGCCCTCGCCGCGGTCGGCGGCGGCCTGCAGCAGGCGCGCGAGAACCGGGAATTCCTCGACAGGATCGACGTCCACGCTGCCCCCCGGAGTCAATTGAGCTCTCATCGTACGAGGCTGCAGCGCCGATCGGCGGATCAGATTCCCCGCCGTCCCGCCGCGCGGGTGTGCTCGAAGATCAGGCTGGTCTCGGTGCCCGCGATGGCCGGGTCGCGGTTGAGGTGGTCGGCCACGAACGCGCGCAGGGCGTCGGTGCTGGGGGTGGCGACGTGCAGCAGGAAGTCGTTGGCGCCCGCGACGAAGTAGACGTCGAGCACCTCCGGCCGCCGCGACAGCGCGGCGACGTGCTCGGTGAGGCTGCCGCGGGCGGTCGGCTGGAGCCGGATGGCGATCATCGCCTCGAGGTCGTGGCCGAGGGCGCGCGGGTCGATGTCGGCGTGGAAGCCGCGGATGACGCCGCCCGCGCGCAGCGCGCGCACGCGGGCGAGGCAGGTGGACTGGGCGATGCCGACCCGGTCGGCCAGCTCCTTGTTGGAGATGCGGGCGTCGTCGGCGAGGACCCGCAGGATCGCGCGGTCCGTGGCGTCGAGCCGAACGTCGTGCGGCCGGATCGCCCGTTCGGGACGCGCTCCTGCAGGTGGCAACGGCATCTGGGGAGGATACCGAATCTCCTGCGGGTGAAGTTGCCCTCGACCGGCAGCATCTTCATCCTCCCTCCATGAGGATCGGTGTTCCCCGCGAGGTCAAGAACCACGAGTACCGGGTGGCGCTCACCCCGGCAGGGGCGCAGGAGCTCACCCGCGCCGGGCACCACGTGCTCGTCGAGCGCGGTGCGGGCGTCGGCAGCTCGATCGGCGACGAGGACTTCGAGGCGGCGGGCGCGCGCATCGTCCCCACGGCCGACGACGTGTGGGGCGCCGCGGACCTGGTGCTCAAGGTGAAGGAGCCGATCGAGGAGGAGTACCACCGGCTGCGCCGCGACCAGGTGCTGTTCACCTACCTGCACCTGGCCGCCTCGAGGGAGTGCACCCAGGCCCTGCTCGCCGCGGGCACCACGGCGATCGCCTACGAGACCGTGCGCCTGCCGGACGGCTCGCTGCCGCTGCTCGCGCCCATGAGCGAGGTCGCGGGCCGGCTCGCACCGCAGGCGGGGGCGAACGCCCTTCTGAAGGCGGCCGGCGGGCGCGGCGTCCTGCTCGGTGGGGTGCCGGGGGTGCGGCCGGCCGACGTCGTGGTGATCGGCGCGGGCGTCGCGGGCCAGAACGCGGTGGCCATGGCCGTCGGGCTGGGCGCCGAGGTCACCGTGCTCGACGTCGACATCGCCAAGCTGCGCCGCATCGACGAGCGCTACGCAGGCCGGGTCCGCACGTTGGCGTCGACCAACCACGAGCTGGAGCGGGCCTGCCTCGAGGCCGACCTCGTGATCGGCGCCGTGCTCGTGCCGGGGGCCCGAGCGCCGCGGCTGGTGAGCAACGACCTCGTGCGGCGGATGAAGCCCGGCTCGGTGCTCGTCGACGTCGCGATCGACCAGGGCGGCTGCTTCGCCGACTCCCGGCCCACCACGCACGCCGACCCCACCTACACCGTGCACGGCTCGGTCTTCTACTGCGTGGCCAACATGCCCGGCGCGGTTCCGCACACCTCGACCTTCGCGCTGACCAACGCCACGCTGCCGTACGTGCTGCGGCTGGCCAACCAGGGCTGGGCCGACGCGCTCGCCGCCGACCCGGCGCTCGCCGCGGGCCTGTCGACCCACCAGGGCGCGCTGACCAACGCCCAGGTCGCCCGCGACCTCGGCCTGCCCTACGCCGACCCGCACCACCTGGTCGCGGCCTGAAACGCGCCCGTCACGCGGAGGGGTGCGCCGCCCGGGCGTGTGGCGGACACCGCGCCGCCCGGGGCCACGACGCCGCATAGGGTTCCGCCGTGAACGAGTGGTGGGTCCTCGCGCTCGCGATGCTGCCCGTGCTGGGGCTGCTCGCGCTCGTGCTGGTCCGGGGCCGCCGCCACCGCGTCGATCCCGACACGCTCGCGGCCGATCCGGAGGACCGGCCCCTCCCCGCGGTGGTGGTCAACCCCACGAAGATCGAACCGGGGGACCGGCACCGCATCGAGTCCGTCTGCACGGGCCTGGGCTGGGCCGAGCCGCTGTGGCTGGAGACCACCGTCGAGGACCCCGGCACCGGGCAGGCGAAGCTCGCGATCGAGAAGGGCGCCGACGTCGTGCTCGCATGTGGCGGTGACGGCACCGTCCGCTCGGTCGCCGAGGCGCTCGCCGGCACGGGGGTGGCCATGGGTCTGGTGCCCGTCGGCACCGGGAACCTGCTCGCCCGCACCGTCGGCACGCCCGACAGCATCGCCGCCGCGACCCGGGTGGCCCTCACCGGCGACGACCGGATCATCGACGTCGGCCGCATCCGCATCGACGGCGCCGAGGACGAGCGGGTGTTCCTCGTGATGGCGGGCACCGGCTTCGACGCGCGGATCATGGAGAGCACGCCGGAGGCGCTGAAGGTCAAGGTCGGCCCGCTCGCCTACGTGATCTCGGGCCTGCGCGCGATGCGGGGCAGGCGGATGCGCGTGACCCTGACCCTCGACGACGGGCCCCCGATGCGGCGCCGCACCCGCACCGTGCTCGTCGGCAACAGCGGCACGCTGCTCGGCGGGCTCGTCCTCATGCCGCGCGCGACGATCGACGACGGCGTGCTCGACGTGGTGAGCCTCGCGCCGGGCACGGTCGCCGGCTGGATCGCGGTGGCGCTGCGCGTGATCACCCGGCGGCCCCGCGGCGACGAGCGCGTCGAGCACTGGCAGGCCCGCTCGATCGTGATCAAGGCCGAGACCCCGCAGCCGTGCCAGATCGACGGCGACCCCGTGGGCACCGCGCAGGAGCTGTCGATCCGCGTCGACCCGCACACGCTCGTGCTGCGGGTGCCGGACACCGCCCCGCCCGACGCGCCGGACGCGGGTAGGGGGTAGGGCGTGCGCACGATCTACGTGATCGGCATCGGCGCGGGCAACCCCGAGCACCTCACGCTCCAGGCGATCGCCGCGATGAACCGCACCGACGTCTTCTTCATGATCGACAAGGGCGAGGGCAAGGCCGAGCTCGCCGGGCTGCGCGAGGCGATGATCGCCCGCCACGTGACCCGCCCCCACCGCGTCGTGACCGCCCCCGACCCGCAGCGGGACCGCAGCGCGCCGAGCGGCCGCTACGCGGGCGCGGTGGCGGACTGGCAGGAGCGCAGGGCGGCGCTGTACGAGCGGATGATCGCCGACGAGCTCGGGGCGGACGGGCGCGGGGCGTTCCTGGTGTGGGGCGACCCCGCCCTCTACGACGGGACGCTGCGGATCCTCGACCGGATCCGCGGGCGCGGCGGCGTCGCGTTCGCGGTGGAGTCGATCCCGGGCATCAGCGCGGTGCAGGCCCTCGCCGCCGCCCACCGGATCCCGCTCAACCGGGTCGGGGGCCCGTTCACCGTGACGACCGGGCGCAGGCTCGCCGACGAGGGCCCACCGCCCGGCGTCGACGACGTCGTCGTCATGCTCGACGCGGTGGACGCCTTCGCGGCGCTGCCCGACGGGGAGTGGGACATCTACTGGGGCGCCTACCTCGGCACGCCGGACGAGGTGCTCGTGCACGGGCCGGTCGAGGACGCGAAGGGCGAGATCGTGCGTCGGCGCGGCGAGCTGCGCGCGCGCAAGGGCTGGATCATGGACACCTACCTGTTGCGGCGGCGCCGGTGAGCCCGGCCGGCGTGCTCGTGCTCGGCGGCACCGCGGAGGCGCGCCGCCTCGCCGCCGCGCTCCACCGCGACCCCGGGTTCACCGTCACCACGTCGCTCGCCGGCCGGGTGGCGGTGCCGCGCCTGCCGTGCGGCGAGGTCCGCATCGGGGGGTTCGGCGGCGCCGACGGGCTCGCCGCGTGGCTGCGCGGGCACGGCACCGACGCCGTCGTCGACGCCACCCACCCCTTCGCCGCCCGCATCAGCGCCAACGCCGTGGCCGCGACGACCGCCGCGGGCCTGCCGCTGCTGGTGCTGCGCCGGCCGGGCTGGACCGAGGGGCCGGGGGACCGCTGGCACCGCGTGCCGGACGCCGCCACCGCCGCCTCGGTCGCGCCCGAGCTGGGGGACCGGCTGTTCCTCGCCACCGGAAGCGGCGACCTGCCCGCGTTCGCCGGGGTCGATGCCTGGTGCCTGCTGCGCGCGGTCGACCCGCCACCCCCGCCGCTGCCGCGACGCCACCACCTGGTGCTCGCGCGCGGCCCCTTCACGACGGACGGCGAGCGCGCGCTGCTGCGAGAGCACCGCATCGAGGCGCTCGTCGCCCGCGACAGCGGCGGCGAGCTGACCGCCGCGAAGCTGGTGGCCGCCCGCGAGCTGGGTCTGCCCGTCGTGCTGATCGACCGCCCACCCGCGCCGCCCGCCCCCTCCGTCACCAGCGTTCCGGAGGCGCTGGAGTGGCTCGCCGCGACGCTCGCGGCTCGCCGCTGACCGGTCAGCGGGCCGCGAAGCGGTCGAGCGCGGCCACGAGGTGCGCGCGGGCGGCGTCGCTTCCGGTGTGGCCCGCGTCCTCGACGATCACGAGCTCGGCGTCCGGCCACGCGCGCGCCAGCTCCCACGCCGTGTGCGGCGGCCCGCCCATGTCCAGCTGCCCGTGCACGAGGAAGCCGGGGATGCCGGCGAGCCGTCCCGCGTCGCGCAGCAGCGCGCCCTCCTCCAGCCACGTGCCGTGGGCGAAGTAGTGGGTGCAGATGCGCACGAACGCCAGCTGAGCGGCGCGCGGGCGGTCGCCGGAGGCGCCGGTGCGGGCGTTCGGCTCGGCGGAGATGACCGCGTCCTCCCACGCGAGCCAGTCGCGGGTGGCCCGCTCCCGCACGGCCGGGTCGGGGTCGTTCACCAGCCGCGCGTACGCCGCGACGAGGTCGCCGTCGCGCTCGGCGGGCGGGACGCCGTCGCGGAAGCGCTCCCACGCCTCCGGGTAGAAGCGCCCGACGCCGCGGTAGAGCCAGTCGATCTCCGAGCGCCGGGAGGTGGTGACGCTCACGAGCACGATCTCCGAGACCCGCTGCGGGTGGCGCTGCGCGTAGGCCAGCGCCAGCGTGGCGCGCCACGAGCCGCCGTGCAGCAACCACCGGTCGATGCCGAGGTGCGCGCGCAGCCGCTCGATGTCGGCGATCAGGTGCTCGGTGGTGTCGACCGACAGGTCGGTGGCCGGGTCGCTGGCGTGCGGCGTGCTGCGCCCGCAGCCGCGCTGGTCGAACAGCACCACGCGGTAGCGCCGCGGGTCGAACGCCCGCCGGTGGCCGGGCGTGCAGCCGGAGCCGGGGCCCCGTGCAGGACGAGCGCCGGCTTGCCGTCCGGGTTCCCGCACACCTCCCAGTAGATCCGGTTGCCGGGTCGACCGGGGCCATCGACGTCGAGCATCCCGTGGTCGTACGGCTCGATGGGCGGGTACACGCCCCCGCACGCTAGTTGCGCGCGGCGAACAGGATCCGGGGGCCGCCGTCGCGGGCTCCCGGTTCGGCGCACGCGGCGACCTCGCGCTCGAGGAAGCGCCGCCAGCGGTCGCGGTCGGCGGCCACGTCGGCGAGCCACTCCGGCTCGCCCGCCGAGGCCCAGTTGCTCGCGCTGCCGTCGACGAGCCGCCCGCCCGCCTCCTCGACGAGCGCGACCACGTCCGACCACCGGTAGCGCCGTTCCCCCGGCCGCCCGTCCCCGTCGAGGTGCGGCCCGTGCCGCCACGCGCCGAGCTGGGAGGGCACCGACGCGACGACGACGCCGTCCGGGGCGACGACGCGCAGCAGCCCGCGCAGCACGGTGGCGGCGCCGCGGTGCGCGGCCGCCAGCGGGCCGCCGTAGGCGAGCACGGCGTCGAACTCGCCGTCGGCGTAGCGGCTCACGTCCGTGCCGTCGAGGACCTCGCGCCGCAGCACGGCGCGCTCGGCCGGGGTCGCGCGGACCCGGCGCTCGTGGGCGGCGAGCCGCGCCGACGACGAGTCGGTGACCACGACCCGGCAGCCCCGGGCCGCGAGCTCGGTGGTGAACCGGTCGACGCCCGCGCCGATCTCCAACACCCGGTCGCCCCGGTCGACGAACCGGCGCAGGAAGCGGCGGTGGATCTCGCGGCTGACGCGCTCGGCGGCGTCGGCCCGCGGGCAGCGGCGTCCCCGTTCGCCCAGCCCGACGGCGTGCCGGTCCAACAGCTTGCGCACCGCCCCCACCGCAGCACTGTGGTCCACGACATCGACGATGTCGGGGCTCGGCTGAGCCCGTTCTCAGTTCGGCTCGGCTCGCGGGTCAGTTCGCGGCGGGCGGGAACTCCGCCCGGACGCCGAGCAGGCGGACCGGGCGCCGGGAGCCGAACCGCTCCAGCACCTCGAGGGCGGACGCGGCGAACGCGTCGGGGTCGGTGGTGGGTGCGTCGAGGGTGGCGCTGCGGGTGTAGGTGGAGAACGGTGCGAACCGGACCTTCACCGCCACCCGCGCGGCGGGCCGGCCCGCCTTTCCGATCTCGGTGGCCACGCGGCGGGCCAGGGCGGCCACCTCGCTGCGGACCTCGTCCCAGTCGGTGATGTTCTCCTGGAACGTCGTCTCGTGGCTGCGCGACCGCGGCACCCACGGGGTGGCCTCCACCACCGCCCGGCCGATGCCGCGGCCCAGCTGCACGTACCAGGGGCCCAGGGCCGGGCCCAGCTCGGCCGCGAGCCGCTCCGGGTCGGCGGCGGCGAGCTCGCCGACGGTGGTGATGCCCCGCTCGGCGAGCTTGCGGGCGGTCTTCGCGCCGATGCCCCACAGCGCCTCGGTGGGGCGGTCGAACATCACCTCGGCCCAGTTCCGCACGGTGAGCCGGTACACGCCCGCGCCCGCGGGCGGCTTGGCGAACCCGGTGGCGAGCTTGGCGCGCAGCATGTTGTCGCCGATGCCGATCGAGCAGTGCAGCCGGGTGCGCTCGAGGACGTCGCGGCGGATCTGTTCCGCGAGGGCCTCCGGGTCGTCGGTCTCGGCGCCGACGAACGCCTCGTCCCAGCCCATCACCTCGACGACGACGCCCGGCCGGTCCCGCAGGGTGGCCATGACGTCGGCGGACACCTCCTCGTAGTGGGCGTTGTCGGCGGGCAGGAAGATCGCGTCCGGGCATCGCTTCGCCGCCGTGCGCATCGGCATGCCGGACCGCACGCCGAACCGGCGGGCCTCGTAGGAGGCGGTGGCCACCACCGCCCGCTGCGTCGGGTCGCCCTTCCCACCGACGACGACCGGCTTGCCGGCGAGCTCGGGGCGCCGCAGGACCTCGACCGCGGCCAGGAACTGGTCCAGGTCGACGTGCAGCACCCAGTAGGCCACGCCACCAGTGTGCCGTGACCGGCCGGCTGCGCCGGATGACCTAAAGTGATCGACCGACCCCGGGTCCCGGGGGTCGGGGGAACCGGGAGGTCGCGCGTGAAGAGCCCTCGCGCCATCGGGTGGGTCGCCGCGGCCGTCGCCGCGGCCGTCGCGACCGCGGGCGCGACCTCGCTGGTGCCCGCTCCCGCGCCACCGGTGGCGGCCCCCGCGGCGGCGCCGCAGGCCACCCCGCCGGACGCGGTGCCCGCGGGGCACGCCACGTTCACCGTGCTGCTCGACGGCCCCGCCGCCCGCGACGCGGCGGTGCCCGCGATCGAGGCCGCGGGCGGCCGCGTGCTGCGGGAGAACGCCGCCGTGGGCGCGTTGGTGGTCACCGCCCCGCCGGACGGGTTCGTCGAGCGGGTGGCGGCGATCGACGGCGTCTTCGGCGCGGCCCGCGCCCACGTGGTCGGGACCACGCAGGCGGTGCGGGGCCGGCCCCCCGCCGGCCGGGCGCAAGGCCCGCGAGGCCCGCAGGGCCCCGCCGGCCTCGACCCGCTCGACACCCGGCTGTGGGGCCTGTCGATGGTGCGGGCCGACGCCGCCCGGGCCATCCAGCCGGGTGACCGGCGGGTGCTGGTCGGGATCCTCGACACCGGCGTCGACGGCAGCCACCCCGACATCGCCCCGAACCTCGACGTGGGGCTCTCGCGCAACTTCGTCACCGACATCCCGACCGACCCCACCGGGGCGGTGCTGGACGGCCCGTGCGAGTTCCCCGGGTGCGTCGACCCGCCCGACCACGACGGCGGCGGCCACGGCACCCACGTCGCGGGCACCGTGGCGGCGGTCGCGAACGGGTCGGGGGTGTCCGGCGTCGCGCCGGGGGTGACGCTCGTGAACATCCGCGCCGGGCAGGACTCCGGGCTGTTCTTCCTGCAGCCGGTGATCGACGCGCTCACCTACGGCGCCGACATCGGCCTCGACGTGATCAACATGTCCTTCTACGTCGACCCCTGGCGCTACAACTGCCTCGACAACCCGGCCGACCCGCCCGAGGCGCGCATCGAGCAGCGCACCACGATCGAGGCGATGAACCGCGCGCTGGAGTACGCGCACGCCAAGGGCGTCACGCTCGTCGGCTCGCTCGGCAACGAGAACGAGGACCTCGGCCACCCGCGGCGGGACACCAGCAGCCCGAACCACCCGCCGGGCGCGGCCTACCCGCGCGAGATCGACAACGCCACCTGCTTCGACCTGCCGGTCGAGGGACCGCACGTGATCGGCGTGTCCGCCGTGGGGCCGCAGGGGGAGAAGGCGGACTACTCCAACTACGGCCTCGAGCAGGTCTCGCTCGCCGCCCCCGGCGGCAACGGCGGCCCCGGCGGCCCCGAGGACCTGATCCTGTCGACCTACCCGAAGGAGATCCTGCAGCAGGAGGGCGACGTGGACGCCGCGGGCGAGATCACCCAGCTCGGCGCGGCGAGCGGCGTGCAGAAGGCCTGCACGCCGGACGGGACCTGCGGCTACTACGCCTACCTGCAGGGCACCTCGATGGCGGCGCCGCACGTGAGCGGCGTGGCGGCGCTCGTGGTGAGCCGGCACGGGGTGCCCGACCCGCAGCACCCCGGCGGGTTGACCATGGCGCCCGCCGAGGTGGAGCGGGCGCTCGTCGCCTCCGCCCACGAGACCGCCTGCCCGGCCACCCCGGCGCCGTCGGCGCCCTGCGAGGGTTCGCCCGGCTTCAACGGCTACTACGGCAACGGCATCGTCGACGCGGTCGCCGCGCTCTCCGTCGCCGCCCGCTGAGCGCGCTCTGCGCGCTAGCCGGCCGTCGGCAGCGGGTCGATGTGGCGCACGACCGACGACGCCATGCGCAGCGAGCCGATCCCGGTCGGGTGGAACGGGTGCGGGTCGGCCATGCCCTGCAGGTCCGGGCCCAGGCCGTCGGTGCCCTTCTCGCACAGCATCGCGAGCTGCGGGTCGGCCACGTCGAACCCGTACTTCTGCGCGCCCGCGATCAGGACGTCGTTGAGCTGCTTGTTCCGGTCGTTCAGAAGCTCGATCTTGAGCGGGTCGAGGCCGGGGTAGCCTTCGGCGCGGGTGTCGGCGCAGTCGGCGCCCGGCGGGAACGCCCCGTAGGAGGTCATGATGATCACCTGCGGGCTGCCGGGCAGCTCGTTGAGGTCGATGAGCAGGTCGCCGTACACGCGGTCGAACGCGGCGAGGCGGTAGTCGAACTCGCCCTGGGTGAGCCGGTCCGAGCAGTCGGGGACGCCGTAGCAGTAGCGCAGGAAGTCGATCCACCCGACGTCGTTCGGGCCGATCGCGACGACGACGAACCGCAGGTCCTGCACCTGCTTGAGCACGCCGACCTGGGCGGGCACGGAGCGTCCCCCGGCGTCCTGCGGCCCGCGCAGGCCGCTCGTGATGGTGGCGCCGGGGCAGGCCAGGTTCAGCACCCGCGCCGGCAGGAGCCTGCCGATCTCGGCGGCGAGCGAGTCGGTGCTGCGCTGGCAGGCCACGTCGTCGGGGCTGCCGTCGGGCACGGGCGGGCCGCCGAGCCGGGCGGCCCGGGAGTCGCCGATGACCGCGCCGTCGTAGCCGGTGATCGGCGGGCCGACGGGGTCGGGCGTGAGGTGGTAGGCGCCGACCAGCTGGGCGAGGGAGGTGACGCCGCGCAGGCCCTGCAGCGACCCGGTGACCGCGAGCGCCCCGGAGGCGAGCCACGCGATCACCGCGCTGACCAGCGCGATGACGGTCATCCGGCGGGCGGCCCGCACGCAGTAGCTGAAGATCTCCGAAAGCGGGGCGTGCTCGCCGCCGTGCGCGCGGCTCTGGCGGTGCAGCACGACGAGCGTGCGGATGCCGGCCGCGGCGCCCGCCGCGCACAGGGTGAAGGCGAGCAGGCCCAGCCCGCCGAGGACGTACCAGGTGGCGAAGCCGCGCGTGACGGTGGAGATCGCCTCCTCCTGCGCCCGCGGCCCCGCGACCGGGTCGAACACCTCGGCCGCGGCCGCGTTGCGGATCACCGGTCCCATCGTGAGCTCGGGGCGCAGCGGGCCGTAGATGTGCAGCTGGTCGATGTCGAGGGCGGTGTTGCCGACCTGGACCAGCCGCGCGGGTCCGGCGATGGACAGGTCGGGCGGCCGGGCGCCGACCGCGATGTGCTGGCCGAAGACGACGAGCTCCTGGGCGGGGGTGACCGCGACCGTGACCGGGATGCCCACGCAGAGGCAGAACGAGACCAGCAGGATCGTCGGCCACGAACGCAGCTCCCCGAGTACTGTCCGCCGGCTGCGCTTCGCGTCCAGTGCTCCACCTCCGTGCGTTCGGGAGCCGACCTCGGACCACACCCACTATGCGTCGCCCCGGAGGTCGAGGGTACGACCGTCCGGGCTATCCGGGCGTGGCTTCGGGCGGGCGTGTGCCCACGTTACGTGTCTCCCTCGCCACAATGCGGAGTCGGCCTCGTCGGGGGTGTCAGGGCGCGGCCCGCACCGCCAGCAGCGCCACGTCGTCGTCGAGGGGCTCGGTGGAGAAGCGCTCGACGGCTTCGCGCACCGCCCCGACGACCTGGACGGCGGGGCGTCCGGCCGCCCGGGCGGCCACCCGCAGCAGCCGCTCCGCGCCGAACTGCTCGCGCCCCCTGCGCCGCTCGGTGACGCCGTCGGTGTAGACGAGCAGGGTGTCGCCGGGGTCGAGCCGGTGGCGGGTGCAGGTGAGCCGGACGGAGGGCACCAGGCCCACCGCGGTGCCGAAGGTGCCGATCAGCTCGGCCGTGCCGTCGGCGCGCACGAGCACCGGCTGGACGTGCCCGGCGAGCACGAGCTCGACGTCGAGCCCGCCGCGCGACGAGCCGTGCGAGTGGTTCGGCCCGCCGCCCGACGCGCGGCGGCGCCTGCTCACCATCGCCGCGGCGAGCGTGCAGAACTGCAGCGGGTCGTCGGCCTCGATCATGACCTCGTTGAGCCGCTCGATGGCGCGCGGCAGCGAGCGGTCGTCGCGGACGAGCACCCGCAGCACGTCGCGGACCAGCCCGGTGCGGGCGGCGGCCCGCGCGCCCTTGCCGCAGACGTCGCCGATCGAGACCAGCCAGCTGGACGGGTCGACCGTGAGCACGTCGTAGAAGTCGCCGCCGACGTCGCTGCCGGTGCTCGCGGGCAGGTACTCGGCCGCGAAGTCCAGGCCGGGCACCATCGGCAGGGCCCGGGGCAGCAGGGCCTGCTGCAGTGCCTGGGAGACCGCGACGTGCGCCGCGGTGCTCTGGGCGTTGTGGATCGCGAGCGCGGCGCGGCGGGCGACGTCGCCTGCGAGCACGACGTCCTCGGGGCTGTGCGGCCGGTTCGCCGGCCTGCCGACGAGCAGGGTGCCCAGCGCCCGCCCGCGGGCCCGCAGCGGTAGCGCGATGCCGTCGGTGGGCACCGCGAACCGGACGGCCGACGATCCGTCGCGCACCACCTCGGCGAGCCGGTTGCGCAGCTCGGTGGGCAGGCCGGGGTGGCCGTCGGGGTCGAGGACGGCGCGCAGCTCGGGCAGGGCGTCCTCGTCGGCGTGGGTGAGCGCGGCGAGCCGCATCTGGCCGGCGGGCTCGACCAGGTGCACGGCGCACCAGCGGCCGAGCCGGGGCACGACGACCTGCGGCACCACCGCGACGGCGAGGTCGACGTCGAGGGACTGGCCGAGCAGCTCGCTGGTCTCGGCGAGGTAGGTCATCCACGAGCGCCTGCGCTGGTCGACCGCGCGCAGCCACTGCGACTCCACCGCCATGGCCACCCGGTAGGCGATCAGCTCGGTGAGGTCGCGGGTGCGCTCGGTGTCGGCGGCGGCCGCGCCGCCGGGGCGGTGGGTCACGCGCAGCACCCCGCGCAGCGGCGCGGTGGTGGGCAGTCGCACCTCGACCCGGCGCGCCGGGTCCACGCCGACGCCGCTGACGATCTCGCCGCCGGTCGACAGCGCCGGGTCGGGGCTGCCGTCGCGGGTGATCTCCCGCGCACCGGTGCCGTCGCCCTCGTCGACCTCCACGCTCACCGACTCGGCGTCGAGCAGCTCGCGCAGCCTGCGCACCAGCTCGGCGACGAGCTCGGAGGGCTCGAGCCGGTCGACCAGGCCCGGTGGCACGTGCAGCAGCCAGCGGGCCTGTTCGGCGGTGGTCCACACCCGTTCCGCGTCCGGCGGGGCGGGCGGGGCCGGGGTCGCCGCGGACGGTTCGGCGCGGGCGAGGGAGAACCAGATGACGTGGCGCCCGTCGGCCTCGTGGCGGGTGCCCCACGTGGTGGCGAGCCGCTGCACGAGCGCGAGCCCGCGGCCGTGGCTCGCCGCGCGGCCGTAGCGCTGGCGCGGCTGGGCGAGGTGCAGCTCCAGCGGCCCGGGGCCGCGGTCGGTGACGGCGACGGTGAGCTCGGTGTCGGTGACGGTGAGGGCCACCTCGAACTCGGTGCCCGCGTGCAGGACCGCGTTCTCGCACAGCTCGCTGGCGAGCAGGATCGCGGTGTCGACGAGGTCGGGGTCGATGGCGCCGGCGGCGCTGCCGTCGCAACCGGCGCCGGACGCGCCGTCGAGCCCCTCCAGCTCGCGTAGCGCTTCCTGGAGCATCCGTCGGGCTCGACCGGCCGATCGCGGGTCCGGCGGCAGCCTGGTCCGCCGCTCGAGCAGAACGGGCACGCAGTGCAGTCTGCACCCCTCGGCTGCGCGGCGCTCACCCCCGTCGCCCCGGGCGGGTCGACCGCCCCGGCGCGGGGTCGAACCGGGGACGGATCCACTAGGGTCGATCCCTGCGGCGGCCGCGCCGGTGCCCCGACCCTGCCGGGTACGGCGCGCGCCCGGAACCGGTCGCCGGTCCGAGCAGTGGAGGGACGGCCCGAATGACCACGACCCCGCGCCAGAGCACCGAATCGACGGGCGCGAGCCCGTCCTCCGGTGTGCAGGTGGCGGCCCCGGAGGCGGGCTCGGAGCAGGCCCGGGAGTCGATGTTCCTGCAGGAGCTCGGCGACTTCCTGCACCAGGTGCGGCGCGGACGGTTCGACGTCCGGCTGCCGCGCCGGGCCGGCGCGCCCGGCGACCTGGTCGACCAGGTCAACGACCTCGTGGCGCTGCTGGAGCGGCGCAACCGCGACTTCCTGCGGATCAGCCGCACGGTCGGCCGCGAGGGTCGGATGTCCGAGCGGCTCAACGAGGAGGCCTACGACGGCGCGTGGGCCCACGGCGTGCAGGCGGTCAACGCGCTGATCGACGACCTCGCCGCCCCGACCGCCGAGATCGCCCGCGTGATCGAGGCGGTCGCCGAGGGCGACCTGTCCCAGCACATGGCGCTGGAGATCGAGGGCAGGCCGCTGCGCGGCGAGTTCCGCCGGATCGGTCGCACCGTCAACACGATGGTCGACCAGCTGTCGAGCTTCGCCGACGAGGTCACGCGCGTGGCGCGCGAGGTCGGCACCGAGGGCATGCTCGGCGGCCAGGCCGACGTGCGCGGCGTCGCGGGCACCTGGCGGGCGCTCACCGACTCGGTGAACACCATGGCGAGCAACCTGACCAACCAGGTGCGCTCGATCTCCACGGCGGCCACGGCCATCGCGCAGGGCGACCTGTCCCGCAAGATCACGGTGAACGCCCGCGGCGAGGTGGCCGAGCTCGCCGAGACGATCAACTCGCTCACCGACACGCTGCGCACGTTCGCCGACGAGGTCACCCGCGTCGCGGTCGAGGTGGGCACCGAGGGCCGCCTCGGCGGGCAGGCCACGGTGCCCAACGTGGCCGGCACGTGGAAGAACCTCACCGACGCGGTGAACCTGATGGCGGCCAACCTGACCAACCAGGTGCGCAACATCGCGCAGGTCGCCTCCGCCGTGAAGAGCGGCGACCTGTCGCAGAAGATCACCGTCGACGCGCGTGGCGAGATCCACGACCTCAAGATGACGGTGAACACGATGGTCGACCAGCTGTCGAGCTTCGCCGACGAGGTCACGCGCGTGGCGCGCGAGGTGGGCACGGAGGGCAAGCTGGGCGGTCAGGCCGCCGTGCCGACGGTGTCGGGCACGTGGCGCGACCTCACCGAGAACGTCAACCAGCTGGCCGGGAACCTGACGGCGCAGGTGCGCAACATCGCGCAGGTGACCACGGCGGTCGCCCGCGGCGACCTGTCGCAGAAGATCACCGTCGACGCCAAGGGCGAGATCCTCGACCTGAAGCTGACCGTCAACACGATGGTCGACCAGCTCTCCAGCTTCGCCGACGAGGTCTCGCGGGTGGCGCGCGAGGTCGGCACGGAGGGCAAGCTCGGCGTGCTCGCCCAGGTGCGCGGCGTCTCGGGCACGTGGCGCGACCTGACCGAGAACGTCAACCAGCTCGCGGCCACGCTCACCACGCAGCTGCGGGCGATCTCGGCGGTCTCCACGGCGGTGGCCCAGGGCGACCTGACCCAGCAGATCACGGTGGCGGCGCGCGGCGAGATCGCCGACCTCAAGGACACGATCAACCAGATGATCGCCACGCTCCGCGAGACCACCCGGCAGAACGCCGAGCAGAGCTGGCTCGACTCCAACCTGGTGCGCATCGGCGGGCTGCTGCAGGGGCAGCGCGACCTCAACGAGGTCTGCCAGATGATCATGAACGAGGTCGCGCCGCTGGTGAACGCCCAGGTGGGGGCGTTCTTCCTGGCGGCCGAGCCGTCGATCATCTCGGGCGCCGACCCGGACCGCTTCGTGATGTGCGGCGGGTATGCGATGACGGCGGGCGATCCGCCGCTGTCGTTCGGGCCGGGAGAGGGGCTCGTCGGCCAGGCGGCCTCGACCCGCCGGGTGGTGGTCGTCGAGGACGTGCCCCAGGGCTACCTGCCGATCCGCTCCGCGGTCGGCGCGGCGTCCCCGCGGTCGGTCGTGGTGCTGCCGATCGTGTTCGAGGGCGAGTGCCTCGGCGTGATGGAGCTGGGCTCGGTGTCGCCGTTCTCGCCGCTGCACCTGACGTTCCTGGAGCGGCTCGTCGCCACGATCGGCGTCACGATCACCACGATCCGGGCCAACCGGCGCACCGAGGAGCTGCTGTCGCAGTCGCAGGTGCTGGCGATGGAGCTGCAGGACCAGTCGGCCGAGCTGCAGCGCGCCAACGCCGAGCTGGAGGAGAAGGCCGAGCAGCTGTCCCAGCAGAACCGCAACGTCGAGATCAAGAACATGGAGATCGACGCGGCGCGCCGGGGCGTGGAGGAGAAGGCGCAGCAGCTGGCGCTGGCGAGCCAGTACAAGTCGGAGTTCCTGGCCAACATGAGCCACGAGCTGCGCACGCCGCTCAACTCGCTGCTGCTGCTCGCGCGGCTGCTCGCCGACAACCCGGACAACAACCTCACCGAGAAGCAGATCGAGTTCGCCAGCACGATCCACAGCGCGGGATCGGACCTGCTGCGGCTGATCGACGACATCCTCGACTTGTCCAAGATCGAGTCCGGCCGGGTCGACGTCGACCCGGCGCCGGTGAACCTCGCCCAGGTCTGCTCGTCGGTCGAGCAGGCGTTCCGCCCGCAGGCCGAGGAGAAGGGCCTCGAGATGCGGGTCGAGATGGGCCCCGACCTGCCCGCGACCATCGTGACCGACGAGCAGCGGCTGCAGCAGGTGCTGCGCAACCTGCTCGCGAACGCCGTGAAGTTCACCGACGCGGGCTACGTCAGCCTCGACATCTCGGTCGTGCCGTCCGGCACCCTGCACGGCGTGCCCGCGCTGGACTCCGCCCGCACCGTCATCGCGTTCACCGTGGGCGACACCGGGATCGGCATCCCGCACGACAAGCTGGAGATGATCTTCGAGGCGTTCCAGCAGGCCGACGGCACCACCAGCCGCAAGTACGGCGGCACCGGCCTGGGGCTGTCGATCTCCAAGGAGCTCGCCCGCATGCTGGGCGGCAAGATCGAGGTCACCTCCGAGCCGGGGGAGGGCTCGGTGTTCACCCTGCTGCTCCCCGACGAGCTGCCCCCGGTCACGGCGGCGGCCGCGCGCATGACCCCGCGCCCGCCGATCCCGGCCCTCGCGCTGCCCGAGCCGACGCTGGAGCCACCGCGCCCGGCGGCGTCGCCGAACCCGATCCTGCGCACCGGGCCGGGCGGGCCCGCCGGGGTCAAGCCCACCCCGGAGCTGAACGGCGTCACCGTCCTCATCGTCGACGACGACGTGCGCAACGTGTTCGCGCTGACCAGCGCGCTGGAGCTGCACGGGCTCACGGTGCTCTACGCCGACAACGGCACCGAGGGGATCCGGCTGCTCACCGAGCACCCGGAGGTGGACGTGGTGCTGATGGACGCGATGATGCCCGACCTGGACGGCAACGAGACCACGCGGCGCATGCGGCAGCTGCCGCAGGGGCACGACCTGCCGATCGTGTTCCTCACCGCGAAGGCGATGCCGGGTGACCGGGAGTCGAGCCTCGCCGCGGGCGCCACCGACTACGTCACCAAGCCGGTGGACCTCGACGAGCTGCTCGCGCTGATGGCCTCGTGGGTCGCGCCGCGGCGCGGGCGGTCGGGCAACGGTGGGGTCCGGGCCGCGGGCGGTGGGAAGTGATCCGCCAGACCGCGCGCGTGCTCGCGGTCGACGACCGGCGGGAGAACCTGCTCGCCCTGCAGGCCATCCTGGAGGGGCTGCCGATCGAGCTGGTCGCGGTGACCAGCGGCGAGGACGCGCTCAAACGCCTGCTCGTCGAGGACTACGCGGTGATCCTGCTCGACGCCCACATGCCCGGCATGGACGGGTTCGAGACCGCGGGGCACGTCAAGCAGCGCGAGCGCACCCGCCACATCCCGATCCTGTTCCTCACCGCGGTCGACTACGACCCGCACCTGGCGTTCCGCGGATACCAGGCCGGGGCGGTCGACTACATCACCAAGCCGTTCGACCCGTGGGTGCTGCGGTCGAAGGTGGCGGTGTTCGTCGACCTGTGGACCACCCACACCCAGCTCGCCGACCGCGCGAGCGAGGTCACCGTGCTGCGGAGCGCGATCGACGAGGCCCTCGAGCTGCTGGAGAGCGCCGACCCGGCCGACGTGGCGCGGGCGCGGGCCCGGTTGGCGGCCGTGCGCGGCGCGCGGCTCGGGACCAGCTGACGCCCCTCAGCGCACCATCTCCGGCCGCCCGGCGGCGGCGGAGCGGGCGAGGGCGCAGGCGAGGCGGTGGCTGCGCAGCGCCTCGGCGTGGTCGGGCGCGTCGCGTTCGGGTGGGCTCGGCGTTCCCCGCAGCGCGGCGACGAACGCTGCGTCCACCGCCGACCGGGGCGCGGCGGCGCTGAACTCGGCGCGGTGCGCGCCCTCGCCGTCTCGTAGACCGCGTCGGGCTCCTCGCCGAGCAGGGCGTCGAGGTCGGGGACCGCGCGCACGTGGTGCGCCTCGGCGAACACCGCGGCGCACCGGGGGTTGACGTCGGTGGCGGCGACGAGCCGCACCCCGGGAATCCGGCCGAGCGTGCGGGCGTGGCGGTGCGCCACCCCTCCCGCGCCCACGAACGCGATGCGGCACGTGGGCTGGGCCCCTGTGACGTCCTCGTTCACGCGTGGCGAGTACCTGCCGAGGGCGGGGGCGAAACGGCGGCTGCACACAGGGCGCGGACAGGGGTGGGCCCCGGCCGGTCGGGGGTCGGCCGGGGCCCGGTGTGGGGGCTCGGTCAGCAGCTACCGGTCAGCTCCGGAAGGCGTCCTTGACCTTGTCGCCCGCCTGCTTGAGGTTGCTCGTGGTCTGGTCGCGCTCGCCCTGCGCCGCGAGCTCCTCGTCGTCGACGGCGCGGCCGACGGCCTGCTTGGCCTTGCCTCCGACCTCCTCGAGCTTGTGGTCGATCTTCTTGTCGTGGCGGCCCATCGGGGTCCTCCGATCCTCGGTCGGCCCGGGACTACCCGCCTTCGCACCGCCCACCCATCCCATCCGCCGAACGGGTGACGGGCGTCAGGGGAGGGCGCGGGCGGCGAGCCGGGCGACCGCCGGGGTGACCAGCAGCATCACCACCACGCGGAGCACCTGCACGGCCATGACGAACGTGACGTCGGAGCCCGCGGACACCGCCGTGGCGAGCACGGCGTAGACCCCGCCCGGGGTGGTGGCGAGGTAGCCGTCGAGGGCGGTCGTGCCGGTGAGCGCCGACAGCACCAGGCCCAGGCCGGCGCAGGCGAGGATGACGCCGGCGATGAGCGCGGTGGCCGGCAGCAGCGCGCCGAGGACCGTGCGCAGGCTCTCGCGGGTGAACCGGGACCCCGCCTGCCACCCGATCACGGCGTAGGCGAGCTCGACCAGCGCGTCCGGCGGCGCGGCGCCGAAGGACAGGCCGGTGAGGTTGAGCGCGATGGCCACGCACATCGGCCCCAGCAGCGCGCCGGCGGGCACCCGCGCGAGGCGCGCCAGCGTCGTGCCGACCACGGCGCACAGAACGAGGTGGGCGAGGTCGACGACGAGCGGCGCCGCACCGGACGGGCCCGGCCCGGACCCCGCCCGCGCGCCGAACCCGACCGCCGCCACCACCGGCATCGTGGCGGTGACCAGCCCGACCCGCAGGTACTGGACCACGGCGACCGTGCGGTCGTCGCCGCCGAGCTCGCGGCTCACCGCCACCAGCCCCGAGGCGCCACCCGCGGTGAGCGCGAGCATCCCGGTCAGCGGCGACACGCCGCGGCGCAGGCCCAGCAGCAGGCCGGCGCCCATGCTGACCGCGAGCGTCGCGACGGACACGAGCAGCACGGGCACCCACTGGCCGGCGAGGCCCGCGAGCGTGCCCGGCTGGGCGAGCACGCCGATCACCACGCCGATCACGGCCTGTGCCGCGGTGTTCGGCGGTCCGGGCACGTCCACCCCGAGCCCGGCGAGCGCCAGCGCCGCGGCGACGAGCAGACCGGCGAACAGGGCGGGCGACGGTACCCCGAGCGGGGCGAGCGCGGCGGTGGCCGCCGCGGTGAGCACGACCAGCGGCGCCCAGCGCCGAACCGGTGTTGGTGATCCCATCACAGCCGATTCTCCAGCCGCTCGAGGTGGGCCGAGCGGCGGCCGCGCAGCGCCCGGTCGACCCGTCCGGGTGGCTCGGTCCCCCTTGCGGCCGGCGGGGCCCAGGTGCAGGGTGAACGCGCGGGCACGCGCCCGTTCGGCGGCCGACGAGGGCGGGACACCGATGAGCCAGCGGACCGAGCGCATCGAGGGCGAGGGCGGGTGCCTGCGGCCACCGGCCGGACTGCTGCGCATCGAGGTGGCGGAGTCCCGGCCGGGGGTCACGGTGCTCGCGCCCGTCGGAGAGGTGGATGTCTCCACGGCCGACGTGCTGCGCCACGCGGCGGACGAGGCGGTGGCCGCTGCGCCGCGGTGCCTCGTGATCGACCTGTCCCGGCTCACGTTCTGCGGGTCCACCGGGCTGGTCGTGCTCATGGGCGCGCAGCAGGCCGCCGAGGCGGCGGGGGTGCGGTTCGGGACGGCCGGTGGGCCGCCGATCGTGCGCCGGGTCCTCGAGATCACCCAGCTCGGGCCCGTCCTGCAGCACCGCGAGTCGGTCGACGCGGCCCTGCAGGAGCTGGACGCCTGATCGCGGGCGCGTCGGGCGCGCTCAGCCGCGGGTGTCGGGACCCACCAGCTCCAGCAGCTCGTCCACCCCGCTCAGGGTGAGCGCCCTGCGCACCACGTCGCCGGGGGCCACCAGCACCCGCATCCGCCCGCCCGCGGCCCGCGCGCGGCGGTCGGCCTCCACGAGCAGCGCGACGCCCGCGCTCGCGAGGTAGGTGGTGGCGCGCAGGTCCACCATGAGGTCGCGGCCCTCGTCCGCGCACGCCAGCAGGTCCTCCCCGACGCCGCGCACCCCGGCGAGGTCCAGCTCACCGCGGACCTCCACCGTGTCCGGACCGCCGTCGCCACCGCGGCGGACCCGCAGGGACGCCGGGCCCACCGGCACCGGTGTCAGGCGCGGGGCGGGAGCGGGCGGCGTCGGGGGCGCCGGCTCCCCGGACGGGGGCAGCCGGAAGCGCACCTCGGTGCCCTCGGGCCCGTGGTGCAGCCGCATCCGGCTGCTGACGTCGCGGATCAGCTCCAGCCCCCGGCCCCGGTAGCCCTTGTCCTCCGGGACGGGCCGCCAGGTGCCCTCGTCGCGCACGTGCGCCTCGATCCCGCCGTCGGCGTCGCGGACCAGCTCGACCGACATCGGGCCCGGCTCCCGCCCGCGGTAGGCGTGCTCGACGGCGTTGGCCGCCGCCTCGCCGACCGCGAGCTGCAGGTCGTAGAGGTCGTCGTCGGCGATGCCGACCGAACTCGCCCACGCCAGGACCGCGGCCCGCAGCTCCCGCAGCACCGTGGCCCGGGCGGGCAGCACCAGCCGCAGCGGGGCGGGCACGAGCCGCGCCACGATCAGGGCGACGTCGTCGACCGGGTCGGGGGCGCCGCCCGCGGAGGTGTTCGCGTGGTTGCCGTCGAGGGCGCCGGCGAGCAGCGCGTCGGTGAGGGCGTCGGGGGACAGGGCGTGGTGGCGGGCGGCGATCTCGGCGAGCCGGTCGATCCCGTCGTCGACGAGCTCGCCGCGGCGCTCGACCAGGCCGTCGGTGTAGAGCAGGATGCTCTCGCCCGGCTCGATCGTCGCGGTGCCCGCCGTGTAGGGCGGTCGCGCGCGCACGCCCATCACCGTGCCGGTGGCGTCCTCCAGGCGCCTGCAGCCGTGCGGCCCGGCCACGAGCGGCGGCGGGTGGCCCGCCCGCGCCCACACGAGCTCCCCGGTCTCGGGGTCGAGCACGAGGCACGCCACCGTGCTGCCGGTCGCGCCGGGCACGCGGCAGGCGAAGCGGTCGAGCCGCTCGAGGGCCTGCTCCGGGTCGTGGCCCTCCAGCAGGTACCCCGAGAGCGCGCTGCGCAGCTGGCCCATGATGGCCGCGGCCTGCGCGCCCTGGCCGACGACGTCGCCGACCGCGATCGCCACCCGGCCCCCGTCCAGCGGCAGCACGTCGTACCAGTCGCCGCCCGCCTGGCTGCCGCGCGCCCCCGGCAGGTAGCGCGAGGCCAGCGGCAGCCGCTCGAGCCGGGGCAGCGTCGGGGGGAGCAGGCTCTTCTGCAGCGTCTCGGCGACGACGCGGCGCTCGTCGGCGGCGGCCGCCCGCTCGAACGCGGGCGCGGCCTGCGCGACGAGGGCGAGCACGAACTCGCGCTCGTCGGCGGGGAAGGTGCGCTCGGTGGGGAACGACAGGCCGATCGCACCGACGACCCGCCCGACGGCCGCGAGCGGCAGCGCGGCGGCCGCGTGCCTGCCGGCCGACTCGGCCTTGTCCAGGAGCGTCGGCCAGTCGCGGGCCCAGTCCTCCCGGTTGCGGATCCACACCGGTTCCCCGGAGCGCGCGGCGGCGGCGATCGGTACCGGGTCGTCGAGCCGCATCGGCGAGTACGAGCCGAGCACGGGCTCGGCGTACCCCGCGGCGTGCACGAGCTGCAGGCCGCGCTCGGGGTCGGCGAGGTAGACGCTCACCGCGGCGGCGCCGAGGACGCCGGGCAACCGCGCGACGAGCAGCCGGGCCGCCTCCAGCACGCTGGCCGCCGACGCGAGGTCGCCGCTGACCTGCTGCAACCGCCGTTCCCGCGTCCGCCTGCGGTCGGCGGCGAGCATCATCGACGCCCGCCTGCCCAGCTCGGCGGCGAGGTCGAGCTCGGAGTGGTGGTAGTAGCGGTTCGCGCCGAAGTTCACGAACGCGAGCACCCCCGCCAGGTCGTCGCCGACCATGAGCGGGACGACCAGGGCGTTGCTCGCGCGCAGCGCGAGCCGGGTGGCCGCCGAGGCGTCGCCGTCGACGGCGGAGCGGATGAGCTCCTCGGTGACCGGAACGACGACCGGCTTGCCCCCCGCGAGCGCCTCGGCGAGCGACGGCGGCAGCCGCGTCGCCGGGAACGTGCGCAGCACCTCGGCGACGCTCGGGTGGTCGTGCTCCACCGCGGCCCGGTGCAGCAGGCCGTCCGGGCCGACGAGCGCCACCACGGCCGTGTCGCCCAGCTCGTGCACGACGAGCCGGGCGAGGGCGCGCAGCCGCTCCTCGACGCTTCCCTCCTGGGTGACGAGCTGGCCCGTGTCGGCCAGCAGGGCCGCGGCCCGCTCGGCGCGCTTCTGCTCGGTGACGTCGACGGTGAGGCCCTGCGCGGCCACCGGGACGCCGTCGGGCCCGATGACCACGTGCACCACCTGGTGCAGCCACAGCACCCGCCCGTCGACCGCGACGGCGCGGTAGGTGAGGTCGTGGTCGACGCCGGCCGCGGTGCGGTCCCGGACGTGGGCGAGCACCTCGTCGCGGTCGTCGGGGTGGATGATCGCGGGCCAGAAGTCGGGGTCGTCGCACCAACGGGCCGCGGGGTGGCCGAGCAGCTCCTCGGCCCGGTCGGACACGAACGTGAACCGCAGGCCGCCCGAGCCGTCCGGGCCGCCGTCGGGCTCCCAGTCGGCCTCCCACACGATGGCCGCGAGCCCCTGCACCATCGCGCGCAGCCGGGCGGCCGCGGCCTCGGAGGCCTTGCGGGCGGCGTGCTCGGTGGCGACGTCGCGGCGGATCTGCTCGGCCCGGCGCTCCTCGGTGATGTCGGTGGTGGTCGCGAGGAAGCCGGTGATCTCGCCGGCCGGGTCGCGCAGCGGGCGCGCGGACGTCCGGACGTCGCGCACCGTGCCGTCGGTGGCGACGATGCGGTAGGTCGACTCCCACACGGTGCCCTGGCGGACCGCGGCGGCCCAGCCGGCCGCGGCGGCCTCCCGGTCGTCGGGGTGCACCTGGTCGGTCCAGCCGGTGCCGGTGAGCTCGGTCGCGGGGCGGCCCCACAGCTGCGCGATCTGGTCGTTGACGAACGTGGTGGTGCCGCGCCGGTCGGCGACCCAGATCCCCACCGGCGCCTGGGCGACCAGCGTGCGGTAGCGCTCCCGCTCCTGGTAGAGCGCGCTGCTCAGCGCCTCGTCGGAGGGGGCGTCCCCGTCGAGGGCGCTCGCGTCGGCGAGCGCGGCCGACACCTGGTCGGCGACGGCGCGCAGGAACGCGAGGTGTTCGTCGTCGAGCGGGCGGTACGGGTTGACCCCGAGCACCAGCACACCGTCCGGCGCGCCCGAACGCAGCGGCAGCACCACCGCGGCGTCCGGGGCGAGCGGCCCGAGGTCGGCCGGGGCGGGGAAGGCGGCGGGTAGCCCGTCGCGCAGCCCGCGCACGACGACCGGTTCGCCGGCGCGCAGCGCCTGCAGCTGCGCCGACCCCGATCCGTCGGTGGCCGGCAGCGCGGGCAACCCGCCGGGCAGGCCGTGCGAGCTCACGACCTCCAGCTCGCCCGAGTCCGGGTCGCGGCGGCAGAGCGCGGCGAACGGCACGTCGCGCGGGTTGTGCGCGAGCACGTCGAGCGCGGCGACCGCGACGCGTTCGACCGCGCGGCCCGCCGGCGCGAGGCGCACGGGGGACACGTCGCCGAGCGCGCGCAGCGTCTCACGCCTGCGCTCGCCCACCACCCGGTCCGTGGTCTCCGTGGCGACGGTGAGCACGGCGAGCACGCTGCCGTCGTCGTCGCGGACGGAGGTGTGCACCAGCGACCAGTGGGTCTCCTCGGGCGCGTTCCCGCGGCGCAGGACGAGCGGCTGCTCGTCGATCCGGACGCCGACGCCGGTGTCGAGCACCTCGGCGATGGCGGGCCCGACGAGCGGCCACGCCTCGGCGAACGCGCGCTCCCCGGGCCTGCCCAGCGCCGACGGGTGGGCGCGGCCCGCGAGGGCGGCGAAGGCGTCGTTGTAGAGCGTGACCAGCTCGGGGCCGACCCACAGCAGCATCGGCTGCGGCGACTGCAGGACGATCCCGGTGGCGGCGCGGATCGGTCCGGGCCACGCGGACGGCGGACCGAGGGGGCCGGCTGCCCAGTCGCGTTCACCGATCAGCCTGCCCAGCTCGCCACCGCCTGCGAGGAACGACAACGCGCGGGCGGCGGTCACCGGGGGGATTCTAGGCGCGACGATCGTCGGGGCGCCCGCTGAACCTCCGGCGCGCCGCAGCGACCCCGCAGGTGGTGGCGGGTCGTCGGGGTCACTCGCTCGGCTGCAGCAGATCCCGCTCGCGCACCGCGTCGAGGGCGAGCGTCTTGTAGCCGTGCTCGGCGAACAGCACCGTCACCCGGTCGTGCTCGGCGGAGAGCACGACGCCCTCGCCCCACCGCGGGTGCCGGACCTCCTCCTGGCCACCCATCGCCGCCGCGTCCCGGCCGACCGCCTGGGAGGTGCCCGCCTCGCAGCTGTCGCAGCGGTCGCAGTGCCCGGTGCGCTGCTCGCCGAAATACCCCAGGAGGATGCGGCGGCGGCAGTCGGTGCTGCCGGCGTAGCCGCGGATCATCTCGATGCGGGAGCGGACCATCTCGCGGCGCCGCTCGGCGATCGCCACGGCCTCGTCCACGGCCGCCTCACCGGTGGGTTCGCCGGTGGCCGCGCACCGGCCCTCGTCGTCGGTGGCCACCGCGCCGGCCTGCTCGAGCAGGTTGAGCGCCGTGGTGCGGCGGGCGGGGGAAAGGCCGGTCTCGGTGCCGATCTCCGCGGGCGTGCGGGCCCGCCCGTCGGCGAGGGCGGAGAGGACCGCGTGCAGCGCGTCCGGCTTCGGCCGGCGCGCGGTGAGGAAGCGCTGCAGGTTGAAGTCGCGCGGGTGGTGGTGCAGCTCGACGACCGCGGGCTCACCGTCGCGCCCGGTCCGGCCGATCTCCTGGTAGTAGGCGTCCAGCGACGCGGGAGCGGCCGCGTGCAGCACGAACCGCACGTCGGGCTTGTCGATGCCCATCCCGAACGCCGAGGTGGCGACCACGACCGCGAGGCCGCCGTCGAGGAAGCGCTCGTGCACCCGCTCGCGGGCCGTCCGGCTCAGCCCGGCGTGGTAGGCGGCCGCGCCGACCCCGCGGGCGGCGAGCGCCTCGGCGTAGGCGGTGGTGTCCTTGCGGGTGGCGCAGTACAGCAGGCCGGCACCGGTGGCCGCGAGCTCCACGACCCGCTCCTCGACCTCGGCGCGGCGCATGTCGGCGTCGGCGAACCCGTACGCGGCCAGGTGCAGCTCGGGCCGGTCGAAGCTCGCCACCACCTCCCGGTGCTCGCGCAGGCCGAGGCGCTCGACGATGTCGGCGCGCACCGGCGCGGAGGCGGTTGCGGTCAGCGCGACCACCGGCGGGTGCCCGAGCCGCTCGACGACGCCCCCGAGGCGCAGGTAGTCGGGGCGGAAGTCGTGCCCCCACTCCGACACGCAGTGGGCCTCGTCGACGACGAAGAGCGCGGGCCCCGCGGCCCGGACCCGCTCCACGACCTCCTCGTTCGCGAGCTGCTCGGGGGCGAGGAACAGGTACTCGGCCGTGCCCGCGTCGACGGCCTCCCACGCCGCCCGGTTCTCCGCGGCGCCCTGCACGGAGTTGACGGCGACCGCGGCGGCGTCCGCGCGGTCGAGCAGGCCCTCGCGCTGGTCGTGCTGCAGCGCGATGAGCGGCGACACGACCACCGTGGGGCCGGCGCGCAGCTGCGCGGGCACCTGGTAGATCGCCGACTTCCCGGAGCCGGTCGGCAGGACGGCGAGCACGTCGCGTCCCCGCGTCACGTGCTCCATGGCCTCGAGCTGTTCGGGGTGCAGCTCGGTCCAGCCGAAGGTTTCGGCGGCCGTGCGCCGCAGGGCTGCGCGGGGGCTTCTCACGGCTGCCACGTACCCCGCCCGCGGCCTCGCCATCCGGCGAACACGGACCGTGAAAAGGTGCCACGCTGCGTAGCAGTTCGTCGAAGCGGGTTTTGATCCGGCGCGTTCGGCCGATCCGAAGGGGGTGAACATCCTCCTCTGGCACGTGCACGGCTCCTGGACGACCGCGTTCGTCCAGGGCGCGCACCGCTACCTCATCCCCACGCTCCCGGAGCGCGGCCCGTGGGGTGGAGGCCGCCCGGCCGCCTGGGAGTGGCCGGCCACGGCCGTGGAGTCGGCGCCCGAGGAACTGGCCGACGCGGACGTCGACGTCGTGGTGCTGCAGCGGCCGGAGGAGTTCGAGCTCGCCGAGCGCTGGCTGCGCCGCACCCCGGGCCGGGACGTGGCCGCGGTGTACGTCGAGCACAACGCGCCGCGCGAACACGCCGCCACGAGCAGGCACCCGGTCGCCGACCGGGACGACGTCTGCCTGGTGCACGTCACGCACTTCAACCGCCTGATGTGGGACGCGGGCAGCACCCGGACGGCGGTCGTCGAGCACGGCGTCGTCGACCCCGGACACCGATACACCGGGGAGATCGCCGCCGCCGCCGTGGCGGTCAACGAGCCGCTGCGCCGCGGCCGGATCACCGGCACCGACCTCCTGCCCCGGTTCGCGGGCGTGGTCCCGCTCGACGTGTACGGGATGGGCACCGCGGGGCTCGACACCGCCCTCGGCACGGGCGGGCGCGTGCGCTCCCGTGGCGACCTGCCGCAGCCCGTGATGCACGCCGAGATGGCGCGCCGGCGCGTGTACCTGCACCTGTCGCGCTGGACCTCGCTCGGGCTGTCGCTCGTCGAGGCGATGCACCTGGGCATGCCGGTGGTGGCGCTCGCCACCACGGAGGCCGTCGAGGCGCTGCCCCCCGGGGTGGGCTTCTGCTCCACCCGCCTCGACCGGCTCGAGGACGCGGTGCGCGAGCTCGTGGCCGACCCCGAGCTCGCCCGGGCCCGGGGCGCCGCGGCCCGCGCGCACGCGCTGGCCCATCACGGACTGGACCGATTCCTCGGCGACTGGGACGCGCTGCTCGCCGAGGCGACGCAACCAGACGAGGCCCGCGTCCCGGCCGCATCCGCCACGAACGGAAGGAGCTGATCCGGATGCGGATCGCCATGGTCACCGAGCACGCGAGCCCGCTCGCCGCCCTCGGGGGAGTCGATGCCGGCGGGCAGAACGTGCACGTGCTCGAGCTGAGCTCGGCGCTCGCCGGGCTGGGCCACGACGTCACCGTGTGGACCCGCCGCGACGACCCCGCGCTCCCCGACGCGGTGCCCGTCGGCTCCGGCGTCGTCGTCCGGCACGTGCCCGCGGGCCCGCCGCGTCCGGTGCCGAAGGACGAGCTGGTGCCCCACCTGCCCGCGTTCACGCGAGCGCTGGAGGACGCCTGGACGGCCGACCCGCCGGACATCGTGCACGCCCACTTCTGGATGTCGGGGATGGCCGCGCTCGCGGCCGCCGCCGGCCGGATCCCCGTGGTGCAGACCTTCCACGCGCTGGGCAGCGTGAAGCGCCGCCACCAGGGCGCCGACGACACCAGCCCCGCCGGCCGGGTCCGCGCCGAGCTGGCCGTGGCCCGCCAGGTCGATCGCGTGCTCGCCACCTCCACCGACGAGGTGTTCGAGCTGGCGCGCCTGGGTGCGCCCCGGCGCCGGATGACCGTCGTCCCCTGCGGCGTCGACACCGCCGTGTTCACCCCCGACGGGCCGGTGGCCCCCCGCGGCGACCGGCCCCGGCTGGTCACCCTCGGCCGGCTGGTGCGCCGCAAGGGCGTGGACGAGGTGATCGAGGCGCTGCGCCGCCTGCCCACCGCCGAGCTCGTCGTCGCGGGCGGCGCTGCCCCGGGGGAGGACGGCCGGGAGGACCCCGACGTCGCCCGGTTGCGCGCCTGCGCCCGGCAGGCGGGCGTGGCCGACCGCGTCCACCTCATCGGCCCCGTCGCCCGCGCCGACGTGCCCGCCCTGCTGCGCTCGGCCGACGCGGTGGTCTGCGTGCCGTGGTACGAGCCGTTCGGCATCGTTCCCCTCGAGGCGATGGCGTGCGGGCGGCCCGTGGTCGCGAGCTCCGTCGGCGGGATCACCGACACCGTGGTCGACCAGGTGACCGGCGTGCTGGTGCCCCCGCGCCGGCCCGACCTCCTCGCCGCGGCACTTCGGGACCTGCTGGCCTCCCCGACGATGGGCGACGCCCACGGCATCGCGGGCCGCGACCGCGTCCTCGCCCGGTACGACTGGCAACGCGTGGCCACGGCCACCGCCATGGTCTACGAGGACGTCGTCGACACCCGCGCCCGCCGCGCCCGTGCCGCGACCGGCTCCACCGAGCCGGCCGGGGCGCACCCGTGAGCCCGCCGCCGGGCACGCTGTTCCCCACGAGGCCGCCCGAGGCGCTCACCGTCGCCGGTGAGATCAGCGGCGCGCTCGGCGCCCACGTCGACCGGCTGGCCGCCGCGCTCCCGGTGCTGCGAGCCGCCGCCCCGACGCTCGGCGGCTGGGGCGCCGACCTCGCCGCCCGCCTGCTCACCGGCAGCCGGCTCCTCGCGGCGGGCAACGGCGGCAGCGCCGCGGAGGCCCAGCACCTCACGGCCGAGCTCGTCGGCCGCTTCGACGGGGAACGTTGCCCGCTCGCCGCGATCGCCCTGCACGCCGACACCTCGAGCATGACCGCCATCGCCAACGACTACGGCTTCACGGAGGTCTTCGCCCGGCAGGTGCGGGCGCACGCCCGTCCCGGGGACGTGCTCCTGCTGCTGTCGACGAGCGGCCGCAGCGACAACCTCATCGCCGCCGCCGTGGCGGCCGTCGGGGCGGGCGCCACCCGGTGGGCGATCACCGGCCCCGGTCCGAACCCCCTCGCAGCGGCCTGCGACCGCGCCGTCTGCCTGCCCGGCGACACCGCGACCGTGCAGGAGTGCCACCTGGCGGCGGTGCACATGCTGTGCCGCGCCGTCGACACCGCCGTCGCGGCGGCGGCGGCGACGCACGGCCCGGCGTAGCCGCCCCACGAACCGAACCCAGCGGGATCACCGCGTGCCGCCGGTGCGCAGCACGCTCAGGCGCGCACCCGCCGCGGCCGGTCCAGCCAGCCCGCCACGAGCCCACCGTCGTCCTCGGCGACCGGGCGCAGGGCGGTGAGCGTCGGGTGCCCGGCGGCGAGCAGCGCCCCGTCGGTGCCCTCCTCCGGCTCGGTGCCGACCTCGACCTCACCGAGGCGCAGCCCGTCGGGCCCCACCTCGTCGACCCGGGCCTGCACGGAACCGAACTCGGCGAGCCGCGCGTGCCGCAGCTCCCGGTGGGCGCGGGGCGGCCGGTCGGGCACGTTCAGCGACAGCGATGTGCCCGGCGGGGCGTCCAGCAGGAGGTCGAGGACGCGGGGGAACAGCTCGTCGGCTGCGTCCCAGCGGCGCTCCCCGCTCGGGCGCAGGGCGACGTCGAGGCTCACCGCGAGCCCGCGCACGTCGTGCACGGCGGCGGTGAGGATCGCGCCGACGGTCCCGGAGCGCAGCACCGCCCGCCCGACGTTGGCGCCGTGGTTGATGCCCGACAGGACGAGGTCGGGTGCGGGGTCGAGCCAGCCGGTCAGCGCCGCGACGACGATGTGTCCCGGCTGTGCCCGCACCGCCCACGCCGGCACGTCGGGCAGGCCGGGCAGCTCACGCCGCTCCACGACCGTGCGGCCCTCGTCGCGCACCGCGGTGATCGCGGCGCTCGCGCCGCTGGATTGGGTCGCGGGGGCGGCCACGACGACGTCGAGCCCGGCGGCGGTGGCGAGGCGGGTGAGCGCGGCGAGCCCGGCGGAGTCGATGCCGTCGTCGTTGGTGATCAGCGCGCGCACCCGCTCAGCCGTTCCACTCGACGAGCTCGACCCGCCCGGCCAGCGTGCGGACCGCCTGCTCGCCGCCGGTCCCGAGGCCGCGCCGGACGACGTTGAGCGCGCCGCAGGCCGCCCCGGTCCGCAGCGCCTCACGCACCTCCTCGCCGCGCACCAGGGAGGCGACCACGCCCGCGGTCATCGAGTCGCCCGCCCCGCGGGTCTCCGCGGGCTCCAGCGGCGGCACCCGGATCTCCAGCACCGCGTCCGAGCCTCCGGGGAGCGCGAGGGCGGGCTGCGCGGCGCGCGAGACGATCACCGTCCCGGCGCCGTCGGCGCGCAGCTGCTTCATCGCGGCCACCAGCGCGGCGGGCTCGTCGCTGTCGGCCCGCCCGTCCTCGATGAGCTCCTCGTGGCTCACCTTCACCACCGCGGGCCCGCCGGCCAGCACCGCGTCGAGCCGCTCGCCGCAGAGGTCGGCGGCCACCCGGCAGCCGTTGGCGGCGAGGTCGGTGGCGAGCCTGCGGTACAGCGACGCCGGTACCACCTGGTCGGAGTTCGGGCCCGCGAGGATCACCGTGCCGTGCTCCAGCCCTTCGGCGAGCACCAGCTCGTAGAGCGCGTCCTGGTCGTGGCGGTCCAGCGGCGCGCCCGGGGCCTCGGCGATCTCCTCCCGGCTGCCGCTGCGCCGGTCGTGCACGTAGCCGCCGTTGCGCGCGCCCACGCGCACCGTCCGCAGCTCGACGTCCTCGCCGGTCAGCAGGTGCCCGAGCACCTCGCCGGTCTCGCCGCCGAGCGCGGCGCACAGCACCGTCGGCACCCCGAGCGAGGAGATCATCCGGGCCTGCCACACGCCCTGCCCGCCGGGGTGGACGTGGATGTCGGCCGCACCGGCCCGGTCCTCGATCGTGACGGTGAGCAGGGGCGACGGCGCGAAGACCACGACTGCGGGCGACATGTCCGGTTCGTTACCCCGTTGGGGACCGGCTAGTCGCGTCCGCCCGGGGACGGCTCGGGCCGCGGCGCGTCCGGCGAGTCCTCGTCCGGCGCGCGGTGGCGCCGGTCCGGGGCGTCGGGGTGGACGGCGTCGGGCTGGTCGCGCCGCCCGATCGACGGCCGCGCCGACTCGCCGGGGTCGCGCTCGGTCGGGTCCTTCTCGGGCTCGGTCATGCCCCGGGGGTACCCGGGTCACGACAGGTTGACGATCTCGCCGTTGGCGTCGAGGTCGATGCGGTGGGCGGCGGGGTTGGTGCCGAGGCCGGGCATGGTGCGCATGTCGCCGCAGATCGGGTAGATGAACCCGGCGCCGACGGAGGCGCGGACCTCGCGCACGGGCAGCCGCCAGCCGGTGGGGGCGCCTT
>NZ_DATGOP010000125.1:0-44824 GCF_035305885.1 Pseudonocardia sp.
ATGCGCCTGCTCCCGGACCGCGGGGTGCGGGTGAGCGGCAGCGTCCTGATGGACGGCACCGACCTGCTGACGCTGCCCGAGGCGCAGATGCGCGAGCGCCGCGGCCGCGATCTGTCGATGGTGTTCCAGGACCCGCTCACGTCGCTGAACCCGGTGATCCCGGTGGGCCTGCAGATCACCGAGGTGCTGCGGCGCCACCAGGGGATGGGCAAGGAGGCGGCCCGCAAGGCCGCGGTGGAGCTGCTGGACCGGGTCGGCATCCCCGACCCGCGCCGCCGCCTCGAGGCCTACCCCCACCAGATGTCCGGCGGCATGCGGCAGCGGGCGCTGATCGCGATCGCGCTGGCCTGCAGCCCGCGCCTGTTGATCGCGGACGAGCCGACCACGGCGCTGGACGTCACGATCCAGGCCCAGATCCTGGAGCTGCTGCGCGAGCTGGTGCGGGAGACCGGCGCCGCGCTGGTGATGATCACCCATGACCTGGGTGTGGTCGCAGGCCTGTGCGAGACGGTCAACGTCCTGTACGCGGGCCGGATCGTGGAGCGGGCGCAGCGGCACCGCCTGTTCACCACCCCCCGCCACCCCTACACCCACGGCCTGCTGCGGTCGATCCCCCGGCTGGACAGCCCGCAGGGGGAGGAGCTGCCGGCCATCCGGGGGTCGGTGGCCGACAACGTCCCGTGGGACCACGCCTGCGCCTTCGCCCCCCGTTGCCCGCGGTCGCTCGACCGGTGCCTCGAGATCACGCCGGAGGCCGAGACGACGGGCGGGCGACTGTTGCGCTGCCACAACCCGGTGCCGGCGAGCGCGGAGTGAGCGACATGGCCGAACCATCGAACGACGTCCTGCTCGACGTGCGCGACCTCGCCGTGCACTTCCCGATCAAGCGCGGCCTGGTGCTGGATCGCACGGTCGGTTACGTGTACGCGGTGGACGGGGTCTCGTTGCAGATCCGCCGGGGCGAGACCTACGGACTGGTGGGGGAGTCCGGGTGCGGGAAGTCCACGTTGGGGCGGGCGATCCTGCGGCTGGTGGACCCGACCGCGGGCACCGTGGAGTTCGACGGGGTGGATGTCGCGCAGCTGTCGGGCGAGCGGCTGCGCACGATGCGGCGCCGGTTCCAGATGGTGTTCCAGGACCCGATGTCGAGCCTGGACCCGCGGCAGTCGGTGGAGTCGCTGCTGCGGGAGGGGATCAACGCGCACGGGCTGTCGCGCGGCCCGGAGGCGGACGCGGCCCGGTTGCGGGAGCTGGTGGAGTCGGTGGGGTTGCCGGCGTCGGCGTTGCGGCGGTATCCGCACGAGTTCTCGGGTGGGCAGCGGCAGCGGATCGGCATCGCGCGTGCGCTGTCGGTGGAGCCGGATCTGATCGTGGCCGACGAGCCGGTCTCGGCGCTGGACGTGTCGGTGCAGGCGCAGGTGTTGAACCTGTTGGGTCGCCTGCAGGCGGAGCTGGGGCTGACCTACCTGGTGATCGCGCACGACCTGGCGGTGGTGCGGCACGTGAGCGATCGGGTGGGGGTCATGTACCTGGGCGGGATCGTGGAGGAGGCGCCGTCGCAGGCGTTGTACGACGATCCGCAGCACCCGTACACGAAGGCGTTGTTGTCGGCGGTGCCGGTGCCGGATCCGGAGCTGGAGGACCAGCGGGAGCGGATCCTGCTGACGGGTGACCTGCCGTCGCCCGCGGCGCCGCCGTCGGGGTGCCGGTTCCACACGCGGTGCCCGTGGCGGCAGCCGACGCGGTGCGCGGACGAGCGTCCGCAGTTGCGGGTGCTGGAGGGGGTGCCGGAGGGGCACCGGGTGGCCTGCCACTGGGCCGAGGAGATCCGCAGCGGTGCGCTGCAGCCGCACCGGGTGGAACCGGCCGCGGTGGCCGACGACGTGCTCGGTCCCGGCGCCGTGCCCGAGCAACCCGGCTCGGTGACGGAGATCCTGGGCCGCTGACCCCGCGCGTCAGCTCGGCCACGGGGGCCGCACACCGCGGTCACCGCTCGTCCCGATCCCCTCCGAGCTCGTCGGCCCCGCTGACCGCTTCGCGCCTGGATCCGCCGCAGGCGCTCGACGGCGTCGGACCGCTGCGACCCCGCGGGCGGCCGGTCGAGCACGCGCCGCAGGGTCGCGACCACCTCCGCCGAGGGGGATCGCCCCTCGGCGAAAGCCCGTTCCCGAAGCCGTTCGTGCAGCTCGGGAGGGATTCCACGCACGTGGAGTTCGGCCGTGGGAGACGGTCGTGTTCCCACGTGGTCCCGGATCGGTCCCAGATCGGTAGCGCGGGGTCAGCGCATGGCGCGGTTGACCGCCGATACCACGGCCTTGAGCGAGGCGTTGACGATCGAGCCGTTGATGCCGACGCCCCAGAGCACGGTGTCCTCCACCGCGCACTCGACGTACGCGGCGGCGCGCGCGTCGTCACCGGCGGACATGGCGTGCTCGTGGTAGTCGAGCACGCGTACGTCGAACCCGATGCCGGCGAGCGCGTCGACGAACGCCGCGATCGGGCCGTTGCCGCTGCCGACGATCTCGTGCAGGTCGTTCTCGACGCGGACGGTGGCGACGATCTCGTCGTTGCCCTCGCCGTCGCTGGTGATGCGGTGGCGGATGAGCTTCAGCGGGGTGACCCGGTCCAGGTACTCCGACTCGAAGATGTCGCGCATCTCCTTCGGGGAGATCTCGCCACCCTCGGTGTCGGTGACCTCCTGGATCACCCGCGAGAACTCCATCTGCAGCCGGCGCGGCAGGTCGAGCTGGTGCTCGGTCTTCATGATGTAGGCGACGCCGCCCTTGCCGGACTGCGAGTTCACCCGGATCACGGCCTCGTAGGTGCGGCCGATGTCCTTCGGGTCGACCGGCAGGTAGGGCACCTCCCAGCGGAAGTCGTCGACGTCGACCCCCGCCTCGGCCGCGTCGGCCTGCATCGCCTGGAAGCCCTTGTTGATCGCGTCCTGGTGGCTGCCGGAGAACGCGGTGTAGACCAGGTCGCCGCCCCACGGGTGCCGCTCGTGCACGGGCAGCTGGTTGCAGTACTCGACGGTCCGGCGGATCTCGTCGATGTCGGAGAAGTCGATCTGGGGGTCGATGCCCTGGGTGAACAGGTTCATCCCCAGGGTGACCAGGTCGACGTTGCCGGTGCGCTCGCCGTTGCCGAACAGGCACCCCTCGATGCGGTCGGCGCCCGCCTGGAAGCCCAGCTCGGCGGCGGCGACGCCGGTGCCGCGGTCGTTGTGCGGGTGCAGCGACAGCACGATGGCGTCGCGGCGGTCCAGGTGCCGGTGCATCCACTCGATCGAGTCGGCGTAGACGTTCGGGGTCGCCATCTCGACCGTCGCCGGCAGGTTGACGATCATCGGCGAGTCGGGCGTCGGCCGCCAGATCGCGCTGACCGCGTTGCAGACCTCCACGGCGTACTCGAGCTCGGTGCCGGTGTACGACTCCGGGGAGTACTCGAACCGCCAGTCGGTGGAGGGGTACTTCTCGGCGAACCGCAGCACGTCCTCCGCGCCGTTCGTGGCGATCTTCGTGATGCCCGCGCGGTCGGAGCGGAACACGACGCGCCGCTGCAGGATCGACGTCGAGTTGTACAGGTGGACGATCGCCCGCGGCGCGCCCTCGCAGGCTTCGAAGGTGCGCTCGATCAGCTCGGGCCGGGCCTGGGTCAGCACCTGGATCGTGACGTCGTCCGGGATCAGGTCCTGCTCGATGATCTCCCGGACGAAGTCGAAGTCGGTCTGGCTCGCCGCCGGGAAGCCGACCTCGATCTCCTTGAAGCCCATGCGTACGAGCAGGTCGAACATGCGCCGCTTGCGCGCCGGGCTCATCGGGTCGATCAGCGCCTGGTTGCCGTCACGCAGGTCGACGGCGCACCACAGCGGGGCCCGGGTGATCCGCTTGTCCGGCCAGGTGCGGTCCGGCAGCGACACCGGCTCGACCAGCTCGTGGAAGGGGCGGTAGCGGTGGACCGGCATGTACGAGCCGCGCTGCTTGTTCCACGCGGGCTGGTCGTCGGGGGCGGGCCGGTCGGGCCTGCGCAGACGGCTGGAGGGCGACGAGGTGTACGCGTCGGGAGAGGTGGTCATCGATGTGCTCCTGGTGGGTTTGCCGATCTGTTGTGACCGGCGCACGCCACCACCCGCGACGAGGGGCCGGTCGATCAGACCCCGCCGCGGCGGCGAAGGAGCAGGCGTGCCACGGAGCCGAGAGTAGCCCCGGGGTGGGGGCCCCGCGCAACCCACCCCCTCTGTGACGCGTCGGACGTCGCCCCGATCCGGTGTCACCCGATCGGGTAATACCGACCGGTAGCGCAGGGTGCCCACCGCCGTGGGAGCATGGCGAACAACGAATCCGGGGGAGGTCTCCAGTGGCAGTGGGGAGCACGGCACGGCGGGGCATCGACGCCCTGGGCAACGTGCTGCGGATCGTCGGGATGCTGATCGTCACCGTCCTCGTGGTGCACATCGTGCTCACGTTGCTCGGTGCGAACCCGGAGAACGGGCTCACGCAGCTCATCCGGGATGCCGCCGACACCTTCAACCTCGGCCTGAGCGACCTGTTCCTGCCCGAGGACCCGCGCCTGGCCGTGGTGCTCAACTACGGCGCCGCCGCCCTGATCTGGTTCGTCATCACCACGGTCGTCGTGCGCATCGTGCGGCGCATCCCGTGAGCGCACCGCCGGGCTGAGCGGTTCCACCGGGCGGATTCGCCCCGGTGGGTCTTGTGGCGCGCCGGCGCCCTGTGGCGAAGTTCATTCCGATCTGCGCTGCGAGCGGTGGCCGGTAGGGTGGGGTCCCGACCAGCACCCGGTGCGGCTCCCGCACGCACCAGTGGTGATCAGCCCTCGAGGCCGCGCAAGGAGATTCCCGCGGCCAGGACAGGAGGTCGGCGGTGGCCCTCGTCGTGCAGAAGTACGGAGGTTCTTCCGTACAGGACGCGGACCGCATCAAGAAGGTCGCCGAACGGATCGTCCGCACGCACAAAGAGGGCAACGACGTCGTCGTCGTGGTCTCGGCCATGGGTGACACCACCGACGACCTGCTCGACCTCGCGGAGAAGGTCTCCCCGGCGCCCCCGCCGCGCGAGCTGGACATGCTGCTCACCGCGGGTGAACGCATCTCCAACGCGCTCGTGGCGATGGCGATCCACGCGCTCGGGGCCGAGGCCCGCTCGTTCACCGGTTCGCAGGCGGGCATGGTCACCACGTCCAAGCACGGCGACGCGCGGATCGTGCAGGTCAACCCGCAGCGCCTGCGCGACGCCCTCGACGAGGGCGCGATCGTGCTCGTCGCCGGGTTCCAGGGCGTGAGCCAGGACTCGAAGGACGTCACGACGCTCGGCCGGGGCGGCTCGGACACCACGGCCGTCGCGCTGGCCGCGGCGCTGGAGGCCGACGTCTGCGAGATCTACACCGACGTCGACGGCATCTACACCGCCGACCCGCGCATCGTCCCGGACGCGCAGCTGCTCGAGACCATCACCTACGAGGAGATGCTCGAGATGGCCGCGTGCGGGGCGAAGGTCCTGCACCTGCGCGCTGTGGAGTACGCCCGGCGCTACAACGTCCCGCTGCGGGTGCGCAGCTCGTACAACGACAAGCCGGGCTCGCTCGTCACCGGCTCGATCGAGGAGATCCCCATGGAGCAGGCGATCATCACCGGGGTCGCCCACGACCGGTCGGAAGCGAAGATCACGGTCACCGACGTGCCGGACACCCCCGGCATGGCGGCCCGGATCTTCCGCACCGTGGCCGATGCCGAGATCAACATCGACATGGTGCTGCAGAACATCAGCCGCAACTCCGACCGGCGCACCGACATCACGTTCACGCTGCCGCGCACCGACGGCCCCCGCGCCGTCGAGGCGCTGAAGGCCGCCCAGCCCGAGATCGGGTTCGGCGACGTCCTGCACGACGAGGAGGTCGGGAAGGTCTCGCTGGTCGGCGCCGGGATGCGCTCGCACCCGGGGGTCACGGCCACGTTCTGCGAGGCGCTGTCCAACGCCGGGATCAACATCGAGACGATGAACACCTCGGAGATCCGCATCTCCGTGCTCTGCCGGCCCGACCAGCTCGACACCGCGGTGGCCGCGCTGCACGAGGCGTTCGACCTCGGCGGCGAGGAGCAGGCCGTGGTCCACGCCGGGACGGGGCGGTGAGCGGGATGGAGTTCGCGCAGGAACACCACGGCCGGCACGAGCACGGTCGTCACGAGCGCGGTCCCGTGCTCGCGATCGTCGGCGCGACCGGGGCCGTGGGCACCACGATGATCGACATCATCGACGCCCGCGAGAACGTGCCGTGGTCGGAGATCCGGCTCGTCGCCTCGCCGCGCTCGGCGGGCAAGGTGCTGCGGGTCCGCGGCCAGGACATCACGGTGCAGGCGCTCGCCCCTGAGGTCTTCGACGGAGTGGACATCGCGCTGTTCGACGTGCCGGACGAGGTCAGCGCGCAGTGGGCGCCGATCGCGGCCGAGCGCGGCGCGGTGGCCGTGGACAACTCGGGCGCCTTCCGCATGGACCCGGACGTCCCGCTCGTCGTGCCCGAGGTGAACGCGGAGAAGGCTGCCGAGCGGCCGAAGGGGATCATCTCGAACCCCAACTGCACCACGCTGTCGATGATGGCCGCGATGGGCGCGCTGCACCGCGAGTTCGGGCTCGAGGCCCTGGTCGTCGCCTCCTACCAGGCGGCGTCCGGCGCGGGCCAGGGCGGCATCGACCGGCTCTACGCGGAGCTGTCGGCGCTCGCGGGCAAGCAGGTCGGGGTGCGCGGCGGCGACGTCGCGGCCGCGCTGGCCGCGGCCGGGCTCGCCCCGTCGGACTCGCCGTTCCCGGCGCCGCTGGCGCTCAACGTCGTGCCGTGGGCGGGCTCGCTCAAGGACGACGGGTGGTCGTCGGAGGAGCTGAAGGTCCGCAACGAGGCCCGCAAGATCCTCGGCATCCCGGACCTCAAGGTGTCCGCCACGTGCGTGCGCGTCCCGGTGGTCACCACCCACTCGCTCGCGGTGCACGCGACGTTCTCGCGCGAGGTCACGGTCGAGGCGGCCCGCAAGGTGCTCGCCGAGCAGCCCTCGATCGTGCTGCGCGACGACCCGGCGGCCGGCGAGTTCCCGACGCCCGCCGAGGTCGTGGGCAGCGACCCGACGTGGGTCGGCCGCATCCGGCAGGCGCTCGACTTCCCCAACACGCTCGAGCTGTTCGTCTGCGGCGACAACCTGCGCAAGGGCGCCGCCCTGAACACCTACGAGATCGCGGAGACGGTCGCGGTCAGCCTCTGACGGTCTGATCGCCGGACGGCGCGCCCTCGCAAGGCGGGGGCGCGCCGTTCTCGTCAGCCGGGCAGGCGCAGGGTGGTCAGGATCGCCCGGTGGTCGCTGCCCGCGACGTCGTGCACCTCGAACGTCTCGGCGGTGATGCCGTCGGTGGCGAACACGTGGTCGATCTGCGGGCCGAACAGGCGGACCCGCGGGCTCGGGCTCCAGGTCGGGATCAGGCCCGCGCCGCGCTGGGCGGCCGCGTCCGCGCAGCCCGCCGCGCCCGCGCGCAGCGCGGAGTGGTCCAGCGTGGCGTTGAAGTCGCCCGCGATGACCGCAGGCGTCGGCCCCGAGCACCACCGGGGGAGCAGGGCGAGGTCGTCGTTCCAGTCCGGAACCGAGCCGGGCACCGGCGCCACCGAGTGGAACGCCACGAACCGCAGCTCGCCGAGCTCGCCGCCGCTCACCTCGATGTAGGGGAACGTGGTGGTGTCGTCGCCGACCCGGACGTCGACGTCGCCGAGCCGGTCCGCGACGAGAGCGGTGACCTCCTCGACGTCGTCGTCGTCCTCGTCGTCGGTGGTGACGTGCACGCGGTAGCCCAGCGGCTCGACACGCTCGGCGATCTGTTCGGCGAAGCGGGGGCCGGACTCGCTGATCGCCACCACGTCCGGTCGGTGCTCCTCGATCACGGAAGCGAGCTCGTCGGCGTCGGCGTCGCCCTCGTAGGCGTTGAACGCGAGCACCCGCAACGGGTCCCCGGTCGCGGCGCCGGGGTCCGGCAGCGCGCGCGGGAGGACCAGCCCCGCGCCGGCGACGAGCACCGCCAGCACCCCGGCGGCGAACGGCAGCACGCGGCGCTCGAACACCAGCACCACGCCCAGCAGCACCACGACGGCGAGCACTCCGACGAGCAACCACGGCCGCATCGACACGAGCTGCACGAACGGGCTGCGCCGGTCGAGCCCGAACAGGTCCGGTAGGACCGGCACGGCGACGAACGACGTGAACAGGGCGGCGGCCAGGTAGCGCGCGACGTCGGCGCCCCGGATGCGGCCGCGCGCGGGCGGGCGCGGCGGGGGAGCGGCGGTGAGCCGGCCCGGCGGTGCGGTCATCGACGAGGAGTCTTCCCTAGATCGATTGAGAGCCCGCTGAGGGAGTGACCGGAGCCTCGCGCCGTCGCCCCGACCACCCGACCAGCACGGCGGCGCACACCCCGACCATCCCGACCGTGAGCACCGCTGCGGCGGGCGACGCGACGTCGACGAGCAGACCGGCGAGCGGCGTGGCGACGGCGGCGCCGGTGGTGATCGCGGAGCCGTGCAGCCCGGTGACCAGCCCGCGCACGTGCTCGGGGGTCAACGCGCTCACCGCCTCGGCGCTCGTGGCCATCGTCGGCGCGATGAGCAGCCCGACGGGCACGAGCAGCAGGGCGTAGGACCACCACGGGCCGGCCAGCGCGACCGGTAGCGCGGCGGCGCCGAGGCAGCCGACGAGCAGCGGCAGCGGGAGGGACCGCCGCGCGCCGCCGTAGGCGAACCCGCCGACCAGCGACGCCACGCACCACACGGCGTTGGTCACCGGGATCCACGCGGCGTGCCCGCCGAGCTCGAGGCCGGCGATCATCGTGAGCTCGGTGCCGAACACCACGACGACCGCGGCCGTGGTGGCGAGAAGCGCCCCGATCAGGCGCACGTCGAGCCACTGTCGGACGGGCGGCGGGTGCCCGCCGCGGCTCGTGCCCGGCAGGTGGGTCGGCGGGTTCAGCAGCGCCAGCGCGGCGCCCGCGACGAGCCAGCCCGCGCCGACCACCCACATCGCGGCGGTGGACGAGGCGTTCACCGCGAGCACCGCCCCGATCGCGGGCCCGATGATGTAGGAGATCTCGACCGACATCGAGTCGAGCGCGAACGCGGTGCGCCTGCGTTCGGGCGGTACCAGCACGGCGAGCGACTGCCGCGTGATCGAGAAGACCGGCACGCCGAGCAGCCCGCCGGCGAGCGCGCTCACCAACAGCGCCGGGTACGACAGGAACGGCGCCGCGCCCCAGAACGCGGCCTGCGCCGCCAGCGTGAGCGCGAGCATCGTGCGCAGGCCGCGCCGGTCGACCAGCCTGCCGAGCAGCGGGGCGCCGATCGCCATGCCCACGGTGGACGCCGCCGCCACGGCGCCCGCCGCCGCGTAGCCCTCGTCGAGGGTGAGCACGACGTGCAGCGTGAGGGCGATCGCGGCCGCGGACGCGGGCAGGCGGGCGAGGAACGACACCGCGGTGACGGCTGCGACGCCGGGGATGGCGAGGACGGCGCGGTAGGCGCGCAGGCCCGTCGCGGTGTCGGTCTCCACCCCGCCATCGTGCTCCGGGCCACCGACGGGCACGACCCGGCTCCGGCACGGGCGGTGCTGGGGTGTGATGCCTGTCACTCGGGCACAACGATCGTCGACCATGGATGATCACTTCCTGTACCGGCCGAGCCGAAGGACGTGGGGGGCGGCTCGGCCGGTTCGGACGAAGGGAGGGAACGGGTGACGACCACCATCGGGCGGCGGAGCCGGGCGGTGCTCGCTGGCTGCGTCGCGGCGCTCACACTCACCGCGTGCGGCGGCGGGGACTCCCTCGGGGGCGGGCTGCAGCCGTGGCGGCCCGCGGCGGAGATCGCCCGGGAGGCGCCGGACGCCACCCGGGCCGCCGGATCGTCGCGCTTCGAGCTCGAGATGATCCACACCAGCACGGGCGGCCCGGTCGGCGACCTCACCACGACGATGCGGGCCACCGGCACCTACGACTTCGCCCGCCAGATCGGCGAGGGCCGCGCGACCTCCGACGACTCGGAGCTCCCGTTCCCACCCCAGGAGGAGATCTTCACCAACAACGAGGTCTACCACCGCTTCGTCGGCGAGGACCGGTGGCGGAAGTTCGACCTCTCCGAGCTCGTGGACACCCCGATCGGCCAGCACGACCCGAGCGAGCAGCTCGAGCTGCTGCGAGGTGTCTCCGACGACGTGCAGGAGGTCGGAACCACGCAGCTGCGCGGTGCCGAGGTGCGCGAGTACGCGATCACGATCGACCCGCAGCGGCTCGCCGCCGCCCAGGGTGTCGTCGTCAAGGACAGCCTGACCCAGGCCGTCCTCCAGGCGGTCGAGCCGATCCCGGCGCGGTTGTTCGTCGACTCCGACGGGCGCGTGCGCCGGCTGGAACTGACCTTCGAGACGAAGGTGACCGACCTCGCGGCGGTGCCGGAGCTCGGCGGGATGCTCGGCGACAGCCCGATGATGCAGGAGATGCTGCAGGACCGGGTCATCACGGTCGAGGCCCGCATCGAGTACTTCGACTTCGGGGTCCCGGTGACCGTGCAGGAGCCCGACCCGTCGCAGGTTGACACGAGCGTGACGATCCCGGGCATGCCGGAGATCCCCGAGATCCCCGAGATCCCTGAGATCCCCGAGATCGGCGAGATCCCCGACCTCCCGGGTCTCCCCGGCGGGAACTAGCCCGCGCGGCGGGGCGGTGGCCCGGTCGAGCCCCGCACCACCAGCTCCGTGGGCACCGTGACCGCCGGCGGCGGCCGCTCCGGCTCGGTGAGCGCGGCGAGGATCATCTCCGCGGCGAGCGTCCCCTGCGCGACCACCGGCTGGGCCACGGTCGTGAGCTCCATCAGGTGCGCCATCTCGTGGTCGTCGATGCCGATCACCGACACGTCCTCCGGGACGCGCAGCCCGGACCGGCGGGCCGCCTGCAGGGCGCCCATCGCCATCTCGTCCGAGGCGGCGAACAGGGCGGTGGGCCGCTCCGGTAGCGCGAGCAGGCGCTCGGCGGCGTCGTGGCCCCCGGTCACGGTGAACCCGCCGACGGCCTCGAGCTCGGGCCGGGTGGGCAGCCCCGCCGCGGCCAGCTCGGCCCGGTACCCGAGGCGCCGGTCGGCGGGCATCGCCGTGTGCAGCTCGTCGTCGCCGCCGATGAACCCGATGCGCCGGTGCCCGAGGTCGAGCAGGTGCCGCACGGCGCAGCGCGCGGCGGCCTCGTCGTCGATGCGCACGCTCGCCCAGCCCGGGACCTCGGCGCCCACGATCGCCACCGGCCCGCCGACCGCCGACAGCGCCGCGACCTCCTCGGGCGTGGGGTGCAGGCCGAGCACGAGCACGCCGTCGACGCGCTTGCGCAGCAACGTGCCCGCGAAGGCGCGGCGGCGTTCGTGGGCGTTGGTGCCCAGGCTGTAGAGCAGCAGGTCGTAGCCGGCCTTGCGGAGCCGCTCCTCGGCGCTGTGCACGATCACCGCGAAGTACCAGCGGTTGACGAACGGCGCGACCACGCCGATCGCGTTCGTCTGGCCGCTCGCGAGGCTCGCCGCGCTGGGCGAGGCCACGTACCGCAGCTCGGCGGCCGCGGCGAGCACGCGCCGCCGGGTCTCCTCGGAGACCCGGGGCAGCCCGTGCAGCGCGCGGGAGACCGTCGCGATGGACACCCCCGCCGCCTCCGCGACGTCCCTGATCGTGCTCACGCCGGGCTCCGCCTGCGCTCGGTCAGCCCTTGACGCTGCCGGCCAGCAGGCCGCGCACGAAGTACCGCTGCAGCGCGAAGAACACCACCAGCGGGACGACGATCGCGACGAACGCGCCGGGCGCGAGCAGGTACCAGTTGGAGCCCCGCTCGCCCGCGAGGTTGGCCAGGCGAACGGTCAGCGGCGCCACGTCGAGCGTGCCGCCCGCGAACACCAGCGCGACGAGCAGGTCGTTCCACACCCACAGGAACTGGAAGACCGCGAACGCCGCGATCGCGGGCTTCATCAGCGGGACCATGATCGTGGTGAAGATCCGGACGTGGCCCGCCCCGTCCACCCGGGCGGCCTCCACGAGCTCCGCGGGGATGTCGCGCATCGAGTTGTGCAGCAGGAAGATCGCCAGCGGCAGCGCGAACGTGGAGTGCGCGATCCACACCGTCCAGAACGTGCCGTTCAGCCCGGTGCCGACGAAGATCTCCAGCAGCGGCAGGAGCGCCACCTGCAGCGGCACGATCTGCAGCGCGAAGACCGCGACGAACAGCGTGTCGCGCAGCGGGAAGCGCGTCCACGCGAACCCGTAGGCGGCCATCGTGGCCAGGATGATCGGGATCGCCACCGACGGGATGGTGATCAGGATCGAGTTGGTGAAGAAGCCGACGAGCGGCTGGTTGCCCCCGAAGAGGACCTCGGCGTAGTTGTCGAGGGTCAGCTGCGGGTTGGCGAAGAACGTCCACCACCCCGTGCGCTGCACGTCGCGTTCGGGCCGGAACGACGTCAGGAACAGCCCGAACGTGGGGAGGGTCCACAGGACCGCGATCACGAGCGCGGCGATCGAGGCCCACGGCGAGGTGAGCCGCTTCTTCGCGGCCGACGCGCGCGAGGTGGCCGCGGCGGCGAGGTCGGTTCCGGTGCCCGCGCTGCCCTCGGTGCTCAGGATGGTCATCGCGCGTCCACCTTCCGCATCTGCCGCACGTTGTAGATGACGATCGGCACCACGAGGACGAACAGGATCATGGCGAGCGCCGATCCCATGCCGAGGTCGGAGAGTCGGAAGCTCTGCACGTAGAACTCGTTCGCGACGACGCTCGTGCCGAACTGGCCGCCGGTCATCGTGCGGACGATGTCGAAGACCTTGAGCACGGCGATGCTGATCGCGGTGATCACGACGACCACGGCCGGTCGGATGCTCGGCAGGGTGATGTAGAAGAACATCCGCAGGCCGCCGACCCCGTCGAGCCGCGCCGCCTCGATGATGTCGCTCGGGATGGCCTTGATCGCCGCCGAGAGGATCGTCATCGCGAAGCCGGCCTGGATCCAGATCATCACGACGATCAGGAGCAGGTTGTTCCACGGCTCGGCGAGGATGAAGTTCACCGGCTCGAAGCCCAGCCAGACCAGTATCTGGTTGAGCAACCCGATCTGCTGGATGTTCTGCTGGTTGGGCCGGTACTCGTAGACGAACTTCCAGATGATCGCCGCGCCGACGAACGAGATCGCCATCGGCAGGAAGATCAGGGCCTTCGCGGCCGCCTCGAACCGGGTGCGGTCCACCAGCACCGCGTAGACCAGACCGATCGCGGTCGAGAGGATCGGCGTGATCACCACCCAGAGCAGGGTGTTGCGCATGACGACCACGAGGTCGGGCTGGGTGAAGATCCGGACGTAGTTGTCCAGGCCGACGAACCCGGCGCTGCGGGCGTCGAGGACCGACTGCACCGCCGTGCGGGCCGCGGGGTAGAGCAGGCCGATGAGCAGGAGGAGCAGGGCGGGGGCCGTGAACGCGACCCCGGAGACCACGTCGGCCCGGCGGCCCTTCGCGCGGCCGACCACGAGCAGGACGACGCCCATCACGGCGGCGAAGACGACCACCGCGACCAGCAGTTGGAGCAGTTTGTCGAGCAGGGTCAAGCCGGCTCACCTCCAAGGGGTCGGGGGCGCCCGAGGCCGTGCGCCGGGCGCGCCGGGGAGGCGCCGGGACGGGCGGATCGCGCCCGTCCCGGCGCGGGGATGGGAGCTCTCGCCGGTTACGACGAGGCGGGCCAGGACTGCTCGATGAAGTCGAGCGTCTCGGTCGTGCCCTGCCCGGTGATCCAGTCGGTCATGCCGCGCCAGAACGACGCCGACCCGACGGCCGCGGGCATCAGGTCCGAGCCGTCGAACCGGAAGGTGTTGTCCTCGTTCTGCAGGATCTCGGCCGACAGCCGGTCGATCGGGTTGGTCAGGTTGTTCGGGTCCAGCCCGGTGTTGGCGCTGATCCAGCCGCTCTGGCCGAGGTCGCTACCGGCCTTGGCCTTCGCGTTGGCCCACTCCGGCGAGGACAGGTAGGCCTGGAACGCCTGCACCTCGGGGCGGTCGGAGAACGCGACGACGAACTCCGAGCCGACGAGGATGGTCTGCGGCGCGCCCTCGTTGATCGGCGGCAGCTCGAACGCGAAGACCTGCCCGTTCTCCGAGATGTCGGTGCCCTCGGGGAAGTTGGCCGCGTAGAAGTTGGCCTGGCGGTGCATGTAGCAGGTCCCGTCGAGGATCGGCAGGCCGCCGTCCTGGAACGTCGTGGTGGCGATCGACGAGACGTCGCCGAGGCCGCCGTTGACGTAGTCGGGGTTCTTCAGGATCGAGCCGACGCGGTCGAGGGCCCTGGCCACGCGCGGGTCGTTGAACGGGATGGCGTGCGAGACCCACTGGTCGTAGACCTCGGGGCCGTTCTCGCGCAGCATCACGTCCTCGAGCCAGTCGGTGAGCGGCCAGCCGGTCGCGTCACCCGACGAGATGCCCGCGCACCACGGCTTGCCGCCGTCGGCCACGATGCGGTCCGAGAGCTCCACCATCTCGTCCCAGGTCGTGGGGACGGTGTAGCCCTTCTCCGCGAACGCCTGGGGCGAGTACCAGACGTAGGACTTGACGTTCGAGCCGAGCGGAGCGCCGTACAGGGTGCCGTCGACGCTGCCCGCGGCCTTGAACGTCTCGGAGTAGTACTGGTCGACGTTCGCCACGACGGCCTGCGGGGCGGGCTTCACCGCGCCGGGGTTCTGCTTGACCAGGGTGTTCAGCAGGCCGGGCTGCGGGATGTAGGCGATGTCCGGCGGCGAGCCCGCCTGGACCCGCACCGGGAGCTGGGCCTCGAACTCCTTGGACCCCTCGTAGACGACCTGCGCGCCGGTGCACTCCTCGAACGGCTTGTAGGACTCGATGTGCGGCTCGTCCTCGGGCGCCACGATGGAGGTGTAGATCGTGATCCGGGTCCCGGACAGGTCGCCGTACTGCGCGAACGCCGCACAGTCCTGGTCGGAGGCGGCCGAGTTGCCGCCGCTGCCTGCGACGTTGCTGCCGCCGCATCCGGCGAGCGCGAGGCTGAGGCCCAGCGCAGCGCTGATCACGGCCGTGCGCGACGGTCTCCGCAGGATCGATCCCGATTTCGGGGCTGGCATCGCACCCTCCGCGTCGATGGGGACGGAGCGGGCGGTGGCCCACTCCCTTGAGATCCGGGCCATGGAAGCGTTTACGCACGCACACGGGCAACGACGACGCGGTAACGATGCCGTAACTCCTACGCTATGTAGTCAAGTTCTCACGGTTCGTGTTGGGTCTTCTCCTGGAGACCACTTGCATGGCAGGCTGCAAGCGCTTTACCCCTGCCACTCGGATCGTCCGGCACGTTCCTGCCGGTGGAAGGTGAAACAGCATGGCTGCTGTTGTCTATGACAAGGCGACCCGGATCTACCCGGGGTCCACGAAGCCCGCGGTCGACTCGCTCGACCTCGAGGTCGCCGACGGTGAGTTCCTGGTCCTCGTCGGACCGTCCGGATGCGGCAAGTCCACCTCGCTGCGCATGCTCGCGGGGCTGGAGGACATCGACCAGGGGTCGATCTACATCGGCGGCCGCGACGTCACGCGCGTGCCCCCGAAGGACCGCGACATCGCGATGGTCTTCCAGAACTACGCGCTCTACCCGCACATGACCGTCGCCGAGAACATGGGCTTCGCGCTCAAGATCGCCGGTCGCCCGAAGTCGGAGATCCAGCAGCGCGTGCAGGAGGCGGCGAAGATCCTCGACCTCGAGCCGTTCCTCGACCGCCGCCCGAAGGCCCTCTCCGGTGGTCAGCGGCAGCGCGTCGCGATGGGCCGGGCGATCGTGCGCCAGCCCCAGGTGTTCTGCATGGACGAGCCGCTGTCCAACCTGGACGCCAAGCTGCGCGTCTCGACCCGCACCCAGATCGCGTCGCTGCAGCGCCGCCTGGGCATCACCACGGTCTACGTCACGCACGACCAGACCGAGGCCATGACGATGGGCGACCGCGTCGCCGTGCTGAAGGACGGCGTCCTGCAGCAGGTCGACACGCCGCGTGCGATGTACGACAAGCCGGCCAACGTCTTCGTCGCCGGCTTCATCGGCTCGCCGGCCATGAACCTCCTCGAGGTGAAGGTCGACGGGGACACGCTGCACTTCGGCGGCGCCGACATCCACATCCCGCGCACCGCGGTGGAGGAGGTCGGCGCCACCCGCAAGGTCACCGTCGGCGTGCGTCCCGAGGACATGGAGCTGGTCAGCGCCGGCGACGGCCTCGCCACGGAGGTCGACGTCGTCGAGGAGCTCGGCGCGGACGCCTACGTCTACGGCACCACCGAGGTCGGCGGCGAGCGCCGCTCGATCATCGCCCGCGTCGACGGCCGCACGCCGCCGGACAAGGGCTCGGTGCTGCACTTCGCCCCGCGCCAGGGTCACCTGCACCTGTTCTCCGGCGACACCGGCGAGCGCATCGAGGTCTGACCCACCCGCTTCACGCCGCGGCCCCGGGACCGGTCCGGTCCCGGGGCCGCGGTGCGTCGTCGTCAGCCGACGGGCGTGGGCAGCGCGGCGCGCAGCCGCACCTCGGTGCCGAGGATCTCCGCCGCGGGACGCAGCCCCGCCCGGCGCAGCAGCCGGGTGATGCCCACGTCGTCCGGGCGCGCGCAGCCCCGGAGCTCGGCGAGCCCGCGCTCGGCCGCGACCTCGGCGATGTGGCGCAGCAGCGCGGTGCCGAGGCCCCGGCCCTGCCAGGCGTCCTCGACGAGCACCGCGACCCGTGCCGACCCGGCGTCGCCGGGCTCGGCGTCGAGGTTGGCGATCCCGACGGCGCTGCCGCCGTCGGCGGTGACGGCCAGCACGGTGTGCAGGCCGGTGGGCGAGCTCGACGGGCCCAGCAGCGCCGCCAGCTCGTCGGGGTGCAGCCGCGGGGCCGGGCTCAGGAACCGGGAACGGCGCGAGCCGGGGGAGCAGCGGGCGTGCAGCGCGGCGACGAGCGGGCCGTCGCCGACTTCGGCGGCGCGCAGCCGCACCTGCGACCCGTCGCGCAGCTGGAGGGTGCGCTCCGCGCTCGGCGTGCGCGTCGGCACGCGCATCGTGAGCTGGGTGGCGAGCTCCAGCAGGGCCGCGGCCCGGGAGAGCTCGGTGGCCGTGAACGGCCATGGGCGCGCGACGTGGATCTGCTGCGTGCCGCCGCGCAGCGTGTGGACGTGCCCCGCCGGCGGCGCCGCCGGGTCGACCAGCCGGGCCCGCAGGAGCGTGGCGGCCGCGCTCGGGGCGCTGCCGGGGTCGGCCACGACCATCCGCGCGAGCGCGAGCGCCGTGGTGGCCGGGTCCGACAGCTCCGTGGCGTCGGCGCGCACCAGCAGCGTGCACGGGACGCCCGCGGCCGCGACGGCGTCGGCCAGCGTCGCCGGCTCGACGTCCTCGGGCACCTCGACGAGCAGCTCGTCGGTGACCGCCCCGTCGTCGGTGGGCTCGCCGACGACGTGGAGGGAGAGGATGTTGCACCCCGCCGCGCCCACGGCGGTGGCCAGTCCGCCGAGCCGCCCTGGCCGGTCCTCGAGCTCGACGTGCATCCGCCACAGTGCCATGAGGGCCAGCGTCCCCCCGCTGTGTTTCCGGCCCGCTACCGGTGCGTGACGGGCCGGCGGCGAACCCCGATCGGCGAGTCGCGGTCTGGGTGCGGGCGAGTCGCGGTGTGGGTGCGGGCGAGTCGCGGTCTGGGTACGGGCGTCCCGGTGAGGGGCCGTCAGGCGAGGGCGCGGCGGGCGAAGCCGATCTCCGTCGCGACGTGGCGGATCGTCTCCTCCACCACGAGGCTCCCGTGCCCCGCGTCGAAGCGGCTCACCTCGTACCGGACGTCGCCGCGGGCGGCGAGGGCGTCCAAGTAGTTGTCCACCTGCCGGATCGGGCAGCGCGGGTCGTTCTCGCCCGCCAGCACGAGCACCGGGGCGCGCACGCGGTCGACGTAGGTGAGCGGCGACGCGACCCGGTACGCCTCCGGGCGCTCCTCCGGCGAGCCGCCGAACAGCGCGCGGTCGAACGCCCGCAGCTGCTCCATCTCGTCGGCGTAGGCGGTGAGGTAGTCGGCGACGGGCACCCCGGCGATCGCGGCTGCCCAGCGCTCGGGCTGGGTGCCGACGGCGAGCAGCGCGAGGTAGCCGCCCCACGACCAGCCCTCCACCACACAGCGGGCCGGGTCGACCAGGCCGTCGGCGACGCAACGGTCGTGCACCGCGGCGACGTCCTCCAGCTCGGTGAGCCCCGGCCTGCCCTCGATCGCGTCCCGCCAGGCGGACCCGTAACCGGTGGAGCCCCGGTAGTTGACCTCGACGACGACGAACCCGGCATCCACCCACGCGGCGCGGGCCGCGCTGAACCGGTCCTCGTCGGCGGCGTGCGGCCCGCCGTGCAGGGCGAACACGGCCGGGGCCCGCCCGGCCACGCCCTCCGGCTTGGCGACGAGGGCGTGCACCCGGCCGCCCGGCCCGTCCACCCACAGGTCCTCCACCGGCACCGAGCCGGGGGCCCGCGGACCCGGCGGCGCGACCAGCACGCGGTCGGTGCCGTCGGGGTGCAGCGCCCGCACCGTGGTGGGCTCGGCCGCCGACGAGCAGGTGTACTCCACCGTGCCGTCCGGACGGACCTCGGCCGAGCCGACGCACCCGGGGGCCACCGGCAGCTCGGTCAGCTCGTCGGTGGTGAGGTCGTAGCGGTACAGCCGGGTCCGGGCGGCCGCCGTGTGCCAGACGAGCAGCTTCTGCCCGTCGGGGTAGAAGTCGCCGAAGACCTCGCCGGGCAGGTCGAGCGCGATCTCGCGTTCGGTGTCGGCGAGCACGTCCCAGATGAGCAGCTCCTCGCGGCCCCGGCGCTCGTGCAGCAGCAGGAGCCTGCCGTCGCCGCGGATCGGCGCGAACACGATCGGGGTCAGCCCCTTGCCCGTGCCGTCCGACTTCTCGGCCACGACCTCGCCGTCCGCGGCCCGCACGACCCGCACCGCCGGGTGGCGGGAGTCGCCGTGCTCGGAGTGGCTGATCGCGAGCAGCGTCTCGTCCTCCGACAGCGCGCCGACGCTCGCGTCCTCGGCGTGCTGGTAGACGATCTGCGCGGGCCCGCCGCTCCGGCGCACCCAGATCTTCGTGCCGTCGTCGGTGGAGGTGCCCGCCGCCACGACCTCCCGGCCGATCTCCAGGCCGGCCGGGTAGCCGTCCTCGACGCCCGGCAGCGCGGGCTCCGGGTCGGCGTCCGGGGCCCGCCCCGCGAACGGCTCGCGCACCCAGTGGCCGAACTCGTCGCCGTCGGTGTCGGCGAACCACCAGACCGTGCCGCCGTCCGGCGGGAGCGTGGCGATGTGGGTGCCGCTGCGCCGGTCGGTGACCTTGCGGTGCAGGTCGGTGGCCCGGTCCCAGACGTACACCTCGGTGGTGCCGCTCGCGTTGGAGGTGTAGACGCAGCGGTCCGGTGCGTCCCGCGCCCACGCGGGACGCGACATCCGCGGCGCGGTGAACCGGGCGCGCCAGCGCTCCTCGCGCTCGTCGTCGTCGAAGAGCCGGTCGGGGACGGGGGCGACGGGGTGCTCGGTCACCCCCAGGATCATGCCTCAGCTACCAGCTGAGCTCCGCGCAACCGGTGCGGCAGCCGGGCGGCTCGACCTGCAGCGTGAAGTGCGCGAGCTGGTGGCGTTCGGTGAGCAGCCGCTGGGCGGAGGTGAGCACGGCGGCGGGGTCGCAGCCCGCCCCGACCGCGAGGTGCGCCGACCCGACCTCCATGCCCGAGGTCAGCGTCCAGACGTGCACGTCGTGGACGTCCTGCACGCCCTCCAGCGCGCCCAGCTCGGCGCGCACGGCGGCGACGTCGACGTGCGCGGGCGCGGCCTGCACGAGGATGCGCACGGCCTGCCTGCCCAGCGAGAACGTCCGCGGCAGGATGAACAGGCCGATCGCGATCGCGACGATCGGGTCGGCGTAGCGCCAGCCGAACAGGAGCGTGACCGCGCCCGCGACGAGCACGCCGACGGAGCCGAGCGTGTCGGCGACGACCTCGAGGTAGGCGCCGCGGATGTTGAGGCTCTCCTTCGCGCCCCGGCGCAGCAGGGCGAACACGAAGAGGTTCGCGGCGAGCCCCACCAGCGCCGTGAGCAGGAGTGGCAGGCCCGGCACCTCGGGCGGGTCCGCGAAGCGCTGGACGGCCTCGACGACGACCCAGGCGGCCACCCCGAACAGCAGCACGGCGTTGGCCAGCGCGGCGAGGACCTCGGCGCGGTAGAGGCCGAACGTGCGCCGGTCGTCGCTGCGGGCCGCCCGGGCGGCCGTGATGGCGGCGAGCGCCATGGCCATCCCGAGCACGTCGGTGAAGTTGTGGCCCGCGTCGGAGAGCAGGGCCAGCGACGAGGTCAGCAGCCCGACGACGACCTGCAGGACGAGGGACGCGACGAGCACGCCCAACGAGATGGCGAGCCGCCGCGAGTGCCTGCCGGATGCGCTCGCGCCCGCCTCGATCCCGTGCCCGTGACCCGCGCCCACGGGCCCAACATATGCGTAAGTACGCATAAGTGCAACGCCGCGCCCGATCGGATGACGGTCTGCCATGATCTGCGCGTGACCGAGCCGGTGCGCCCCGAGGACATGCGCATCTCGGACGCGGAGCGCCGCGCGGTGCAGGAGCGGCTCCGCCTGGCCCACGACATCGGGCAGCTCGACCTCGGCGAGTTCGACGACCGCGTCAAGTCGGTCTGGTCCGCCCGCACCCGCGGCGAGCTGGACCGCATCACCGCCGATCTGCCCGCGCCCCCGACCGGGTCGGCGCGCCGAGGCGTGTTCTCCGACACCGGCGGCGGTGTCGCGATGCGGGTGCTCACGATCATCTGGAGCAGCCTCGCCGCGGTGAACCTCGCGGTGTGGGGCCTGATCGGCCTGACCACCGGCAGCTACGTGTACCCGTGGTGGGTGTGGGTGGCGGTGCCGCCCGGGATCGTGCTGCTGGTGCTCTACGTCGCGGGGATCGGGCGGCCGCGGCGCGAGCCCTGAGTCAGGCGTTCACGAAGAAGCAGAACGGGTGGCCGACCGGGTCCAGCATGACCCGCACGTGCTCCTGGGGCTGGAACTCCGCGAGCGCGGCGCCGGCCGCTTCCGCGTGGGCGACCGCCTGGTCGAGGTCCTCGACCTCGATGTCGAGGTGCAGCTGCATCTGCTGGCGCCGCTCCTGCGCGGGCCAGGTCGGGCGCTCGTAGCGCTCCTCCAGCTGGAACGACAGCCCCGGCCCGCCGCCGGGAGGGCGGAGCGTGACCCACGTGGGGTCGTCCTGCACCACGGGCCAGCCGAACAGGTGCCGGTAGAACGCCGCGAGGGCGCGGGGGTCCGGCGCGTCGAGCACGGTGGCGGTCAGCGTCAGCGGCGGTCGCTCCATCTCGCCCTGTTCCATGCGGCGCAGTATTCCGCTGGCCCCGCGCGGCCGCAGGGCGCTAAGGTCGTGATCATGTCGAGCCCCGAGGCGTCCAGAGCCTGACCACCGGTCGATCGGTGGTCCTCCCCTCCTGGGGCGGTTCCTTCCCCCTTTTCCTGCACGTCCGCGCCGTTCGACCGGTCCGGCTTCCTTCCCGACCCGTCGACATCGCCTCGGAGCGCGTCGTGCCCAGACAACCCCTGCCGCCGGTCGTCCCCCTGCTCGGGACCGCGGTGTTCGCCCAAGGGACGTCCGAGTTCATGGTGGCCGGCCTCGTGCCGGACGTCGCCTCGGAACTGTCCGTCTCCCTCCCCGCCGCCGGGCTGTTGACCTCGGCGTTCGCGGTCGGCATGGCCGTCGGTGCCCCGTTGGTGGCGCTGCTGGCCATGCGCTGGCCGCGCCGGACCGCACTCGCCGCCTTCCTCGTGGCCTTCGTCCTCGCGCACGTCGTCGCGGCCGTGACCGGCAGCTTCGCGGTGCTCGTCGGCACCCGGGTGGTCGGCGCCCTGGCCAACGCCGGCTTCCTCGCCGTCGCGCTGGCTACGGTGACCGACCTCGTCGCCCCCGATGCCAAGGGGCGCGCCCTCGCGGTGCTGCTCGCCGGCACCACCCTCGCCTGCGTGGCGGGCGTCCCCGGCGGGGCCGCCCTCGGGAGCCTGTGGGGGTGGCGCTCGGCCTTCTGGGTCGTCGCCCTCCTCTGCCTGCCGGCCCTCGTCGCGGTGCTGGTCGCGGTGCCGCACGCCCGCCCGGCGGCGATCCCGCCGAGCGCCCGCGGGGAGCTGCGCGTGCTGCGGCGCCCGCGGCTGCAGGTCCTGCTGCTGCTCGGGGCGTTGGTCAACGGCGCGACGTTCTGCTCGTTCACCTACCTCGCCCCGGTGCTCACCGGCGTCTCGAGGATCGGCGACGAGTGGGTCCCGGCGATGCTCGCGCTGTTCGGCGCCGGGGCGTTCCTCGGGGTCCGGCTCGCCGGCCGCTGGTCCGACACCCGGCCGGGACCGGTCGTCGCCGGTGGCGGGGTGCTGCTCGCCGCGGGCTGGGCCGGGTTCGCCCTCACCGGCGGCGCGGTGGCCGCGCTCGTCCTCGTGCCGGTCGTGGGGACGCTCTCGTTCGCGGTCGGCAGCACGCTGATCGCCCGCGTGCTCTACGCGGCCGCGGACGCGCCGAACCTCGCGGGCAGCTTCGCGACGGCGTCGCTGAACGTCGGGGCCGCGGTGGGGCCGTGGGTCGGGGGCGTGGCGATCGGGGTGGGTGCGGGGCTGGGCGCACCGCTGTGGGTGAGCGCGGGGCTGGTGGTCGCGGCGCTCGCGATCGCCGTGCTCGCGCGCGAACCCCGTGCGGCTACTTCCGCTCCGACTTCTTGTCCGTGATCCGGGTGATCACCGCGAGCGCCACGATCAGCAGCAGGACGGCGGGGAGGAAGATCGTGACCGTCCAGTAGTCGAACACCCAGTCGTAGGGCTTGTCCATGTGCCGTTCCTCCGCGCGGGGAAGTGCTGATCGCACCCGACGGTAGCAACGTCGCCGCCGGTCGGCCTCGGCGGATCCGCGGGTTCGCCCGGTCCTGCGATCTCCTCGACCGCGCCGCAGCTGGGCGGCGCGGTCGGGTCGCGGTGCTCGGCAGCGTCACCGCCGTCCACCGCGGGGGCGCCGGCGACGGGCGTGCCGGGGGGCGTCCCCGGCCGATGCCGCGCGGGACGACCTCGGCGCCGCCGCCGCGGCGGCGTTTCCGGGCGGGTTCCCGGGTGACGGCGGTGGTCAGCGACGTGCTGGGCACGGTCGTCGAGCGGCCCATGCACCCCTACGAGATGGCGTCGCTCATCCGGGCCAGGGGCGAGGACGCCGACCTGGACGTCGAGTGGGGCTCGCTGTACACGGTGGTCCGCAACCTGGTCACGCACGGGTTCATCGAGGTCGCGGGCAGCGGGCGGGAGGGCGCTCGGCCCGAGCGCACGGTCTACCGCATCACCGACGCGGGCCGCGCCGAGCTGCGGGACTGGAACCACGAGCTGGTGGCCACGGCGGTGCCGGAGCACCCCCGGTTCAAGGCGGGGCTGTCCATGCTCGCGGTGCTCCCGCCCGAGGCGGCGGCGTCGGCATTGGGGTCCCGGATCGCGCAGCTGGAGCGTGCGGTCGCGGCGACCAGGGCGGCGCTGGAGGGGTCCGGTGACGTCCCGCGCCTGTTCCTCGTCGAGACCGAGTACGAGCCGGCCGTGCGCGAGGCCGAGCTGGCCTGGGTGCGCGGCCTCCTCGACGAGCTGCACCGCGTGCGACAGAAACCCGATGTGGCCCGCGCGCAGGCTCCGCCCCAGCCCGTCGTCGGAGATGCCGGTGCCGTCGTCGGTCACGGTGAGCCGCGCCCGGTTGCCCGACCGTCACTTTGCCCGCGGCGGCGTGCTCGGCGACGTTGGCCGGCAGCTCGCGGGCGGTCGGCTAGCGCGGCGGCGCGTCCGGCCCCTCGGCCGCGGGTGCCCCTGCGAAGAGGTCGACCAGCCGGTCCCAGCGCGTGCGGCGCCCGGCGGGGAAGCGGCGGCGGGCCCGGGCCATCCGGCGCTCGTCGTAGCGGCGACGCGCCCACGGCGAGGAGGGGCGGGCCAGCCGCAGGGCCGCGACCAGCGCCACGAACGGGACGAACACGCCCACCACCCCCAGCACCGGCCGGCCCTTGAGGATCGCGACGAGCGCGAACACCAGGTTCCCGACGACCCCGATCGCGGTGGCGAGCGCGCCGCCCTCGGCGTCGTCGCCGAACGGGTTCACCCCCACCAGGAGCAGCGCCCCGACGATCAGCGCGACCAGCACCGCGTCGACCGAGCTGCGGCCCTCCCGCTGCCAGTACACGTCCTGCAGGTGCAGCCAGAGCGCGAACTCGTCGAGGGTGAGCGCCGCGCCGGTGCCGAACAGGACGGCCAGCACGTCCGACCACGGCGCCTCGGGGCGGTAGGTGAACTCGGCCGTCCCGGCGCCCAGGATGAGGAAGATCCCGTAGACCTGGTGGTGCACGTGCACGCCGCCGACGTGCGCGTTCCGGAACGGCCCGCGGCCGGTCCGGATCGCCCGTGTGATCGCCCTGGTGGCGAGGAACGTGACCAGGAACGCGGCCAGCATCCAGCCGACGAGCGCCCGACGGCGGGTCAGCTCGGGAAGCAGCTCGATGTCGATGCCGGCCACGCCGCGCCTCCTCGGCCATCGATGCTCGTCCACGTGTCAACCCACCGGGCTCACGACACGCGCACGAGCGTCGCCCTCCCCGGCCCGTGGAGCTCGTCGTCCGCCACCGGGCGGCCGCAGACGGCCAGCAGCAGCGCCAGCGCGGTGCCGGCGACCTCGGGACCCTCGCCGATGGGCGCGTCGGCGTCCACGGCGACGAGCCGCACCCCGGCCGCCGGTTCCTTCGCCCCGCCGAAGGAGACCGGGGTGCGGACCTGGAGCCGCAGCGCCCGCACGACCGCCTCCAGCGGGTAGGAGCGCGCGATGCCCAGCGGCCGCCGGACGTCCTCGCCGTGCACCACCTCCTCGACCAGCCGGGGCGGGCCCGAGGTCCGCGCCGCCACCCGGCGCAGCCGGTCGAGGGTGTCGCGCGGCGACGCCCCGCGCTCGCGCGCCACCCCGCGGGCGTTGAGCCGGTCGAAGTCGAACCCGGCCGCGGCGAGCCCGGCCAGGAACCCCGGCCGCGTGGTCCGGGCGCCGTCCACGAGGTGCGCCACCACGTCGTGGACGGTCCACCCGGCGCACGGCGACGGCAGCTCCCAGCCGCGCGCGTCGACGTGCGCCAGGTCCTTCTCGGCGGCCACGCCGGCGTGGATCCGCACCACCGTGATCGAGTTGGCCAGCACGTCGTGCAGATCCCGCGATGCGCAACCGCTCCTCGGTGACCCGCTGCCGCCGCTCCTGTTCGGCGAGCCGCAGCCGCAGCTCGGCCTCCTCCCGCACCGCCGCCCGGCTGCGCAGCGTCTCGCCGAGCAGCAGCAGGACGGCCAGCAGCGAGACGTCGAACAGGGTGTCGACGACGACCCGGACCAGGGGTTCGGCGCCGGGTGCGAGCAGGCGGAACGGCAGCCCGGTCGCCGCGATCACGCCGATGACCGCGACGCCCCACACAGCCGCCCGGCGCGGGCCACGGCGAAGACCGGGATCCCCAGGGCGAGCGCGGGCGAGAACGCGGGCACGTCGAGCGCCAGCGCGGCGAAGAAGCTCGCCGTACCCCCGATCAGGGCGGTGCGCGGCGCCCGGCGCACCAGCAGCGCCCACAGGCCGATCGCGACCACGGCGACGACGAAGACGGCGTCGAGCGGCCGTGCCGGGACGTCCGGTGACTACAGGGCCGCCCCGAACATCACGGCGGTGATCAGGACGGTGAGGCACACCTCCAGCACCGGGGGTCGATGCCACCGCACCGGGCAACCCTGTGCGCTGCCCGGGTGCGGTGCAGGAGATCAGCGGGCGCGTCGGCGGGCGGCGTTCGCGTGCTTGCGCACCGCGAACGCGTGCGCGTCGGCGAGCAGCTGCCGGGCAAGGGGCCACGTCCGGTCGGGGTTGAGCACGCTCACCCAGTTCAGCCGGCCGTAGACCGGGTGCGGGAACAGGGTGTCGAGCGCGGTCGGGTCGTGCTCGGCCGCCGGGTCGACCACCTCGCGGAAGCGGTCGCGCGGCAGCCCGAGGTTGAGCCGGTACACCCCGGGCCGGTCGAGGTCGGACGCCGAGTCGTGGGCGTCGGACGTGACGACGGTGGCCCAGCCGTTGCGGGGCCGCTCCTCGTAGTCGTGGTCCGGGTCGTAGACGGCGTAGACGTCGCCGCCGGCCTCGATGATCAGGGTGTCGGGGAATGCGGCGAGCGTATCGCGTACGGATTCGAAATCCACTGCGCCAAGACAGCACGGTATTGCCGGCGGACGTGCAGATCAAGTGATGGAAATCACGCCGCATCGTCGATCGTCGGTTCCGATCCGGCGTCGAGCACGCATCCCGGTGCGCCCGCACCGACTCGGCGAAGGGGTGGATCGGGGCGCCACCGCCGACGGCGAGGAACCCGCCCTCGCCGTCGCGGTTCAGCGGGGTCGCGGTCGCCCCGGGAACGCCGAAAGCCCCGATCAGGCACCAATCGTCGAGTTCCTGACCAGGGCTTTCGCGATGTCGGGGTGACAGGATTTGAACCTGCGACCTCTTCGTCCCGAACGAAGCGCGCTACCAAGCTGCGCCACACCCCGATGGCCCGTGGGCCGGGGACGAGTCTAACGGACGTCCGCAGGCGCCGACGCGGGGGTGGTCATGGCCGCCTCCGCGGCCGCCGGCCGGGGCACGAGGGTGAGCAGCGTGGCCTCCGGCGGGCAGGCGAACCGCACCGGGGCGAACGGCGACGTGCCGAGCCCGGCCGACACGTGCAGCCACATGTGCGCGCCCCACCGGGACGCGCCGCGGGCCCGGGACCGGTCCAGCCCGCAGTTCGTGACGAGCGCGCCGATGCCGGGGATGCGCAGCTGGCCGCCGTGCGTGTGGCCGGCGAGCACGAGGTCGTAGCCGTCGGCGGCGAACCGGTCGAGGACGCGCGGCTCGGGGGAGTGGGTGAGCCCGAGGCGCAGCGCAACCGTGCCCTCGCGGCGGCCCGCCACGCGGTCGTAGCGGTCGAGCCCCAGGTGCGGGTCGTCCACGCCGGCCGCGGCGACCTCGAGCCCGGCCACGGTGAGGTCGACGCGTGCGTGGGTGGCGTCGTGCCAGCCCCGCTCGACGAGCGCGGCGCGCAGATCCCGCCACGGCAGCGGCTCCCCGTGGCTGCGCCGGGAGCTCTTCACCAGGTAGCGGGCGGGGTTCTTGGGCGTGGGCCCGAAGTAATCGTTGCTGCCGAACACGAACAGCCCGGGGAAGTCGAGCAGCGGGCCCAGTGCGGCGATCGCGGCCGGCACGGCGCGCGGGTGGGCGAGGTTGTCGCCGGTGTTGACGACGAGGTCGGGCTCGAGCTCGGCCAGCCGGGCCACCCAGCGCTGCTTGCTGCGCTGGCGGGGCGTGAGGTGCAGGTCCGAGATGTGCAGCACCCGCAGCGGCCGCGCCCCGGCGGCGAGCACCGGCAGCGTGCTCTGCCGCAGGGTCCACCAGCGGCGCTCGACTCCCGCCGAGTACGCGAGCGTGGCCGCACCGGTTGTCGTCGCGCCGAGCGCGAGCCGAGCCCAGCTGTTCACGACTGCAGGGTACGTTGGGCGGGCCGTGCATTAGCGTGCGCTCCCGTGAGCACTCTCAAGGAGCGGCTGCGGGCGGACCTGACCGCGGCCATGAAGTCCAAGGACGAGCTGGTCAAAGCCACCCTGAGGATGACGCTGACGGCCATCGGCAACGCCGAGGTCGCCGGGGACGAGGCGCGGGAGCTCAGCGACGACGAGGTGCTCGCGATCATCCGGAAGGAGGCCAAGAAGCGGGCCGAGTCCGCGGAGGCGTTCGCGAGCGCCGGCCGCGAGGAGCTCGCGGCGCAGGAGCGCGCCGAGGGCGAGGTGCTGGCCCGCTACCTGCCCGCCCAGCTGTCGGACGACGAGCTGGCCGAGATCGCCCGCGCCGCGGTCGAGGAGACGGCCGCCGAGCTGGGCGAGCGACCGGGACCCCGGCAGATGGGGCAGGTCATGAAGCGCGCCACCGCGGCTGCCGCCGGGCGCGCCGACGGCAAGCGCATCGCGAACGCGGTGCGCGCGCTGCTCGGCTGAACCCGGGCCGCACCCGGGGCCGTCGCCGGGCGACCGCTCCGCGGTGCGGCGCCGTCAGCTCGCGGCCTCCGCCTTCTTGCGGGTGGTCGCCTTCTTGCGCGCGGGCGCCTTCTTCGTGGTGCCCGCCTTCGCGCGCCGCTCGGCGAGCAGCTCGGCCGCCCGCTCGTCGGTGATCTTCTCGACCTCGTCGCCCTTGCGCAGGGACGCGTTCGTCTCGCCGTCGGTGACGTACGGGCCGAACCGGCCGTCCTTGATCACCATCTGCTTGCCGGTGACCGGGTCCTTGCCGAGCTCGCGCAGCGGCGGGGTGGCGGCCGCGGTGCGCCTGCCCCGCTGCTTGGGCTGCTTGTACAGCTCCAGCGCCTCGTCGAGCGGGATCGTGAACAGCTGCTCCTCGTTGGCGAGCGACCGGGAATCGGAGCCCTTCTTCAGGTAGGGCCCGTAGCGGCCGTTCTGGGCGGTGATCTCCTCACCGCTCTCCGGGTCGACCCCGACCAGCCGGGGCAGCGAGAGCAGCTTCAGCGCGTCCTCGAGCGTCACCGAGTCGGCGGACATCGACTTCAGCAGCGAGCTGGTGCGCGGCTTGGGCTTCGCGGCCTTCTTCTTGCCGTTGCCGTCGCTCTCGGCGGCCGGCTCGCTGTCCGGGAGGATCTCGGTGACGTAGGGCCCGTAGCGGCCCTCCTTCACGACGATCTCGTGCCCGGTGACCGGGTCGACGCCCAGCGAGCGCCCCTCCTGCGGCACCGAGAACAGCTGTTCGGCGACCTCGGGGGTGAGCTCGTCGGGCGGGAGGTCGTCGGGCAAGTTGGCCCGCTGCGACACCCCGTCGCGCACCCGCTCCAGGTACGGCCCGTACCGGCCGACGCGCACCACGACGTCGTCGAACACCGGCACCGAGTTGATCTCGCGGGCGTCGATCTCCTCGAGGTTGACGCCGACGAGCTTCTTCAGGCCACCCGAGCGGGCGACCGAGTCCTCGGAGCCGTGCTCCGCGCCGAAGTAGAAGCCCGACAGCCACGCGGTGCGCTGCTGTGTGCCCTGCGCGATGGCGTCGAGCTCGTCCTCCATCGCGGCGGTGAAGTCGTAGTCGACGAGCCGCCCGAAGTGGTGCTCCAACAACCCCACCACGGCGAACGCGACCCAGGACGGCACGAGGGCCTGTCCCTTCTTCCACACGTAGCCGCGGTCCTGGATCGTCTTGATGATCGCTGCGTACGTCGACGGCCGCCCGATGCCGAGGTCCTCGAGCGCCTTGACCAGGCTCGGCTCGGTGTAGCGGGCGGGCGGGTTGGTGGTGTGGCCCTCCGGGGTGAGCTCGGCGGCGGTGAGCGGCTGGCCCTTCACCAGCTCGGGCAGCCGCGACTCGGCATCGTCGGCCTGGCCCTCGCTGCCCTCGTCGAGCGTCTCGACGTAGGCCTTCAGGAAGCCGGGGAACGTGATGGTCCGCCCGGACGCGGCGAAGGTGACCTCCTCGCCCGTGGCGGCCGTCCCGGAGATCCGCACGCTCACCGTGGTGCCGCGCGCGTCGGCCATCTGGGAGGCCACCGTGCGCTGCCAGATGAGCTCGTAGAGCCGGAAGTCGTCGCCCTCCACCTCACCGGCGATCTCGCCGGGGGTGCGGAAGACCTCGCCCGCGGGCCGGATCGCCTCGTGGGCCTCCTGTGCGTTCTTGACCTTCCGCGTGTACTGCCGCGGCTGCGGCGACACGTACTCGTCGCCGTACAGCTCGCGGGCCTGGGTGCGGGCGGCCTGGATGGCCGTGTCCGACAGCGTCGTGGAGTCGGTGCGCAGGTAGGTGATGTAGCCGTTCTCGTAGAGCCGCTGCGCGGCGCGCATGGTGCGGTCGGCCGAGAACCGCAGCTTGCGGCCGGCCTCCTGCTGCAGCGTGGACGTCATGAACGGCGGGTACGGCTTGCGCGTGTAGGGCTTCGCCTCGACCGACTCGACGACGAGGTCGCGGCCCTCGAGCGCCTCCGCCAGCCGGCGCGCGCTCGCCTCGTCCAGCGGCCGGGCGGCGTCCTTGCGCCCCGTGCCCTTGAGCTTGCCGTCGGGCCCGAAGTCGCGGCCGGTGGCGACGCGGACGCCGTCGACGGCGACCAGCCGCGCGGGGAACTGCCGCGGCGACGCGTCCGGGCCCGCGTCCAGCTGCGCGGCGATGTCCCAGTAGGTGGCCGGGACGAACGCCATGCGCTCCCGCTCGCGCTGGACGATGATCCGCGTGGCCACCGACTGGACCCGGCCCGCCGACAGCTTCGGCATGACCTTCTTCCACAGCACGGGGGAGACCTCGTAGCCGTAGAGGCGGTCGAGGATGCGGCGGGTCTCCTGCGCGTCGACCAGGTGGTGGTCGAGGTCGCGCAGGTTCTCCACGGCCGCGCGGATCGCCGGCTCGCTGATCTCGTGGAAGACCATCCGGCGGACCGGGACCTTCGGCTTGAGCGTCTCGAGCAGGTGCCAGGCGATGGCCTCGCCCTCGCGGTCGGGGTCGGTGGCGAGCAGGATCTCGTCGACGGACTTCACCGCGTCCTTGAGCTCGGCCACCTTGCCCTTCTTCTCGGGCGTGATGATGTACAGCGGCGTGAACTGGTTGTCGACGTCGACGCCGATGCGGGCCCACGGCTCGCCCTTGTACTTCGCCGGGACGTCGGCGGCTCCGCGCGGCAGGTCGCGGATGTGCCCCATCGACGCCTCGACCACGTAGTCGCGGCCGAGGTACTGCTGGATCTTCTTGGCCTTCGTGCCGGACTCGACGATCACCAACCGTCGCGTCGGCCGCCCGTTCCCGGTGCCGGTGGAGGCGCCGGTACCCCGGCTGCCGCCGCCCTTACGGCCGCCCGCGGCCTTCGAGGTCGCGGCCTTCGCACTCGTCGTTCCGGTTGCCACCTGGTCCTACTCCATCGTCTACGGACTGCCGGCGAGCGCCTCTCTCGCGTCGGCATGCCCACCGGCCGCCCCCGTACCCCACGCGCCGGCTGCACGGGGGCCGGGACACCGAGTATGCGTGGCGGTGGAACCGGCATTCGCCGGAACCCCGCGTCCGCGCACCCACTCGCTGTGTCACGCTCGTCACATTCAGCTGCGGAACCGCGAAGGGACCGACGTGCTGCCGACCTGCGACCGCGAGAGCGTAACCACTCCGTCAAGACGCAGTTCTACCCCAGTACCTCGGCCACTCCGCCGTCGCGGCCCCCGGGGGGACCGGTCCGACGAGCTCGACCAGCCGCGCGACGCGGCGCGTTCCGCTGATCCGCAGCGCCGGTTCCGAGCCCACGCGAGCAGGTGGGAGGCCCGCCCGCGTGGCCGCCGCGATGAGCGGGAGGTGCGTCTCGGGGGCGTGCGGGTCGAGCCCCAAGAGGTAGCCGCCCCTCCCGTCCGGCCTGCCTGCAGCCAGCGCCCACATGCGTAACGCCGGACCGTCGAGTTGCCATCCCTCCGGGACGCATTTCGTCGATCCGCGCGTCCACGCCTTCGCCAGGCCGACGAGATCGCACCGGAACGCCGTGCGCAGCGCCAGCCCCCCGGACTCGGTGCGGACGGCCGTGACGGGCACGCCGGTGGCGGCGCAGGCGGCGCTGACCGCGGGCGCGCGGGTGGGATCGGGCAGGACGATCGAGAGGCGGGCCTGGTCCCCGGCTCCGAACCGGACGATCTGCCCGGGGCCGCACAGCAGTCCGGCCAGGTCGTTCACATGTGGCGGCCGCGCCTCCGCGGAGAACATCGACAGCTGCGACACGACGCGCAGAGTAGAACACCCGTTCGATCGGTGGTACCGGGCACGCCGATCTACCGGGGCGCGTCGGCCAGCGCGGACAGCCGCTGGCACTGCGGCGAACGCTCCGCCGCCCGGTACAGCCGGGGCGCCGACGCGAGATCGCCGAACGGGTTGGGCGGGGACACCTCGGACACCGTCGACTCCACCTCCGCCAGCGCAGACATGAAGGAGGAGGGGTCGTCGGGGTTCATCCGCTCCACGGTGGCCTTGACCCCGCCGAAGTCCTCCTCGAGCGCGCTCAGCGCGTCCTGCGCCCGCTTCGCCGCCTCGTCGCCGCTCGCGTCGGGTGCCCTGCCCACCTCGGCGAGCTGGGACCTGCCCTGCTGCGCCCCGCTGATGACGGTGTCGAGGTAGGAGCTGATCGTCCGCTGGACGGCGGACAGGTCGGCCGTCCGCGAGAAGTCGGGGGCCGACGTCGCGGGGACGGCGAAGCTCAACACCGCCTGGCAGACGCGGTCGGCCCACGCGACCGGATCGCTGCCCGGGCCCTCGGTCGGCGCGGGGGCCGGGTCGGGCGCCGGGGAACCACCGACGGTGGTCGTGCACCCCGCGGCGAGCACCGCCGCCGCGGCCAGCATCCCGATCAGCGCAGGCCCTCGCCGGAACGAGCGGGTCATGCCATCAACCCCCGACCTCACGTGCGATCTGCTTGCAGCCGGCCGCCTCCTTGCCCGCCCGGGCCAGCTCGGGGTTGAGCTGCAGGTCGGCCATCGGGCTCGACGTGCTCGCGAGCCGTTCCACCGACTCGACAGCGGCCGGCACCTCGCGCTGCAGCTGCTGCCGGTCGGTGATGTCGACCCGCTCGATGCGGGTCCGCGCGTCCCGGAACGACGCCTGCATCGTCTCCAGGCTGCTGCGCAGCTTGCGCACGACCTCGTCGCCGCCATCGACCGGCGCGGGCCCGGCCGCCTCCATGCCGTCGATCGCCGACCCCGCGCTCCGCTCGGACTCGCTGAGCCAGTCCCTCAGCTCCCGGACGAGGGTGGCCGCGTCCGGGGCCGCGGCCGGCTTCGGCGGCGAGATGGCCGCCTTGACGTACGGCAGCAGCGACCCGCAGATCTGGTCCACCCACGCCACGGCGACCTGCTCGACCGCAGCGCTGTCGGCGGAGGCGGATCCCTGCACGGAGGTCGTGCACCCGCCGCTCAGGGCCAGGGCCACGACGGCCGGAAGGACCAGGGCGGGCGGGGTGGAACGGGGCATGCGGCTGCTCCCGGCGTGTGGGGACACGGTCGCTCGACAGTGTGCCCGCAAGGTCGATCCGCCCCGCACGGGCCCTCCGCGATCCCGGGTCAGCCACCCTGGGCGGCGCTCGAGCGCAGCGCGCGGCACTGCTCCGCCTGCTCGCTGGCCGCCCCGAGCTCCTCGGTGTCGCGCAGCCCCTCGGTGGGCGAGGGCAGGTTGCGCAGCTCCTGCAGCGGCGCCATGGCGCCCGGTACGGCCGTCGCGAGCTGCTCGGCGTTGCTCACGTCGACCGCGGCGAGTTGCTCCCGCGCCGTGTCGAAGCCGCTGCGGATGCCCCGCAGCGCCTCCTCGAGGCGGGCGACGTAGGCGTCGCCGCCGTCCACCGGTGAGCCGCCGACGGCGCCGAGCGCGGTCAGCGACCGTTGCAGCTCCTCGGACGTCGCCGCGAGGTAGCGGTCGAGCTCCTGCACCGCGGCCACCGGGTCGGCGGGATCGATCTGCGGGCCGGTGGTGGCGGCCCGGGTGAACCCGGAGAGCGCGTCGCACACCCGGTTGGTCCAGGCCACCGCCTCCTCGCTCGGTCCGGCCGGGCCGCCGCAGGCGACGGCCAACGCCGCGAGCGCGGCGACGGTACAGCTGATCCTGCGCGTCCTCATGGGTTCCTCCCGGGGCTGGCGCTTGCCCTTATCAACGACAGAGGCCGTCCACCCGTACGGGTGAACGGCCCCTGTGTCGGGAAGGTTCGGTCAGCTGACCGTGCTTTCCGCCGGCGTGCCGGCGATGGCCGTCGACCGGCGCTTCGACATCACGACCGCCGCGACGATGATCGCGGCCGCGACGAGCGCGATGAGCACGCGGACCGGCGTGGAGGCCGAGTCGCCCACCGAGAACGTCACGACGGCCGGGGCGATCAGCACCGAGACCAGGTTCATGACCTTGATCAGCGGGTTGATGGCCGGACCGGCCGTGTCCTTGAACGGGTCGCCGACGGTGTCGCCGATGACGGTGGCCGCGTGGGCGTCGGAGCCCTTGCCGCCGTGGTGGCCGTCCTCGACCAGCTTCTTGCCGTTGTCCCACGCCCCACCGGAGTTGGCCAGGAAGATGGCCATGAGCGTGCCGCAGGCGATGGCGCCGGCGAGGTAACCGGCCAGCGGGCCGACGCCGAGGCCGAAGCCGACGGCGATCGGCGCGAAGATCGCGAGCAGGCCGGGGGTGGCCAGCTCCCGCAGCGAGTCGCGGGTGCAGATGTCCACGACGCGCCCGTACTCGGGGCGGGCAGTGCCCTCCATGATCCCGGGGTTCTCGCGGAACTGCCTGCGGACCTCGAACACGATCGCGCCCGCCGCCCGCGTCACGGCGTTGATCGCGAGCCCGGAGAACATGAACACCACGGACGCGCCGATGACGACGCCGACGAGGGTGTTCGGGGCGAACACCTCGTAGGCGAACGCGGTGCCCGCGTCGGCGAGCGTGACGCCCGCGTCCTCGAGCGCCTGCGTGATCGCGTCGCGGTACGACCCGAACAGCGCGGTGGCGGCGAGCACGGCCGTCGCGATGGCGATGCCCTTCGTGATGGCCTTGGTGGTGTTGCCCACCGCGTCGAGCTCGGTGAGGATGTTGACCCCCTCGCCCTCGACGTCGCCGGACATCTCGGCGATGCCCTGCGCGTTGTCCGAGACCGGGCCGAAGGTGTCCATCGCGACGATGACGCCGACCGTGGTGAGCAGGCCGGTGCCGGCCAGCGCCACGGCGAACAGCGCCACCGTGATCGAGCCGGTGGCCAGCGCGAACGCCGCGAACACCGCGCCGCTGATGACCAGCGCCGTGTACACCGCCGACTCGAAGCCGATGGAGATACCGGCGAGGATGACGGTCGCGGAGCCGGTGAGCGAGGACTCGCCGACCGTCTTGACCGGCTTGTGCTCGGTGCCGGTGAAGTAGCCGGTGAGCCACAGGATCACGCCGGCGAGCACGATGCCGATGAGCACCGCGGCCGCGGCGATCAGCTGCGGGTTGGCCCCGGCCATGTCGTCCACGACGCCCGCGTCGCCCGGGTTGACCAGGTCGGCGAAGCTCGAGGGCAGGTAGACGAACGCGGCGATCACGCACAGCACGCCGGAGATGACGGCGGAGATGTAGAAGCTGCGGTTGATGGCCGTGAGGCCGCCCTGGCCCTCCCGGGCCCGGGTGATGTACACGCCGACGACCGCGGTGAGCACGCCGATGGCCGGGACGATCAGCGGGAACAGCAGGCCCTGCTGGCCGAAGGCCGCGGTCCCGAGGATCAGGGCCGCGACGAGGGTGACCGCGTAGGACTCGAACAGGTCAGCGGCCATGCCCGCGCAGTCACCGACGTTGTCGCCGACGTTGTCGGCGATGGTGGCGGCGTTGCGGGGGTCGTCCTCGGGGATGCCCTGCTCGACCTTGCCGACGAGGTCGGCGCCCACGTCGGCGGCCTTGGTGAAGATGCCGCCGCCGACACGCATGAACATCGCGAGCAGCGCAGCACCGAAGCCGAAGCCCTCGAGCACCTTCGGCGCCTGGCCGGTGTAGACGAGCACGACCACCGCGGCGCCGAACAGGCCGAGGCCGACGGTGAACATGCCGACCACGCCACCGGTGCGGAACGCGATGCGCATCGCCTTCTCGCGGCCGCCACCCTCGTTGGAGGCCGCGGCGACCCTGATGTTGGCGCGCGTGGCGAGCCACATGCCGAGGTAGCCGATCGTGGCCGAGAACACGGCGCCGATGACGAAGAAGATCGACCGCCCCACGCGCTCGCCGATGTCGCCCGGCAGCGCGAAGAGCAGCACGAACACGACCACGACGAAGATGCCGAGCGTGCGGAACTGGCGGTTGAGGTACGCCGCGGCGCCTTCCTGGACCGCTCGACCGATGTCCTGCATCTTGGAAGTGCCCTCGCCGGCAGCGAGAACCTCCCGGAGCAGGACGAAGCCGATGGCCAGGGCGGCGAGCGCGACCACCGCGACCACGCCGACGATGGCGTAGTCGCCCCCCGCGAGCGTCAGATCGCTCGCGGCGAGGGTGGACACGGACATCCGTCCTCCTGGTCACTTACGAACGGGCCAGGGAACACGGACGGCAACCCTGGCGTCTTGGAGAAACCCGTCGCCCCACGTGGGCGCGGTACAGGCGTGTGCAGTCTAAGTGTGTGGCCCACGACACCCCGCAGTGAGGCCCCTCACGGCCCCGTGATCGCCGGCGGAACCCCGGTGCCGGGCGGGTGAGGTGTCGGTGTCGTGTGCCAACCTCGGACACCGTGGGTGACGGCGAACCGCAGGGACGGGGCGAGGTGCTGCTGCGCCGCGTGCTCGCCGGGTGCGCGGCGCCCGCGGGCGAGGCCGGACCGCTGCGCCACGCCGTGCGCCTCCCGCCCCGGCCCGGCCGCACCGCGGACTGGCCCGGCTGGGTGCCCACCGCGCTGCGCGAGGCGTTCCGGCGCCAAGGGGTGGCGGCGCCGTGGACGCACCAGGCCGAAGCGGCCGAGCTGGCCTGGGCGCGCCGCGACGTGGTCGTGGCCACCGGCACCGCGTCGGGCAAGTCGCTGGCCTACCAGCTGCCGGTGCTCGCGCGGTTCGCCCAGGACCCCAAGGCCACCGCGCTCTACCTGTCCCCGACCAAGGCGCTCGCGGCCGATCAGCTGCGGGCCCTCGACGCGCTGGCCGTGCCCGACGTCCGGCCCGCCCCGTTCGACGGCGACACCCCGCCCGATGCGCGCGAGTGGGCCCGCAGGCACGGCCGCTGGGTGTTCAGCAACCCCGACATGCTGCACCGCGCGCTCCTGCCGCGGCACGGCCAGTGGGCGGTGTTCCTGCGCAGGCTGCAGTTCGTGGTGGTCGACGAGTGCCACACCTACCGCGGCGTGTTCGGCTCGCACGTGGCGCTGCTCCTGCGCAGGCTGCTGCGGGTGTGCGCGCGCTACGGCTCGCGCCCGACGGTGGTGCTCGCCTCCGCCACGGTGGCCGAGCCGGCCGGGTTCGCCTCGCGGCTCACGGGGCGGGAGGTGGTTGCCGTCACCGAGGACGGCTCGCCCGCGGCCGGGCGCACCGTCGCGCTGTGGGAGCCGCCCCTGCTGCCGGAGCTCACGGGCGAGAACGGCGCCCCGGTGCGCCGCCCCGCGGGCACCGAGGCCGCGCGGATGCTCGCGGACCTGGTGCTCGAGGGCGCGCGCACCTTGGTGTTCGTGCGGTCCCGCCGCGGCGCCGAGGTCACCGCGCTCACCGCGCAGCGCCTGCTCGGCGAGGTCGACCCGGAGCTCCCGTCCCGCGTGTCCGCCTACCGCGGCGGCTACCTGCCCGAGGACCGGCGCGCGCTCGAGGCCGCGCTGGCCGATGGGGAGCTGGTCGGCATGGCCACCACCAACGCGCTCGAGCTCGGGGTGGACATCGCCGGGCTCGACGCGGTGGTGGTGGCGGGCTTCCCGGGCACGCGGGCGTCGTTCTGGCAGCAGTCCGGCCGCGCCGGGCGGGCCCGCGAGGAGGCGCTCGTGGTGCTCGTGGCTCGCGACGACCCGATGGACACCTACCTCGTGCACCATCCGGAGGCCCTCCTGGGCACCCCGGTGGAGGGCTGCGTGCTCGACCCGGCGAACCCCTACATCCTCGGTCCGCAGCTGGCCTGCGCCGCCGCCGAGCTGCCGCTCACCGAGGCGGACGTGCGCGACGTGTTCGGCGGGGAGCAGGCCGCCGCCGTGCTCGACGAGCTGGTGGCCGACGGGGTGCTGCGCCGCAGGCCCACCGGGTGGTACTGGCCGTCCACGCGGGAACGCCCCGCGGGCTCGGTCGACATCAGGGGCTCGGGGCTGGGCCAGGTGGCCGTGGTGGAGGCCGACACCGGCCGGATGCTCGGCACCGTGGACGGCGCGTCCGCCCCCGCGACCGTGCACCCCGGCGCGGTGTACCTGCACCGCGGCGAGACCTACCTCGTGCAGGAGCTGGACCTCGACGCCGGCGTGGCGGTGGTGGCACCCGCCGACCCCGGGTTCCGCACCGACGCGCGGTCCACCGCCGACGTCGAGGTGGCGCGCGTGCTCGAGCACCGCGACCTCGGCCCGGTGCGGGTGTCGTTCGGCGAGGTGACGGTGACCTCCCGCGTGGTCGAGTACCTGCGCCGCACCCCGGACGGCACCGTGCTGTCCACCACCCCGCTCGACCTGCCGGAGCAGGTGCTGCCCACGCGCGGCGTCTGGTACGACCTCGACGAGGAGGCGCTCGTGGCGGCCGGGGTGCCGCCGCGGCGCATCCCCGGCGCCCTCCACGCCGCCGAGCACGCCGCGATCGGCCTGCTGCCGCTCTTCGCGATCTGCGACCGGTGGGACGTCGGGGGCATGTCCACCGCGCTGCACCCGCACACCGGCCGGCCGACCGTGTTCGTGCACGACGGCCACCCGGGCGGCGCGGGCTTCGCCGAGCGCGGTCACGCGGTCCTCGGTCGGTGGCTCGCCGCCACCCGCGCCGCGATCGCCGACTGCGAGTGCCGCGCCGGCTGCCCGTCCTGCGTGCAGTCGCCCAAGTGCGGCAACGGCAACGCCCCGCTGGACAAGTCGGGGGCGATCGCGGTGCTGGACGTGGTGCTCGACGCGCTGGGGGAGCCGCCCGCGCCGACCGCCGTCCCGCCGGGACGGCCCGGACCGGTGGGCGCGGCCTCGAGGTAGACCGCCGCCGGCCGGCCGCGTCGGGGGCCGGGCCGGCCGGCGACGGTCGTCGCGCGGTGGGCCGGGAGTGGGGTGGGCGTCGGTTCCGACGTTCCGGCCCCACCGCAGTCTGGGGAGCGGCTTTTCGAGTCGACCGACCGGGCGGACCCGGCCGGGCACGGCATCCAGTAGGCGCGCCACGGCGCGCCGTTTCCAGTCCGGGTCGCTGATCGGTCCGGATGCGACGACGAGCGTTCCCGTGGTGCGCCGAGTCGTCGGGCGGCGGCGCGATGGCGTGGGTTGCGCGATTGGCCGCCACGCGGGCCCGCCCGCCCACGGGGACCTACCGCTCGTCGTGGGGTTCGCCGCTCTGCCATCGATGCGGGCCCCGAGCGGCTGATGGCGCGTTGGTGCGCTCGGTGGCGCGCTGCGGTTCGTCGCGGGCACGGCTGGGCTCGCGTCCGGTGCGGGCGCCGAGCCGGTTGAGGTGGCACGGGCACGGTTGCTCCGCCGAGCGCGGTCCGTGTGCCCGCCCGGCGAGAAGGATGGGCCGGTGGCGTGCACCGGAGCGACCGGGTGCGGCCAGGCCGGCACGGTCTGCGAACCCGTCCACGGCACCGCGGTGTGCCGCCTCCGTCGACACGGGCCTCGATGCGCTCCCCTGCCCGACCCCGCCCGGTCGGGCGAGACCACGGCGTGACCGGCTCCGCCCCGGACGTGGGCGCCTCCCGGTGGAGGTGAGGAGGTCCCGTGAGGACCACGGGAGCGATCTGCTGGGGTCCCGGTGAGCCCTGGGCGATCGGAGCTCGAGGAGGGCGACCACGTGGTCGCGGCGTACATCCCCGCGTGCGGGCGGTGCGCGTGGTGCGCCCGCGGCCGGTCGAACCTCTGCGACGTCGGCGCCCGGATCATGGGCGGTGTCGCGATCGCCGACGGCACGCACCGGACCACGGTCGGGGGCCGGGGCGCCGCGCCGATGTCGCTGCTCGGCACCTTCTCGCCGGACATCACGGTGCACGAGTCGCAGGCGGTGCGGATCCGTACCCGGGTGAGACCGTCGTCGTGGTCGGCTGCGGCGGCGTCGGCGCCAACGCCGTGTGGGGCGCGGCGACGGCGGGCGCCGCCCGGGTGATCGTCGTCGACCCGTCGCCGGTCAAGGAGGGCCTGTCGAAGCGGTTCGGTGCGACCCACTGGTTCCCCAGGATGGCCGCGGCCGCCGAGCCGGTCCGCGAGCTGACGTGGGGGGTGCGGGCTGACGAGGTCGTCGTCGCCGTCGGCGAGCTGCAGCCCGAGATCGTCCAGGAGGCGCTCACCCTCACCGCGAAGGGCGGCGTCGTGGTGCCGGCCTGCCTCGGGAGGGTGAGCATGGACGCGGTCGCGCTGAAACCGTTCTGGCCGGCGATGCTGGAGAAGCAGATCAGGGGCACGGTCTTTCGCGGGTGCAACCCGCGCACGGACATCCCGCGGATCCTCGACCTCGACAAGGAGGGCCGGTACCCGCTCGAGGAGCTGGTGACCAAGGAGTACCGGCTCGATGAGGTCAACGGCGGGTACGCGGACATGCTGGCCGGCACCACCATCCGTGGGCTCATCCGCTTCGACGAGTCCGACCGCCGCTGAACCGCCGGGGCCGCACGCCGCCCTTCGGGGGCGATCCTCGCGTTCGTTCACGATGGCTCCGTTCCGGGATCGGTAGGGGTGACCGGGCCCGCGCGGGCGCGGCCGGAGGCGGTGTCGACGCCGGGTACTGCGATCGCGACCGGTGCGTGCGCCTCGACGAGGGCGTCCCACCCGTCCAGGTGGCAGGCGGCGAGGGTCGCGCCCATCGCCTCCACCACGCGCTCGGCCCGCTCGCAGGCGGCCTCCGCTCCTTCGACGGCGGCGCCGGCGGCGGCGAGCGCGGCGAGGTCGGCCGCCGCCTCGGCGCGGTGGCGGGCGATGACCGCGGCGCCGAAGTGCAGCCCGACGACGAGGACCGTCGTGATCGCCGCGATGCCCACGGCGGCCCAGACCGTGGCGCTGCCGCGCTCGCGCCCGCCGTCCCGCTCGCTCACGGCGGGGCCGTCCCGGGCTCGACGGCGGCGACCGCCCGGCTCCCGACCCGCACCGGGAAGGGGCGCAGGACCTCGGCCGACACCTCGGCGACGACCAGGTCGCCCTCGGTGCTCAGCGTCAGGTCGGCGCCGGTGGGGGCGAGCCGGGCGGCGACCGCGCGGCCCCGCTCGGCCTCGCCGCGGGCGGCGAGGCGGGCGAGCTCGCGGGCCGCGTCGACGCAGCGGATGGATCCGCCCGCCGCGGCGATGGCGCCGACGGCCATGACGAGGAACACCGCGAGGCTGCACACCGCGAGCGCAGCCTCGACGGTGACGGCTCCTCGGTCGCGGTCGTCCGCCGACCCGCACCGGCGCCGCGCGGCACCGGCTGGAGCCCGGGCGCCCATCAGAAGTCGACCGTCAGCGCGCGGCGGACGAGGTCGGTGAGCGCCGTGAGGATGGAGTCGCCGGTGACCACCGTGTAGAGCAGCGCCCCGAAGGCCGCGGCCGCGACGGTGCCGATCGCGTACTCCACGGTGCTCATCCCGTGGTCGTCCCGGCCGAGCCGGCGCAGCCTGGCCGGCAGGAGGGCACCGCGGGTGAGGCGGGTCTGGATCATGGTTCTCTCCTCTTCATCCGTGTTGTGATGTTGCTCACCACTGGGTGAGTACCTCGCCGGCGAGGCCGACGACGACCGGGGCGATGCCGAGGACCAGGAAGGCCGGGAGGAAGCAGAGGCCGAGCGGCGCCGTGATCAGCACGGCGGCCCGCTGCGCCTTGGCCTGCGCGGCGTCGAGCAGGCCCGCCCGGGTCCGCTCGGCCTCGGCGCGGGCGAGCGGCGCCAGCGCGGATCCGGTGCTCGCGGACCGGCCCGCGGCGCGGGCGAACGTGGCGAGGGCGGGCAGCTGCTCCGCGGCGAGCCACGCGCTCTCCGGGTCGGCGCCGAGCTCGAGCAGGCCTGCGGTGCGGCGCAGCTGCGCCCCGACCCCGCCGCGCAGCGCCTCGGCGGCCGCCGCGACCGCCAACGCGACCGGCAGGCCCGCCTCCAGGCACACGGCGAGCAGCTCCCACGCCGCCGCGAGGTCGGTGTCCGGCTCGGAGGCGAGCGCCGGGTCGGGCCGCGCGCGACGCACGGCGAGGACCCCGGCGGCCGTGGTGAGTGCGGCGAGCAGCAGGCCTCCCGCCACCCCGCCCGCCGCCCCTCCGATCGCGGCGGCGGCCGCAGCGCCGACCGCCACCCACGCGGGGCGGAGCGGTGGGGGCTGCGGGGGCGGCTGTGCCGGCGGGTCGTGCAGCGCGCGCAGCCGGAGCCGGCCGTGCCGGGCGCCGGCGACGAGCAGGGCGGCGGCGATCAGCACGAGCGCGGCGGTCTGACCGCTCGTGGCCGGCGTCGAGCCCGTCATCGGGGCACCGCCGAGCCGATGATCCGCTCCGACCACGTGCTGCCCGCCGCCAGCAGCGCCACGCCGATGACGAGCAGGACCTGTCCGAGCGGGCTGCCGCGCAGGACGCCGATCGGGTCGGCTCCGACGAGCTGCCCGAGCCCGATGCCGAGCACCGGCAGCGTGGTGAGGACGCCTGCGGTGGCGCGCGGCCCGGCGAGCTGCGCCCGCACGGTGGCCGCGAACCGCACCCGCCAGCGGATGTCCTCGTGGGCGCGGCCGAGCAGGTCGGCGAGCGGGATGCCGTGCCGGTCCGCGAGGGCCCAGGCCGTGGCGATCCGTTCCACGTCCGGCCCGATGTCGGGCCGCCCCGCCGCGCCGCGGCGCAGCGCGGGCACGATCCCGTCGCCGAGCCGCGCAGCGACCGCGGCCGGTGCGAGCACGGCACGGGCGTGCGGGCCGTCGGCCTCGGTGCCGGCGAGCGCCGCGGCCGGGTGGCTGCCGGCGCGCAGCTCGTCGGTGATGCGGGCGACGGCGGCGGCCAGCTGCTCGGCGGCGGTCGCCCGGTCGTGCGCCGCGCGGCGGGCCACCCGCCGCTGCCGGATCAGGCAGGTGGCGACCACGCCGGCGATCGCACCGCCCACCCCGGCGAGGACGGCGCCGCCGACCCCGCCGACGAGGACGGGTCCGATCACGGCGGGCCGGGCGATGCGGACCCGGCGCGCGGGAGGCGGCCACAGCGCCGCGAACCGCGCCACCGCGGGCGGCGGTGGGAGGCACGCGACGGCGGCGGCGAAGGCGGCGCAGGCGACGGTTGTGGTGTTCACGTCGATCGACCTCGCGTTTCGGGAGCGGGGCGACGGGCTGGGTGGTGGTCGGTGGTCCGGTCGGGTGCGCGTGGCTGGAGCGGGCAGCGACGATGCCCGTGGTGGCGCCGTTCGAGCCCGGGGCGCGGCCTTCGCGCGGCGGTGGGTGGCCGCGTCGTGCGGCGCGGTGATCCCGTGTGCGGTGCGGCGGGGCGACGCGGGTCACGGCAGGGCCACCTCGCGCTGCGTGAGCAGGGCGTCGAGGGCCGGGCGGTCGGCGGTCCAGCCGTGGGCACGCGTCCAGACGGGGCGGACGGTGACGGCGTGGCCGGCCTCGTGATCGCGGCCGAGCACCGCGACGGTGTCGAGCACGCGCGACCCCGACGGAAGCCGCTTCACGTGCAGCACGACCTGGACCGCGGCGGCGAGCTGGCTGTGGAGCGCGTCGCGCGCGAGGCCGCCCGTGGCGGCGAGCGCCTCCATCCGGGCGGGCACCTCGTGCGCGGAGTTGGCGTGGACGGTGCCGGCGCCGCCGTCGTGGCCGGTGTTGAGCGCGGCGAGCAGATCGCAGACCTCGCCGCCGCGCACCTCGCCGACGACCAGCCGGTCGGGTCGCATGCGCAGGGCCTGCCGCACCAGGTCGCGGAGGCCGACCCCGCCGGCGCCCTCGATGTTCGCGGGCCGGGCGACGAGCCGCACCACGTGGGGGTGGCGGGGCCGCAGCTCCTCGGCGTCCTCGACACAGACGATCCGCTCCCGCGGGTCGACGGCCGCGAGCAGGGCCGCGAGCAGCGTGGTCTTCCCGCTGCCGGTGCCGCCGGACACGACGAACGCCAGCCGCGCCGCGAGCACCGCCCGCAGCAGCGCCTCGCCGGTTTCGTCGAACGTGCCCGACGCGCGCAGCCCGGCCAGGTCGTGCGCGGCGGGGCGCAGGACGCGCAGCGACAGGCAGGTGCCGTCGGCGCTGACCGGCGGCAGCACGGCGTGCAGCCGCACGCCCGCGTCGGCCACCCAGCCGTCGACGTAGGGGCTGGCGTCGTCGAGGCGCCGTCCCGCGGCGATGGCGAGGCGTTGGGCGAGGCGGCGCACCGCGGCGTCGTCGGGGAACCGGATCGGGGTGCGTTCGAGCCCCGCGCCCCGGTCGACCCACACCGCGGTCGGCCCGCAGACGAGGACGTCGGTGGTGCGCGGGTCGCGCAGCAGCTGGTCGAGCGGGCCCGCCCCGACGAACTCCTGGCGCAGGACCCGCAGGGCGGTCAGGACGTCGAGGTCGGAGGCGACGCCGTTGGACTCGGCGCGGACGGCGGCGGCCACGGCCGCCTGGGTGAGCTCGCCGCCGGTGGTGGCGAGGCGGGAGCGGACCCGGTCGACGAGGGTGGTCGCGGGGTGGGATGCCGCAACGGTGTGCGGTGTCATCGCCGTGCCTCCGGTTTCGCGCGGACGGTGCAGGGCGGGGCGCTGGTGCGGGGGTTGCTCGGTCGCCGGTCGGTCGTCCCCGCACCGGGGTGCGATCGGTGGGGGGCGCGTGTGGGGATGAGCGCGTCGAGATCGGAGGCGACGCCGTCGGTGTCCGGGCGGCCGGGCGGCCGGGTGGGGCCGTCACGGGCGGTGACGAGGCGGGATCGGAGGCGGTCGGCGAGGGTGGCGGTCGGGTGGGGTGCCGTGCTGGTGGTGGGGTTCACGGGTGTGCTCCCGATGGGGCTCGGAGGGCGGCGGCCCGCGGGGTGCGCGGCAGCTGGTCGGCTGAGCGCGGGCCTGGGCCCGAGGGCGGAGGCGCCCGTGCCGGATCCGGGGCGGCAGGCGGCGGCCCTGGTGGCCCGGGCGAACCCGCCGGTGTTGGCCGGATG
>NZ_DATGOP010000126.1:0-3060 GCF_035305885.1 Pseudonocardia sp.
CGCCGTCACCGGGTGCAGCGTTGCGACGGAACCGGTGCGGTGGTTCTGGTGCGGTCGGCCTCGTCGAGCTTCGCGAGGTACCGGTCGAGCGCGGCCCGGCCCTCCTCCGGCGTGCGCGGCTGGGCCAGCAGTAGCTCCCGCTGCGCCTGGCGGTCGTTCCGCGCGGCTTCGGAGGCGGCAACGGCCCAAGACACGAGCGCGTCGACCTGGGTCTGGTAGCACTCGTTTACGAGACGCTGGTGGCGCGCGTTCGTGATCAGGAACGTGGCGAGCACGATCACGGCCAGCGTGTTGACCGCGAGCACGGCCAGCGTGGCGATGCGCACCCCGTCCATCTGCAGCATCGGCTGGATATCAGGCTCACCGTGCAACGCGCGCAGCGCTGCGTCCCGCTGCGCCTTGGCCCCGTCCTCGGTCATGGGTCCTCGTCCTCTGTGGTGGGCGGCGCCGTGCCCGTCGTGGGCGGCGGGGTCTCGGACGGGGCTGTGGTGGGCGGGAAGCTCGTCACGCATCCCAGCCCGGTCTCGCCGGACGCGAACTCGACCGGCGCCAACGTTGAGCCCGTCGGGCACGTCGGCCCTGCCGGGCCCCGCGGACCCGCCGGGGGCGGGTTGGCCGCCAGATACTCGGCGACCGCGGCCTCGATCTCCTCGGGCGTCGGCCCCGGTCCGGCCGCCCCACGTGGTCCGCGCGGACCGGGCGGTGGAGGGTTGTTCGCGAACCACGTGGCGACCGCGGCCGAGATCTCCTCGGCGGTCGGCGGGCGCCCCGGCGCGGGCGGGTTCGCCGCCAGGTAGTCGACCACGGCGGCGGCCACCTCCGCGGCCGACGGCGGCGGGCCCGAGCAGCCGTTGTGCGCGGCGCACCAGCGGGCCACGGCAGCGTCGATCTCTTCGGCGGTCGGCGGGCGCCCGGGCTCGCCTGGCACCGGCGCGGAACGCACGACCTCCGCCTGGGCGCAGGCGCCGACCGCTTCCAGCTTGGCTCGGGCCTCGCCGCCCTCGGCGCACGCCGCGACCACGCGCGAGGCGAGGTCCTGTCGGGACTGCTCGGCGACGTCGCGCTGGGCGACGACCTCCGGAAGCTCGCGGGCCTGGTCCTCGACCTCGCCGGTGATCTGGGTCAGCCACACCCCGAGCGCGACGGCCAGGACGCCGAGCACGACCATCGCGACGACCTGGGCGCGGCCGGGTGGGCGGCGGTCCTCCTCGCGGTGCAGGCCGCGTACCTCACGAGCGGACATTCGCGCTCGCGGGCTGATGGGCCGGACCGTCATCATCGTCCTCCGCGTCCAGGATCTCGGGGCGGGCCGGGACGGGTATGCCGCGCTCGGCCAGCTTGGTCTCCAGGACGAACATGTGGGCCATGGCGGCCAGGAACTTGTCCTGTAGCCGGCGGTACGCCCTGCGGACATAGCGCGAGTCCTCGCTCACCCGACGGGAACGGGTGGCGAGGAGGACGGCGAGGCCGGACAGGAGGCCGGTAACGCCGGTGAACAACGCCGAGATCATCTCGACGCTCATCTGGCACCACCCTTTCGTGCGTGCGCGGGCAGTGCTCAGTCCTCCGATCCGGCCCCAGCCACTACCTCCATACGGGGTCGACGCGCGAGGCCACCCACGGGAGGCTCGCCGGGCGGCCTAGGCCCCGTCCAGCTCGCGGGTCGGCACGCCCGCGGTCAGCCCGATCACCCGGGTCAGCGATCTGGCGGTGAGTCCGCCTCGTTTGACCGGCCACGCGGCCTGCAGGCCGACGATCTCGGTCACGACCAGCACCGGCGGCCGCACGAGCAGGCTCGCGCGCGGGAGCGGGAGCACGGCGACGAGCTGGCCGGGCACCGCCCCGCCCGCGGTCAGCGTGGCGACCGGCAGCTGCGCCACGGCGACCAGTTCGCCCGGCGCGGCGACAGCCCCGGTCAGCTCGGCGAGCGGGACGAGGCCCTCGGCGTCGAGCGCGCCGGGCACGTGCGAGGTCCCGGCCAGCGCGGCAGCCAGGAGGTCAAGCACGACGACCAGCTCGCCGGCGGCGACCACCTCGCCCGCCAGCGCGGCGGCCGGGAGGTGCAGGGTCGCGCCGAGCGCGCCGACGGCCTCGCCGGTGCCGCCCAGGTGCGCGAGCGGGACGGCCAGCTCGGCGGCCAGCGTCCCGGCCGCGGTGACGGCGCCGTCCAGCTCGGCGAGCGGGAGCGGCGCGGCGGCGGCCAGCTCGACGAGCGCGGTGACCTCGCCCGCCAGCTCGGCGCCCGGGAGGCCCACGGTCGCGGCCAGCGCGGCGGGCGCGGTCTGCTCGGCGTCGAGCGCGGCGGTGGGGACGGGCAGCTCGGCGGCGAGCACCCCGGACATGCGCACGCTGCCCGCGACGGTGACCGGCGGCGTCGCGAGCACGGCGCCGAGCTGCCCGGTGGTCGTGAGGGCGCCTGCCAACGCGGCGAGCGGGAGGGCGAGGCTGGCGTCCAGTGCGCCGGTGGTCGGCGGCGGCGTGGTGCCGTCCGGCTGAACCAGCTCCAGGCGCGAGATGGTGGCCGTCGCGGCGCCCGCCGACGCGCTGGCGACGGTGGTCTTGTTGTAGGCCCCGGCCTTGAAGTACCACCCCGACGTCTGGTCGAAGAAGTCGGCCGGGGCGAACGTGAACTGGGGCGTGGCCGGGAGGTTCTCCGGCCCGCCGAGCGCGCCGTATACCCGCACCCGGCCGGTGCCGCCCGCCGGGTCGGCGCCCGGGGCGTACTCGATCCGGTAGGTGATCTCGGTCGTGGCGGTGATTCCGGGCAGCATGTTGTCCACGCCCGGCGAGGTCGACCCGTTGTACTTGAACAGCCGGATGCGCGGGGTGGCCACGTGGTGCTCGCAGGCCAGGTACAACGGCGGGTTGCCGAGCGGGCCGTGGATCTGCCCGATGATCATCTCTTTGCGCGGCGTGGCGCCGCCGGTGATGCTCGTCGGGTCGAACGTGCCGGTGACGGTCAACGAGCGCGGCTCGGTGTCGAAGATCGACCACGCTGCCTCGTTCTCGCCCTGCATCTCGCGCAGCTCGCAGCGGCTAGCCGAGCTGCCGCCGGTGGTT
>NZ_DATGOP010000127.1:0-17894 GCF_035305885.1 Pseudonocardia sp.
TCGGGCATCGACACGCGCTCGGGGTTGAGGAACCGCTCGAAGATCAGCTTGTGCTCGATCGGGTCGAGGTCGGTGATGCCGAGCACGTAGGCCACGAGCGAGCCCGCCGCGGATCCGCGGCCGGGGCCGCACCGGATGCCGACGGACTTGGCGTGCTGGATGAGGTCGGCCACGACGAGGAAGTAGCCGGGGAACCCCATCTGGATGATGACGCCGACCTCGTACTCGGCCTGCTTGCGGTACCGCTCGGGGATCCCGTTCGGGAACCGCCGGTGCAGGCCGCGCTCGACCTCCTTGATCAGCCAGCTCTCCTCCGTCTCCCCCTCGGGGACGGGGGCGCGCGGCATGAGGTTCTGGCCCTCGGCGAACTCGACGTTGACGCGCTCGGCGACGAGCAGGGTGTTGTCGCACGCCTCGGGGTGGATCGGGTCCCACAGCGCGCGCATCTCGGCGGGCGTCTTGAGGTAGAAGTCCTGCGCGTCGAACTTGAACCGGTTGGGGTCGGCGAGGGTCTTGCCGGTCTGCACGCACAGCAGGACCTCGTGGGACTTGGCGTCCTCGGCGTAGGTGTAGTGCAGGTCGTTGGTGGCGAGCCCCGGCAGGCCGAGCCGCTTCTTCAGGTCGAACAACGCCTCCTGGACCTGCTTCTCGATGCCGATGCCGTGGTCCATCAGCTCGCAGAAGAAGTTGTCCTTGCCGAAGATGTCGCGGTAGTCGCTCGCGGCCTGGCAGGCGTCGTCGAAGCGGTCCTGCTGCAGCAGCCGCTGGACCTCGCCGGACGGGCAGCCGGTGGTGGCGATGATCCCCTTGCCGTAGGTCTCCAGCAGCTCCCGGTCCATGCGGGGCTTGTAGTAGTAGCCCTCGAGCGAGGCCAGCGAGGAGAGCCGGAAGAGGTTGTGCATCCCCTCGGTGTTCTCGGCCAGCAGGGTCATGTGGGTGTACATCTCACCCGGGTTGTCGTCGCTGACCGTCTGCCCGCCGAGGGTGGCGCGCTTGCGCTCGTGGCGGCTGCCCGGGGCGAGGTAGCCCTCCATGCCGATGATGGGCTTGATGCCGGCCGCCTTGGCCTTCTTCCAGAACTCGTAGGCGCCGTACACGTTGCCGTGGTCGGTCATCGCCAGCGCCGGCATCCCCATCCGCGCCGTCTCGCGGAACAGGTCGTCCAGCCGCGCGGCCCCGTCGAGCATGGAGAACTCGGTGTGGGTGTGCAGGTGGACGAAGCTGTCGGTACTGGCCGCCATCGGGTGGGCTGCTCCCTCCTGGCGCCGCAGATCGCGGCGCACGTCTGCACGTCTGACGCACGAGCCGCCCCTCCCCCGCCCGGTGGGCCGCTGGGCGGGGGTGCCGGGGACGCCTCAGATTAGCCCCGGCCCCCGACGGAACCGCGGACGCGGTGCCGACGCGATCGACCCCGCTGCTCACCCCGCAGACCGGCGTGTCGGGCCCGCGCCGGGGCGGCCCGGCGCGGGCCCTCGGAGGGCCGCATTAGGCTCGCGCCCGTGAGCGATCGGTCCCCCTACGCCGCGCTCGTCGCGCGCCTCCCCGTCCGCCAGGAGGAGGTCGAGCTGCGCGGCGGGCGCACCCGGCTGTGGGTCTACGGCGCCGACGACGCCCACCGCGTCGTGTTCGTCCACGGGCTGCGGGGCGACCACCACGGCCTCGAACCGATCGTCGCGCACCTCGAGGGCACCCAGGTGGTCGTGCCGGACCTGCCCGGCTTCGGGGCGTCGCCTCCCCTGCCCTCGGCCCGCCACGACCTCGCGACCTACGCCGCGTGGACCCGCGACCTGGTCGCCGCCGTGGCACCGGGCGGGAACGCGGTGCTCGCCGGCCACTCGTTCGGCTCGATCGTGACCGCCGCCGCCGTCGCGCGGGGTGCCACCGTGCGCGGCCTCGTCCTGGTCAACCCGATCGCGGCGTCGGCGCTCGACGGCCCGCGCCGGCTGATGACCGGCCTCACCGTGCTCTACCACCGCATCAGCGCCGCGCTGCCGGAGCGGGCCGGCACCGCGCTGCTGCGCAACCGGCTCATGACCCGCGTCGCGAGCGTCACCATGGCCACCACCCGCGACCGGGAGCTGCGCCGCTGGATCCACGCCGAGCACGACCGCTACTTCTCCACGTTCGCCGACCGCAAGACCCTGCTGGAGGCGTTCCACGCCTCCGTGCACCACGACGTCGCCGAGTCCGCGTACGGGGTCGGCGTGCCGACGCTGCTCGTCGCGGCCGAGCGGGACGACATCGCCCCGCTGCCCGCGCAACGCGCCCTCGCGGCCCGCTTCTCCGACGCCCGACTCGCCGTCGTGCCCGGCACCGGGCACCTCGCGCACTACGAGGCGCCCGCCGCCGTCGCCGGCGAGATCGGCGCGTTCCTCGCGGCCCTGGCGCAGCGGGCCGGATGAGGCTCCTGCTCGACTGCCGGTACGTGCGGGTCGGCCGCCACGACGGCATCAGCCGCTACACGGTCGGCCTGGCCCGCGAGCTCGCCCGGCTGCACCCGCAGGTCGAGCTGCTGATCTGCGACGAACGCCAGCTCGCGGCCCTGCCGGACGTGCCGTGGCACCGGCTGAGCGCGCCGACGAGCATCCGGGAGCCGTTCGTCGCCCGGCAGGTCCGCCGCATCGGCGCCGACGTGGTGTTCTCCCCGATGCAGACGATGGGCAGCTGGGGCCGCGACTACGCGCTCGTGCTGACGCTGCACGACCTCATCTACTACCGCAACCGCACCCCGCCGCCGGAGTTCGCGCTGCCGATCCGCGTCCTCTGGCGGCTCTACCACCTCGCGTGGTGGCCGCAGCGGGTGCTGCTGAACCGGGCCGACGCCGTCGTCACCGTGTCGGAGACGACGGCGTCGCTGATCGCGCAGCACCGGCTGACCCGCCGCCCGGTGACGGTGGTGCCCAACGCGCCCGACCCCGCCCCGGACCTGCCGCGGCTGCCCCGCACCGGCGCGCTGGTCTACATGGGCTCGTTCATGCCCTACAAGAACGTCGGCACCCTGGCCAGCGCGATGCCGGCGCTGCCGCACCACGAGCTGCACCTGATGAGCCGGATCGGGCCGGACGAGCGGGCCCGGCTCACCGCGCTCGCCCCCGGCGGGAAGCTCGTCTTCCACGACGGCGCGAGCGACGAGACCTACCGCGACGTGCTGCGCGGCGCCACCGCGCTCGTGTCGGCCTCCCGCGACGAGGGCTTCGGCATCCCGCTGGTCGAGGCGATGGCGCTGGGCACCCCGCTCGTGGTGAGCGACATCCCGGTGTTCCGGGAGGTCGGCGGCGACGCCGCGGCCTACGTCGACCCGGACGACGTGCACGGGTTCGTCGAGGCGGTGCGGGAGCTCGACGACCCCGAGGTGTGGCAGCGCCGCTCCGACGCCGCGCGGGCGCGCGCCGCCAGGTACAGCTGGGAGGCCTCGGCCCGCGTGCTGCTGGCGCTGCTGGAGCGCGTGGCGCGCGAGCGGTCGCGGTAGCCGGGCGCAGGGTGGGTCTGGCGGAGCCAGGCGGCAGGGTCAGGCGGCGCGGTGCATGCCCACCGGCTGGCGGCCCAGCACCTGGGCGTAGATGCCCTCGAACCGGTCCAGGGTGGCCTGGAACCCGTGCGCGGCCACGATCTCGCGGCTCGCGGCTCCCATCCGGCGGCGGGTGGCGGCGTCGCCCACCAGCGCGGCGAGCCGGGTGGTGAGCTCCTGCACGTCGCCCGGGGTGTAGAGCCAGCCGTTGCGGCCGGGCCGCACGAGGTGCGGCAGCGCCATCGCGTTGGCGGCCACCACGGGAAGGCCGGCGGCCATCGCCTCGAGCGTGACGAGGCTCTGCAGCTCCGCGATGCCGGGCATGCAGAACAGGTCGGCGGAGGCGTAGGCCTCGAGCAGCTCCTGCTCGGAGACGAACCCGCGGAAGCGCACCCGCTCGCCGAGGCCGAGCCCGGCCGCCAGCGCGGTCCACTCGTCGCGGCGCGCGCCGTCGCCCACGATCTCCAGCCGGGCCGGGAGCCCCTCCGGGAGCGCGGCGAACGCCCTGATCAGCTCGTCCACCCGCTTCTCGGGGTCGAGCCTGCCGACGAACAGCACGGTCGGGACGGGGCCCGGGGTGCGCGGGATCACCTGGTAGCGCTCGGCGTCGATCCCGTTGGACACCGGGAAGGCGTCGACCAGCCCCGCGTGCCGGACGAGCAGGTCGACCGCGCGCGGGGTCGGCGCCGTCACGACCTGCGCCTTGGCGAAGACCCGGCCGAGGTCGCGCCACGCCCACCGGTTGAACGCGCCCCGCAGCACCCGCGGGATCGGGCTGTAGCCGATGAGGTTCTCCGGCATCAGGTGGTTGGTGGCGACCAGCGGGCGGCCGGTGCGGTGCGCCGCCCGGACGATCCCGCGCCCGACGACCATGTGCGCGTTGGTGTGCACGACGTCGGGGTCGATCTCCTCCATCAGCGCCGCGGTCGCCGGAAAGGCCTCCCAGGGCAGGCAGACCTGGAAGCCCTCGTGGCGGTAGTAGCGGTGCGAGCGCACGCCGTGGACGACGACGCCGTCGCGGTCCTCCCGCATCGGGGCGCCGGTCGGTGACGGGGCCACGACGTGGATCTCGTGCCCGCGCCCGGCGAGCCCGGTGGCGAGGCGTTCGGCGAAGCGTGCGGCGCCGTTGACGTCGGGCGGGTAGGTCTCCGCACCGATCAGGATCCGAAGCGGCTTCACAGCAGATGTCCTCTCGGGTGGGTAACCGGCGCTGGGGATCACCGGCGGTGCACGGGGTCGGCCGGGCGCTGCGGCGCGTCCGGCGTGGACAGGGGGGCCTCGGGGGCAGGCGGCGACGCCGCCTCCCCGGGACCGGGACGGGCGGCGCGGGCGGCCGCCGCGTCCGGGTGGTGGCGGGCGAGCGCGATCACGCCCGCGGTGGCGGTGATCGCGGCGCCGGCGAGCAGGAACCACGTCTCGGCCGGCGTGGCGACGCCCTCACCGAGCAGCACCGCGCCGAGCAGCACGGCGACGATCGGGTCGACGACGGTGAGGCAGGCGATGACGACCTCCGGCGGGCCGGAGGCGAACGCCTGCTGGACGAGCCAGCCGCCGACGAGCACCGCGGCCGCGATGCCGGCGACCGCGGCGAGCACGGGCAGCGCGAACAGGCCGACGTCGCCCGCGACGACGGACTGCGACACCGCCCGCACCAGCGCCGAGACCAGGCCGAACGCCGTGGCCCCCGCCATCGCGCACGCCACGCAGCGCACCCAGCCGGAGCGGGCGAAGCCCAGCCCGGCGAGGGCGAGCACGACGCAGGCGACGACGATGCCGGCGACCAGTGTGGCCTGGCCCGGCGGGGGCGAGCTGACGGCGGTGCCCGCCGCGGCGCCGACGAACACGGCGACGCCCGCGATCGTGAGCAGCACCCCGACCACGACGCCCGCGGCGGGCGTGCGGTCGGTGCGCATCGCGGTGAGCAGCACCGCGAGCGGGACGGCCAGCACGCCGAGCGGCTGCACCACCGAGAGCGGGGCCAGCACGAGCGCCGTGGCGTGCAGCGCCGAGCCCGTGCCCGCGAGGGCGAGCCCGGCGAGCCAGCCGGGGCGGCGGGTGATCTCGCGCAGGCCGCGCAGCGACACCACCTTGCCGGGCTGGTCGTCCTCCTCGCGGTGCGATCCGGCGGTGACGGCGCCGTGCTGCAGCACCGCGGCCCCGGCGAAGCAGGCCGCCCCGAGGACGGCCAGCACGATGGCGATCCCGGTGCCGGCGACCTCGCTGATCATCGTGATCACGCCGCACCCCGCAGCCTCGGTGGGACGGGCACCGGTTCGCAGCCGCGCTCCGCCGCGAGCCGGGTCGCCCGGGCCGTCATCACCAGCACCACCATCACCGCAGCACAGAGAACACGCTGCACCCCACCGAGGAAGGGGAGAAACGGTGAACCGGTGATAACGATCGGAACATGATTCAGCAGGAAGACGGCGCTGATCGCGGTGGCGCCGCGCGCCGCCCAGGTCAGCGGGACGGCCGCGGGCCGCCACGCGGGCGCCGAGCGGGCCCGCACCGCCACCAGCCACGCCGCGACCGGCACCACCGCGAACACCCAGCCGCCCGCGGCCCGGTGCACGGTGGAGACCAGCCCGGGCGTGGTGCCCGGGGTGTGGGTCGGGAAGAGCGCGACGAGCACGAGCGCCACCGCCGCGCTGGTGAACAGCGCCGCAGGCACGCGGGCCGCGGGCAGCTCGGCGCGGCGCAGGCCGGTCGCGACGACCGCGCACCCCGCCGCGAGGCTGATCGCGGCGGCGCCGAGCAGCGCGTAGCCGCCCGGCTGGAACACGTAGTCGCTGATCACGGCCGTGCGCGGGTCGAGCGACCCGATGCTGCTCAGGTGCAGGACACCGAGGGGGAGCAGCGCGACGATCACGCATCCGATCACGACGGACTCCCCCACCCACGTCACCGCAGCGGGCTCGCGCACGTTCCCCCCGCTCGACGTCATGGGCATACCGTGCCAGCACGGCTCTGAAACGGACATCAGGATCTCCACCGAGTCCGCCCGGGGGTATTCCCCCACCCGCCGGTCGGGGTATCCGCGCGCGTCACGGGACGGGCCCGTCGTCGGGCGGCGGGTCGGCGCGCTCGAGCTGCTCGGGCAGCAGCGGCGAGAGCGCCAGCTCGCGCGCGGTGACCCCGGCGGGCGCCGCGTGGACGGCCCTGACCCGTTCCCCGGCGGCCACGGCGTCCAGGCCCGCCCGGTCGGCCCGCACGACGACGGCGAGCACGCACGGCGCGGACGCATCGGCCAGCGCAGCGGCCTCGGCCGCGGCGACGGCACCCGCCCGGCCGGGCTGCCGCTGGGCGTCGGCGGCGGCCTGCTGCTGGGCGCGCTGCCGCGCCGCGTCGAAGGCGGCCGACGGGGAGGCGCCCGCGTCGAGGGGCTCGAACCGCAGCGCGGTCTGCACGCGGGGCATCGGCACCCGCAGCACGGCCGTGACCGGCGTCGTGCCCGCGACCGCCCGGTCGGCCTCGGCGACGGGCAGCTCGCCGGTGAACTGCACCAGCGCGAGCGCGTCCGTGCCCGGTGGGGGCAGCTCGGCGGGCAGCCGCGCGAGGTAGGCGGCGACCTCCTCCCCCGGTTCCGGGCCGAGGCGGACCGACCCCGGGGCGGGCGCCGGGGCGGAGGCGGGGAAGCGCGAACCGGCGTACCACGCCGTGAGCAGCACGGCGGCGGCGCACGCCAGCAGCACCCAGGTCCTGGCCCGCCAGGTCACGATCGCCCCCTGCCCGCTCACGGTCCGGTCGTCCAGTGTCCACGTCCCGGCCGCCCGGGGGCGTCCGGGGGCTAATGGTCCCGCAGCAGCTCGAGGGCCCGCTCCAAGTCGGCGGGGTACGGGCTCGTGTACTCCACCCACCGCCCGTCGGTCGGGTGCTCGAACCCGAGCGAGCGGGCGTGCAGCCACTGCCGCTGCAGGCCGAGGCGCTTGGCGAGCACCGGGTCGGCGCCGTAGGTGAGGTCGCCGACGCACGGGTGGCGCATGGCGGCCAGGTGCACCCGGATCTGGTGGGTGCGCCCGGTCTCCAGCCGCACGTCCAACAGCGACGCGGCGGGGAACGCCTCGATGGTGTCGTAGTGGGTGACGCTCGGCTTGCCGCCCGCCACCACGGCGAACTTGTAGTCGTGGCGCGGGTGCCGGTCGATCGGGGCGTCGATCGTGCCGCGGATCGGATCGGGGTGCCCTTGGCACACCGCGTGGTAGCGCTTCTCGACCGTGCGCTGCTTGAACGCCCGCTTGAGCACGGTGTAGGCGTGCTCGGTGGCCGCGACGACCATCACGCCGGTGGTGCCGACGTCGAGCCGGTGCACGATGCCCTGCCGCTCGGCCGCGCCCGAGGTGGAGACGCGGTAGCCGAGCGCGGCGAGCCCGCCCAGCACGGTCGGGCCGGTCCAGCCGGGGCTCGGGTGCGCGGCGACGCCCACCGGCTTGTCCACGACGATGATCTCGTCGTCGGCGTGCAGCACGGTGAGCCCGGCGACGACCTCCTCCGGCCCGGTGATCGGCTTGGCCGGCTCGGGCTCGGGCAGCTGCACCTCCAGCCACGCGCCCGCGGTCAGCCGGTCGGACTTGCCCGCGGTCCGCCCGTCCACGGCGACGCGGCCGTCCTCGGTGAGCGCGGCGACGACCGTGCGCGACAGCCCGAGCAGCCGCGACAGGCCCGCGTCGACCCGCATCCCGTCGAGGCCGTCGGGCACCGGGAGCTGGCGGGTGTCACTCACCGGCGTGCTCCCCCTTCCCGGCCCGCTTGCCGCTCCGCGTGCCGTCGAGCTCCCGGCCGAGCAGCGCGAGGAGCACCAGCAGCGCGCCGCCGCAGACGATGGAGGAGTCGGCGAGGTTGAACACCGGCCACACCCGCCCGTCGGGGGCGAGCAAGGAGACCACGTCGACGACGTGGCCCTGCAGCGGCCCGGGCGCGCGGAACAGGCGGTCGGTGAGGTTGCCCAGCGCGCCGCCGAGCACGAGCCCGAGCGCGACCGCCCACCCGGTCGAGCGCAGCCGCCGCGACACCCGCACGATCACCACGGCCACCGCGATCGCCACGAGCGTGAGCACCCACGTGTAGCCGGTGGCGATCGAGAACGCGGCCCCGGGGTTGCGCACCAGCTGCAGGTAGACCAGCCCGCCGAGGATCTCCACCGGGGCGCGGTCCTCCAGCTGCGCGACCGCGACGACCTTCGTGACGACGTCGAGGGCGAGGACGGTCACCGCGATCAGCGACAGCAGCCGGACCTTCGGTCCCGTGGGACTCGCCTCCGCCTCGGCCGGCTCCGATCGCTGACTCGCGTGCTCGCTCACACGTTCCATCATCCCCTACCGTCCGTCGGCCTCCGCCCGGCGTGCCAGCGGGCCAGCCGTCCGCGCTGGTCGACGGCCCTGATCCGCTCCTCGGCGGCCTGCCGCGCCTCCGCCGTGGTGACCACGAGCAGCTGGTCGCGCTCCCGCAGCCGGGTGTCCTCGGTGGGGGTGAAGCCCTGGCCGTCGCGCACGACGAGGCTGACCACGGCGCCGCGCGGCAGCCGCAGCTCCCGCAGGTACACCCCGCGCAGCCGCGACCCGACCGGCACCTGCACCTGCAGCAGGTCGGCCGACAGCGCGTCCAGCGGAGCAGCGTCCACGGAGATCTCGCGCGGCTCGGCCTCCCGCGCCACCCCCAGTGTGCGCGCCACCCACGGCAGCGTGGGCCCCTGCAGCAGGGTGAGCCCGACCACCAGCACGAATACCACGTCCACGAGCGCGGGCCCGCTCGGCGCCCCCTCCACGAGCGCGACCAGCGCGAACACGATGGGCACCGCGCCGCGCAGGCCGGCCCAGGACAGGAACGCCTGCTCGCGCCACGGCACCCGGAACGGGGTCGCGGAGGCGATCACCGACAGCGGGCGGGCGGCCACCGTGAGCACGACCCCGGCCACGAGCGCCGGGACGACCGCGTCGATCAGCCGGGGTGGCGAGACGTACAGGCCGAGCAGCACGAACAGCCCGATCTGCGCGAGCCACGCCGTCCCCTCGGCGAACGAGCGCACGTCGCCGCGGTGCGGCAGGTCGGCGTTGCCCAGCACCAGCGCGGCGACGTACACGGCGAGCAGCCCGGAGGCGTGCGCGAGCTGGCCCGCGGAGTAGGCGAGCACGCACACCGCGATCGCCGCGAGCGGGTACAGCCCGGTGGCGGGCAGCGCCGTGCGGCGCAGGGCCCACGCCCCGCCCATGCCGAGGAGCGCGCCGATGATCCCGCCCGCCGCGAGTTCGTAGACGACGAGGGCCGGGGTGACCCAGGTGATGGGGTCCGGGGAGGCGAGCAGGACCACGGCGAGCACGACCGGCGCGTCGTTGGACCCCGACTCCAGCTCCAGCGCCCCCGCGAGCCGCGGCAGCACGCCCACCCCGCGCAGCACGCTGAAGACCGCGGCCGCGTCGGTGGACGACAGCACCGCCCCCCAGAGGAAGGCGGCCCGCCAGCCCAGGCCGAGCAGGACGTGCAGCCCCAGCCCGACGACGGCGATGCTCACCGCGACCCCGACGGTCGCGAGCGCGATGCCGACGCCGAACGACGGCCGCACGGCCGCCCAGCGGGTGCTGAGCCCGCCCTCGGCGAGGATGAGCACCAGGGCCGCCCAGCCGAGCGACTCGGTGAGCGGGGCGTCGGAGAACTGGATGCCGAGCACCGACTCCCCGAGCAGGACCCCGATCGCCAGGTAGACCAGCAGCGAGGGCAGCCCGAGCCGCACCGAGAGCCGCACCGCGAACACCCCGAGCAGGACGACGGCGGCCGCGACCCCCAGCACCACCTCCAGCCCCATGGTCACCTCCGCCCCCGCTCCACCGTATCGGCGAAGGTGCACACGGCCCGTGCACGCGTTCGGGGGGCTGGCCCCACCACGGACCAGGGGACCAACCGGATGGTGCGCCCCCGGGGGTGCTCCTTAGCCTGCTGTCATGGTCATCGCGACGGCCGCCGAGGACGTTCCCCGCAGTGATCCCACCCGGGATCCGACCCGTGACCCGATCCGGGCGCTGCTGGCCCCCTCGACCTGGCTCACGGCGGCCCACCTGCTGCTCGACGCCGTGGTGGGCGCGGTGACGGCGTTCGTGGTGAGCCTCGGGCTGTTCCTCGCCGTCTTGCTGTTCCCGTTCGCGCTGGCCGGGGTGCCGGTGTGGATCGCCACCGCGTGGGTGAGCGCGGGCCTCGCGCGCCTGGAGCGGGCGCGCTACCGCCTGCTGCTCGGCGTCGCCATCGAGCCGCAGCCCCTGCCGGCGTTCCAGCCCAACCCGCTGCGCTACGGCGGCGTGCTGCTGCGCGACCCGGGGGTGCGCCGCCGCGCGCTGCACCAGGTGCTGGCGGCGCCGCTCGGAGCGCTCACCGGCGGCCTCACCTACGCGCTGCTCACCGGGGCGCTGGCGTTGCTGGCGACGCCGCTGCTGGGCCTCGCCGTCCCCGCTGTCGACGACGGGCGCGGCACCACGAGCTACGCCGTCCCCTTCGTCGACAACTGGGCGGGCCGGACGCTGCTCGCCGGGATCGGGCTCGTCCTGCTGCTCGCCGCCCCCGCCGTGCTGCGCGGGCTCGCGAGCGCCGACGTCGCGATCGCCCGCACCCTGCTCGGGCCGGTGCCCGAGGCGCTCGCCCAGCGGGTGGACGAGCTGGAGCGCAGCCGCGCCCGGGTCGTCGACGCCGGGGAGGCCGAGCGGCGCAGGCTGGAGCGCGACCTGCACGACGGCACCCAGCAGCGGCTCGTCGCCCTGGGGATGACGCTCGGCCGGGCGAAGGCGCGCTACAAGCAGGACCCCACGGCGGTGGGCGAGCTGCTCGACGACGCCCACCAGCAGGCCAAGGACGCCGTCACCGAGCTGCGCGGCCTCATCCGCGGCCTGCACCCGCCGGTGCTCACCGACCGCGGGCTGGACGCGGCGCTCTCGGCGATCGCGGTGCGCTGCCCGGTGCCGGTGGAGCTCACCGTCGAGATCGAGGAGCGGCCCGACGCCACGGTGGAGGCGATCGGCTACTTCGTGGTGGCCGAGGCGCTCACCAACGTGGCCCGCCACTCGAAGGCCGCCCACGCGTCGGTCACCGTCCGCCGCGAGCGCGGCGGGCCGCTGTGGATCACCGTCACCGACGACGGGGTGGGCGGGGCCGACCCCGACCGCGGGACCGGGCTGCGCGGCCTCGCCGACCGGGTGTCCGGGGTGGACGGGCAGCTGCGCGTCGACTCCCCCGTCGGCGGGCCCACCGTGATCACCGTCGAGCTGCCCACCGCCCCCGCGGGGCTCGCCCGATGACCGCTGCGATGGCCTCGGCGCCGGCGCGGGTCACCATCGCCGAGGACTCGGTGCTGCTGCGCGAGGGGCTCGCCCGGCTGCTCGGCGAGGCGGGGTTCGAGGTGGTGGACGCCGTCGGCGACGGTGAGGCGCTGCTGCGCTCGGTCGGCGAGAAGCAGCCCGACGTCGTCGTCGCCGACGTCCGGATGCCGCCCACCCACTCCGACGAGGGGCTGCGGGCGGCGCTCGTGATCCGGTCCCGGTGGCCGGAGGTGGCGGTGCTCGTGCTCTCGCAGTACGTCGAGGAGCGCTACGCCACCGAGCTGCTCGCGGGCGACACCCGCGGCGTCGGCTACCTGCTCAAGGACCGCGTGGCGGACGTGGACTCGTTCGTCGAGGCCCTGCACCGCGTGCGGGCCGGGGGCACCGCCCTCGACCCCGAGGTGGTCTCGCAGATCTTCGCCCGCTCCCGGCGGGCCGCCCCGCTCGCCGCGCTCACCCGCCGCGAGCGGGAGGTGCTCGCGCTGATGGCCGAGGGCCGCTCCAACGCGGGGATCGCCGAACAGCTCGTCATCGGCGAGGGCGCGGTGGAGAAGCACATCAGCGGGATCTTCATGAAGCTGGCGCTCCCCGCGGCGCCCACGGACCACCGGCGCGTGCTCGCCGTGCTCAAGTACCTGGAGGGTGGATGACGACGCAGGCTCCCGCGAAGCCCCGCCCGGCGGTGGTGGCCGCCGCGGTGCTCATGGTGGGGCTCGTGTGCGGCACGGGCAGCGTCGGGCTGCTGTCGGAGATGGTGACCGGCACCGTCGAGCGCAGCGATTCCTTCACCACCGCCACCGACCGGCTCGTGGTCGACGCCGACGGCGACGTGACGATCGGCCCGAGCGACGACGGGCGGGTCCACGTGCGCACGATCGTGGGTCACGGGCTCGACGAGCCCGAGATCGTGCAGGAGTCGACCCCGTCCGGCGTCCGGCTGACCGCCCGCTGCCGGGGGTTCCTCGCCGTCCGCTGCGACGTGACGCACGAGGTGGCGGTGCCACCCGCGTTCGAGGTGGTGGTGGACGGCGCCGACGGCGACGTGACGGCGAGCGGGCTCTCCGGCCCGCTCACGGTGGACCGGTCGCACGGCGACATCACCGTCACCGAGGTCGCGGGCCCGCTCGACCTGCGCTCGAACACCGGGGAGATCATCGCCGAGGCGGTGCGCGCCCCCGTGGTGCGCGCGGCGACCGACGTCGGCGACGTGCGGCTGGAACTGCTGGTGGTACCGCAGTCGGCCGACCTGGTCAGCGAGACCGGGGAGGTCGACCTGGCGGTCCCGGACGGCACGGCCTACCGCGTGGACGCCGCAACCGACAACGGTGAGGAGCGCGTGCTGGTGCCGACCGACCCCGGCTCCCCCCACGCGCTGCGCGCCATCAGCCACATCGGCGACGTGACGGTCCGCCCCAGCCGCTAGCGGGATCAGCGGGCGGTCCAGGACAGCGTCGCCGCCGCCCGCGGCCGCTCCAGCGCCTCGATCGCCTCGGCGACCTCGGGCACCGCGTCCTGCGGCAGGCAGAGCCGGCGCGCGACCCACTCCGGGTCCTGCCGGGGCGGCAGCTCGCGCTCCCACCGCTGCACGTCCGGTGAGATGCCGATCTCGCGCAGCACGGCGACCGCGTCGTCGACGGTGGCGGGCTCCGGGCGGTGCAGGCCGTGGAACCGCACCCAGAGCGGGTCGAGCCAGGCCATCGGGTGCTGGGCCATCATCTCGACGACCACGCCGCGGCGGGCCGCCGCGGTGAGCGCCTCGAGGAACGGCACGAGGTCCACGACGTTGTGCAGCACGTGGTGGCAGACCACCACGTCGGCGCGGCCCGCGGCGGGCGCGACGCCCGGCCAGCGGCCGAGCACCGTGCGGTGCGGGAGGCCGCGGGCGTTCGCCTCGGCGGCGAACGCGTCGAGCATGTCCTGCTGCTGGTCGACGCCGGTGAGGTGGCCGGCGCGGTCGGCGAGCGCGAACGACGCCGCGCCGCCCCCGCACCCGACGTCGAGCACGCTGCCGCCGTCGGGGAGCAGCGCGTGCGCGGCCCGGCGGGACGGCGTGTCGGCCGGCTCGGCGGGCGGGGTGAAGAAGGAGACCTCGTGGTGCCACGGGTTGGCCGACGCGCGCGCGAGGATCTCCGGCGGGATGCCGCGCCCGGACTGCAGCTCGGCCCACCGCGCTGCTGCCGGTCCCCCCATGGGGACGAGTATGCCCCCGGCCGCCGGGTCGGCCCATGAGGGCTCAGCCCATGAGGTCGGCGAGCCGGGCCGACAGCCGCTCGCGGTCCCCGCGCACCGCCACGACCTTGTCCCGGCCGCGGGCCCCGGTGACGATCTCGACGTCGCCGCGGCGCACCCCGAACGCGGCGGCGAGCGCGTCCACCACCGCCGCGTTCGCCTGTCCCTCGACCGCACGGGCCCGCACGGCCACGACGAGCGCCGGGCCACGCGGCCCGGCCCAGCTCCCGCCGACCTCCTCCCGGCGCGCGCCGGGGCGGACGCGCACCGGGATCCGCACGCCCTCGTCCACGCGGCCCCCGGTCCGGCTCAGCTGCGCGCGACCAGGGCCGCGAGCTCCGCGCTCGTGCCGTCCGGGGCCGAGACGCTGCCGCGCAACGTCGGCTCCGGCGCGGGCCCGTAGGTGACCGACGTCGCCAGCACCTCGCCCGCGACGAACGGCTCGTGGGCGCGCACGGCGTCGAGCACCGCGGCCGGCCCGTCGAGGGTGAGGGCGATCCGGTCGGCCACGTCGAGCCCGGCCTCGCGGCGGGCCTGCTGCACGACCCGCACGACGTCGCGCGCGGTGCCCTCGGCGGCGAGCTCGGGCGTGATCTCCGTGTCGAGCACGACGAGCCCCGTGGAGCCGGGCAGCGCCGCGGTGGAGTCCGGGTCGGCCGCAACGAGCCGCTCGGTGAACTCGCCCTCGCGCAGCTCGATCCCGCCCGCGATCACGGTGCCGCCGTCGCCCCGGTGCCACTCCCCGGCCTTCACGGCGCGGATCGCCTTCTGCGTGTCGCCGCCGAGGCGGGGCCCGCAGACCCGCGCGTTGACGGCCACCTCGAACCGCCCGTAGGTGGCGACGTCGGTGGTCAGGGTGACGTCCTTGACGTTCACCTCGTCGCGCAGGATGTCGGTGAACGGGGCGAGCGTCTCGGCGTCCGCCGCGGCCACGGTGAGCCGGGCGAGCGGCAGCCGCACGCGCAGCCCCCGGGCCTTGCGCAGCGACAGCGCCGCCGACGCCACCTGGCGCACCCGCTCCATGGCCGCGACGAGCTCGGCGTCGTGGGGGAGCTCGTCGCTCGTGGGCCAGTCGGTCAGGTGCACCGACCGCCCCCCGGTGAGCCCCTGCCAGATCTTCTCCGTGGTGAGCGGCAGCAACGGGGCCGCGAGCCGGCAGGTCACCTCCAGCACGGTGTGCAGGGTGTCGATCGCGTCGTCGTCACCCGCCCAGAACCGGTCGCGCGAGCGCCGGACGTACCAGTTGGTGAGCGTCTCGGCGTGGTCGCGCAGCTTCTCGCAGGCGCCCGCGATGTCGTAGACGTCGAGCGCCGCGGTCAGGTCGTCGACCAGCGCGGCGGTGCTGGCGAGGATGTAGCGGTCCAGCACGTGCGGCGAGTCGGTGCGCCGCACCCCCCGCCGCCCGGCGTAGAGCGACAGGAAGTACCACGTGTTCCACAGCGGCAGGATCGCCTGCCGGACGCCCTCCCGGATGCCCTGCTCGGTGACGATGAGGTTGCCGCCGCGCAGGATCGGCGAGGCCATGAGGAACCACCGCATGGCGTCGGAGCCGTCGCGGGAGAAGACCTCGTTGACGTCCGGGTAGTTCTGGCGCGACTTGGACATCTTCTGCCCGTCGTCGCCCAGCACGATCCCGTGCGCCACGCACGAGCGGAACGCGGGCCGGTCGAACAGCGCGGTGGCGAGCACGTGCAGCGTGTAGAACCAGCCGCGGGTCTGCCCGTTGTACTCGACGATGAAGTCGCCCGGGAAGTGGTGCTCGAACCACTCGGCGTTCTCGAACGGGTAGTGCACCTGCGCGAACGGCATCGAGCCCGACTCGAACCAGCAGTCGAGCACCTCGGGCACCCGGCGCATCGTGGACTTGCCGGTGGGGTCGTCCGGGTTGGGCCGGGTCAGCTCGTCGATGTGCGGTCGGTGCAGGTCCGTGGGCCGCACGCCGAAGTCGCGCTCCAGCTCGTCGAGCGAGCCGTACACGTCGATCCGCGGGTGGTTGGGGTCGTCGGACACCCACACCGGGATCGGCGAGCCCCAGTACCGGTTGCGGGAGATCGACCAGTCGATGGCGTTCTCCAGCCACTTGCCGAACTGGCCGTCCCTGATGTGCTCGGGCACCCAGGTGATCTGCTTGTTCAGCTCGACCATCCGGTCGCGGAACTCGGTGACCTTGACGAACCACGAGTCCACCGCGCGCTGGATCAGCGGGTTGCCGCAGCGCCAGCAGTGCGGGTACGGGTGGTCGTAGGTCTCGTGGCGCAGCAGCACGCCCTTCGCGTGCGGGGCGCCGCGCTTCAGGTCGGCGATGATGTGCGGGTTCGCGTCGAACACCTGCATCCCCGCGTACGGGGGCACGCGCTCGTCGAACTCGCCCTTGCTGTCGACCGGCACCACGACCTGGATGCCCGCCGCGTCGGTGACGGCCTTGTCCTCCTCGCCGAAGGCGGGGGCGATGTGCACCAGGCCGGTGCCCTCGTCGGTGGTGACGTAGTCGGCGGCGAGCACGCGGTGGGCGTTCTCCCAGCCGGTGAAGAAGTCGAACGGCGGTGTGTAGGACAGACCGAGCAGCTCGGAACCGCGGAAGGTGCGCAGGACGTCCGGCTCCTCGCCGAGCTCGCGGGCGTACGCCGCGAGCCGCGCGGTGGCGAGCACGTAGCGCTCCCCGTTCGCGGCCACGAGCGCGTACTCGACCTCCGGGTGCACGGCCATGGCCAGGTTGGACGGGAGCGTCCACGGCGTGGTGGTCCACACCAGCGCGAGCGCCCCGTCGAGGTCCGAGCCCGGTGCCTGCAGGCGCAGCCCCACCGTGACGGCCGGGTCCTGCCGGTCCAGGTAGACGTCGTCCATCTTGGTCTCGGTGGCCGACAGCGGCGTGCCGTCGTGCCAGCAGTACCAGAGGACGCGGAAGCCCTGGTAGATCAGGCCCTTGTCCCAGAGGGACTTGAAGGCCCACATGACGCTCTCCATGTAGTCCAGGTCGAGCGTCTTGTAGTCGTTGTCGAAGTCGACCCAGCGGGCCTGGCGGGTGACGTACTCGCGCCACTCGTTGGTGTAGCGCAGCACCGAGGTGCGGCAGGCCTCGTTGAACGCGGCCACGCCCATCTCGTCGATCTCGGCCTTGCTCTTCAGCCCCAGCTGGCGCTCGGCCTCCACCTCGGCGGGCAGGCCGTGGGTGTCCCAGCCGAACCGGCGCTCCACCCGGCGGCCGCGCATGGTCTGGTAGCGCGGCACGACGTCCTTGACGTAGCCGGTGAGCAGGTGGCCGTAGTGCGGCAGTCCGTTGGCGAAAGGCGGGCCGTCATAGAAGACGAACTCGTTGCTGCCGTTCTCGCCGGCGGGCCGGTTCTCGACCGAGGCAGCGAAGGTGCCGTCCTCGTCCCAGTACTTGAGCACGGCCTCCTCGACCGCGGGGAAGCGCGGGCTCGAGGGGACGGATGCCGGGACGTCCGGTGCAGCTGCGGGCAGGTGAGAGACCTTGGGGTAGGCCATTGCGGTGGAGTCTCCTGAGGCGGGCGGTCGGGTGGTGTCACTGTCGTCACTGCCACGAGGACGACGCCCTCCTGGTGCACGGCCCAGGGCCGCCAGGTGGGGCACCGCGGTACCACCTCGCTTGCCAGGCGGGAGGCCTGGCCGCTCATCGGTCGGCTGTGACGGGCCGGCCCGTTCGGTTCTAGTGAGGACGACGCGGTATGCGAGCGGCCCGTTCTTCCGAAAGCTCGCCGCTGATGACGGCTCGAACGCTGCTGGCTCAAGTGTAGTGTCCACAACCGGAGCACGGAAACCCATTCGGCCAGTGGCGCTCCTGCACAAAGGCGGTACAGTGGGAGCAGACCCTATTGATACGGGTCGACCACTGCATCTGCTGA